>DATGGU010000048.1:0-2421 GCA_035308365.1 Streptosporangiaceae bacterium
CAAGGGTGCGGCTCCTTTGGAGTGAGGCGTCGTTTGTCATGGTGTTGCGGTAGTGGCGCTGGTCTGTGATGTGTCTGGGAGCGGGTGAGGCTTCCGTTCCGTATGGTCCTGGAGTTGCGAAATCCGGATCGGCGGAAGGGAAGCCTCAGGTGGAACAGTACGGGCTGGATGAGCTGGTGGCGAGCGCGGAGCTGGTGGTGCCGGGGCTGGGGCCGGTGGCGGCCGGGCTGGCCCGGCTGGCCGGGGCGGCGGTCCGGGCGGTGACGCTGGATGAGATGGAGGTGCTGGTCACCGAGGATGGCAGGGAGCTGCTGCGCCGGGTCGTTCAGCTCGGCCTGGATGCTCAGGCCGCGGCGGAGGTGCGGCTGGCGCGGGTGGCCGGCGCTGACGGGGTGACGCGGACCCGCGCGGAGGACGGTCATGCCCGGACGGTGATCACCAGGCTGGGTGCGGTGCGGGTGCGGCGGATCGGGTACCGGTCCGGGGTGAAAGGCGCGGGGTCGCTGTTCCCGCGCGACGCGGTGCTGAACCTGCCGCCGCTGGGGTACTCCTGGGCGCTGCAGCGGCTGGCGGAGATGTTCTGCCGGTCCGGGTCCTATGCGCAGGCGCACGAGTTCATGCTGGCCGTCACGGGGGTGAGCATCGGCAAGCGGCAGCTGGAGGAGATCACCGCGGCGGCGGCCGCCGATGCGGAGCGGTTCTGCCAGGACCCGGGCGGCCGGCCCGGGGAGCTGCCCGTCCCGGCCGGCGGGGACGGGCAGGAGCGGGCGCCGCTGGTGATCTCGGCCGACGGCAAGGGCGTGGCGATGCGGCCCGAGGCCCGCCGCCGCCGGGCCAAGGCCCCGGACCAGCGGACCCAGACCTTCGAGCACCGGCGGGGCACCGGGGAGAAAGGCCATAAGCGGATGGCCGAGACCGCCGCCGTGTTCGACGTCGCCGTGCCGGACGGCCCGGCCCGCACCCCGGAGCAGATCATGCACCCCGATCCTGACCCCCGCGCCCGCCCGGCCGCCCCGGCGGCGGTGAACCGCTGGTACACCTGCGACATCACCGCCGCCCGCGACATCACCATCGCCAAGGCCTTCGACGAGGCCGGCCGCCGTGACCCCGGATACGCCCGGACCTGGATCGGCCTGGCCGACGGCGACATTCACCAGATCGGCCTGTTCCAGGCCCAGGCCGCCGAACGCGGCATCACCATCACCATCCTGGTCGACTTCATCCACGTGCTGGAATACCTGTGGAAGGCCGCCTGGTGCTTCCACCAGCCCCGCGACCCCGCGATGGAAGACTGGGTGACCGCCCAGGGACTGGACATCCTGCACGGCCGGGCCGGCGACGTCATCACCCGGATCCAGGCCCTGGCCGCCGAGCACCCGCCCCAGGGCAGCGAGCACGCCAAGATCATCCGCACCACCCTGCACTACCTGCAGGCCAAGCAGCCCTGGATGGACTACCCCCGCGCCCTGGCGAACGGGTGGCCGATCGCCACCGGCGTCATCGAAGGCGCCTGCCGCCACCTGGTCCAAGACCGGATGGGCATCACCGGCGCCCGCTGGGGCCTGCCCGGCGCCCAGGCCATCCTCTGGCTGCGCGCCATCCACGCCAGCGGCGACCACGACGCCTACTGGGCCTGGCACATCCGCCAAGAACACCAGCGCAACCACCTCAGCCGCTACCAGCCCGGCTTCGACCTCGCCGCCTGACCCTCACTCCAAAGGAGCCGCACCCTTGTGACAACGACGTAGTTGGGAAGCGCGCCGGGCTAGGGCGAGCTCCGGGTTCGGTCAGGCGGATTCCCAGAGGGAGGCGATGCCCTGGCCGACGCCGATGCACATGGTGGCGGCGCCTCGGAAGGTACTGCGCCGCCGCATCTCGTGCAGCAGGGTGGTGATGATCCGGGCTCCGGAACAGCCCAGCGGGTGGCCGATGGCGATCGCGCCGCCGTTGACGTTGACCAGGGCGGGGTCGGCCTTGAGCTCGTCCACCACGGCCACCGACTGGGCCGCGAACGCCTCGTTGACCTCCAGCAGGCCGACCTCGTCCAGCCGCCAGCCGGCCCGGCCGAGCGCCTTGTGCATGGCGGGCACCGGGCCGATCCCCATGTAGTCCGGGTGCACGCCGGCCGCCGCGGAGCCGGCGTAGCGAGCCAGCGGGGTCACCCCGGACCGGCGCACGGCGTCTTCCGACATCAGCAGGAGCGCGGCCGCGCCGTCGTTCAGCGGCGAGGAGTTGCCCCCGGTCACCGTGCCGCCCTTGCGGAAGGCGGGCTTCTTCGCGGCCAGTTCCTCCGCGGTGAGGCTGGCGTTGATGCCCTCGTCGTGACGAACCACGGCCCGTTCGGTAGAAATCTCGACGATCTCGGCGTCGAACCGTCCGGCGTCGCGGGCGTCGGCGGCCAGCCGGTGACTGCGCAGGGCC
>DATGGU010000049.1:0-24306 GCA_035308365.1 Streptosporangiaceae bacterium
ACCAGATACCGCGCCAGCCGGCTAGCCCGCCCATCCAGCTCCGCATAACTAAGCCCAGCCCCCCCACCCACCACCGCCACCGCCCCCGGCGCCCGGTCCACCTGCGCCTCAAACAACCCCGGCAACGTCAACCCCGGCACCTCGCAGCCCGTGCCGGTCCACTCCGCCAGCGGCTGCCCCGGCTCCGCCGGCGTCAGCGCTCGCGCCGCGCCCCCGGCGGACGGTGCTGGTCGAAAGGGAGTGGCCATAGCGATCCTCATTCCGATGGGCCATGCCACAGGCGCATGGCGTCCGGGACAATCCGCAGCGGACGCCGCCCGAGAGGTCCGCGCATGCCGGCTGCCTCACAGGAGGCTCCCGAACGGCAGCCTCACACCCGCGCTGCACGCCAGCACCTCCACCATTGCGCTCTAGCTGGCCGGCCCTAAGCGCCGTGACGGGTCCCAGAGCCCTGCAACGGCAGGTTTGGGTCAGGCATGACTAGCGCCGTTCGAGCGTGAGCAGGGTCGCGGGATCCGCGGGCGCCGGCGCGCCGGGGTCTGCGGCGATAACCTGCTCCAGGCGGCGGAAGCCGGTCTCCAGCTCGTCGGGAGTGAAGTAAGCGAAGGTCGAATGGGTGCGCAGGCGCAGCCGTTGGAGCATCTCACCGACGGTGCCTGACGACGGCTCGATGACCGTGCCGAAGCTGGCAACACGCCAGCCGGCCGAGGTGAAGGTCGCGATGACCTCATGCAGCGGCTGAAACATCGCGGCGTCCACCTCGAAGCCGCGGGGGAAGTGCTCCAGCCACCACCCTGATGGGGGTATGTGGTCGCTGAAATTCGAGCGCAGCAGCAGCCGCCCGGCAGGCCTGAGCACCCTTGCCAGCTCCCGGGCCGCCCGGGGCTTGTCCTGGACGTGGTGCCAGGACAAGAACATGAGCGCGTAGTCGGCGCTGCCGGACGGAACTGGCATGTCCTCGGCAGAGCCGGCCAGATACCGCACACCGGGGTGCGGGGACTGCGCCTGCGCTATCTCGCGCATGCGGACCGACGGCTCGACGCCGGTCACCGGCCCGAACGCCCGCGCCAGCGCGGGGGTGAACCGGCCCGTCCCCGAGCCGACGTCCAGCCCGGCCAGCGGGCGCCGCCCGGGCAGCAGGGATCCGAAGGCGCTGATCCATGCCTGCAGTTGCTGCCCGGTGAGCGCACGGCCACGCGCGTAGTCCTGGTACTGCTCCGTGTCATAGTCGATCCGCCTCATCGCACCTCCCGCGTCAGCCGGGCTACGGCAAACCGGCAGCCCGATATATCGAGCCGATATATCGGGACGATACGTTATATCGCGTCAGGCCGCAAGCCGGGCCAGGGCGCGCCGCTGCCGGTGAGAACTCGCTGGCGCCCGGCGCAAACCCGGGCATAGGCTGCCGCCGTGACTTGGACCGCACCCGATGTCGAGCGTTCGGAGGGCTATCCGGAGCGCCGCAACGAACCCGAGCAGGAGATGCTCCGCGACTGGCTCGACTGGCACCGGGCCACCCTGCTGCGCAAATGCGCGGGGCTGGATGCCAGCCAGCTGGCCAAGCGCTCCGTGCCACCGTCGAGCCTGTCCCTGCTCGGCCTGGTCCGGCACATGAGCGACACCGAGCGCGGCTGGGTCAGGCAGACCTACCGGGGTGAGCAGATACCCGACCTGTACTACCGCTCCGATGTCCCGGACGCGGACTTCAAAGAAGCCGACCCGGCCCGCGCCGAGGAAGACTTCGAGTGCTACCGGGCCGAGTGCCGTGCCGTCGATGCCGCGCTGGAGGGCGCGAAGCTGGACGAGACTTTCACGTTCAGGGACAAGACCATGTCGGTGCGGTGGATGTGGCAGCACCTCGTGGAGGAGTACGCGCGCCACAACGGGCATGCCGACCTGCTCCGCGAGGCCATCGACGGCTCGGCCGGCATGTAGCCGGGCAGCCGGCTTGCCGGCTTGGCAGGAGGATGACGTACTGGCTGAGCCTCGGTAAAGATTTCACGTGGTCAGGGATGGCCAGTCCGGGCGGCTGGAAGACGGTCAATATTTCTCGCTGGCTTTTATGGACTTGTTACTATCCCACGCGCCATACTGCGTCAGTCGGTCCGCGCATCGAAGGGAGCTGCCCGTGTTCAGGCCTCGTCATGATGGGCGCGGCTGGCTGGCGGCCGCCGTGGCGGTCAGCGTGGCCGTCGCGCTGTCGCCGGCCGCCCGGTCCGCCGCCGCCGTCACATCCACCGCCCCCGTCGCGGCGAAGGCACCAGCCAGCACGAGTTCCCTGCAGCAGGATTTCACCAACGCGGCCGCCAGGTACCAGATGCCGGTGGAGGTCTTGCTCGGCGTGTCCTATCAGGAGTCGCTGTGGGAGACCAACGCCGGCAAGCCCAGGTACGCCGGCGGCTACGGCCCGATGAACCTGACCGATCTGACCACGGCCATCTTGACGGCGGACGGTTTCGGTGGCGATGCCGAGCGGACCAGCGACCTGCTGCACTCCCCCGCCATGCACACGCTGGCGCCCGCCGCCTCGCTGGCCGGCCTGCCGGCCGCGGCGGTGAAGGCGAACCCCGCGGCCAACATCGACGCGGGTGCCGCGTTGCTCGCGGCCTACGAGAAGAAGTACGACTACGGCCAACTGCCCGCCAGCCCGAGCGCCTGGTACGTGGCGGTGGCCGCGTACTCGCAGGCCAGCGAGCCGTACGAGGCGCAAGTGTTCGCCGACGGCGTGTACCAGACCATCCGGGCCGGAGTGACCCGCACCACCAGGAGCGGCCAGGTCGTCACGCTGAAGGCCGACCCGGGCGCCTACTCCGAGCCGTGGACGATCTTCCGGTTGCACCTGGCACCGGTCACGATCCCGCCCGCCAACCCGGTGATGGACCCGCCGCAGATCGCCAAGCCGCAGTGCCCGGCGGAACTGCACTGCATCTACAGCCCGAGCGGCTACTGGCAGTACGGCTCGAGCAAGGGCTTCTACGGTGACCACGACATCGCCTACCGGCCCAAGGACGTCAAGCTCGACTACATCACGCTGCATGACAACGAGGAGACCGGGGACGGCACGCTGTGGCTGTTCCACGATCCGACCTACCTGGCCAGCGCGAACTATGAGGTGTTCTCGGACGGCACGGTCGTCCAGCTCGTGCCCGACCAGGACATCGCCTGGGACAGCGCCAACCCCGCGTTCTACCAGCACTCCATCGGCATCGAGCAGGAGGGCTTCGCCATCCACGGGGCCACCTGGTACACCCCGCAGATGTACCGGGCCACCTCGGCCCTGGTGCGCTGGCTGACGGCCAAGTACCACATCCCGCGGACCCGGGCACACATACTCGGCCACGACAACGTGCCCGGGGGGAACTGCGACGTCTGCATCGCCAGCCAGCACTGGGATCCCGGCCCTTACTGGAACTGGGGCCTGTTCATGGCGCTGATCGGCGCGCCGGTCCACCCGACCGCGCCGCCGTCGAGCAACGTGGTCACGATCGACCCGAACTGGTTCGCCAACCAGACCGTGGTCACCGGAACCGAGCCGATCCAGGACCTGACGCCCTACCCGAGCCCCTACCACGGCCCCGAGTGGGCACACCTGAACGAAAACCCGCCGGGCAGCTTCTACGTCAAACAGCCGAAACAGCCGGTGAGCTTCGTCTGGCTGCACACCGCGCCCAGCTTCTCCGCGCCGCTGCTGTCCGATCCGTACCTGCACGGCGACCCGTACGTGGGAACACCGCCCGGTCCCGGCACCATCCGCGCCAACGACTGGGGTGACAAAGCACCGGCCGGCGAGCAGTACGTAGTCGCCGGGCGGCACGGCGACTGGACCGCGATCTGGTACGCCGGCACGGAGGGCTGGTTCTACAACCCGCCGGGCCCGGACGCCACCGCGATGCCGGCCAGCGCGCCCATCGTCATCACCCCAAAGCCAGGCCTGTCGTCCATCCCGCTGTACGTGGACGACTACCCGCTGACGTCGGATTACCCGGCCAAGTTCCTCAAGGAGGCCGAGTTCCCGCCGCCACTGCACGCGCCGACGGACAACTACACGATCAAGGCAGGCCAGTCGTACGTGGCAGGCGGGCCCGCCTTCAACGGCGACTGGTACTACGCGGCCAACATCGACGGGTCCGCACCCTACGACAGGACGGACTTCCCGGGCTCGGACCGGTTCTACCTGATCACCTACAACCACCGGATGGCATTCGTCGACGCCAACGACGTGACCGCATCTCCCAGCCAGAGCTTATTAACCCAGCCCAAATAGCTGTCCGCAGCCCTCAGACCCAGCCGCGGCGGTTGGCTTCCATACCCGCCTGGAAGCGCGTCTCGGCGCCGGTCTGTTCCATGATCCTTCGCACGTGGCGCCGTACCGTCCGGACGCTCCATCCGAAGGTCCTGGCTATGGTTTCGTCGGTGACGCCGACCGCCAGCAGGCCGAGTATGTCACGCTCACTCTTGGTAAGGACCTGCCCGTTGCCACTGGATGTGAGTCTGCGGTTGAGTGGGACAGCCTTCTCCCAGGTGGCTTCGAACAGTTCCGAGAGGGCGTCGAGCAGCGAGGAGGGGTGAACGAGGTAGGCGGCTTCTTCGGCGCTGATGCCGGATGCCGAGACGGGTATCAGGGCAAGCCGGTCGTCGCAGATCGCCATCTTCATCGGCAGCGAGCCGGCCACCCTGGCCCGTTCACCTTGCTGAATGCCCTTCCAGATCTCGGCCATCCGTTCCGGCTGGGTGAGGCCGGCCCGGTCATACAGCGCCCGGCAGCGGACCCGTCCCTCGGCGAGAAGCCGGTATTCCTCGGAGTTGCCTTCTGCGAGTGATTCGGCGGCGGCATATGGTGGCTTGTCGAAGACCCGCATCTCGGTCTGGGCCTCCCGGTGCAGCCGCGTGAAGGCCTTGTGCACGTTGACCGGCCCCTCGATCACCTCGATGAGTTCGGCCGGATGGCGGGCAGTGGAACTGGCGCGGCGGGCCGCGGCAAGCTGCTCGGCGTACTCGCGCAGCCGTCGCAACTGACTCTCCTGGGCGGCGATCAGCTCGGAGGCCGCGACGTCAGGCATGACCGCGGAGAACCGGGCCGGCCGGCCGGGCAGATGGGTGACCAGGCCCCGGTCGGCAAGCCGGCCCAGGATTCGCGATACGCGGCTCCTGGTGAACCCGAACTCGGCC
The DNA here is from genome assembly GCA_035308365.1 of Streptosporangiaceae bacterium. Classification (GTDB taxonomy): domain Bacteria; phylum Actinomycetota; class Actinomycetes; order Streptosporangiales; family Streptosporangiaceae; genus PALSA-505. The sequence goes on from DATGGU010000049.1 coordinate 5,170, forward strand.
GCCAGGTCGGAAACGCTGGCCTGCCCGCGAAGGATGAGCGCCTCGTAGAGCCGTTCCTCGGGCTCGAGGATGCCGACCACACCCCATACGGTGTCAGTCATGTTCCGGACACTGTCGTGAACCTGACCTTCGGCCTCTGCCGCTGCCGCACATGCCGCCATCGCACGCCACGTCCGCGAGAGGCTGACCTGTCAACTGGTGGTGGTTCGGCATCTCACCAGCAAAAAGCGCTGATCATGCCCATAGCGTTACAACCGCTGCGATGAGCACACGCCTGCAGCGGCCGGTGGCCTGACCGCAGCCGAAACCGTCATCTTGCGGACATCTGTCCCGAAGCTGAACATCAGCCCCTCTTGCAACCGCCGACGGGGAGATGTCAGCGTCATGACGTCTGGATATAGCGGGTATTCCGGATGAGAGGCGGCCCCTTGGTGGTGGTGCAGCAAGTCCATGCCATCCAGGTCAGGCGTGGCGACCAGCTCACCGTTGCGGCAGTGACGCGGGACGTCTCCGCCCGGGTGGACCTGGCCAGGCAGTTGCCAGGAGAGTCAGTCCTGTTGCTGTTCCCCGATCACGCGAGCGCGGCAAGAACGCTCGGCGAGGGCGAACCCAACCCCGGCCTGGAAGACCCGGCGATCACCTACGGTGGGCTCCGCATCGACTCGCTGCGCCAGGCTGTGACCTGGAACGGAATCCCGCTCCCGCTGACCAAGCTGGAACGGGCGGTGCTGGCCAGCCTGGCCGGGCCGCCGCTGCAGGTCTGGTCCTATGAACGCCTCTACCACGCGGCCTGGGGCGGCAACTGGCTGGGCGACCCCTCGGCTCTGCACGCCACGATCAAGCGGCTGCGCCGCAAGCTGCGCGCCGCGGGTGTGACCCTCTTCCTCGAGTCGGTCCGGGGAGTTGGATTCCGCCTGGGCGACGAGGACGGTTCCGCCGGGGCGGCGCCTGCCCCGGCTGCTGCTTCGCCGGCCGGGCTCCTGGACCACACCGGTCTCGAGCCTTACCGGACGGGCGTGGGCTTACCGCGCTGGCGGGCAGCAGCGATGGACCAAAAGTGGCCGGGCCCGCCCCTCGCGAACGAGGGGCGGGCCCGGCTGGCTGAACGGACCGCTAACAGCTTTGCGGTCGCAGGACGAAGTTGACCGTGGTGGTCTTACCTCCCTTGATGTTGACGCTCTTGGTCTGGGCGATCCAGCCGGCCGCGCTGGCGACCAGCGTGAACGGGGCCGAACCCGCGGGCGCCCAGAAGGCGTAGTTGCCGTTGGGGTCGGTTCGCAGGTTGAACGAGTATCCCTTCTTGCCGGTGGCGAAGATCACGCCGCGCAGCGGGGCCGACTTGTTGGAGCAGTCCAGACCGGTCAACGTCCCGGTGATCTTGCCCCAGCTCGACGGCGGGGTCGCGACCATCGTGACGTTCTCCGGGTTGACGTTGTACGGCGTGTTCTGCTCGAAGCCGATCTGCGCGGTGTAGGTCCCGGGCTGGGTGACCTGGTCGGCCGTGGTGGCCGACAGCGTGACGGTCACCTGGACGCTCTGCCCGGGGGCCAGGGTTGCGGTGGTCGGGCTCTCAGACATCCATGGGATGTCTGTGGTCCCGCACTGGGTCATGCCGGACAGCAGCTCGGAGTCGGCTGTCGGGTTGAACCCGCCGGAGGAGCCGCCGATCTTGTAGAACCCGCACGAGCCGCCCGCCCGGTACCGGGGGAACTGCGCGTTCGGGATCGAGGACCAGGTGTTGGTGGTCGGGTCGTAGGCGTATCCCTGGTTGGTGATGGTGCTGAACCCGTTGGTCACGCCGGTGCTGACCACGAACATCCCGTTCGGCGCGCCTGCGACAGCAGCCCACAGGTCGATCGGCAGGCTCGCGATCGGGCTCCAGGAGTCCGATCCGGGATCGTAGACGTAGGCGTCGCTGTAGGTGGTGTTGCCGTTCACACCGCCCGCGCAGTACACCTTGCCGTTGATCGCGCCGCAGCCCAGCCAGGAGTCGGCGTGTGGGTACGGTGCCGCGCTGGACCAACTGTCACTGGAGGTGTTGTAGACCTCGACGTTGGAGGACGCCGTGCAGTTGGAGTCCGAGCAGCCGCCGACGAAGTAGGCGTCGTTTCCGACGACCGCTACGCCCGGGGCGGTCGCCGGGTGCGGGTTGGACGACACGGTGGTCCAGCTATCGCTGGACGGATCGTATACATCGGTTTCGGAGATCGGCGTGCCGGAGGAGTTCCAGCCGCCGCTGACAACCAGCTTGCCGTTAACCGCGGCCACGCCTGGCTTCTCCCGCGCCACTGGCATGTTGGCGATCGGGGACCAGGTGTTGAGCCCGGGGTCATAGACATAGCCGTTGTTCATGAGGGCGAAGCTGCTGTTCAGGCCGCCTACCGAGTACTCCTTGCCGTTGATGAAGTCGGCGGAGTTGTCCATGACCACGGTCGGGTAGGCCGCGATCGTGCCCCAGGTCGGGTCGGCCGGTGGCCCGGCGTTCACGACCGGGCCGTCGCCGGGGGCGTGACCGCCGAGGAAGGCCGGGCTTGCCTGGCCGTCCTCGCCGAAGCCCACCTGCTTCAGCGGCGAGCCCTGCTCGTGCAGGATCTGGAACGCGCCACCGCGCTCGTCCAGCTTCACGGACGCCGGGGCGTTACCGGTGTTCGTGATCGTCATGGTGCTGTTCGTGGTGGTGCCCAGCACCTGGGTGGACGAGATCGACGCCGGGCTGATGGAAAGCTTGCCGGCTGCCAGCGCGAAGTCGGCCCGGGTGGAGCCGCCCGCGGTCACGTTCACCGTCTGGGTGACGCTCTGGTAGGGCGCCTTGGCCGCGGTGAACGGGTGCGACCCGGTCAGCGACGAGAACATCCAGTAGTAGCCGTCACCGATGGCCGGGTCGGCGCTGGCCGCGGTGGTGGCCGTGTCCGACGGGTGATCGGTGTCGGTCACGGTGGCCCCGTCGAGCCCGTTGCCGGTGTTCGGGTCGGTTACCTTGCCGACGACCAGGCCGCCAGAAACCGGGGTACAGGTCTGGTTCTGCACGGTGACGTCGTCGACCTCCCACCACCAGCCGAACGCGCCGGTGAAGTGGAAGCGGAACTCTACGTTGCTCTGGCCCGCCGCCTGCGGCGCTGCCACGGTCTCCATGACGGGGCCGCGCACGCTGTCGCTGGCGTGGTGCCAGATGTTCGTCCAGGTCGTCCCGCCATCGGTGCTCACGTCAACATCGGCGGTCTGCCCCGGGTACCCGAAGTAGTCGTTGTGGAAGCGGATCACCGGGCTGGCATCGCCGGCCAGGTTGACCGCGGGCGTGATCAGCGAGCTGTCCTGGCTGGTGCCGGGTCCGTACTGATCGGAGTTGAGCACTGCGAAGAATCCCGAGCCGCCGGTCAGGTTGCCCCGGTTTTCTGGGTTGTTGAACGCCCACACCTCGCCGTTGCCCTTGTTGTCCTGGATCGTCCAGCCGGACGGCGGGGTGCTTCCGCCGTCGCCGGTGTAGTCGTCGAACGACTCACTGAGCACGGGAGTGCCGTAGCCCAACTGGTAACCGGGCGCGGTGCAGGACGCGGCGACCGGGACCGCGATGTTGTGCGTGAGGCCGCTGGTCCCGACCGTGACCGAGTCGTTGACCACCTGGTAACCGGGCAGGTCCGTGGTGACCGTGAGCGCGTAGGTGGCGTTCTCTGGCAGCGCCACGCTGTAGGCACCGGTCGCCGGGTTGGTCCAGACCGGCCCGCCGGGCCGCCCAGCGATGGCGATGCTGGCGTGCAGCGGCCAGCCCTGCCCGGAACCGTCGGTCACGGTGCCGGTCACGTTGACGGTGGGCTCGGCGGTCAGCGCGACGTTCTGCGTCGTGGTGGCGCCGTCGGTGATCTGCACCGTTTCGGTCTGGGTGCCGTAGCCATAGGCCGAGACGGTCTCGGTGTAGCTGCCGGCCGGCAACACCATGCTGTAGGTGCCGTTGCTGCCGGTGGTGGTGGAGCCGGCGGTCCCGGCCGACACCGTCGCGCCGGCGATCGGGTTGCCGTTGCTGGCGTCGGTCACGGTGCCGGTGAGGGTGCCGTGCGGGCCGGCCGTGCAGGACGGGTACTTGAACGACCCGATCCTGGTCTGCCAGTTCGAGTCGCTGGTGGACGACAGGTACTCGCTGGTGTACCAGAACGTGCAGCCGTCGGTCGGGTCGACCTGCATGGCGCTGTAGTCACCCCAGCGGGCGAGCCCATTGGTCTGCGAGCCGCCGCCGGTCATGAGCGTGGCTTCGCCCTGGGCGAGCTGCCCGGCCGGGTCGCCGGCCAGCCGGCCCGCCACCCGGATCGAGGGGAACGTGGCGGAACTGGACACCGAGTAGCCGACCGCGATGTCGCCGGAGGCATCGATGTTCGCGCTGCCCATCCACCGGTTGTCCGAATCGGGTGCGTAGGTGCCCTGCTGGGCCAGCGACCAGCCCGAGCCGGTGTTGGTCAGCTCATACCAGCGCACCCCGGCCTGGTTGCCGCCGCTGCTGACGTTCACGGTCTGGTTGAGCACGATCGCCTGGGTGCCGTTGCCCAGGTCGCGGTAGGCCGACTGGTACATCAGCCGGTCCGACAGCGCGTCCAGGCCCTGGCTGGTGCCGGGCTGCGGGATGCAGTCCCGGCTGAAGTTGCACAGGTTGGAGTTGAACGTGGCCACCGGGATGGTCAGGCTCGGCGATCCGTTGTTGCCGAAGGTGGAGTTGGCCGGGTTGGCCCAGTCGACGTGGAAGTCCCACTCGTCCAGCTGGTCGCTGGAGCATGGGCCGCCGTTGGCCGCGTCGCAGGACATGAAGAACGGGTTGGGCGCGCCCGCGGGCGGGCTGAACCCGAGCGCGGCACCTTGCGTGTTACTGGGCAGCAGGCTGCCATACTGCGAGCCGATGGTGAACTGCACGTCGGTGGCCTGCTGGCCGGCCAGCATCTCGGCCCGGTCGAACGCGGTCACCGTGACGCCGGTGAACGTCGCTCCGTTGAGGAAGTCGTTGTTGCTCATGTAGTAGGCGTCTGGCCAGACGCCCCACTTCGGGTAGTCGTTCAGGGTGTCGGAGCTGAACTGGAAGTCGTAGCGGTAGTAGGCGCCGGTCGGGTCGCCGGTCTGGGAGACCGCGATGCACTCGTGGAAGCCGCCGCTGCCCAGCTCGAGCTGGGGGTAGGCGAGCTGGGTGATGATGAACCGGTTGGCCTGCTCGTCGTAGACCACCACCGGGTCGCCGCCGTTGGCCGCCGGGTCCACCGCCGGGTCGCACTGCCCGCCGAAGCCCTGCCACAGCGTGCCCATCGTCTCAGGCCCGAGCAGCGCGCTGCCCTGCTTGTTGTAGACGGCGAAGCTGAAGTTGGTCGTCTGCACGATGTCGTTCGGGCCGACCGCCATGTTGGTGTCCGGCGGCAGCACGCCGTTGAGGTTGCCGACGCCCTCGAAGTTCTGCCCGAAGGCTGGCATGTCCTCGGTGGTCACCTTGTTGCCGCGCTGCACGTCAGCGGTGCGGACGTGGCGGCCTACGGTGTGCGGCGGGCTCCGCAGCGGGAGCGCTCCGAGCTTGCGTCCCGGCAGCTTTTTGAGCGGCTTCATGGTGCGCAGCCTCGGCGAGGTATCGTGCCGGACCGCGGTGCGGATGACCGGTCTGAGCCGGGCGTGGGTGTGCTGGGCGGACGCCGTGTGAGCGGCCGGCGAGTGTGCCGCCACCCCCGCGTGGGCGGCGGTGCGGGCTACGCCGGCCGAGGCTATCGGCGCTGCCAGCCCGTTCAGGCCGGCCACCATCGCGAGCGCGGCCAGCAGCGTTACCGCTCCCGTCAGCCAGCGGCGCCGGCGCGATCCGGCCGGGCCGGGCCTGGAAGAGGCAGAACTGGGCATCGATCCTCCTCACGCACAGACAGAGCGCCGGAGTCTCCGGTGCCCAAATGCCTCTGGGCGGAGACGTCCGTCGCCCCCCAGAGGCGTTCAGGCACAGCGTGCGACCGGCGGCAGCACGGCTCAAGGACAGGTCATGGGCAGTTGACGGGCAACAGCAGGGCAAACGCCGGACCGGCGGAGGCATGGAAACCAGCGGTTTCCGCGGCTGGCCGGGATGAGCGGCTGGTCAGCTGGAACCGTCAGGGAAAACAGATCTCCCCGGCTGTGACGGCAGGATGCCGGATCCCTGGTGGACGGCTCGCCGCCGGACGCATACTAAGCACATGGGCCGGATAATCTGGACAATTCTCGGCATAATCCTCGCCGTCTGGGTCGCCTTCATGGCCGTCGGCTGGATCTCTGGACTGCTCCACACGTTCTTGATCGCCGGGCTGATCGCGGTGGTTGTCATCCTCATCGTGACGCTGGTGGCCAAGGGTTCCCGGCGTCGATAGCACGGCAGCGGCGGCGGGGCGTCCAAGCCGAGCGGCCGCCCGGAATGTCCTGGCGGCCGCTCGGCTTATCGCTTATTTCTGATTAGGCGCACTGATTGTTGATCAGGCGCACTGATTGCTGCGAATCGGGCCGAACAGCTGCGGGTATCCCACCTTGCGGATGATTGAGCCGTATTGGGATTGCTTGCCGAACGTATTGCCGTTCGTCACGTTGCCGAACTCCCACACGCAGGACTTGGTGAGCGTCCAGTACGGGTAGAACTTGCCCGGCGCGGCCGGCGGTGGGACCTTGCAACCCGATGGGTCCGGGAAGTGGCAGCTTGCCTCGGACAGCGCCGCATCCGTCTGCATCTGGAACTGGGCGTACCCCGCGCCGTTCGTGGTGGGCTGGGCCTGCAAGAACGTCGACGGGAACAGGTTGGGTTTCGCCGAGGTCGGCCAGTCGGGCCAGTATGGGCTGCCGTCGAAGTCGAGGTCGCCGTTCTGGAAGAAGTTGTCCTGGCATCCTGTCACGACGTTCGGCGGCGCCTTCCCGAAGTGCTTGTCTCCCTTCGGGTAACACAGCGCGTCCCCGGTCTCCGGGGTCTTGGGGTCGCGCTCGCCCGCATGCTCATAAGGACCGAAGCACTTGTTCCAGGACACATCCGTGAAACCCGGAATAGGCACCACGAATGGCTTGGCCAGGCTCGTGCATCCCTCGAAGTGGCCGGTCTCGAACTCGGTGCCGACGGCCAGCTGGTCCGCCGCCCACGGCACGATGTTCCTCGGGCGGGCGGTGTTGTACTCGGGCTGGTAGTTGAACGGGGTGCCGCTGCAGTCCTGGATGCTGGTGGCCATGAACCCGTTCTTGGCCGAGGCCTGCATGAAGCCGGACTGACCGGTGGTGAGGTCGTTGATGGTCAGCTTCAGGGCTTTCTGGCCGGGCTCCCCGGGCACGGCCGCGTCCGAGATGTGCACCACCAGGTGATCGCCCGGATTCATCAGCAGCGTGTGCTTGTTCGGTGTGTTGGTCGCCACGTCCGAGAGCTGCGGGCTCGGCGGGCCGGTGGGCACCCCGTTGGTCTGGATGAACGCGAAGTTCGTCGGCTCCTCGCAGTTCGGGTTGCAGATGGCGAAGTTCACCGTGCATTCGGCATCGTTGATGTGCAGGGATGCGCACCAGTGCGTGTTGTCACAGCTGATGTTGTCCGGGAACGGCGCCTCTCCCGGCGGGTAGAACTGCATCTCCAGGAACGAACTGCCGGCGCCCGGGTACACGCCCGGCGGAACGGGTGCGTCGACCGTGGCCGGGGCGTTCTTGTCACTCTCCGGCTGGCAGGGCAGTTGCGGATACGAGAATGGGTTGCACAGCGCCATCCCGAACCAGGGCGCGGGCGTCAGCTCGACGTAATGCGTCCGGTCATGGCCGGGTCTGTGCACGGTCGGCAGGGCGGCCGGGTCCCTGCCAAGCGTCTCGTGCCAGACGATGTCGTTCCCCGAACCGTTGCGCGAGGACAGGAACCGGATAAGCGGCTCGTCGTGGCCGATGTAGCGGCCGTTGTCGTAGAACCGGCCACCCCAGGTGAACTTGTTGTGGATCCCGTACATGCCCTTGATGTCGGTGCATACCTCATTGAGAAGGACTGTTTTCTGCACCGGGCTCATCCCGTTGCAATCCAGCCCGCCGGCCGCATGCGGTTTGGCCCACACATGCGCGGTCAGCGGCGAGCCTCCCGGCTCCGGTTTAGCGGTCTGCGCGGCCGAGGCGCCGACCAGCCCGAAACACACGAGCCCGCCCGCCGTGGCGATTGTCACCACCCTGGCAGAACGCGAGCGTATAAAAGTACCTGATAGGCCAATCATCTGCGTTCCCCTTTCGTCGTCGATTCGCGGAAAGCAGACGTGAAAGCAGCATTCACTGCACGGCGCAGAATGTGGCGAATCTACTCCCATGGCTGGGATCTGACAAGGATGCCGATATCCGTCCTGGCATCCCCCATTCGGCGTCTCGGCGCTGCTGGCCCTGGCGGCCTGGCCTGCCAGCGCGGCGGGCGCCACGCACACCGCCGGCCGGGGCGGCCGGCTTCGTGAGCAGACCAGCTGGCAGGCGGCCTGCCCCGGCCGGCGGTCGTTACATTGCCTTTGGCTGTGCAGGCTGTCACACTTAGCGCTGCGAGCGGAGTCCCCGCCCCCACTTGCGATTATTCGCCGATGCCAGCAGTTCCGCCTGTCCCGGTCAGGGGCCGGCCGGCCTGCGGGCCCTCTGGGGGGAGGTGGCGACCCGGTGCGTATGCTCCAGCTCGTCACAGTTTCAGTCAAGCTTGTCGCCGGCCGGCCGCTGACAGTAGCGGCCGGCATGGTCCTCGCCGTCGGCTTGTTCGCTTCACCGGCCGCGGCGGTAACAGCCAGCATCGCCCTGAAGCCGAGTCTTGGCACGCCGAACGTCATCGCTGCGCCGGATGTGATCGTGAGTGAGGCGAGCGGTCATGTGAATCTGCGGGTGACCCTCAGCGCATCCAGTACTCGAACGGTCACGGTGAACTACGCCACCCTTAACAGCACCGCGAGCTCCGGCACCGGGTGCAACAACACCTACACGGGAGTGAACGGCACCCTGACATTCGGGCCAGGCCAGACCTCCAAAGTGGTCAGCGTGACCCTGCTCAACTGCCATCTGAGTGACTTCTTGTCGTTCACGTTCAACCTGTCCGCGGCCACCAACGCGACCATCGTGCGGCCCAGCACCCGGGTTGGCATCGTGGGCGACCCGGCGGCCGGCAGCACCGCTCCTGGCCTGTATGCCCGCAGCGCCTATGTGGACAACCTGGCCGGCAGCGTGAGCGTGCCGGTGCTGCTCGGCGGCCCGGCCGGGGCCACCTCCAACAGCACCGTGACCGTTCATTACGCCACCAAGGACAACACCGCACTGGCCGGCACCGACTACACCGCCACCAGCGGCACCCTGACCTTCGGGCCCGGCCAGAGCGTGCAGAACATCACCGTGCCCATCCTGGACCGGGCCGGCGCCGCCCCGACCCGGAACTTCACCGTCAGTTTGTCCAGTCCCGTCAACGCCACCATCGTGCAAAAGACCGCCACCATCACCATCGAAGCCAGCGGGGCCACCGCAGTCGCCGCACCGAAGATCTCCGCGCCGCCCAACACGACCGTCGGTGAAGCCACCGGTTATGTCGATCTCCCCGTGACCCTCAGCGCTCCGGGCCAGAACACGGTGACGGTGAAGTATGCCACCGCCAACGGGACCGCCAGCTCCGGCACCGGGTGCAACAACACCTACGTCGGCGTGCCCAACCCGGGCAGCACGGCCGGAACACTGACCTTCACCCCCGGCCAGACCATCCAGGCAGTACGAGTCGACCTGCTCAACTGCGGCCTGGCCAACCCGGGAACCTTCACCTTCAACCTGTCCGCGGCCACCAACGCGACCATCCGCCGGGCCACCGCGACCATCACGATCGTCCAGAATCCGGCCATCCACTCTGCCCTGCGCGCCGCCTGAGAAAGCAGCACCACCGCCAGGCCGGCCAGGGAGCCCGTGTCCGGGTTCCCTGGCCGGCCGGTGATAAGGCAGAGTTGCCCGTCGGGTAGCGGGTGATGTCGAACGGCTCGGCGTGGACTCGGCAGATGACGATACCCAGCAGGCGTTCGCTGGGGAGGTATCCGAGCTGCCGTGAGTCGTAGCTCGATGTGGCGTTGTCTCCGATGACGAAGAGCTTGCCGTCCGGGATCAGGCGGCCCGCGGCATCTGCCGCCCCCGGCAGGCAGCCCCGGGGTATGGGGTCCCCCGGCAGTGCAGCTACTCGTTTGATCATCCATTGGTGGCGGCTCACTGGCCCGCGCAGCGGCGCGGTCCAGTCTCCGTTGCCGTCTGGCATCTCCACGACAGCCACCTGGCCACGGCGGAGCTGGCCGGGGCGAACCCGGCGGACCAGGACGCGGTCGCCGGGCGACAGAGCCGGGACCATGCTGTCCCCGGTCACGGTGATGATCACGAATCGCTGCCGCAGCGTAACCAGCGCCAGCAGGGTACCCGCTGCTAGCGCGAGCCCGTACCGCCACATCAGGAGTGCCTCCGGCCGGCTCCCCCAGCCGTCTGCGCGGCGCCCATGGATGGCGCGAACAACTCGGCCAGGTCGTCCCAGCGGATGAACAACAGCGCCGCCACCGCGCCGGCTATGGCGCCGAGAACCGCGCCCGCCACCGCGGGCCGCCCGTGGGCCAGCGCAATCCCGGCCATACCCGCGCAGATCACGGCCAGCAGGCTGAGGTTGCGCACCAGGTGAGCCCGCCCGAGTTGCCGGCCACGACCGGGGCCGAAGCAGGCACAGGTGGCCTGGGTTCCGCGGCGGATAACCACCGCAACCCCAGCCGTGAGCAGCGAGCTCAGCAACGCCGTGACTGCCAGCGCGAACTCGGCGAGCGAGGCCGCCCCGGGCACCGAGGCCGCGATCAGCACAGCCGTGGCGGACAGGCCGGCGGCGACGAGCGCTTCAGCACCGGCGAGCACCGCCGCAGCCGGTGCCAGCAAACGGCGGGGCAGCAGCCTGGTCGCAAGCAGCCCGTCACGGAACAGACGGTAGGTCTTCCCGCTTCTCAGCTTCGCGGCCGCCGAGGCCCCGAAAACGCAGGCGGCCAGGCTGAGCACAGCCACACCGAAGTCATCCATCGCCGGTCCCTCCGAACGCAGCGCTCATCTCGGCATCAGGAACCCCACTGGCGAAACCGCGTGCCTGCAGGGAGAACATGTGCGCATACCTGCCGCCGCGCGCCATCAGCGCGTCATGGTGGCCTTCCTCGGCGACCATCCCGCCGTCCAGCACCACGATGCTGTCAGCGTCCCGCACCGCGTTCAGCCGGTGCGAGATGAGGATCGAGGTGCTGCCGCTGCGGTGTGCCCGCAGGCCCGCGTGGATCTCGTACTCGGCCTCGGCGTCCAGGCCCGAACTCGGCTCGTCGAGGATCACCAGATCCCGCCCGCCACGCAGCAAGGCTCTGGCAAGCGCGACCCGCTGCCACTGCCCGCCCGACAGCAGCACCCCGGTCTGCGGATCTTCCCTATCGGCCAGGTCGAAATAGGTGCAGGTCAGCAAGGTGTCATAACCGTTCGGCAGCGCGGCGAGCGTGTCGTGGACGTTGGCGCGGCTGGCCGCGGCCATCACATGTTCCAGTTCCCCGGCCCGGGTGAGATCGCCGACTGCGATGTTCTCCCGGGCGCTGAGCTCGTAACTCATGTAGTCCTGGAAGACCGCGCTGATCCGGTCCCGGAGGCCGGGCAGGTCGATATCGCGAAGGTCCACCCCGTCCCAGAGGATCCGGCCCTGGTCGGGGTCGTAGAACCGGCACATCAGCTTGACCAGGGTGCTCTTGCCAGCGCCATTGCGCCCGACGAGGGCGACCGCCTGACCGTGCGGTATGACCAGGCTGACACCGCGCAGAGCCCACGGGCAGTGCGGGCCGTAGCGGAACCACACGTTGTCGAACTCGATACCGCTGCGCAGTGGGCGTGCCGGCACCGGATCGGCTGGCACCGCGAGGTCCGGGCCCGCCGTCACGATCTCGGTATAGGACTGGAATGTGAGCACAGCCTGGTAGCCAATCGCGGCATTGCTGACGATCGTCCCCAGCGCGGTGCTGGCCGCCGCCAGCGCGGCCACGAACATGGCCACGTCGCCCACGGTGAGCCGTCCCCGGGCGGCGGCCGAGACCGCCCACCAAAGGCCGCCCCCAGCCACCACGGCACCGAGTGCCGCGAGCGCGCTGTAGGCCACGGCTTGGCGCCGGTCAACGCGCTGACCCGCCCGGTGGATGATCCGCAGTTCGTCCAGCATCCGCCGGCGGAAGAACGTGCCCAGGCCGAACAGGCGCAACTCCTTGGCCGCAGCATGGCTGGTGAGCAGGTTCGCATAAAAGTACTGGCGCCGCTCGGCGTGGCTGATCCCCCTGAGCATTGCCGCACGGCGGCTGGCGATGCTCATTTCCGCGAAGATGCCGGGGATCATGGCCGCCACCACGACCAGCGCCATCACCGGGCTGAACGCCAGAAGCGCGGCCAGGAACCCGGTCACGGTCAGCGCGGACTGGATCACACCGGTAACACCCGCGAAGACCTGGCTCGGCCCGTCGATGGCGACCCGCTGGGCCAGGTTGAGCCGGTCAAGGAAGGCGGGCTCCTCAAGCCTGCGCAGCCCCGCCAGACGGCCGGCCGCCGCGAACAGTTCCGACTTGGCGAGCCGCTCGATGGCCCGGCCCGACTGCGCGGACAGGTACTGGGCGACGGCCGGCAACACTTGCTGCACACCGCCGGCGGCGGCGAGCGCCACCACCAGCAGCGGCAGGGCCGGATGCCGGCCGCTGCCAGTAAGGGAGTCCAAGATCGACCGCAGCAGCCAGGCAGCCGCTACCGGGGCCAGGCCGGTGGCCACCGTGATGAGCAACTGAGCGGCGAACACCCCAGGATTTGCCCGGCACGGCATGGCGGCCGCAGCGCGTACCGCGCGTGCGGCCGGATGACCGTGCACCGGCTCACACCGCGGCAGGCGCGGGCAGCATGGCGGGGTCGTAGGTGCTCTTGACCACGACACCGTCCGCGTCGAGCAAGAAGAACAGCGGGTACCCGTTTACCTCGAAGGCCTTGGAGACCTTGCCGTCAGCCGGTTCCACACAGACGAGCGCCACCTCGGCGAGCTGGTCCAGGTACGGCACCGGCTCGTCATGGCCGTCTTGAATGACGGCAAGCACGCTGTCCCGGCCGAGGCGATAATTGCTCAGGTACTCCACAAATGGCGGCACCCGTTCGGGGCAAGCCGAGCACGACGACGACAAGAACGCGACCATCCGCAGCTGAGCCGCATCCGTGACGATTTCCCCAGAAGTCGTCACGGCCGAGAACGTGGCCGGCGACTTCCCGGTTTCCAGGCCGAGCACCGGCACCGTGCTCCCTTGTGCGGACAGCAGGCCGGTGTGCTCGCGCAGCCTGCGGATAACGCCGAATGTCAGCAGCAGATCGAGCAGGCACAAAACGCCTACCAGGGCAACTGCCGTGATCAGGATAGCGATGGCGATTCCAATCTCTAGCAGATTTGATCCGGCGGGCTGTGGCCCTGCGCAGGGCCACAGCCCTACTGGCATTTTCCGTTACTAGCACCGGTAAACTGTCTTGAAGCAGCCCACACACTCGCGAGTGCTAGTGACGCATCTGTCGTAATAGAATCCGCCGCTGCAATAGCAGGTCTGCCGGAAGCAACTCCCGGGACAATTGTTGGCCGCTGCGTCGGCGCGCGGCACAATGACACCGAGAATCCGGTCGGCCGCGGTCGCGATCAGACTCATTTCCCTTCACCTCCCTTCACTGCGTGTCCAACAGCTATTTGGCAGGGAGGTTCGGTCGGCACCTTGACAGGCGGGACTGCCGGGTCACCTCCGGTGTGGCTTCGTCTCAGCCTCTTTCCTGTCTCGATGACGGACTGCGGCATCCACGGCCCTAGCGTCCAGGAAGCGCGTTCAAGTCCTGTTGAACTTGGGTGAAACCGGGCTCAGCGCGGGGTACGGACAGGGGATGTGGTTAGCGATCTTGGGACCATTGCTGGTCCACGACGGAGAGACACCGGTCGACGTGCCACGGGGACGGCTGCGGGTGCTGCTCGCGGCCCTGCTGCTGAATACGGGTAACCCGGTTGCGGCCGACGCGCTCGCCGAGGTGATGTGGGACGGAGCGTCACCGGCCGGGGCTGTGGTCACGCTGCGGTCCCACGTGCTGCGGCTGCGGCGGGTGCTGGGGCCGCGGGCGGGGGCCCGGCTGGTGACCCGGCACCCGGGATACCTGCTGCAGGCCGGGGAGCACGAGGTGGACCTGCTGCGGTTCCGCGGCCTGTGCCGGGACGGCCGCGCCGCGTTGCGGGAGGGCGCCTGGGCCCGGGCGGAGGGGCTGCTGAGTGAGGCGCTCGGCCTGTGGCGCGGCAATCCGCTGGCCGATGTGTCCTCTGAGCTGCTGCTCCGGAAGGAAGTGCCAGGCCTGGAGGAACTGCGGCTGCAGGCGGAGGAATGGCGGGCCGACGCCGCGCTGCACCTGGGCCGCCATGACGAACTGGTCGCCGGGTTGCAGGCCCTGGCCGCGCAGCATCCGCTGCGGGAACGCTTTCACGCCCAGCTCATGCTTGCCTTCTACCGGTGCGGCTGCCAGGCCGAGGCACTGGCCGCCTACCAGGAGGCGCGGCAGGTGCTCATCGACGAGCTTGGCACCGAACCAGGACCCGAACTACGGCAGCTCCACCAGCAAGTACTCTGCGCCGACCCCGCCCTGGCCGCACCAGAACCAGCACCCGCACCGCGAGCACATGCCACCGTGCCGTGCGAGCTGCCCGCGAGGGTGGCGAGCTTTACCGGGCGGTCCGGCGAACTGCTCGCGCTCACCAAGTTGATCGGCGAACCGGGTGCGGAAACGCCTGGAACGGTGGTGATCAGCGCGATCGGCGGGACGGCGGGTGTCGGCAAGACCGCCTTAGCTGTGTACTGGGCACACCAGGTCATAGACCGCTTCCCAGATGGGCAGCTGTATGTCAACCTGCGCGGCTACGCCCCGGGCCAGCCGATGGCTCCCGGCGACGCCCTGGCCAGGCTGCTGCGTTCCCTCGGCGTGCCCGGCCGGGACATCCCGGCTGAACAGGACGAGCGCGCCGCCCGGTACCGCAGCACGCTGGCCGGTAAGCGGATCCTGCTGATCCTCGACAACGCCCGCTCGGTTGAGCAGGTCCGGCCGCTGCTTCCAGGTTCGCCGTCCTGCACGGTCGTCGTGACCAGCCGCGACGCCCTGCCCGGTTTGGTGGCCAGGGACGGCGCGACACGCCTGGACCTGGACCTGCTGCCGTTGGAGGACGCGGTCGGCTTGCTGCGTGCACTGATCGGCGCGGCGGTGGACCGTGACCCCGATGCGGCCGCGAGGCTGGCACTTCAGTGCTGCCGCCTTCCGCTGGCGCTGCGGGTAGCCGCCGAGCGCGCGGCAAGCCGCCCGGCGGTGCCTCTCGCCGAACTCACAGCCGAGCTGGCCGATCAGCAATACCGGCTGGACCTGCTCGATTCCGGGGGTGATTCGTGCACCGCGGTGCGGTCTGTGTTCTCCTGGTCCTGCCGGAACCTGGACGCTGGCACCGTCCGGACATTCTGCCTGCTGAGCATGCATCCAGGCCCCGACTTCGAGCCCTACGCCGCCGCGGCGCTCACCAACTGCTCCCCCGGCCAGGCACGCCGGGCGATCGACGTCCTGTCCAGGGCATACCTGGTTCAGCCGGCCGGAAAGGGCCGCTACACCATGCACGACCTGTTGCGTGCCTATGCCCGCGAACTCGCGGCCGGCCTGAGCAGCGAACAGGAACGGCACGCGGCGCTGACCCGGCTGTTCGACCACTACCTGCAGGCGGCCGCCGCCATGACGGGCACCATGTTCCCGGCCGAACACTGCCAGCCGGCCGGCACCTTGCCGCCGCCGGTTTCCGTCCCGGCGGCGACCGATCCGGCCGAGGCACGGGCGTACCTGGATAGCGAACGTCTCAACCTGACCGCTGTCGTAGCGCATGCGGCTGAGCATGGCTGGCCTGGCCATGCCACGCGCCTGGCCGCCACCTTGAACCCCTACCTTGAAATCGAGTACGTCTTCGAGGCACTTACCGTGCACGGTCATGCCCTCCGCGCCGCCCGGGCTACCGGTGACCGGTCCGCGGAGGCGGAGGCCTTGGCCAGCATCGGAGGTCTCGACTTCTGGCAGGGACGCCAGCAAGAAGCCGTCAGCGGACTTCAGCGCGCGCTGGCTCTCTTCCGGGAGGTGGGCAACCGGCGAGGAGAGGCCCGGGTTCTGGGCGACCTGGGTATCGTCGGGTTGCAGCAGGGCTGCTACCCGGACGCTGTCCGCCACCTCCAGCAGGCGCTGGTCCTGCACAGGCAGGCCGGCAACCGGTCCGCTGAAGCTCGTGTGCTGAGTAACCTGGGGCGCGCTGCCCAGCGGCTAGGCGATTACCCAGGAGCAACCGCCCGCTACAGCCAGGCCCTGGTGATGTCCCGCGAGACCGGCGACCGCGTCGGCGAGGCGTACACCCTTATGCGGCTCAGCGTCATAGATCTGCAGGAGGTCCGCTACCAGCAAGCGGCCGTTCGTCTCCAGCAAGCGCTAGCCCTGTTCCGGGTAACCCGCCACTGCGCCGGTGAAGCGGAAACCCTGTCCAGCCTGGGGCAGGTCAGCTTGCGGCAAGGCCGTCACCGGCAGGCCGCCGACTACTTTCAGCAGGCTCTGACCCTCTTCAGGAAGATGGGCGACCTCGCTGACGAGGCCGAAGCGCTCAATGGCCTGGGTGAAGTCATGCTGGCCCGGGGCCACCCCGGCCAGGCCCGCACCTCCTTCGGCAGAGCGCTGGATCTCGCCCGCCAGGCAGAGGTTCCCTACGATCAGGCCTGCGCACACAACGGTCTCGGTCGCGCATACCACACTGCCGGTGATCACGAACGGGCACGCCATCACTGGCAGCACGCCCTGGCCCTTTTCGGCGAACTGGAAGCGCCCGAGGCCGAACAGGTGCGACGTCAGCTGGCCGCCTGCGATCCGGGCGCTGGTGAAAGCGTCCCCGGGCCGGGACAGCGGCGAGGTCCTGATCAGCAGGCGCCGTCAGCCGGTGGATAGCGTGAGCACGGTCAGCGAGTTGGCCGGGAAGGAGTGCGAGAAGCTCCGGCCGTGGGGACCGAAGCTCTGGGTGGACGGGACGACGGCCGTCGGGTTGGAGATCGAGTTCATCGCTGCCGGGTCGCCGGTGAGCACCGTCTGGGTGCCGGGCCAGGTGCGGCCGGATTCCGCGGACAGCGCGGAAACCTGGTGGTCTTGCTGTGCGGGTCAGACCTCGTCTGGTCCGTCCGTCTTCATTGCCTGCGTCCGACGGCACACCACATGGGCAGCGGACGGTTGGGGCAGTGAGCATCGGCCGGGCCGTCGGGACACCACTGCGGTAGCTGCACAACACCGGGCGGGATGATCTCCATGCCAGCCAGCAGCTCGCGGACCTCGTCCTGGGTGCGCAGGGTGACGCTCTCGCTCATCTGCTCGTTGAGCCGGGCGAAGGTCTCGGTCAGGGCGTCGCTGTCGACGTCTCTGGCCAGATGGGTGATGGCCAGGTAGCTGCCTGGAACGACGGCTTGGGTGAGTGCCGCGAGGATGGCCCGGATGTCGCCGGTCTCGGCGAAGAAGTGCAAGATCCCGAACAGCAGGATCGCCACCGGCTGGCCGAAGTCGAGCGTGGCGGCGGCCTCGCGCAGGATCTGGGCCGGCTCGCGCAGGTCGCCGCGGATGTAGGCGCAGGCGCCCTCGGCAGTGCTGGTCAGCAACTGATGGGCATGGGCGAGAACGATCGGGTCGTAGTCGACGTAGACGATCCGCGCGGCCGGGGCGGCGCGCTGGGCGACCTCGTGGACGTTGTTCTCCTTCGGGATGCCGGTGCCGATGTCGAGGAACTGGCGGACGCCCTCCTCAGCGGCCAGATAGCGGACCACCCGGCCCAGCAGCGCCCGGTGGGCCCGTGCGTCCGCCCGGACGCCGTCCAGGCCGCCCGGCCAGGCCGCATAGGCGCGCTCCGCCGCGTCCCGGTCGACGGCGAAGTTGGCCTTGCCACCGAGCAGAAAGTCATACACGCGAGCGACATGAGCGACGCTCGTGTCGATCTCAGGCCACTGCTCTCTCCCAGCATCCTGAGCTGATTCGCTCACCGTCACCACCAGCCTCCGAAGCGTGTCTGCAGTAAGTATGACTGTACCGTTCCAAGTGCTGAAACATACAGGGTTACAGATGATTCACGTCAAATTTGAGAACCTGACTGACACTGGGTGTAGCGTGGAGATACAGAATCTGCGCAGATTCAAGTATCGTCAACATTCAGAGATTCGCACGCTGCGGCGAATCGTCTACCCGGAGGGTGTGGATGATCAGTCCTTATGTGCGGCGGCTGCGGCTGGCCACGGAGCTGCGAGCCCTGCGGGCACAGGCGAAGCTGACCCACGACCAGCTCAGCAAGCGCAGTGGCGAGCCGAAGATCCAGCTCTCCCGGCTGGAGAACGGGCACTCGACCGACCAGGCCAGCGTGATGAAGATCCTCGACGCGCTGGGCGTGGACGGCGAGCGGTGGACCCAGATCATGACCATCGCCCGGGAGGCCGGGGAGAAGGGCTGGTGGGAGCCAGCCAAGCAGATGGGCGACCGGCAGGCGCTGTTCGCGAACCTGGAAGCGGGCGCCACCAGCATCCGCGAGTACAAACAGACGTTCATGCCCGGGCTGCTCCAGACACCGGAGTTCGTCCGGGCCCGCTGGGATGCCGATGCCACACTCGGGCCGCTGAAGTTCACCATCGACGGCATCGTCGAGGGGAACGCCGGACGGCAGCGGATGCTGCGCCGCCCCGGCGGCCCGAGCTACGAGGTGATCATCGACGAGATGGCCATCCGCCGCCTGACCGCCCCGCCCGACGTGTTCAAAAAGCAGCTCTACCACCTGGCCCAGGTGGTCAACGGCGACACCAACATCGCCCTGCGGGTGCTGCCCATCGCCGCCCGCATCGACGGCTACACCGTGCCCCGCTGCACCTTCTCCCTCTACACCTACCCCGACCCCGGCGACCCCACCGTGGTCGCCGCCGACTCGGTCACCTCCGACCTGGTGCTCACCGACCCCACCGACGTCCAGCCCTACGAACACCTCTACACCGCACTACGCCAGGCCGCCCTCCCCCAAGACGACAGCCTCGACCTCATCACCAAAGCAGCCACCGA
>DATGGU010000050.1:0-22953 GCA_035308365.1 Streptosporangiaceae bacterium
GTTGGGTGCGGCGTCGGATGCGGCGTCGGGTGTGGAGTCGGGTGCGGCGTCGGATGCGGAGTGGGGGTCGGGGTGGGGGTCGGCGTGGTCGATCCCGGCGTCGTTGACGCCTCGGCCGTCCCTGCTCCTAATGCATCAACGAACGCACTGGCGCCCGCAATGCTCAGGCCGGTGGCTACCAGGCCGCGGATGAGCCGCCGTCGGCTGATCCTCCCGGCCAAGTACCCATGTACGAGTTCCTCGTCGGACACGATGCTCACCCCTTGTGGTCTGTTCCCTGGCAGCCGTACATACCCTCCCGGCTGCCGTCAGAGATACCATCGTGGTCAATTAGGTGTCAACGGACGTTTCAACTCCGCCGGTTACGTTTAGCCAGCCCCCTCGGTAACAATCTTTCCGGTTATTAGCGTGCGCTGACCCGGATTTTGGATGGCCTGAAAGTGTGCTGATTAGGCCCTTTGCGGAGTGTCATCCCACGTCAGATCTTCTGGGGTTGGCCGCTGACGTGCACTCTTGTTATTGGCGTTTTTGTGTCAATAACTATGCGTGGTTGCACCGGCACTGTATGTGGTTCCATGACCGGTGCGCGGACGCCCTATATATAGGCCTGCACAGGCGGCGTGCACGCGGACGCCAGCGGCCCGGGAGCCCGGCCCCGGTTCCAGGCCCCGCTCGCCGGGGTACGGGAGCCCACTCAGCCCGTTGCGGAGCGTGTACCCAGAAGATACGATCACCACGTGTTTCACGGGGTAGGGCAGGGTGTCCACCGGCTTGGGGGCAATGATCGTGCGCAGTGATCTCGAAACGGCGATGGGCGTCGTGCTGACCAGCCGCAGTGCCAGGGACATGATCCTGGACGCACCGGACGATTTCGCCACCTACTTCGACCTAACCCCGGCCGAGGCCACCGCACTGGAACAGATGGCCGGTGATTTGGCCGAACTCATGCCCGGATTTGTGCGTAAGCGTGAACGGAGCCTGCGGCAGGCGATGCGCCTTACCCTCTTGCTGCTGGGTGAGGAGGCAACCCCGCTGGTCGAGGATTATTCCGATGCCTATGCGCCGGTAGATTCAACGGCTGCGGAAATGCTCCGGTTCGCCGGCTTCGTCGTTGACGAGACCCGGGAACTCGCCAGCCGCCTCCCACACGGAGACATTATCGCGGATGTCGCACGATTCGAACGGCTGCGAATGCGGACCTTTAATACCGAAGGGCCGCTGTGGCCCGAGCCGGACGAGCCACCGCTCAACCCGCGGCAGATCGACCGGGACCGGCCGTTGTGGCTGCACCGCAGTGCTGCCGTGGAGACGTTCGGCTGGGACGTCCGCACCATCCGGACGCCGCAGATGCTCCCCCGGCTCCGCCCCGACCCGACGAATCTGCTCTGCTTCCAGCAGGGCGACGAGGGCGAGGGAATGGTCCTGCGCATCGATGACGAGGCCGCCCGCGCCGTGGAGCTGATCGGATCGCGGCCGGGAGAGGTGACGGCCGGGCAGATCGGCGCGACAATTGGCACGGACACGACTGGCACGGACACGACTGGCACGGGCACGACTCCTGAGGCCCTCCTCGGGAAGCTCATCACCCACGGTGTTGTAAGGGGATCAAAGTCATGACTCTTGTCGGTGCCGGGTACCGTCCCGAGCTCTCCGGGCTTTTCCAGGGTGAGCAACCTGTGATCCAGTGTGCCGAGCTGGTCGCGGACCGCTACTTCGGCGAAACCGGCTTTTCCCGCCCCTGGGAGCTGCGCACACTGGCCGGCGTTCCGACGATCGTGCACGGCCTGTGCGGCAATGCCGCCTCGGTGCACGGACCCGACGACGAATTTCTGCGGCAGATCCGGCGGCTGGCCGACACCATCGGCGCCATCCTGTACAGCGACCACCTCGCCCTTACCGGCGTGACCGGCCGCGCCCTCGGGCACCTGGCACCCAACCTGTTCGACGATGAGCTGCTGGCCGCGTGCTGCCGCAACATCACGAAGATGGTGGACATCACCGGACGGCGGCCGTGCCTGGAGAACCTGTCCACCAAGACCATGATCACCGGCTCCAGCTACACGCCCGAGGACTTCTACCTCCGGCTGCTTGACGCTTCGGACCAGTGGAACTGCCTGCTGGACCTGACCAACACCTGGATCAACTCGATGAACCGCCCGGTGGATCCGCTGCGGTTCATCGATGCGATCCCACCGGACCGGATCGGCTACATCCACCTCGCCGGGGGCAGGCGTATCGAGGGCGAGTGGGTGGACACCCACTCCCAGGCCGTGCACAACGAGGTGTTCGAGCTGCTCGACTACCTGCTGGGCCGGGCCACCCCGGTCGCGATCATCGTGGAGCGCGACAGCAACTGGAACGGGGCCGAGGCCGAGCTGCGGGCCGACCTGAGCCGGGTCAAGGACCTGGTGGCCAGGCACCAGGGCCAGGCTGCCAACGGGGTGCCCACGTCGCGGGCACAGCTCGACGCCGAACCCGTGCTGGCCGGCATGAGGGGCCAGTAGATGACGGTCACCGACTCGCCGCGCAGTCAGCAGGAGATCCCGCAGACCCGGGCCGACGTCATCGCCATGGTCCGGCGGATCGGCGCGGCGGCGGCGCCGCACGCGGCGCGGCATGACCGCGAGGCCAGCTTCGTCGATGAGGGCTACGAGGCGATCAAGGCCAGCGGCTACGGCATGATCGCCGTGCCCGGGGAACTCGGCGGCGGCGGCCACGACCTCGGCACGGTCTGCCGTGCCCAGGCCACCCTGGCCCGCTACTGCGCGAACACCTCGCTGGCCATCGCCATGCACCAGCACAACGTCCTGGCGCTGGCCTGGCGCTGGCGGCTGGGCGACCGGGAGGTCGAGCACACGCTCCGGCGCGTGGTCACCGAGAACCTGATCATTTCCTCCAGCGGCTCCGCCGACCCGTCGAATCCGGGCGTGATGGCGACCCCCACCGACGGCGGGCTGCTGGTGACCGGGCGCAAGCGCTTCGTCAGCGGCGTGCCCGGTGCGGACGTCGTCGCCACCATGGCGGCCATCGACGATGGCCAGCAGCGGTGGACGACGACCGTGCTCATCCCCACCTCCGACCCCGGGCTCGAGATCATCCCCGAATGGGACTCCATGGGGATGCGCGGGTCCGGCAGCAACCCGGTGGCCTTCACCGACGCGTTCGTCCCCGACGACAACATCCTCGACCTCGAGCCGATCTGGTCGCTGCCCGGCCGGCGCTCCGGCCAGGGCAGCTCACCCGATGAGCCGGTGGGCCCGCCACCCGAAGAGCCCCTGGCCCAGGTGGTCGACCAGGGCAGCTCAGGCCACCGGCTGCCGGGCCTGCAGATCGCGCTGACCGTGATCGCGGCCGTCTACCTGGGCGCGGCGGGCGCGATGCGGGACAGGGCGCTGCGGATGGCGGCGGCCCGGGGCGTTCGCGAGCCCGCGCAGCAGCACATCGCCGGCCTGCTCACGCACGAGTTCCGCTCGGCCTGGTGGGCGCTTGACGCGCTGATCGCCGACACCACCGACGAGGCGGTCGGCACCGACACCCACTTCACCACGACGATGCTGGCCAAGCGCCAGGTCATCCTGTCGTCCATCCGCATCGTGGAGCTGGCCATGGAACTGCTCGGCAGCCGCTCCTACATGCGGAGCCTCCCGTTCGAGCAGGCGCTGCGCGACGTGCGGGCCGGCATCACCCACCCGCTGGCGCCGGAGAAGACACTCCTGGAGATCGGCAGATCCGCCCTCCAGTTCTTCGCCGACCAGTCGTCCCGGTGACCCGGTGAAGAGCTACCTTCTGTGCACCCTGCCGCGCAGCGGCAGCTGGCTGCTCGCCGACCTGCTCGAGCAGACCGACCTGGCCGGCCGGCCGGAAGAGTACTTCCGGCCCGACCACCGGGTGCAGTGGTCCAAGGAATGGGGCATCCCGGTCAAGGGCCCCTACAGCCAGTACATCGCCGCCGCCCTGGAACATGCCACCACCGCCAACGGCGTGTTCGGCGTGAAGCTGCACTGGTACCAGTTCGAGTGGTTCACCGGCGAGCTGCGGTCGCTGCCCGGCGGCGACCCCGGCGCCTGCGCCGAGGCGGTGGTCGAGCAGTGGCTTCCTCATCCGCACTACATCTACCTCTACCGGGACGACACCGTCCGCCAGGCGATCTCTTACTACCGGGCCACCTACAGCGACCAGTGGTTCCACCTGGCCGAGGAGGACGAGGGCACGGGTGAGGGGCGGTTCATCCGCCCGATCCCGATGCCCGATGAGCCAGACTGGGGACACGTCCGGTACCTCGAGAATGCCGTGATCGACCACGACAGGCGGTGGACCGAGTTCTTCAACAGCTCGGGCGTCGTCCCGCTGGAGATCTGCTACGAGGAGATGGCCGAGTCCTGCGAGAAGACGCTGCGGGATGTGTTCGGCTTCCTCGGCATCCCGCTGGACCCGGACATGACGCTGCCCCAGCCCCGGCTCAAGAAGCAGGCGGACGAAGAGACCGAGCGCCTGGTGAAGGAGTATCTCGTCCACCGGGACCACGTCGAGCCACGCCCGTTCAACCTGCGCGACCAGCGGCAGACCATCGTCCCGCAGCGCTTCGGCGGTCAGCCGCGCCAGGGCAGCGGCGGGCAGGGCAACCGGCGCCCGGGCAACCGGGGGCAGGGCAACCCGCAGCTGCACAATCAGTTGCCCCAGTTGCCCTAGCTCACCTCTGGCCCGCCCTGCTCATCCCGCCCGGCCTGCCCGGCCTGCTCATCCTGCCCGGCCTGCTCAGCCGGGACGGCAAGGGCTTCCGCAGTGGCCTGGTCGGCCGCAGCCTGCTCAGCCACGGCGGCCAGTTCGGTCAGCACGCCCTCGTGCCGGGATCCGCTGGCCAGGGCCTCGCGAACCGCGGTCACCGGATCCGCGAGCAGGCGCCGGTGTGTGGCGGCCGTGGCCGCCGGATGGCGGGCCACCCCGCCGCGAACCGACGGTTCGACGTCACCGGCCAGCAGGTCCAGGAACGCCGGCCGGGCGGCATGGTTGAACGCGACGCGCCGCCGCACCAGCGCCTCGGCGTCGGACGCCAGCTCCGCCAGCACCGGGCACGGCACCGACCGGTTTCCGGCCAGGGCCGCCCGCACGGTCTCCTCGCCGTCGCCGGCCAGCAGGAAGGCCCCGCCCGCCGTCAGCGCAGGGTTGCCGGCGGCAGCCCGGCGCACGTCCGGCTCGTCGTCGGCCGCCAGCGTGGTGAGCTGCTGCGGCAGGCACATCGGGTTGGCGGCGATGGCCTTGCGGAGCACCGGGTTCCGGCTGGCGGGAGTGTGCACGATCAGCCCGTATGGCACCGACGGGTGGCGCAGCGCCGTCGACTTCACCATCTGGTCCTCGTCCTTGGCGAGCCGGGCCAGCAAGGCAGGCGGTGCGTGCGGGTTGCGGGCCACCGCGACCCGCACGGCGGCATGCGGATCCCCGATGAGTTCCTCGAGCATGTCCAGCGGCGCGGCCGGGTTGCCGGCCAGCAGCAGCCTGCAGGTGAAAACCTCGGACCGGTAGGCGGTCGTCAGCACCTCCGGCGGTGCCTCCGGGTTCTGCAGGGCGCAGTCGCGGACCCGCCGCTCCTTGTCGGCGGCCAGCGCGAGCAGGACCGGCTGCGGGCAGAGCGGGTTGCCGGCCACGGCGCCGCGGACGAGGTCCACGTCGTCCACCGCCAGCAGTTCGACCATGCCCGGCTCGGTGCCCGGGTTGGCCGCCACCGCCACCCGGATCCAGTGGGGGTGCTCGTAGGCGAGCCGGGTGAGGCACTCGGGCGGGCACGACCAGTTGGCGGCCACGCACCGGCGGACCGTGTCGTCCTCGTCGGTGGCGAGCTTGGCCAGCAGGTCCGGGGCGGCCGACGGGTTCGCGGCGGCTGCCGCCCGTACCCGGGGCAGCGCGCGGCGGCCGAGCTCGGCGATCAGTTCGGCCGGGGCGTGCGGATTGATGGCGAGCAACGGACGCAGGTCCGGGCTCGCGGTGCCGGCGCTCACGCGGCCTGGGGGGCAGAGCTGGTCGGCAGGGCGTAGGCCAGTTCTCCGCACGGTATGGTTCCGGCGAGTGAAGCACCGTCCCCCGGCGGGTCACCGAGTGCCCGCAGCTCCGCGGCCAGCCGCCGCGCCGCGGCGTCCTGGCCGTAACCGTTGCTGAGCAGCCAGTCCCGTGGCGACAGCGAGCTGTCCAGGACGGCGAAGAAGGCGTCGACGACGTCGTTCTCGTCGTCGAAGAAGGCCCCCGTCTCCGCTGCCACGTACTTCCAGCCGCCGAGGATCTGGCGGTTGACCAGAACCGGCACGTCGACCGAGAGCGATTCGGTGATGACCCGGGGCGAGGCGTCCCAGCAGTTCGGCAGGAACGCCACCCGGGACGCGGCGGTCACCCGCATGAACTCGCGCCAGGTGAGCTGCGGCAGGTGGTCGATGTTCGGGTGGTAGGCCAGCCCGGGCGTGCCGGCCCGCCCCACCATGACGATGCGCGCGCCGGCGCCGGCCAGCCGCAGCGCACAGGCCCTGGCCAGGTCCACGTTCTTCTGCAGCTCGTTTAACCAGGTGGGCAGGCAGCTATAGATGAGGTCCCAGCGCTTGGCGGGCTTGCCCTCGGCGTGCGCGGCCGCCCACTTCGCCTCGTGGTCGACGAAATCCGACCCGCTGATGAAGATCCGCGGCTTCCCTGGCGGCAGGTAGCGAGCGGGCTCGCGGAAACAGTGCGCCCAGGCCTCACATGCCCGAACTTCCGGCCGCTGCCAGCCCTTCTTTGGGAATTTGCCTTTTCGCCTGCCGTCGTATGCCTCGTGGTACAGCGGGAACGGCCCATAATGCGTGAAACCGATCATCCGGTGGCTGGCGGCCATTTCGTCGAAGGCCGCGCGGCTCCCATTGGGGACTTCCCTGCGGAGCATCGCAAACCCTGTGTCGCGGCCGTCTTCGTCGACGATCCAGCGCAGCGGCCAAGGGGCAACCTCGTCCAGCATGGCAACTCTCGCCCTCCCGGAGGCTTGAGACCACAGACGTCAGGACTTTACCAACCGATGGTTCAGCCATGGAGCAGATACCAGCAGAAGATGATCGCGGGATAGGTGGAGCCAAAGGCCCAGACAAAGCTGTTCAGCCCCATCTGGATGGCCGTCATGATGTGAAATACGGCGGCGCAGGCGAGCAGCACGATTGTCACCTGCAGGGGCACGGCCAGGGTCAGCGGGAAGGCACACTCCGCCGTCATGGTGACCCAGCACAGCGCGAACGCCGCCCGTGGATGGGATTTCAGCACGGCCGCCTGGCGCCCGTTTCCCCACATCAGCGTCGAGGCGATGACCGGGATCGCCCGACCGGACCGCCAGGACGGCTCGCGGAGCTTGCTCGCCCCCGCGACGAAGTAGGACAGGCACGCCTGGGCGGCGATGAAAGCCAGGGCGAACTCCATCGACCGGTGCGTCCCGGCGGCCAGGCCCAGGGCCGCGCCGGTGAACGTGACCATCACCATGGTCCCCGCGGCGTGGATGCTCAGCGGGGTGCGGACCCGGATCAGCAGCGTGCTGAGGGCGATCACGATGGCCCCGATTCGCGCCACCTCGAAGACGCTGCCGCCGGCGACCACCGCGCAGGCGGCCACCAGGCGTACGGCGGTGATCGCCACGCTGACCCGCTGCGACGCCAGGAAGCCGAGCGGGAGCAGCCAGCGGGCCCGGGTGAGCTGCGCCTCCCCGGACAGCAGGCCGCCGGGCCCGAGATCGCCGGGGCGCACCAGCGATTCCAGGGATGAGATGGCCACGCCGATGGAGCCGATCCGCAGCATCAGGGACAGGGCGGTGAACGGCGATGCGAGCGAGTGCAGGATCATCCGCCCGCCCCTGGCCTGACCAGGTGCATCTCCGAGACGAACTCGATGCTGCTGACCGGCTCGTCGGCCGCGTACCGGCCCGTGACCGACTGGTTGCGCACCGCCATAATCATGAACTGGGTCGCCTCGACGGCGGCGTGCGAGCGCAGCGACAAGTAGTGCAGGACGGTGAGGTAGTGCACCCCGGTCATGCCCGGCAGCGCGGTCCGGGTGCCCTGGCCCAGGGCCTGCGGCTGGCCGCCCTGGTCCCGCCGGGCGATCAGGCCGATGATGCTCGCCAGGCTGAGGAACCCGCGCCGCGGGCCGAGATCCGGATTCCAGATGAAGTTGTACCAGCGGCGGGGGCCGGCCACCTCGACCTCCTGCCAGCTGGTGAGCGTCCCGTCATGGAGCAGGTCGCGCCGGAGCAGGACCATGTCCGCGGTCCGCGGCCGGGCGAACAGCGCCCAGTCGGGGATCAGCCGGCCGGCGTCCAGGCGCAGGAAGGCGGCCCGCAGCGGTGGCAGGTTGCGGACGACCGTGATCAGGAACCAGGCGGCGAGCAACGCCCCCACGATCCAGCTCAGCATGGCTACCGGACCCGCTCGGTCTGGATGGCCGGCCGCGGCGGCGGGGCCGGCTCGCGCACCCGCCGGCGCCGGTGCGCGAGCAGCACGGCGACGTGCTGGTACACGCAGACGCACCGGCTGCGGGTCTGGGTTTGCGAGCCGGCCGGGACCGTGCGGGTGACCTCACGGGTCCCGGCCAGGAACTGCCGCCCGGCCGCCGGGGTCTCCTGCTGGTCCCGCAGGCCCGCCCACTTCGCCCGCGCCGTGCTCTCCGCCCGGGTCGGCGGCCTGGGCGGCCGCACGCAGATCGCCTCGATGGCCGCGGCCTCGCCGGTGGCCGTCCGCGCCACGAAACTGAACCCCGCGCTGTCCATGGACGGCTCGATCGCGTCGATGTCGGTGAACGCGACCTCCTCGCCCGAGCCGAGCGACCCGGTGGCGATCGGCACTCCCCCGTAGCACAGCTGCCAGGTCACGACGTCCGGCGAATGGGGCGCCGCAGGGTGGGCGTCCGGCGAATGAAGTGCAGCGCGCTTACCGGAACCTCTGAGCAGGAGCCGGGGCTTGCGGAGCGCCGCGTTCTCATCTTCCACAACCGTCACCCGCTGCCGGGCTTGTGCTGGTTGCGGGCCCACGTCTATGTCCCCACGAGGGGGCTTACGGTGCGGTTCGCACCGCAGGTGGGCAGAAGGGACGCTTCCACGGGCTGATTCTAGACCGGCCCGGCTTGCTGCGGCAGATGCCGATGATCCCGTTTCCCGGCCTATCCGGCGATGGCCGGTCACGTCAGCTATCGGCCTCCACCTGCCAGATCATCACGTCCTCGCCGATCACGCTGTAATACACGGTTATGTTGAAGGCGCTGATCCGGTAGGCGTCCGCGACTCCCTCATACTCGCTGGCCTCTGGTGGAACCGGAGCGTCCAGCAACGTCATGATGAGCAGGCGTGCTGCCTTTCGCAGCTCGTCAGGCAGTGCGCGAATCTGGGTGCGGCCGATGTCACCGACCCACAGATGGTCAGGCAAGCCAATCCTCGCTGTCACCCGCCAGTTCCGCACGCGTGACGCGAGTCAGGCCGGTCATGTCGCCGTCTTGGGCCTGCTGGCTCCAGGCCGCGATCCGGCGGCGCATCTCGTCCTCGCGCAGCCTCTGGAAGTCCTCATAATCAGACACTGGGATGAGAACGGCGCTCGGCCGGGAATGCCGGGTGATCTGGACGTGGCGATGGCCATGGGCGACCTGATCCACCAGTACACCCAGGCGGTCTCGCGCGTCCTGAAGCGGAACACTATCCACGTTACAAACCTTACAGTTCGCACGATCCGTGCTCAAGCTGCGCACGTTGCGCCGACGCCGTGTTAGTACGCCAACCGGCCCGGCGGAGGCGGACGGGAATCGAACCCGCCGGCGGCGCGGCACGTTCTCGCGCCGCCGCTGGAAGCCCGCACAGTTGGTGGGCCATGCGGGTACGCCAGAACCGGGCTCGGCGGAGGCGGACGGGAATCGAACCCGCCGACGACGCGGCGCGCCGTCCCATGGTTTTGAAGACCAGGAGGGCCACCAGGCACCCACACGCCTCCACGGCCGACTCTAGTGCTGCCGTAGTTCGCGCCGGTCGTCGGGCAGCCGCCGGGTGACCGATGCCCGGTCCAGATACTCCAGCAGCGGGATCGCCACCCGCCGCGTCGTGTCCAGCGCCTGCCTGGCCTGCGCCGTGGTGAACGGCTGCGGCAAGGTGGCGAGGATGGCGGCCGCCCGCGTGTCCGCCCCGGGGGCAAGCACGATCTCCGGGCTGACCCGCAGCAGCATCCCGGCGCGTTCCGCCGCCGCGATCGCCTTCCGGTCCAGCCCCAGCTCCCGCAGCCGTCCCGCCTCCGGCGCGCGGAACGGGCTGCCGGCCAGGTCGGCTCGCAGCGCCACGACCGCATCCCTTATTTTGACCGGCAGGGCTGGTTTACCCGGATTTTCTTCCGGACGGAGGGTGCCGGCCGCAGGCGTTTCGGCAATCGCCAGGTAGCCATCCCGGACGGTGAGCCGCCGTCCCGGCACCGGCCCACCGGCATCGGCCACCAGTTCTTCAACCAGCCTGCGGTCCGGCAGCCCCAGCGCGGCCCGGGCGGCCTCCAGCGGCATCCCGACGGTCAGTGGATCGCGAGCCGCATGTTCGGCCACCGCCCGCCCCAGCCGCTCTCGCAACCGCGCCCAATGGCCGGGATCGACAAGCCACCCGGCCACCTTTACCGGCGCTGCCGTGCTGCCGGCCGGCCAGCCCGGGGCGGCGGCGCCCATGGCTCGCAGCGCCGCCGCCTGGATCAGGCCGTGGCGCCGCAGCAGTTCGGTCGCGCCTGGTGCCTGCGGCCAGCCGCTCAGCTCGCTGCGCACCGCGGCGGCGGCCCCCCGGCGCGGCGCGGCCGGCGGGCTGACGTCCAGCACGGTCGCGCCGGTGATGGCCGCCCATCCGGCGGGCCCGGCGGGCGCCGTCGGGCTGGCCGCCTGCGCATCCGTGAGCGCGGCGGCGTGCGGCTGCTTGGCCGAAGCCCTGGCCGCGCCGGGGTCGCGCAGCAGCAGGCGGTCTGCGACGTGCAGCGGAAGGGGCTCGGCCAGGGTCAGCCTGGCCAGGCCGGCGCCGAACGGGCGGACCCGGGCCTGAGTCCTGGCCGAGCCGATGTGC
This sequence comes from Streptosporangiaceae bacterium, assembly GCA_035308365.1. Lineage (GTDB taxonomy): Bacteria > Actinomycetota > Actinomycetes > Streptosporangiales > Streptosporangiaceae > PALSA-505. Next base: position 11,057 of record DATGGU010000050.1, read on the forward strand.
ACGGTCACCTGACGGGGCAGCTGGGAGTCCGGTCCGCCATCCCAGCGTCCGGGCGGGCCGGCCAGCCGGACGTCGATCGTGGCGGTCAGGGTCCAGCCACCCGGCTCGGTCAGCGCCATGCCCCGGGCCAGCTGAGCCGTGGCGGTGCCGCGCAGGTTGACCGCGACCCGGGCGACCCCGCTGACCTGGGCGGCCTTCTCCTTGAGCGACTCGATGGCCCGGATCCGGACCGGGCGCCCCGAGGGGGTGACCAGCAGTTCATCCCCGGCGCGCAGGGTGCCGGCCGGGAGCGTTCCGGTGACGACCGTGCCGCTGCCGGTCATGCTGAACACGCGGTCCACCCAGAGCCGGACCGGGGCGGCGGGGTCGGGGGTGGGCAGGCCTGCGGCCAGGCCGGCCAGCGCCGCCCGCAGTTCGGGCAGGCCCTGGCCGGTCACCGCGCTGACCGCGACGGCCGGTACCTGGCCGAGGCTGGACCGGGCCAGTTCCGCGCCGGCCCGGGCGGTGGCCGGGCCGGGGTCGGCCAGGTCGGCCCTGGTCACCGCCAGCAGGCCACGGGAGATGCCCAGCGCGTCGATGGCGGCCAGGTGCTCGCTGGACTGTGGCATCCAGCCGCCGTCCGCGGCGACCACGAACAGCACGGCGGGCACCGGGCCGACGCCGGCCAGCATGTTCGGCACGAACCGTTCGTGGCCGGGCACATCGACGAAGGCGAGCCGCTCCCCGTCCGGCAGCACCAGCCAGGCGAAGCCCAGGTCGATGGTCAGGCCACGGCGGCGTTCCTCGGCCCACCGGTCGGGCTCCATCCCGGTCAGGGCCCGCACCAGCGCCGACTTGCCGTGGTCCACGTGACCCGCCGTCGCGATGACCTGCATGACGCTACGCCGATACCGCAGCGATCACGGCCACGCAGATCTGGTCGTCTTCCTCGGCCGGCACGGCGCGCAGGTCCAGCAGCAGCCGCCCGGCGGCGACCCGGCCGACCACGGCCCGGGTCCGGCCGCGGCGGACCGCCTCGCCGTCGCGGAGCGCGATGGCCAGCGCTTCCGGCAGGCTGACCGCCGCGCTGGGCAACGTGACACCGGGTGCGCCACCGCCGCCGACGGCCGCCTCGGTGGTCTGCGCCCGGGCGTCTATGCCGTGAGCAGTCAGTCTCGACACCATCGTCAGGGCTCTTTCAAGAATGAATTTCGCATCGGCGGTCAGTGCGGCAGTCACCGGCGGAGGCGGGCCAGCCAGCGTCGCCTCCAGCGCGGCCAGGGTCAGCTTGTCCACCCGCAGCGCCCGGGCGAGCGGATGGCGGGTCAGCCGCCGGACCAGGCCGGCCTCGCCGAGCAGCAGGCCAGCCTGCGGGCCGCCGAGCAGTTTGTCGCCGCTGGCGGTGACCAGCGCCGCGCCGGCCCGCAGCGCGGTGTCGGCGTCCGGCTCATCCGGCAGCACCGGGCTCGGGGCGAGCAGCCCGGATCCGATGTCCGCGACGACCGGCGGGCCGAGCCCGGCCAGCTCAGCCACGGAGGTCTCCGCCGTGAACCCCTCTATCCGGTAGTTCGACGGGTGGACCTTGAGCAGGAACCCGGTGTCCGGGCCGATCGCATCGCGATAGTCGGCCAGCTTCGTCCGGTTGGTCGTGCCGACCTCTCGCAGCCGCGCGCCGGTCGATTCGAGCAGGCCGGGCAGGCGGAACCCGTCCCCGATCTCGATCAGCTCACCCCGGCTCACCACGATCTCCCGGCCGGTGGCCAGCGCGGTCGCGGCCAGCGCCAGCGCGGCCGCGTTGTTGTTGACGACGGCGACGGACTGCGCCGCGGGGACCGCGGCGGCCAGGGCGGCCAGCGCGCCGCGGCCGCGCCGGCCGCGCGTCCCCTCCGGCAGGTCGAACTCCACGTCGGTGCAGCCAGCCGCGGCCTGCAGCGCGTCCCGGGCGGCGGCGGACAGCGGGGCGCGGCCGAGGTTGGTGTGCAGCAGCACGCCGGTCGCGTTGATCACCGGGACCAGCGTGGTCGCGTAGGCGGGCAGCCCGGCCACCGCCGCGTCGGCCACCGCGGCCGGCGGGATCCGGCCGGCCCGCGCCGCGTCCTGGGCGCGGGTCACGGCCTGCTTGACCAGCGCCCGGCCGAGCCGTTCTTGCGCCCGCGCCAGCCGGGGATCGGCCAGCACCGCGTCGGTCCGCGGGATCAGCCGCCTCACCTGCTGCGTCGCGGCGGGTTGCGCCGCGCCGGAAGTCTCCACAACCGTGACCTTACTGGCGGCCGGGTGTTTTCCGCTGGCCAGGGGACGGCCAGTAGGACTACTCGCCGGTGCCGGGGCCGCTGGTTGGATAGATGCCCGATTCCCGGGTAGAGAGGAACCGGTTAGATTTCCTCTTCACAGTAGGAAGTGATCGAATTGGCCGGGATGCTGCGAGTTCCCCGGAGCCGCGGGGTGCTCAGTGGAACGCTGCTAATCCTGCTCGGAGCCTGGGGCGCGCTGATTGCCTTCGTCGGCCCATACTTCCATTACGCGTTCACTCCGGACCACGCCTGGACCTACACCTCCGGCCGGCTCTGGCTTGAGATTCTGCCGGGTGCCGTCGCCCTGCTCGGCGGGCTCATCGTGCTCGTCGCCGCGTCCCGGCCAACCGCGGTGTTCGGTGCCTGGATAGCCGCGGTGAGCGGTGCCTGGTTCGTCGTGGGCAGGCCGCTGTCCACACTGTGGACGACCGGTGCCACGGTGGCGGCCGGACACCCGGTCGGCGGGTACATCACCCGCGCGGCGGAAGACATCGGGTTCTTCACCGGGCTGGGCGCGGTCATTCTCTTCTTCGCCGCTTTGGCGCTCGGCCGGTTCACGGTCATCGGCGCCAGGGAGGCCGCACACGCGGCCGGGAAGCCGGTGACCCGCGAAGAGCCCGCCGCCATGGACGAGCCGGTCCCGGCCGGGCCGGCCTCCGCGGCGCCGGCCACGACCGGCCGCCGGAGCATGGCGGCGCGGCTGTCGGGGCTGTCCCGGCGGCAGCCGGGCGGTGCACCGGCCGACCGGCCGGCCGGGATGACCGCCGGCTCGTCATCTGGCACGACGACCCAGGAGCCGGCCGGCCCGGGCCGGCGGAACAACACGCCATAGGGCGCGGTTCCGGCGAACCGGGCACCGTTCCAGCCCGCTGCGCGCGCGGCTCGCGGTAGCTCAGGGCTCGACACGCTCCCGGCCATGGCTGCGAGGCGGCAAACCTCCCAGGCATGGCCGGGAGCGGTAGGCTCTATGGCTACTGTGAGGGTTATTCAGAACTTCGGCCGGTTAGCTGGCCACCGGCGGGCCCGGCCCGGGTGGCACGCTCGCCGTTGTGGTTCCGGATAAGTCTCATCACGACAGCGCCCTGCGCGCAGGACCGCCCCGTTACAACCCTTACAGGTGTTCCAGCCGCCTATCGTTGGGTCGGCGTCGGGTCAGGCGCGCAGATTGCATCAACGTGCCAGACGAGGTAACGCGATGGATCAGACGGGCCCGGCGGGGGACGCGGACGTGCCGGCCGGCACGGGCAACGGCGGGACCGTTCCGGCCAGCTCACTCGCCGTCAGTGATGGCGAGCATACTTCCGGCAACGTGACGGCGGGCCCTGGGCCAGGTACGCCGTGGCAGTCCTGGATGGGCCGGTGGCGGCGCTCGCCGGTCATCCGCCATGTGGTGATCCTGGCCGGCTTCCTGCTGGCCGGGATCGTGTTCACCTGGCCCAGGGTCACCTATCTGTGGGATCACAAGCTCCCCAGCACCCGTGACGCAGCTTCGTTCGTCTGGGGTTTCTGGTGGGTAGCGCATCAGGTCTCCCACCTGTCCAACCCCTGGTTCACCCGCTACCTGGCGGCTCCGGTCGGGTCCCAGCTCGGTTTCCACACGCTTCTGCCACTGCCCGGCCTGGTGATGACGCCCGTCACCCTGGCCTTCGGGCCGTCGGCGTCCTACAACCTGCTGTCGGCGCTCACGCCGGGCCTGCTGGCCTACGCCATGTACCGGGTGGGGCGGCTGTGGCTGCCGTCGCAGACCGGCGCGATCGCCGCCGGTGCGTTCTACGGCCTGTCCTCCATGCTCACCAACAACAGCTGGTATGAGCTCAACCTGGCGATGGGTGCACTGTTCATCCCGCTGGCACTGGAGGGTGCGGTACGGCTGCGCAGGCGCCCGGGCTGGCGTCAGGCCGTGGTCCTCGGCGTGGTCCTTGGCGCGGCGCTGCTGACCGACCAGGAGTCGGCCATCCTGGCGACGTTCGCGGCGGCGCTCGCGCTGCTGCCGTGGCTGGTCTTCGGCCCGTTCCGGGGCAGGCGCACGGCCAGGACCGGGAGCGGGAGCGGCACCACGCCAGCGGCAGAGCCCGAACCGGGCAGCGGCCCGGGGCGGACGTTCCTGAGCAGGCTGTGGCCGGTGTCCCTGGCCGCGGTGGCCACGCTGGTGGTAGCGAGCCCGCAGATCATCGCCATGATCGCGCAAGCCGCGGACGGCAACGCGTCCTTCCCGCCGGCCCAGCTGGCCGCCTCCTACGATCAGTACGGTGCCGGATTGCTGGGGCTGTTCGCACCCTCGCCCCGGCTGTGGACCTACGGGTTCGACGGGGCGTCCTCGTTCTTCTACCACAGCGGGATCATCAACCCGAACCACCTCATCGGTGAGCTTCAGGTCTCCGACGTTCCCATGTTCGGGGTGACGCTCACCATCCTCGCCATCGCCGGCCTGATCGTCTCGTTCCGCCGGCGTAACGCATGGCTGCTGGCGCTGCTGGCGGTAGGCTGCCTCGCTCTCGCCTTGGGCCCGCAGCTCTGGATCGGCTCGCATGTGTACACCCCGTTCGCCCAGACCTGGCGGGGCATCCGGGTCTCGCTGCTGATGCCGTACACCTGGCTGGTCCGCGTGCCGGTCTTCTCGAACTTCCGCGAGGCCTGGCGGTTCGCCGAGCTAGCGCTGGCCGGGATGGCATTGCTGGCCGGCGCGGCGATCAACTGGCTGCGATACCACGCCAAGCCGGTGCTGGCCGCTGCGGTCGTGCTCAGCCTGTTCGAGCTGGGCTGGGCTGGTAACCCGCCGGGCAACGTCATGCCGGGACTGATCAAGATCAGTTCGATGCCGACCTCGATGCCCACGCTCGACAGCCGGATCGCCGCCGACCATTCCTCGTCGATCGTGGTCGACTTCCCGTTCGGCATCCGCGGCGGCCCGCCGATCTACGGCCCCGGGTTCAACCCCGAGACAGAGGTGCTGGCGACCGCCGACGGCCATCCGCTCGCTGATGGCCTCATCTCCCGGGTGCCCAGTTCCACACTCGACGGTATCCAGAGCCACGCGTTCTACGTCGGGCTCAACTACGTCAGCCACCAGTCGAAGCACACGGTGGGCTACTACATAGGGCGCAACGGCGTCTATTACACCTATCCCAGGTCAAGCAAGAAGTACCTGACCACGGCCGGGTGGCTGGCCCTGGAAGCCGCGGCGAAGCAGGACGCCAAGCGGATGAACATCGGCTGGGTGATCGTCTGGCCTCAGCAGCAGGTGCCACGCAGCATTGCCCGGTTCCTGACCGCGACCGGCTTCAAGCTCGACTACCGGGTATACGTCCCCGACGTCCTGCGGGTGTACCACGTGCACTACATCGAGGTGTATCACCGGTAGCGGACCCGGCGGCGGTCAGCTTTCGTACAGGGCGCTGATCACGTCGGCGTACTTGGTGTAGATCACGCGGCGCTTGAGCTTGAGCGTCGGGGTGATCTCCTGGGTTTCCGGGGTCCACTCGGTGTCAAGCAGGCGCCAGCGCTTGACCTGCTGGACCCGGGCCAGCCGCTCGTTGGCCGCGGCGACGGCGGCGGTGACCTCGGCGGCCACGTCCGGGTGGGCGGCCAGTTCGGCCACTGAGGAACCCTCGATGCCGCGGGCCCGCGCCCAGGCGGCCGCTGCCTCGCCGTCCAGGGCGAGCAGCGCCACGACGTAGGGACGGCGGTCGCCGTAGGCGGCGGCCTGGCCGATGAGCGGGTGCTCGACCAGCAGGCTCTCGATCGCGGCCGGGGAGATGTTCTCGCCGCCCGCGGTGATGATGAGTTCCTTCTTGCGGTCCACCACGGACAGGAAGCCGTCGGCATCCAGCGAGCCGATGTCGCCGGTGTGCAGCCAGCCGTCGGCGTCGATCAGCTCGGCGGTGGCTTCGGGCAGGTTGAGGTAGCCGGGGGTGTTCAGCGGGCTGCGGGACAGGATCTCGCCGTCCTCGGCCAGCTTGATCTCGACACCGGTCACCGCCCGGCCGACGGTGCCGAGCTTGAACGCGTCGTGCGTGTTTGCGGTGAACGCACCGGTCGTCTCCGTCATGCCGTACACGTCGAGGATCTTGACGCCCAGGCTGGCGAAGAACCGGCCCACCTCCACCGGCAGCGGCGCCGCTGCGCTGGAGGCGGCCACCGTCTCACCGAGCCCGAGCAGCGAGCGGATGGGCTGCAGCACGCTCTCGTCGGCCAGCTTGAATTCCTCGGCCAGCCCGTCCGGAACCGTGCGGCCGAACTGGCAGCTCTCCACATACCGCCGGCCGGTGTCCATGGCGCGCTCGACCGCGGCCCGCTGCTCCGGGTCGGGCTGCGCTGCGATCAGCGCCTGGATGCCGGACATCACCTTTTCCCAGATCCGCGGCACGCCGAAGAATGCGGTCGGCCGCACCTCGCCGAGCGTGCCGATCAAGGTGGTGGCCACGTCCCGGCAGAAATGTATGTGGCCGTTGAACCGCATCGGCAGGTAGATGCTGAACATCCGCTCGGCGATGTGCGCGAGCGGCAGGTAGGAGACCCAGCGGACGTCCTCGGGAACGGTGCCGAGCTCACCGGCGATGGCGGTCTCATACAGCACGCTGTGGTGGGTGATGACGACACCCTTGGGGTTGCCGGTGGTGCCCGAGGTGTACAGCAGGGTGACCGGATCCTCCGGGGAGATCCGCGCCACCCGCTCGCTGACGATTTCCGGGCTGGCCGCCAGCCGGGCCTTGCCGAGCGCCGCAAAGTCCGGCCAGCTCAGATAGCGGTCGCCGGCCGGGCAGGCCGCCGGATCCCTGACGATGATCTTGGTGAGCCCGGGCAGCGCGGCGAACACCTGCTCCAGCCGGGCCAGTTCGGCGGCCCCGTCCACGACCGCGATCCGCGCGTCGCAATCCCCCGCCATGTAGCCGATCTGGTCGGCGGACAAGGTGGCATAGAACGTCACCGGCACACCGCCGGCGTGTACGGCCCCGAGGTCGGCGAGGATGTGCTCGACCCGGTTGGGCATCATCAGCGCGACCCGCTCGCCGGGCGCCAGCCCGAGTCCGGCGAAGCCCGCGGCCAGTTCCAGCGCCTGCTGCCTGGTCTGTGCCCAGGTCAGCGTCGTCCACTCGGTACCAGGGGCGGGCCGGTCGGAATAGGCGGGGCGGCCGGCCGATCGTTCCGCTATGCCAGCGAACTCGTCGCACACCGTACGGCCCGCGATGGCCTGCTCGAACTCTGCCCGCTGCCGCAGCACTTCTGAAGTCAACGCGCACCTCCCTCGCCCTGTTGCTGGCACGGTACCGGATGGGATTGCCCGGGTTCGACCCCGGCCGCTCATGCTGGAAACGGCGTAGCCTTCGAGAAGGCCAGGCGCGTTATTCAACCGCGTCGCGAGTGCGGGCCTGCGTGAGCGATCGGGCCAGGTCACGCGGAGCTACCTGGCAGATAATTGGATAACGCGAACTCTTTATCGACCCAGCGTATTACGGAGAGCGGTATGACGGGCAGGACGGCCAGGCGGCGGATCCTGCACATCACCATGGACGGCTCATCCGGTCCGGGTGGCGGGGACGGCGCGAATGGCACGTACCGGGCCGACCTGCTGGCCACCGAGGAACCGCTGGAGATCCGGGTGAACGGCCGGCCGCTGGCCGTGACCATGCGCACGCCGGGCGACGACATCGACCTGGCCGCTGGGTTCCTGGTCACCGAGGGCCTGGTGCCGGGCCCCTCAGCCATCGCCGGGATCCGGATCTGCGAGCCGGGCCAGGAACCGGCCGCCGGTTTTGACGGTGCAGGCAGCACCAGACCGGCCGGCAACGTCGCGGAGGTGACCCTGGCGGCGGGCCTGGACATCGACGACGACCGGCTGCGCCGGAACTTCCTGACCACGAGCGCCTGCGGCGTCTGCGGCAAGGCCAGCATCGACGCGATCAGGGTGCGGGCCGTCCACGACGTGGCCGCCGACCCGGTCAGCGTCGCCGCCGCGGTGCTGGCCGAACTGCCCGGGAAGCTGCGGGCCGCGCAGCGGGTGTTCGCCCATACCGGCGGGCTGCACGCGGCCGGGCTGTTCGCCGCCGACGGGTCGCTGCTCACCCTGCGCGAGGATGTGGGCAGGCACAACGCGGTGGACAAGGTGGCCGGCTGGGCGGCCGGCCAGGGCAGGCTGCCGCTGGCGGGCTGCGTCCTGCTGGTGAGCGGGCGGGCCTCCTTCGAGCTGGTGCAGAAGGCCTATGTGACCGGCATACCGGTGGTCGCCGCGGTGTCCGCGCCGTCCTCGCTCGCCGCCGGCCTGGCCGGCGAGGCGGGCATGACCCTGGTCGGCTTCCTGCGCGGCAACTCGATGAACGTCTACACCGGCGCGCACCGGATCACCACGCCTTGACCCGGCGGGTAAGCGGCGCGGCCCTTCGCCGTATCTGGGCACGGGCGGTTCCGGCATAATCGCCAGGTGGCGCTACATGTTCGAGCTGCGCGTCGCCCGCCGGGCAGGCTGGCGGAAGGCCGGCGACGCACAGCAGGCCGCGGCAGCGCTCGTGGTGAGCGCCGGGCCAGTTCCGGTCAGGTTCCCACCGCGGGGCCGGCCAGCCCGCGCCTGCGCCGGATGGTCCGGTCCAGGCCGCCGAACAGGGCGTCGACCGCGATGCCGAGCACCAGGATCACGATCATGATCGACATCGCGCTGGCCATGTCGGCCTGGTTCTGGTCATTGGAGAGCAGCACGCCGATGGACGAGCTGCCCGCGATGATCACCAGCAGCTCACCGGCCATCAGGCTGCGCCAGGCGAACGCCCAGCCCTGCTTGAGCCCGGCCACGAAGGTCGGCAGCGATGCCGGGAGGATCAGGTGCCGGTACAGCGCGATGCCGCGCAGGCCCATGGTTTTGCCGGCCCGCAGCAGCAGCGGCGGGGTGTAATCCACTCCGGCGATCAAGCCGTTGGCGATCGATGGGGCCGCGCCGAGGACGATCACGAACATGATCGCCGAGTTGTTCAGCCCGAAGAAGATGATCGCGAACGGGAACCAGGCGATGGACGGCATCGTCTGCAGGCCGGTGATCAGCGAACCGATGGCGGCGCGCAGCGGCTTGATCCTGGACACCAGCGCCCCGATGACCGAGCCGATGACCAGGGCCAGCGCGAAGCCGAGCACGGCACGGCGGAGCGTGGTGCCGATCGCCTGCCAGAGCTGGTAGTGCTGCGCCTGGTGCCACAGGTTGGGCAGGACCGTGGCCGGGCCGGGGAAGATGTCGTGCGGCTTGTAGTTGCTGAGGTAGACGAGCTCCCAGATACCCAGCACGATCACGATCGCGAGCACCTTGGGCCACAGGCCGCCCAGCAGCTTGGCGCTGTTGCCGCGCAGGAACTCCCGGCCTGGCTGCGGGCCGAGCTCGAGGTTGTCCAGCCCGGCCAGTGAGGCGACGGGGGTGCTGGTGGTCTCAGCGGACATGGGACGCCATCTCCTCCCGCAGCAGGCTGGTCAGGTGTGCGCCCACCTCGGCTATCTCCGGCGAGTCGATCCGCCGTGGATGGGGGACGCCGACCTTGACCTCCTCGATCACCCGGCCCGGGCGGCTGCTCAGCACGATCACCCGGTCGCCGAGCCGCCCGGCCTCGCGGACGTTGTGCGTGACGAAGAGCACGGTCAGCGCGCGTTCCGTGCAGATCCGGTCGAGTTCCTCGTGCAACAGGTCGCGGGTCATCGCGTCGAGCGCGCCGAACGGCTCGTCCATCAGCAGGACATCGGCGTCCTGGGCCAGTGCCCGGGCCATCGCGACCCGCTGGCGCATGCCGCCGGACAGCTCGTGCGGTCGCTTCCCGCCGAAGCCGTCCAGGTGAACGGCCTCCAGCAGCTCCGCGGTGCGGCTTCGCCGCTGCTGCTTGGGCACGCCGCGGGTGCGCAGTGCCAGCTCGACGTTCCTGGCCGCGGTCAGCCAGGGGAACAGGGCGGGCTCCTGGAATATCAGGGTCACCCGCCGGCCGCCGGTGCAGACCTGGCCAGAGGTGGGCGTGTCCAGCCCGGCCACCAGCGAGAGCATCGTGCTCTTGCCACAGCCGGAGGCGCCGATGAGGCAGACGAACTCACCCTCAGCGACCGACAGCGACACGTTGTCCAGCGCGAGCAGCGACGTGCGGCCCTTGCCATAGACCTTCGAGACCCCGGTGAGCTCGATGGCCGGGCCCCCGGCGGCAGAGCCGGCACCGGCCGCCCGTGCGGACGGCCTGGAGCTGCCGGATGACTGCTCAACTGACCGCACTCCCCCGGGGGCCCGCGGGGCGGTGAATCCTCGCTGCGTCACGCTCATGAGCTGACCTGTGGCTCCCCGGCAGCCTTGAGCTGCGCGTTGAGCGGCCCGAGATCGTAGATACCGGCCAGGCTGACCGGATGGAGCAGGCCCAATGACACCGCCTCCCGAGCGTCCGCCGCGAGCGAGGTCGCGTCCGGGTCGTCGGTGAAGGTGATCTCCTTGAACGCGCTGGGCAGCACGCTCGGCTTGATGCCCTTGCCGAGCAGCGTGGTCAGCTCGCCGTTGGCCGACGCCTGTGCCGCCGTGGGGTTCTTCGCGATGTAGTCATTGGCCTGGATCTGGCCCTTGAGCAGGCTGGCCACGAGGCTGGGGTACTTCGCCAGGAAGGCCTGCGACACCACCAGGAGCGTGGTCACACCGGTCTCGTGCAGCAGCACGGTCCCACCGTGCTGCACCATCTCGACGTCGTACGGCGACGGCTCGGATCCGCCTGCTATCTGACCGGACTCGAACTCGGTCACCGAGTCGGAATTGGGTGCCACCGGCTTGATCGAGACCTCGCCGCCGCCGGTCGTCGTGGTGGTCAGCCCCTGCTGCTTGAGCCAGTAGCGGACCGCCACGTCCTGGGTGTTGCCGAGCGATGGCGAGGCCAGGGTCTTCCCCTTGAGCTGGGCGGTGCTCGTGATGTCACTCTTGACGACCACCGAGGCCCCGCCGGTGGCCACTCCCGAGATGATCTTGATGGCCTTCCCGCCAGACTTCTGCCAGGCGTTGATGGCCGGGTTCGGCCCCACGTAGGCCGCGTCAAGCTCGTTGGACAGCAGGGCGGTGGTTTCTTCGGTCCCGGAGTTGAACACCTGAGGCTTGAGGCTGACGTTCTTGCCGAGGTCCTTGGCGAAGATGCCCTTGGCGACCCCGACCAGTGCCGGCGCGTGAGTGATGTTGGCGAGGAAGCCGAGCCGCAGTGTTACCTGGGCATCCCCTGAGCCGGTGGACCCGGACGGTGAGGAACTGCAGCCGACTGCCAGCGCGACCGTCGAGACTGCCGCCGCACAGAGAATTCTTCGCATATACCCACTCTTTTATGATCGATATAATCGGAAATCTAGACGATACTACACACCGAAAATGTAGGCAATAGGGAACGTGGCAGCGCTGGCCGCGCACGTCGGCTGACCTGCCTGCCCGCCTCCGGTAATCCTGGGCCGCCGGGGCTGACCGGCTGTACTAGCCGCCGGGGCTGACCGGCTGTACTAGCCGCCGGGGCTGACCGGCTGTTCTAGTCGTTGCCGCCTGGGGTGTTGGTCTCCAGGCCCACTACCGAGGGGAACCTGGTCAGGCAGGTCGAGAGCTTGGTCAGGTCGCTGTCGCTGGCGCTGCCCACCTGGTAGCGCACGTTGTAGATCTCGTCC
>DATGGU010000051.1:0-93139 GCA_035308365.1 Streptosporangiaceae bacterium
CCGCCCGCCGCCCCGGTACCAGGGAAGCGGCCGGCCCACCGCTCAGTGGCAGTGGCAGGTGCGCAAACGACCGCCACAACCGGCCGCGAACATGATGATCATGGAACCCTGGCCAGCGAATGCCGGCATGTGCTCGTCAAAGATCACCCTGGGCGCCGGGATGGCGCGATGCCAGCGAGCGGTTCGGTGCGGTCGGCGGAGTCCGGCTGAGCCGCCACCCGGCCGTGATGGCTCGCAGTATCCAGCGGGCACAGTCACGCTGGCGGGCGGCCGCCTTCGCCACCGTTTCGCCGGACCTGGCCAGCAGGCGCAGTACCAGGCCGCCTAGCCAGCCCGCTGGCCTGCGCCCTGGGATCGCCTCTCCGGCATAGAGTTTGGCGAATATCGCAAGCATGGCGGCCAAATGCGGATCTGACCGGCGCAACCGGTGATCCATACGCCACAAGACCCAGCGCTGATGGCATCGAAACATCATCTGATGTCTCCCCTGCTCTGTCATGATGGGCCGGGCTGCGGCCCGGCCCATCATGGTCAGCGCCGGGGGCGTGCTCGTGGTTTTCCACCTCTTCCTCTATAGAAAGTTATGTCGTAACACGACGTAACTTCCTGCAAAGCGCCCCCTATGCACATTCAGAGCAGAAAATCAAGGGCTCAGCCAGCCCCCGGCAGAGCCTGGCAGGCAGGCGGTGACCGCAGCCCCGGCAGAGCCTGGAGGCAGGCGGCGACGGCAACCCCGCGGTCGTGCTCCAAGCGCTTATCGTTCGTCTTCGATCTTGAGTTGCAGCCAGACAGCCGTGCTGATGCGGGTTGCTGACCAGACCAGCGGCTATTGACCTCGGCCGGATACGTAGTCGCGGATCCGGTCGACCAGCCCGGCGCCGGGGGCCAGCAGCTTGTTCAGCGGCGGCTGGTCGGGTGCTGAGGGGTGCGGCCGGGTGGGGGCCCTGTCCTTGGCCGCCTGGACCTGCTCGCCGAGCCGGCGCAGATCCTCCGGGTCGGCATGTCCGGCGAGGGCCGGGAACAAGGCGTGCTCTTCATCTTGCACGTGTGCGTTGACGCTCCGGATGAGCTGGCCGGTCAGGGCGGCGAAGTCGTCGCTGCTCGCGTCGGCCTTTTCCAGCTCCTTGAGCAGGTGCTCCACCTCGGCATGGTCGGCGAGTTCCTTATCGGCGATGGCGTCGCCGTCGGGTACATGCTCGCGCACGGCCGGGTACAGGTACTGCTCCTCGGCCACCGAGTGCCGGACCAGTTCGATGGTGATCTGGTCGGCGATCTGGCGGCGCTCCCCGGAATCGGCTACCTCGGTCAGCTTGCCGAACATTTCCTCTACCTCACGATGGTCGTGGGTGAGGATTTCGATCACATCACGGTCGTTCTCCGCCATGGCGATCCCTTCCTCTGTATCCCCCGCGGCCCGCTGCCACGGCGGCCAGGGCCTCCGGGACTACCCCACGCCAGCGGCACTATGCGCCAAGCCTTGATGCTCCGGGGCCATTGCCGGCCAGGACTGCCACCAGCGCCGGACGGGGAACTGGCCGGTCAGAGCTACCGGCGGCGCTTGCTGAACCGCCGGAACTCGAACTCCGCTCCGCGGAGCAACGCGAAAACGATCCGGAAGGGCAGCGTGATGATGTCCAGGATCAGCCCCAGGATCATCACGATCACGCCCACGATGGCCGACAACATGCACCGTCTCTACCCCGCACGCTGGGCTTACACATCACCGTCAGCCACCGGTCAGGTTATGCGCGCCCAGTGGCGGGTAGTCCAGGTTTTTATCCCGGACGAAGGGAGCGGACGATGGCTTACAGCGCGCCCGGCGGGCAGCCGCCGGAATCCCGGGAACAGTCCACGGGGGAGCTGGTCAAGCAACTGTCTGAGCAGGTCTCCACGCTGGTGCGCGATGAATTGAAGCTGGCCCGGCTAGAGATGACTCGCAAAGGCAAACAAGCCGGTGCCGGCTTCGGGATGTTCGGCGGCAGCGCGCTCGTCGCGTTGTACGGGCTGGGCTGCCTGATCGCGTGCGTGATCATCGCCATCAGCGGGGCGGTGGCCGCGTGGCTTTCCGCACTGATCGTTGGCGCCGCCTTGCTGTCTGTCGCCGGAATCCTGGCTCTGATGGGTAAGGGGCGCCTGAGCAAGGCCACACCACCGGCCCCGGAGGCGGCCCTCGCCAACGTCAAGTCCGACGTTGAGACGATCAAGGAAAGGGTGCACCGATGAGCGCCAGCAAGCCGGGCGCGGGCGCCGGTTCCCCGTCGGATGACACGGTCCCGGACGACGAGCAAGAACTGCGGGAGGACATCGAGCAGACCCGCGGGCGGCTTGGCGAGACCGTGGAACGGCTGGCCGCCAAGGCGGACGTGAAGAGCCAGGCGCGGGCGAAGGCCGCCGAAGTGGCCGGGCGGGCGAAGAACGCGGCGGCCACGTCACGTACAAAGGCCGCCGAACTGGCCGGGCGGGCGAAGAACACGGCGGCCACATCACGTACAAAGGCCGCCGAACGTGCTGGAAACGTCCGCGGCCAGCTAGCTGGCAGGACCGCGGCAGTGCGGCAGCAGGCCGTGGCCGTGGGCGGCAGAGGTAAGGGCCAGCTGCAGGCCCGGGTGGCCCCGGCGTGGGACGCGGCACCCGAGCCGGTCCGGCGCGCGGTGACGAAAGGCGCCAGCACCGCCTGGCAGCGCCGGGCGCCGCTGGCGGCAGCGCTGGCTGCCCTGATCGTCTGCTACGTGACTGTACGGCGGTGGAGGAAGCGATGATCAAGCTCATCTATAAGCCGGTCAGCATCCTGGTCAGCGTGCTCGGCGGGATGCTCGCCGGGGCGATCTTCAAACGAGTGTGGAAAATGGCCGCCCACCAAGACGAGGCACCGAAGGCCACCGACGCGGGACGCGGCTGGGGTGAGGTCCTGGCGGCCGCTGCCCTGCAAGGCGCGGTCTACGCGCTGGTCAAGGCTGCCCTCGACCGCGGCGCGGCCGAAGGCACGCGCAAGCTCACCGGCATCTGGCCGGGTGAGAACGGCGAGCAGGCAACCGAGGCGGCCTAACCAGGCTGGCATAGGCAAGCATGGCGCCGGTGCCTCCTGAGATCCGGCACCGGCACAAGAGATCCCCTGCATACCAAGGACGCGCCGGGCGGGACCGGCGCTGGGCTGTGACCAACTTCGGCAGCTACGGCAAGACTTGCGGCGCATTCGCCCGTCCGTGCGGTCCACCTGGCCGTGCTGGCGACGGCAGGGATCATCGGGCTCGTCACCAGCTGAGAATAAAAGATTTTGGCCCTCTTACGGTGCCATGAACCCTGTCGCTCGTCCGCTGGACTGACCGGGAGCGGACCACACCAGCATCGCCCAGCCAGGCGCCCCCATGCGATCCGGCCGTGTCTCCCACTCAACGGTTTACTGCTGTCTTGCTGGCGGGGGTGCGGCGTTCGGCCCCGCAAATATGGCCGGCCATCCACTACCCAGAACCCGGGCAGGGCACGCGATCGCATGCCCTGCCCGTTGGCCGCCGGGCTGAGGTTATGCGGCCTGCTGTGGTCGCCCGTGGACCTCTTGTTCTATCTGTTCGAGCGATCTGCCCTTGGTCTCGGGGAGGCACCGGACCAGCGCGGCTAGGCTGACTGCCATCGGACGATCGAGCCAGCTGGGGGTCGGCAGGGTGAGCCCGCGAGGCAGGCAGGGCCGGTGGACGCCGGCAGATTCCGGCGTCAGGCCGGAGCCGAAACCGCCATCACCCCACTTCTCGGGGGCGAAGCCACCGGAGCTGCCAGCCGAGCTGCTGCCCAGGCACGTGGCCATCGTGATGGATGGCAATGGCCGATGGGCGAAGCAGCGCGGCCTGCCCCGCACCGAGGGCCATGAGCGCGGCGAGTTCGCGCTGTTCGACACCATAGAGGGAGCCCTGGAAATCGGCATTCCCTATCTTTCGGCCTACGCGTTCTCCACCGAGAACTGGACCCGCTCGCCGGAAGAGGTCCGCTTCCTCATGGGTTTCAACCGGCGGGTGATTCACGACCGCCGGGACCAGTTGGTGGAACTAGGAGTCCGGGTGGTATGGTCCGGGCGCCGGGGGCGGCTGTGGAAGTCGGTCATCCGGGAACTCGAAATTGCCGAGGAAATGAGCCGGCACAACTCGAAGCTGGTCTTGCAGTTCTGTGTGAAC
This sequence comes from Streptosporangiaceae bacterium, assembly GCA_035308365.1. Classification (GTDB taxonomy): domain Bacteria; phylum Actinomycetota; class Actinomycetes; order Streptosporangiales; family Streptosporangiaceae; genus PALSA-505. The sequence goes on from DATGGU010000051.1 coordinate 4,164, forward strand.
TATGGTGGCCAGGCCGAAATCGCCGACGCGGCCGCCGCGATCGCCCGCGACGCTGCCGCCGGGCGGATCAGCCCGGACCGGGTGAACGAAAAGCTATTCGCAAAGTATCTCTATCATCCCGAAGTGCCGTCGGTCGACCTGTTCCTGCGGCCATCTGGCGAACAGCGGCTATCCAACTTCCTGCTCTGGCAGAGTTCGTACGCCGAGATGGTTTACATGGATCTGCTGTGGCCCAGCTTCGACCGGCGCCACCTCTGGGAGGCATGTGAGCTGTTCGCCCGGCGGAACCGCCGCTTCGGCAGCGCCATTTAGCCTTCCCGCTACTTAACCCGCCTTCCCGCTACACTGAGTAATCGGCCATGCTGGGCTGAGCCCGGATCCCGCCGCAGCCCGGATCTGCCGGCCCGTCGAGCCCGAATGCAAAGCAGTCGTTTGCAAAGGTTTGGTCAACCTGGCCCGGTCGGATGATCGCATAGCATTGACAACGGGCCAGTACCTGTCGTATCAGCGTCCGGCCTGCAAGACATACGGGGAGCTTGGGTGCCAGACCGCGAGCTTCTTGGCACAATGTGACGAGACGGGCCCTCGTGACAGCGGGGGTTTGGTTCCTGCGCGGCAGCGCGGGATGTCCAGCCGAGCGATCAGAGCCCGTGGTGGTGATCGGCGCCGGGCAGGCGACTCGCGGCCGGCATGGCGGCGATCACCGGACACCAACCGGACGCTAACTCGACAATTCCACGAGGAGACAACCTAGGTGCTCGGGAGATTGCGTAGCGTTATCGACCGTCTATACGTGAGACGGCTGATGTCCCAGATCGACCCGGACCAGCTACCCAAGCATGTTGGAATCCTGATAGACGGTAACCGCCGGTGGGCCAGGGCGGCCGGGTTCGATCCGAGCGACGGCCACCGGGCCGGCGGTGCCCGGGTGGAGAAATTCCTGCGCTGGTGTGATGACATCGGAATCGAGAGAGTAACCATCTTCATGCTCTCCGATGACAACCTGAACAGGGCGCCCGACGAGCTTGACACGCTGGTGAAGATAATCGTGGAGGTTGTCGCCGGCCTGGCGAAAGAGGGCAACCCATGGGAACTCACCCTCATTGGCGACCTCGACCTGATCCCCATGCCGGCCGCGACGCAACTGAAGGAACATGCCGCCCGGACGATGGGCAGGCACCAGGGAACCCGCATCAATGTAGCCATTGGATACGGCGGGCAACGCGAGATAGCCGATGCCGTGCGGTCCGCGATCTCCGAACTCCTGGCCCGTGGCTCCACACTTGATGAAATTGTCGAGGCTTTTGACGCTCAGCTGATCTCGCAGCATACCTATACGGCGTCGCAGCCCAACATCGACCTCATTATCCGCACCAGCGGCGAGCAGCGGCTGTCAGGATTCATGCTCTGGGAGTCCGCCTACGCGGAGATGTACTTCTGCGAATGCAACTGGCCCGATTTCAGGAAGATCGACTTCCTGCGTGCCCTGCGCTCCTACACCCGTCGTCATCGCCGCTTCGGCCGCTGACGCACGTCGGCCGAGCCACCCTTGCCTGGCCGGCGACCGTTGGTCGTCTTCCGCGTGGGCCGCTATTCATTCCGGGGGGCCGAGCTCCCCGGACCCCCACGCTCCCGGTTGGGGGTGTGGTCGGTTTTCCGGCCGGGGGCCATCCCCTTCGGGGCCGGCCTTGCCTGGTCGGCGACCGTTAGTCGTCTTCCGCGTGGGCCGCTATTCATTCCGGGGGGCCGAGCCCCCCGGACCCCACGCTCCCGGTTGGGGGGGCGTGGTCCGCTTTCCCGCCGGGGGTCACCCCCTTCGTAAGGAAGCGGGTTACTCCCAGGGAACCAGCGGCTACTTCACCGTGCCCTCGGCCGCGTAGGACAGCAGGCGGGCGGGTGCCAGCCGGAGCCAGGTGGAGACCCAGTCACCGGTCACCGCCGCTCGGACGTCCTCGGGAACCCCGGGGGCCGGCACGATGTCAGCCGGCCCTTCGAGCAGCACGACGATGTGTTCGTCGCGTTCGCCCTCGGTCACCGTCATGGTCAGCCAGGGCTGCTGGCGCAGGTTGCGCTCGCGCACGGATCCGGCGACCGTCGGCAGCCAGAACGAGGTCCCGCGCCGCAGATAGGAGGACATCGCGGCGTGCGGCCGGCCGTCGGGGCGGGTGGTCCCGATCACCGCGAAGGCACGACGGTCAAGATAGTCGGCCAACTGCTCGCCGGTGAGCCGGCGATGCGGCGGATAGGAGTCGACGGTCGCCCGGGTCGCGCGCGCGAATGACTGCTCTTGCAGGTCCCCAAGTGCCTTGCTCATCTCGAAAATTCACGTTCTCCCGGGTGGAATGAGTGGGGGAGCTGGCCTGCCGCGGTAGGCGGGGGGCGCTCCAGAAGCCGGGCGGCTCGCCCCGTAAGACGGACAGCTTACGGGTGATCGTTTGGGCGGGGTGCCGCGATCATGAACTTTCGTCCACCGGCTCACGATGAGCCTCGCCGATGGCGTCCTGCTCATGCCGGTAGCGCCCGCTGACCTGGGGACGGCCGGCCAGGGGGCGCTAAGGCAGGGAGTTGGCTCAGTGCGTGGATACCCGGCGGGGGTTGCGGATCGCCCGTGGCGCGGGAGCGTTCTCCCTGACGGCGGCGGTGGGGTCCGGTGCCGGCTGGGGCTCGGACACCGGCTGGCCGGGCTTGAGCTCGATGTCGAAGCGTGCGTCCAGGGCGGCGGCCACGCCGGCCAGCGTCCGCAGCGTGAGGTTCTCGCCACCCGAAAGGATCTGGCTGATCCGCCCGGGGGATACGCCCATCCGGTGAGCAAGGTCGACCCGGGTGAGCCTGCGCTCGCGCATATACCAGTCGATCTCGTTCGTGAGCCGTGTGACCAGGTCGAACAGTTCTCCGTCTACCCGTTCCTCGATGGCCTTCCGGCCGGACGGTATGCCTAGTCGAAGGCTCATGACGAACTCCAGTGCAGTTGCTCTCCGGGATGCTTAGGTATACCTAAATATATAGGCATGGCTAAAGTAATGGGCGTCGAGGTGAGGTATTACTTACCTCGGCCCAGATCGTTGCGCAAATGTTACCTAAGAGTTTGCTTACGCCCCCGTTGCGTCACTCAGTGCAGCCAACGTTACCTCTGGATCGGCGGCCTGGCCAGGGGCTCTCTGGTTACTAAGCCCTGACCTCGGGCAACGCTACCGAGCGTGAGCCAGGCCGGGGCAGTTATGATCCAAAACTCTCTGGCCACAATTACTTCATCGGCCACAGGGGTAACACAACACTCGTTTTCGCCGTTGCCGCGGATGATCCCGGCCCGCGAATACACGGTCAACGATGATACCGATTGGAGAGTTTCCCGGTGACCTGACACCATATTTCCGCAGGGCCCGCGAGTCGTCAGCCGGCACGCGGGAGCATGACAGGTAATGGGGGCACCATGTCAGCCTGGATCACGGGGTTAGCCGCGACCACCGTCCTATCGGTGGTCACGGCATATGTTTTCCTCCGGCTCCGCTGCCGCGGAATCGGTTATCCATTCGGGCCGCTGGCCAGATGGTGGTCCTACTCCATCATCACGCTCACGGCCATCATTTCCGCATTCCTGGGCCTGGCCGCGGGCGCGGCCAGCGGGCAGGTTCACGTCGCCTACGTCGGCGTCGTCCTGCCGATAGGACTGCTGCTGGGCAGGGCGCCCGGCGACATGGGAACCCGGGCAGGCCGGGCACCCGGCTGGCTGAGTCACGTCCTGTCGTTTCCGCTCCGCCGTCTCAACGATCGCATGGGCGATGACATGCACAACTGGTGCCAGGAAAGGCATCGCGCGGTCGCGGATAACCCCAAATGGGTGGCGGACGCCGCGCAATATTACTGCAACCAGGTTGCCGGGCGGATAAAGGACGGCCGGACAGAGCTATATCTCGGCCGGCTCAGAGAATCGATCCAGCACAAGATCAAGGTAATGCGGGCGATCGAGCTCGGGGACAGCCCGGCGAGATTGCGCAACGCGCTGCAAGCACACCCGGCCACCGCGAACCAGCACCAATTCACCGTCGACGATCTGGATCTGCTGTCCGGCCGGCTGCGGACAGAGGCAGAACACGAACTCGGCATGCTGCTGGCCTTCATCCACAAGCGCGGCTTCCACAAGCTGCTCATCTACCCATTCCGGCCGCCGAAACCAGGCCGGCCAGCCAGGAGGCGCGGACCGAGCACCCCGGCCGCCGCCGGACCGGGCTAGCCGCCGCCGTCGAGCCCCGCCGTCGCGGGCACCTCGCAGGGGGACGGGAGGCCGGGCCGCCCGGCCTCGGCCTGCCGGTCCGCCGGCGAAGACACCGGTGAAGGCGCGGTCGCCGGCTTCGCGGCCAGGCTCACCACCAGCACGCCGGTGCACACCAGCAGTGCGCCACCGAGCTGCGGCAAACTGGGCCGCTCGCCCAGCACGACATAGGCCAGCAGCAGCGCGGCGGCAGGCTGCAGCAGGAGCAGCAGCGACGACAAGGCCGCGGGCAGCCGGGGCAACGACGATGTGATGAGCAGCCAGCCCACGGTCTGGCTGGTGATGGCCAGCACCAGCAGCCAGCCGAACGACGCCCACGGCATCTCGAACCGCAGCCCGCCGAACATCAGCCCGAGCAGCAGCGAGCCGGCCGCGCCCCCGGCGGTAGCCTCCGCGAGCGGCCCGGCAACGTGCGGCGTGCCGCTGGTGGTCCGGCGCAAAACGATCAGGAACCCGGCGTAGGCGACCGACGTCCCCAGCCCGAACCCGATCCCGGCCAGCGGATGGCTGCCCGCCGCCTGCCGCCCGGCCAGCCCCGATACCAGCACCACACCGGCCATCACGACCGGAAGCATGATCAGGAACAGCCGGGCCGGCCGCTCTCGGAACAACAGCCACGCCGTGAGCGTGACGAACACCACCTGCAGGTTCCCGATCACGGTGGCGATTCCCGCGCCCACATCGGCGATCGCGTGATTCCACAGCACCAGATCGACCGCGAAGAACAGCCCCGCCAGCAGAGCCCCGGCGCTGGCTCTGCGGTCGCGCGGCCCGCGCCGCCGCCGCTCCACCGCGGCCAGCGTGAACAGCAGCGGCAGCGCGATCAGGCACCGGTAGAAGGCGGTCGTCGCCGCGCCCGTCCCGGCCAGCTTGATCAAGATCGCGGACGCGGAGATGCAGGCCGCTCCCGCGACCGCGGGCAGCATCGGCCGCCGGTCGCTGGGTGTAATGACCGTAGCCGTATACGGTGCTGTCATGGATTTCACCCTATGTGACCCGCCCCACCGCGTTGACCCCGGGGCCACTATCGCGCCCGCGCTGCTGGAGCGCGGCCGGCTTGGGCCCCAGGTGGCCCGGCTCGGGATCTTGGAATTTTTACGGACCCCGAAGACTCGTCGCATAGCCGGCACCGAGTGCGACGAGACCAGAAGCAGAACGCTCGTGGCGCCAGGGCGGCACCACGAGCGTTCTGGGGGCTGTACTTTCTTGGCCGGAAAGACACCCTACGGCATTCCCTTGGCCGGAAACGGCGGCTAGCCGGTGCCCAGATGGGGGAAGGCGGCGCCCAGGACGTCGGCGACGATCGCCAGGCCGTCGGCGCGGCTGATGTTCTCGTCCGTTTTGAGCCCGGGGGCGGGCAGGCCGAGGTGTTTTGCAAGCGCCAGGGCGGCGAACAGGGCAACCCGGGGGAGCGAGGCCAGCGGGACGTGCGGAGCCAGGGCCTTCGGGTCGAAAGGGGGGACCGGGCGCGGGGTGACTTCCGGCCAGTCCTCCGGGGGGCGCGGGGTATCGAGGGACAGGACGGGGGCGATGCCGGCGGCGGACGCGTCGCGGGCGGTGAGCGGTGGGCCCAGCGACCAGCGTTCGCGGAGGGTTCTGATCAGCGAGGTGTGCCGATACTGGCCGGTGACGACGGTATGGGCGGGAATCCAGGCGGAGGCCGCGAACGTGGCCACCCGCACGCCCAGCCGGTCGAAGGTGAAGCCCATCTGGCCGGCCGTGCTGCCTGGCCTGGGCTGGGGGGCCGCTGGCGGCGGGACGTGGTCGTAGGTGCCGCCGTGCTCGTCGAAGGTGACCAGGAACAGGGTGTTGTAGGCGTTGGATCCGGTTGACGAGGACGATGAGCGGATGGCGTTGTAGATCTTGGCCAGCAGTGCCTCGCCGCCGAGCATGGGGGACGGCGGGTCCAGGGGGACACCCGGATAGACGGCGTCGACGTCGGGGTGCATGTCGTCATGGCCGTACAGGAGGCTGGGCTCGATGAAGGAGTAGGTGGGCAGCGCTCCGGCAGCCGCGTCTTCGACGAACTGATCCGTGGTGAAGAAGTTGGAGCCGAAGCGTTCCAGCAGGCGGCGGGCGTGGATGATGCCGGTCACGGAGATGTGGCTCAGCGGGTCGCAGTAGACGCGCCAGGTCAGGCCCTTCGCCTCCAGCCGTTCGAAGATCGTCTCGGCGGAGTTGAAGACCGGGAACGCCTCGGGCGGCGACAGGTTCAGCACGTAGCCGGACGACGTTGCGGCGTGCCAGAACGACCGGTTGGTGAAGGTCTGCGAGGGGACGTCGCAGAACCAGTGGTCGAACGCGGCGAAGCCCCGGGCCAGCGCCGAGGTTACCGGCATCTGCGCCGGTGTATAGCCGGTCATGATCTGGGCGTACTCGTCGTAGGCCGGCGGCCTGCCCAGCTCGGCCATGAGCGTGCTGATGTAGTCGGTGACGAAGCCGTCCATGGCCGGGCGCTGACCGGGATCGCGCGGGGCGTTGTAGGGGGCGGCCATCTGGCTGCCGGGCTTGCCCCGGTTGGAGGCCGGGTCGATGATCCCGAACAGTTGGGTGTTGACGTTCGGGTATTCCTCACCGCAGTCCGGCCTTGGGTGGTCCATGCCCGCCGCGACCGTGTACGGGACGACCTTCCGGCCGGCGTCCTGCGCCCAGGGCGGGATGGGGTTGCTCAGGTCCCGCCCGATCACCCCCTCGAACGACGCGACCTCCCCGGGCTGGTACAGGTGGCCGAGCAGGTTGTCGAACGAGCGGTTCTCGAACATGAGCACGACCACATGATCAAGGGCGTTGGCCCGGTCGGGAGTTGGCATGGCGAGGCTTTCTGTCCGGAGATAGCTGGAATCACAGTGACGGTCTCATAGTTGGCACAAGCATGACTGAAGCTCATCAGATCACGATCACGCCCGCCGGTCAGCACGTCGAGGTCACCCTCAACGGTGAGAAGCTGGCATCGTCGGACCGGGCGGTCGTCCTGAACGAGGCAGGGCTGCGGCCGCGCTACTACTTCCCGCGCGAGGACGTGCGGATGGACCTGCTCAAGCCGACCAGCACCGAGAGCACGTGCCCGTTCAAGGGCCAGGCGTCCTACTGGACGGTCACGGCTGGCGGCCAGGTCCACGACGACCTGGTGTGGAGTTACGAGACACCGATCCCGGAAGCCGAGGGAATCGCCGGGCTGGTCTGCTTCTGGGAAGAGAAGGCCGACGGCCTGACGATCGCCGCTGGCTGACCCGCTGCCGGCGCCCGGCGCTACCATGTCGCCGCGACGGGATGAGGAGCGCCGGTGACCGACCGCGGGATCGATGAGTTCACCGAACGGATGTACCGCCGATCCGGCCTGGATCGGCTGCGGCCGCACCTGGAGAGCGTGTACGGCGTCCGGGTGGCGGCGCTGACCGAGCTCGAACTCGGCGTGTTCCGGGTGGAGCGGCGGGACGGCCCGGACTGGGTGGCCCGCGTGTTCCCGGCGGCCAAGCCGGTGGACGCGGTCGAGGGTGACGGGCGCATCCTGCGCTTCCTCGCCGATCACGACTTTCCGGCCGAACGGTGCGCGCGGGCGCCGGCGGTCACAATTTACGAAGGACAGGGCGTCCTGGTCACCGATCACGTGGCCGGCACCAGGGCACGCGCTGGCGCGCGGACCTTCCACCGGCTCGGCGGCCTGCTCGGGCGGCTGCACACGCTGCCGCCCGGGCCGGGGGCGGTGAGCCGGGATGGCGGAGCGTGGCACCACCTGACGCTCGCTGGCGGCCCCCGGGCGGAGATCGGCGCGGCGATCGAGTTCCTCCAGGCTACGGCCGGGGTGCGGGTTCCGGCCGAAGAGCGGGCACCGTATGCGGAACTGCTCGGGCTGCTCCGGCAGGCCGAGGACGGCCATGACCTGCCACCGGCCCTGCTCCATCCCGACTTCGTTCCGGTCAACGCCATCGCGGGACCCGGCGGCGCGCTGACCCTGGTCGACTGGGCCGGGGCCGGGCGTGGACCGCGACTGTGGTCGCTGGCGTTCCTGCTGTGGGCGGCCGGAGCCAAGGATCTGGCCATGGCCGAGGCCGTCGTGGCCGGGTACCGGGCGCATGTGCAGCCCGAGCCGGATGAGCTGGCGCGGCTGGCCGGGGCGATAAGCGTCCGGCCGCTGATCTTCGACTGCTGGGCGCTGTGCATGGGCCGCAAGCCGCTGGCCGCCGTGATGGCGGACTGGCCGGATACTCATGCGCTGGCCCAGGCGATCGCCGGACGGGCGGCCGAGGCGTTCGCAGGCCGGACTGGCCCGCCCGCCCGCGGGAGCGAGCCCGCCGCGATCCCCGAGGGGGTGGGCGAGACCGGGCTGGCCGTCGCGTCGATCCGGGCGCAGGAGACGGCCCGGCAGGACAGGCTGTTCGCGGACCCGCTGGCCGGGGCCTTCGTCGCCGCCTCGGGGTGGACGCCCCGGCGGGTGGCACCGGATGACCGGCGGGCGGCGGTGCTGCGGTTCTGGGTGGTGGCCCGCACGGTATTCCTCGATGAGCTGCTCGCCTCCGCGTGCGAGGACGGCTGCCGCCAGGTGGTGCTGCTCGGCGCCGGGTTCGACGCCAGGGCGTTCCGGCTGTCCTGGCCGCCAGGGGTCCGGTTCTTCGAGCTGGACGGTGCCGATGTGCTGGACAGCAAGGCGCAGGTGCTCACCGAGCAGGCGGCTCGCGCGGGTTGCGAGCGAGTTCCGGTGGTCTGCGACCTGCGTGAGGACTGGCCGGGTGCGCTGCTCGCGGCGGGCTTCGAGCCGGGCCGGCCGGCCGTCTGGATCGCCGAGGGCCTGTTCGTCTACCTCACCCAGGCCGAGTGCGAGGCGCTGCTGGCGGACGTGACGGCGCTGTCGGCCCCCGGCAGCCGGCTCGGCCTGACCATGGCCGGCCGGCCGCCGTCCGGCGGGGAGGGGCAGCGCCCGGCTACCCGGATGATGCGTCTGTGGCGTTCGGCCGCGCCGGACGATCCGGTCGGCTGGCTGGCCGGTCACGGCTGGGCGGCGCAGCTGTCCAGCGCGCGTGAGTTGCTCACCTCGCACGGCCGCCAGGTTCCCGGCTCACCCGTCTCGCCCGATGGGCAGCCCCGCCGCCCGCGCGGACTGCTGATCGATGCCACCCTGAACGGGGCATCCTAAGCCAGCAGGGCTGTTAACTTTAACTAATCGCCAGACCGGGAAATACTGCGGTGATGACGCATTCACCGGCAAATGGATGCAGAGCAGGCATCGGCTGAATAGTGGCAATAGAACCAGAAATGGATCTCTGGAGCTGGCTGGCCGCGGTGGATGTGGCGTTGCCGTGGCAGGTGGCGCCGGAAGCCGCTACCGTCCTTCGCATGGCGGCGAGCAGTGCCCATGGACAATCTGAGGTACTCGCGGGCGGAACGGGTCACCCAGGAATGGTACGGGTCAAAGGGCCGGAGGTATGTCCTGGAATGGCCTCGGCCGGCCGCCGGACCCGCCAGGAATGATTTGTGCCATGACATGGGTGGAGTTTGGCATGGACGAAACATCGATGCGCCGCAGGGTGGCGGAAGCCAGAGTGGCCAGGGTGGGCACCATCGACGAACGCGGGCGCGTCCATCTCGTTCCTGTCGTCTTCGCAGTCGACGGCGATACCTGGTACTCGCCCAGCGATTCCGGTGATCGCCCGGCCAAGCGGCTGCGCAACCTGCTCAACGATCCCAGGGTCACCATCCTGATCGACGTCTACGACGAGGTGTGGGCGGACGTCTGGTGGGTGCGGCTGCGCGGCCGGGGCCGGGTGGTCGCCTCCCCGGCCGAGAGCGAGCTGGCCCGGCGGCTGCTCCGGCAGAAGTACCCGCAGTTCGCCAGCACGCCCAGCGACGAGGGGGCCGGCCCGATCATGGCCGTCGACCTCGATAACTGGGCGGGCTGGGCTTACACCAGCTGAGGGGTCAGCTTGGATCCGGCAGGAACGCGACGCAGTCCAGCTCCACCGCCGCGCCGAGCGCCAGGCCGTTGCAGCCGACCGTGATCCTGGCCGGCGGCTCGCTGCCGAAGACGCTCACGTAGGCCTCGTTCATCTCGCCGAACGTGGCCATGTCGGCGAGGTAGACGTTCACCTTCGCCACGTCCGCCAGCTCACAGCCGCAGGCCCGCAGAATGGTCTCGGTGTTGCGCAGCGCCTGGATCGTCTGCGGCCCGGTTCCACCCTCGACCAGTTCCAGCACTCCCGGGGCGGCGCCGAGCATGCCGGCGACGAAGACCTGATCCCCCGCGATGGTGGCATGGCTGAAGGCAGGCAGCCTGGCTACGTCCGCGACGTTGACTCTGCGAATCTTCACGTGCTTTTCCTATCGCGTGGCGACGCCGTCTGTCACGCGGATGCCGTAGCGTGCTGCCGTTACCCCGGCGACGTGAAATGAGGGCTCATGATCGCAGATGCGGCCTCGGCGGCTGACGAGCGCACCGACCTGCTCGCCGAACTGGCCGCGAGCCGGGGGTTCCTGCGCTACACCGTCCGGGATCTGACCGACGAGCAGGCCGGTCTGCGGACCACGGCGAGCGCGCTATGCCTCGGCGGCCTGATCAAGCACGTGACACAGGTCGAGCAGATCTGGTGCCGGTTCATGGCTGAGGGAACAGAGGCGTTGTCCTTCGGCGAGGCGTTCTTCGCCGAGCGGGAGCGGGCGTTCCAGATGCAGGAGGGGGAGACGCTGGCCGGAGTGCTCGAGGCCTATGACGCGGTGGCCCGCCGGACCGAAGAGGCCGTGATGTCACTGCCGAGCCTGGACGTCTCCTATGAGCTGCCGCCGGCCCCGTGGTACGAGCCCGGCGTCCGCTGGACCGCGCGCCGGGCCCTGATCCACATCATCGCCGAGACGACCCACCATGCCGGTCACGCCGACATCATCCGGGAGTCCCTCGACGGGGCCAAGACCATGGGATAGGTAACTGCCCTGGACCTGGAGGCGTTCGAGCTCGTGGTGCCCCGTCGGGTACCCTTGTCATCGTGACGTCCACACGCAGACTGCAGTGGTGGGCCGCCTGACCGGCGGCTTCCGACGTCATTCCCTGACCCCGGCCGCCTTGACGCGGCGGCCGAACCGGGCCTGACAATCCGCGCGGGCGTGTCCCTACCGCAGGAGGCGCACATGGCCCGTTCTCTGTCCCTCATCGTGCCGAGCGGCAGCCCGACGCTCGGCAACCTGTTCGGCGCCATCCAGCACTGGGTGGCCGACCAGCGCGGTGCCGACACGCTCTACGGGGTCGCCGACCTGCACGCGCTCACCACGCCGCACGATCCGGCGGCCGTCAGAGCGACGACCAGGGAACAGATCATGCTGCTGATCGCGGCCGGCCTCGACCCCGGCCGGAGCGTCATTTTCGTGCAGAGCCACGTGCCCGCGCACGCCGAACTGCTGTGGCTGCTGGAGGCGACCGCCTACGACGGCGAGCTGCGCCGGATGATCCAGTACAAGGAAAAGTCGGCGCGCCACCAGTCGGTGCGCGCGGCGCTGCTCACCTACCCGGTGCTGCAGGCCGCCGACGTGCTGCTCTACGACGTCGCCACCGTGCCGGTCGGCGACGACCAGCGACAGCACATCGAACTCGCCCGGGACCTGGCGCTACGCTTCAACAAGACCTACGGCCAGACCTTCACCGTGCCCCAGGCGGTCACGCCGGGCGTCGCGGCCCGGGTGATGGACCTGCAGGATCCGACGGCGAAAATGAGCAAGTCCGCGCCACTTCAGGCGGCGGGCGTCATCCGGCTGCTCGACCCGCCCGGCGTGGTGCGGCGCAAGATCTCACGTGCGGTCACCGACAGCGCGAGCCCGGCGCGGCCCGGCCCCGAGTCCGGCCCGGGCGTGACCAACCTGCTCACCATCCTGGCCGCCTGCACCGGCACCACCCCGGACCAGGCCGCCGCTGTCATAACGTCCTACCGCGAACTCAAGGAGGCCTGCTCCGACGCGGTGATCGCGCTGCTCACCCCGCTGCAGGAGCGTTACGCGGCGCTCGCCGCCGACCCGCAGACGGTCACCCGCATCCTGCGCGACAGCGCCAGCCAGGCGCGCACCCTGGCCGAGACCACACTTGCCAAGGCCAAGACCGCCATCGGCCTGCTGGAGCCATGACTTCCTAGCCCATAACAAGGCACAGACCGATCAAGGCGCCATCTCCGTAGCCCGCAGCGGAGCGTCGTCCAGGCCCCTACGATCCTAACCGCAGGAGCCGGCGCACAGCAGGAAGCCGGGTCCAGAGAGGGGCAGCTCGGTATGGCCAGGGTGCCTGCGACTGATACATACCAGACCGCTCAGCCCTCTCCAGCTAACGACGTGCTCGCTCTCCGAGGGGCCGGTTAGCTGTCCTCCGGGACGCGCATTTCGCCGAGGCGGGACCAGTCGTCTTGCGGGATCTCGAAGTTGACGATCCGGGGGGTCTCGGCCAGGTGTGGCGGGAGCCACTGCTGTGCCTTCTTGAAGTGGTCCGACTGGACGTGGGCGGCGCCGGCCGCGCCGTCCCGGAAGGCCTCGACCAGGACGTATTCGTTCGGGTCGGCCACGCTCCTGGACCAGTCGAACCACAGGCAGCCTGGTTCGTCGCGGCAGGCCTGGGTGAATTCGGCGGTGATCTCGGGCCAGTTGTCCGCGTGTTCGGGCTTCACCTTGAACTTGGCGGTGATGAAGATCATCGGGCTCCCTCAGTCGATTGTGCGGTAGCTATCCTCCCGTAGGCCGCGCCGCCGATGGTAGGCGCCCGGCGCCCCGGCCGCCGTCTTAACTAGCGACAGTCTCCGGTCCGGAGTTGAGCAGGCAAGGCACTGCGAAGCTGCTGGCACCATGGGAGGGTGAGCCAGCCAGTTCGCGTCGTTGATGAGCAGGAGACCGGCGCCGCCGCGTTCCAGGCGATCGCCGGTTTGTTCTCCGGTGGGGACGTGGTCATCCTGAGCGGGGCCGGGTTGTCCACCGAGTCTGGCATCCCGGACTACCGCGGACAGACCGGCCGGGCCAGGCGGGCCGAGCCGATGACGTACCAGACGTTCACCGCCACGGCCGAAGCCCGTCAGCGGTACTGGGCACGCAGCCACGCCGGCTGGCGGCACGTCGCGGCGGCTGTGCCCAATGCCGGCCACCGGGCGGTCGCGGAGCTGGAACGCCGCGGGCTGGTCACCGGGATCATCACGCAGAACGTCGACGGGCTGCACCAGGCGGCGGGCGGGCAGCGGGTGGTCGAGCTGCATGGCAGCCTGGACCGGGTGGTGTGCCTGGGCTGCGGCCAGCGGAGCCCGCGGTTGCGGCTCGATGAGCGGCTGCGGACGGCGAACCCCTCGTGGGAGGCGCTGGCGGCCGGGATCAGCCCGGACGGGGATGCCGTGCTCACCGACGGCCAGGTGTCCGGCTTCCAGGTGGTTGACTGCGAGAGCTGTGGCGGCGTGCTCAAGCCGGACGTGGTCTTCTTCGGTGAGAACGTGCCACGGCCCCGGGTCGAGGAATGCTACGGACTGGTCGAGCGGTCGGCCGGGCTGGCCGTGCTCGGGTCTTCGCTGACCGTGATGTCGGGCTACCGGTTCGTCCGGCACGCGGCCAGGCTCGGCATTCCCGTGGTGATCATCAACCACGGTGCGACGCGCGGTGACGTACACGCGGTGGCGACGCTGGACGCGCCGCTCGGCAGCACGCTGAACGCTTTGGTCGCCGAACTCCCGGCAAGTGCTCGCGGTGCGGCGGTGCAGGACGTGCGCTGACTGGGTAGTCCTACGGTCAGTCAAACGGTTCCGGCGACCGAGGGGAGAAGGTCGATGGACTGGCAGCGATTGGCGCTGGTGGCGGCGGCCGCCGCGGTGTGCCTCATCTTTGTCGCGAGCAGGGAAGACATAGGACGCTACATCAAGATGCGCCAGATGTGACGGCGGCACTTCTGCGGCCGGGCGGGGAGAACCACGAACACGGCAGCCCGGCCGGCGGCCAGGACCTGGCCGCCGGCCGGGCTGTGTGGTGCCGCGGGTGGGCTGTGTGGTTCCCCGTCCGGCCGGGCTGTGTGGTGCCGCAGGCGGGCTATGTGGTGCTCAGGCCGGGCTGTGTGGCGCCCAGGCCGGGCTGTGTGGTGCCGCGGGTGGGCTGCGCGTGGCGCCGCGGGTGGGGGTTAGCTCTTGGTGGAGGTACGGGTCCGGGCGGCCGAGGAACGCTGGGCCTTGGTGGCGGTGTGCTCAGCCTCGGCAGCGACGTTCTCGACGTTCTTGGCGGTGTCCTCGACGTTCTTGGCGGCGCTGCGCTCGGTCCGCAGGATGAACTGCTCGGCCTTCTTCGGCGCGGCGCTCAGGGTCTCGGTCCACGGCTGGGCGTAGGCCAGCAGGCTCTTGGTGAAGTCGCGCTGCATGGCGAGGACCTGCACGCCGAACGCGTAAGACCGGTCCACAAGATCCTCGAGTGTGGGAACGGTGGACTGGAGGTCGATGTTCGAGACGAACTTCTGCACGCCGTCGGTCCAGACGCGCACGGTCGAGTTCACGGTCTCCTGGCCACGGCGGACCGCGTCGGCGACCCGCTCCTGTGGGGTGGTCATTATCCTGCTCCTCTGGTAACTGCTGCATCTGTGTATGCGTACTAAAGTACGCGCAATAGCTAGCTCTGTCAAGCGTTCTGCTAGCTATGGCAAGCACGCTACCGGGTAGAGACGTGGGTCAGGTCACGTCCCTGTCATCGGCGTGTTACGGCAGCGGGCCGGGTGTGCGGGTTCGGCGGCGGGCCGGGAGTGCGGGTTCTTCGAGCAGCCGGGAGTGCGGGTTCGGCGGTGGGCTGAGGTGTGCAACAGGACACGGAGAGGGCGGGTTGAGGCGCGGGGAGCTGGTCGTATGGTGCCGGGGCTTCGGCCGGGTCAGGAGACGGCTCCGACCGAGACGACCTTCGTGGGGGCAATGGGCACGGTGCGCCCGGGTTCGAGGCTGATGGCGAAATCCGTGGTGCCGTGGTAGGGCACGGCAAGCTGCCCGACCTTGATCGTGGTGCCAGTTGCGCCCTGGTGGACATCGAAGCCGCCGAGAGCGTGCAGGTGTGTTCCGGCGATCTGCCATAGGACGTATATCTGGTCAGCGCGATTGTCGACCTTCATGTCGGTCGGGACCACCCACACGCTCTTGCCCTGAACCAGTACCCTCGCGGTCTGGTGGGTCGTCTTGGGGGCGGACAGAGCTGTCTGGTAGCAGCCGTGCTGCGGCTGGCAGCTCGCGACGGTGGGCGCCGAGCCGCCGCTGGTGGCGGCCAGCCCACCCCCAATGCCGCCGGCGATCGCCGCGACCGCTGCCGCTGCCGCCGCCGGGCGCAGCCAGCGCCTGCGCGGCTTCAGCGGTACGGCTTCGGACGGTGTGTCCTGCTGGGCGGGCGGCTCCTGGGCCGCAGCCGGCTGGCTGACGGTCTGCTCTGCTGGTGCTGCGCCCGCGGTGGGCTCGGATGACGCGGGCGCCGGGTGAGGGTCCAGGCCTGCCCGGACGGTGGCCATGATGCGGTCGGCAAGGTGTGGGCTGGGCTCGGCGGGTGGCGGGACGACGTTCGCTATGGCCGCTGCCACCTCGCGGTAGCTGGCTATCATGCGGGTGCATTCCGGGCAGTCACCGGCGTGCCGCAGGAAGGTCTGCTCGTCGGCGGGCTCGAGGGCGTCGAGAGCGTACCCGGCGGCCAGTTCCTCGAACTGGTCGCTGTGGCCGGAGGCCTGATCGGTCACGACGTTCCCTCCTCCCCCTGGTTGCCCATGGCGGCCAAGCTCCGCTGCAGCCGCCGCATGGCGGCGAACATGCGGGTCTTGACCGTGCCCAGCGGGACGCCGGTGAGCTGGGCGATCTCCCGCTGGGTGTAACCGCCGAAATAGGCCAGTGCCAATGCCTCCCGCTGTTGCCCGGGCAGCTCGGCCAGCGCGGCCCGGACCTGATCGGCCCGGATCCCGGCCCATGCCACCTCTCCTGGATCGGATTCCTCGGGTGGGTCCAGCGCCCGTTGCGCGGCGTGCGCGTCCTGCCGCCGCTGCCGGGCGGTCTCCCGGCGGACGAGGTCTACCGCCTTGTGATGGGCCAGCGCCACCAGCCAGCTCCGCACGCTGCCCTGCGGTGGTGCGTAAGCCGCCGAATCCCGCCACACTCCGGTGAACGTCTCCTGGACGGCGTCCTCGGCCAGCGCCTGGTCCACGGTGATCCGCAGCGCCATCCGGTAGCAGGTGGGGCCGTGACGCTGGTACAGCACGGCGAGCGCATCCGGATCCGCCTTACCGACAAGCTCGATAAGGACGGTGTCGTCCAGATTGTCCCGGCTGCCGTAACCGGGAGATTCGCTCACAGAACGCACTGCCACTTCCGAGACCGGTCGTGGACCGGGAACAGTGAGAGTTCCGGCCCCCCTGGCTGGCAAGTCAGCAGACAACGGACCTACCAACCATGCCAGCGCTGGCGTCTTGCTGGCAGGGGAAAGCATAACGACCTTGGCGGCCACCATGCAGGGCGAACCGCAGCCACGTGCCACCCAGTTTCCGGCCGCTGGCCGGCCGCCCCTCGGCGCTGTTTGCGCCGATGCTGCGTTCATTGGGCACACCTCCCACAACGGCCCTGCCCCATGAATGGTTCGCCGCACGCCGTGTTCCGGTTCATGATCGGCGCAGGTCACAGCTCTCTTAGCTGGTAAAGGGGCGGCGATGGGTGACCCTGGCCTTGATTGGGAGGCGTCGTCTGCTGAGCCGGTCATCCCCGGCGGCTGACCCGCCGGGGGATGACCGGGGCTTCAGTCCTTGATCTGGCAGATGACCGTGCCTGCCGGTACGGTCTGGCCGATCTCGACGCTGAGCCCGGTGACCGTGCCGTCCTTGTGGGCGGTCAGCGGTTGCTCCATCTTCATCGCTTCGAGCACGACGACCGTGTCCCCGGCCTTGACCTGCTGGCCTTCCTCAACCGCGATCTTGGCGATGGTGCCCTGCATCGGGCTGACCAGGTCATCGCCGCTGGCCGCGGACGCCTGCTTGCGCTCCCGGGACCGCCCGGCGGGTGGCCGCGCGCGCCCGGGCTGGGCAGCCTGAGGGCCACCGCCCGCCATCAGCCCGGCGGGCAGCACGACTTCCAGCCGCTTGCCGCCGACCTCCACCGTGATCCGCTCGCGCTCGGCCTCCACGCCGGCCTCGGCGCCATCCCCGGAATACGGCGGAAGATCCCCGGCGAACTCGGTCTCGATCCACCGGGTGTGCACGCTGAACGGCTCATCGGTGAACGCCGGGTCGGACACGACCGCGCGGTGGAAGGGCAGCACGGTGGGCAGCCCGCCGACCTCGAACTCGGCCAGCGCCCGGCGTGACCTGGCCAGCGCCTCGCGCCGGTCGCGACCGGTCACGATCAGCTTGGCGATCAGCGAGTCGAAGACGCGGGGCACGGTCATGCCTGCCTGGTAGCCGGAGTCCAGTCGCACGCCGGGACCCGAGGCCGGCCGCATCGAAGCGATCGTGCCCGGCGCGGGCAGGAAGTTGCGGCCGGGATCCTCGGCGTTGATCCGGAACTCGATGGAGTGGCCACGGGCCGGCGGGTCGTCGTAGCCGACCGGCTCGCCCTCGGCGATGCGGAACATCTCGGCCACCAGGTCGATCCCGCTGACTTCCTCGGTGACCGGGTGCTCCACCTGCAGCCTGGTGTTCACCTCCAGGAACGAGACGGTGCCGTCCTGGCCGACCAGGAATTCGCAGGTGCCCGCGCCCACGTACCCGGCCCGGCGCAGGATCGCCTTGGACGACTCACGGAGCCTGGCCTCCTGCCCCGCGGTCAGGAACGGCGCCGGTGCTTCCTCGACGAGCTTCTGGTGCCGCCGCTGCAGGGAGCAGTCCCTGGTGGAGACGACCACCACGTTGCCGTGCCGGTCTGCCAGGCACTGGGTTTCCACGTGCCGTGGCCGGTCCAGGTAACGCTCGACGAAGCATTCACCACGGCCGAAGGACGCGACCGCCTCCCGGACGGCCGACGCGTACTGTTCCTCGATCTCGCCTTCGGACCGCGCGACCTTGAGCCCGCGCCCGCCACCGCCGTAGGCCGCCTTGATCGCGATCGG
Source organism: Streptosporangiaceae bacterium (assembly GCA_035308365.1). Lineage (GTDB taxonomy): Bacteria > Actinomycetota > Actinomycetes > Streptosporangiales > Streptosporangiaceae > PALSA-505. The sequence continues at coordinate 22,462 of DATGGU010000051.1, forward strand.
CAGCCCGTGCTGGCGGGCGAACTCGATCACCTCGTCCGCTCCGGATACCGGACCCGGTGTGCCGGGCGTCAGTGGGGCGCCCACCTCGGCGGCGATCGTGCGCGCGCTCACCTTGTCGCCGAGCGCGTCGATCGCCTCCGGCGGCGGGCCGATCCAGGTGAGACCGGCGGCAATGACCGCCCTGGCGAAGTCGGCGTTCTCGGCCAGGAAGCCATACCCCGGGTGTACCGCGTCGGCGCCGGACTCGGCGGCCACCTTGAGGATCTTGCCGATGTCCAGGTAGCTCTCGGCGGCGGTCTGGCCGCCGAGAGCGTACGCCTCGTCCACCATCGTGACGTGCAGCGCGTCGAGGTCGGGTTCGGCGTAGATGCCGACGCTGGCCAGCCCGGTGTCGCGGCAGGCCCGCGCGACCCGCACGGCAATCTCGGCACGATTCGCGATAAGGACCTTACGCACGAAACCCTCTCCTCTCGGCTGTGAGGGAGTCTAGTGGCCCCCATCCGCACCACAGCAGCCGAACAGCCTCCCAGATTGCCCCTCTCGCGCACTCCTAACCCGGTCGATGTGACATCGCCGGGGTTGGGGCGGGGGACGGAAGGCCGCCGGGGGGGCGAGCAGGCCGGAGGTCAGACGGCCAGGACCGCGCCGCCGTCGTCGCGGCCGGCGGCCGCGTCGTCGAACCAGATGCCACCCTCGGCCAGGTAGCGGAAGTGCAGCTTGGTTCCGGCCGGGACCTTCACGCTGGCGCTGCGGGTGCCGTTGGTGCGCTTGCGCAGCGGATGCGCGAACGGATCCCAGCCGTTGAAGTTGCCGACGACGGACACCGCGCCCGATGGCTCATCGACGGGCAGCACGAACGTGACCCGGACGACATCGTCGCGGTCAGGCCTCGCGGTCTTGATCACCATGTCCCCCTTTGCCGGGTGGTTTTCCTGTGAAGGGCGGCGTGCGCACATCACCGCCACAACCTGTCCCACGGTTGTATACGCACCGTATCGGCCATGCAACGTGTCCGTGAACAACTCTGCGCGAGCTAGCCGAGCCCCCGCCGCGCGCTCGCCAGCCACCCGTCCCGCCCGTGGCCGGGCGGCATGCGCAGCATCCGCGCCGGATCACTCCACCGCGACCGCTGGCCCCGTTCGGTGACCGGGCCAGGTCTCGATCCCAGGGCGGCCAGCACCGCCGTCAGCGCGGCGATCTCTTCGGCCGTGGCATCGCCCCTGACCACGGTCAGGAACGGCCGGTCAGTCACGACGACTTCCCGACGCCGATACCGAACTGCCGGTGCACCCGGGCCCAGAACGCGTCCCGCAGCCATTCTCTGGCCTCCTGGTAGGGCCGCAGCGACTGGCCGAGTTCCTTCTCGGCCTCTACCAGAAGCTCCTTGTCGATGACCGGTGGCAGTATCGGACCGGGCAGCAGGTCCCTGATGTTGTCCTCGCCGCGCGTCAGTATCCACTTCTGCGCCACGTGCTCGCCGGCCTGCTCCACCCGTTCCCTGACCGGCCCAAGCTTGCTCGCCGGCGCTCCGGTCAGCCCGGCAGCCTGGGCCCGCGCCACCGGCCTTGGCCCATGCCGCTCGCCGAAAAGCTGCGCAGGCGAGGGCACGGCCGCCGTGGCCGGCTCGGCCGGCGCAGCCTCCGAGGCCGCCACGACCGTGGTCGAGACCGAGGCCGCGGCGGCCGGTGGCTCGGCCATCTGCTGTCCGGTGAAGTAGGGCTTGACGAACGCGGTGTCCAGCACCTCCACGGTGTCGGACTCCCAGACCAGCCGCTCCGCCTGGTTGGTGCCGTACGGCGGCTCGACTCCCCACAGGTGCACCCGCACCCCGTAGGCCTGGGCCGCTTCGACCGCCGGGACCATGTCCTCGTCGCCGGCCACCAGTACCGCGTCGGTGATCGCCCGGTGCCTGGCCAGCGCCTCCATGTCGGCGCGGATCTGCGCGTCAACGCCCTTCTGCTGGCCGCGCGCGTTCAGGTTGCCGAGCCGCAGCTTGACCCAGGACATCTGGGCGATGACCCGCTGGTCGATGGTGGGCACCCGGTCCCTGGCCGCGTCGTACCAGTAGATCCGCAGCAGCTCGCCGCGCACCCGTTCCTCGGCGTGCTTGGTCAGCGCCTGGATGAGGCTGGCCGCGTCCACCCGGTACTCCCGGCGCGAGCTCGCGCCGAACAGCAGCTCTCCCGCCGCCGCGTAGATGTAGCCGACATCGACCATGATCGCGTAGCGGGCGAGGCTGGGAACGGGAGCCGGGAACTCGGTCATCGTGCTCATGACTCTATGGCAGCAGCCAGCCTGCCGTTGCCATAGGCCCATCGCCCAGCTAAACCTCAAGCCGGCACTCCCGCACAAACCCCACCATCACCATCGAGCCCGGCGGTGATGGTGGTGGGTGTGCCCTTCGACCGCCACTGGTGGCGGTCGAAGCGCCCATCGACCACCTTGTGAGGCGGTCGATGGGCAAGGAGGTTAGAGGGGATGTTGCCGTTGGGGCTGGCTGGGGGAAGGAGGTGCCGGGGTAGGAGGTTTAGAGCGGGATGTTGCCGTGCTTCTTGGGTGGCAGGGTCTGCCTCTTGGTGCGCAGGGCACGCAGCGCGACGGTCACCTGAGCCCTGGTCTCGGCCGGCCGGATGACGGCGTCCACATAACCGCGTTCGGCCGCTATGTAGGGGTTCGCGAGCGTGTCCTCGTATTCGGTCACCCGCTCCGCGCGCAGCGCCGCCTCGGCGCCGTCGCCAGACTCCCTGGCGGCCGTCAGTTCGCGCCGGTACAGGATGTTCACCGCGCCCTGGGCGCCCATCACCGCGATCTGCGCGGTCGGCCAGGCCAGGTTGATGTCGGCCCGCAGGTGCTTGGATCCCATCACGTCGTAGGCGCCGCCGTAGGCCTTGCGGGTGATCACTGTGATCTTCGGCACGGTGGCCTCGGCGTAGGCGTAGATGAGCTTGGCGCCGCGCCGGATGATGCCGCCCCACTCCTGCGCCGTCCCCGGCAGGAATCCCGGCACGTCAACGAACGTCAGGATCGGGATGTTGAACGCGTCGCAGGTCCGGACGAACCTGGCCGCCTTCTCGGACGCGTCGATGTCCAGGCAGCCGGCGAAGTGCAGCGGCTGGTTGGCCACCACACCCACCGGGGTGCCCTCCACCCGGCCGAAGCCCACGATGATGTTCTGCGCGAACAGGGCGTGCACCTCGGTGAACACCCCGTCGTCCACGACGTGCGCGATGACCTCGTGCATGTCATAAGGCTGGTTGGGTGAATCAGGTATCAGCCCGTCGAGTTCGGCGTCCGTGTCCGTGGTCTCCGGTGCACCGTAAGGAGATTCCGGGCTTGAATTGAACGAAGCGTCGCCCGCCCCGGACGACGGTGGGTCGTCCATGTTGTTGGAGGGCAGGTAGGAGAGCAGCTCACGGGCGAATTCCAGGCAGTCGTCCTCGTCTTTTGCCTGGTAGTGCGCGACTCCGGACCTGACGTTGTGCGAGTGGGCGCCGCCGAGTTCCTCGAAGCTGACCTCCTCGCCGGTCACCGTCTTGATCACGTCGGGACCGGTGATGAACATGTGCGAGGTGCCCTCCACCATCAGGGTGAAGTCGGTGATCGCCGGCGAGTAGACCGCGCCGCCCGCGCACGGCCCCATGATCAGCGAGATCTGCGGGATCACGCCGGAGGCGATCACGTTGCGGTAGAAGATCTCGGCGAACAGGCCGAGGGCGACCACGCCCTCCTGGATCCGCGCGCCGCCGCCGTCGTTGATGCCGATGACCGGGCAGCCGACCTTGAGCGCGTGGTCCATCACCTTGACGATCTTCTCGCCGTACACCTCACCCAGCGACCCGCCGAAGATCGTGAAGTCCTGGCTGAACACGCAGACCTGGCGCCCGTCGATGGTGCCGAAGCCGGTGACCACGCCGTCGCCATAGGGCCGGTTCGCGGCGATGCCGAAGTCGTGCGCCCGGTGCCTGGCCAGCTCGTCGAATTCGGTGAACGAGCCGGGGTCGAGCAGCCGCTCGATGCGCTCCCGCGCGGTCCGCTTGCCCTTGGCGTGCTGGCGTTCCACCGCACGCTCGGATCCCGCGTGGACCGCTTCGTATCGGCGCCGTTCCAGGTCGGCGATCTTTCCCGCTGTGGTGTGCGGATATGCCTCATCCTGGATGATCTCGTCCCGGGCTTCGCTGGTCATGGCCCACAGGGTAGCGACGTCTGTAACATTCGCTGGCTACACTCCCGCCCGTGGGGCCTGCGAGGGAGATTTGAGCGCCGTAAGCCGGGATGCTGACCGGCAGCAGATGCCGCAGTTGATGCGCCGGGACGTCCGCCTGCTTGGCGACCTGCTCGGCGAGATTCTGCGCGAGTCCGAAGGTCCCGATCTCCTTGCCGACGTGGAGAAACTCCGGTCAGCCGTGATCACCGCACGGCGCGGGCCCGCCCCGGAGCCGCCGCCGGCCCCGTCCCCGGTCCCGGCCGACGACGCGGTGGGCGACGAGATCGCCGCGCTGGTCGCGTCCTGGCCGCTGGCCAGGGCCGAACTGGTGGCCCGCGCCTTCACCGTGTACTTCCACCTGGCCAACCTGGCCGAGGAACATCAGCGGATCCGCACACTGCGCGAGCGCGCGGCCGGGGGCGGGCCGCTGCGCGAGTCGCTCACCCTGGCCGTGGCCGCGATCCGGGATGCCGGCGGCGACCTGGACGGCCTGCTGACCGGGCTCCGGGTGCATCCCGTGCTCACCGCGCATCCCACCGAGGCCCGCCGCCGGGCGGTCACCGCCGCGCTGGGCCGGATCAGCGGGCTGCTTGACGGGCTCGGCGACGACCCTGGCATCCCGGTCCCGGCCGAGGCACGGCGCCGGCTGCGCGAGGAAATCGACCTGCTGTGGCGCACCTCCCTGCTGCGGGTCAAGCCGATGGAGCCCGCCGACGAGGTCCGCACGGTGATGACCGCGTTCGACGAGACGCTGTTCCGCGTCGTCCCGATGATCTACCGGTCACTCGATCACGTGCTGACCGGCCCGGATTCCGGCGTGGTGCCGGCCGCCGCGCCAGCCTTCCTGCGTTACGGGAGCTGGGTCGGCGGCGACCGGGACGGCAACCCGTTCGTCACCGCCCAGGTGACCAGGGAAACCGCGATCATCCAGGCGGAACACGCGCTGCGGGCGCTGGAGACCGCGACCGAGCGGATCGGCCGCGCGCTCACTCTGGACGCCGCGGCGACCCCGCCGTCGGCCGAACTGTCCCGCGCCATTGCGGAGGCCGAGGCGGCGCACCCTGAGTTGCTGGCTGAGATAGTGGCGCGCTCGCCGCGGGAGCCGTACCGCACGTTCCTTCTGTTCATTACCGAACGGTGCCGGGCGACCCGGCTGCGCAACGCCGACCTCGCGTACTCGGAACCCACAGAATTCCTTGCCGATCTTCAGCTGGTGCAGGACGCACTGGCCTCGGCGGGCGCCGTCAGGCAGGCGTTCGGAGAATTGCAGCATCTGATCTGGCAGGCACAGACGTTCGGCTTCCACCTGGCCGAGCTGGAGATCCGCCAGCACAGTGAGGTGCACGCCAAGGCGCTCGCGGAGCTGGCCGGGGTGGCGGGGGAGTCGGCGTCCGCACGCGAACGGTCCGGGCAGACGCTGTCCGAGCAGACCCAGGAGGTGCTCGCGACGTTCCGGGTGATCGCCTGGATCCAGGGCCGGTTCGGCATCCGGGCATGTCACCGCTACGTGGTCAGCTTCACCCGCTCGGCGGCCGACATCGCCGCCGTCTACGAGCTGGCCAGGCTGGCCATGCCGAGCGGCCGGGCGCCGGTGCTGGACGTGGTGCCCCTGTTCGAGAGCGGCGAGGACCTGGACAACGCGGCCAGCGTGCTCGGCGACATGCTCAAACTCGATCCGGTGGCGGCCCGGCTGGCCGAGAAGGGCCGGGCCCTGGAGGTCATGCTCGGCTACTCCGACTCGGCCAAGGACCTCGGCCCGGTCAGCGCGACCCTGCGGCTGTACCGGGTGCAGGCCCGGCTGACCGCCTGGGCCGCGGCCAACGACGTGTCGCTGACCCTGTTCCACGGCCGGGGCGGCGCGCTCGGCCGGGGCGGCGGGCCGGCCGGCCGGGCGGTGCTGGCCCAGGCGCCCGGTTCGGTCAGCGGCCGGTTCAAGGTCACCGAACAGGGCGAGGTCATCTCGGCCAGGTACGCCCACCTGGCCATCGCGCACCGCCACCTGGAGCAGGTGACCTCGGCGGTCCTGCTCGCCTCGTCGGCCGCGTTCACCGGGCCGTCCGGGCCGGTGGCGGAGCGGACGTTCGCCATCGCGGACCGGATCGAGGCGGCGGCCTTGCGGGCATACCGTTCGCTGGTGAACGCTGACGGCTTCGCCGCCTGGTTCGCCCGGATCAGCCCGCTGGCCGAGATCAGCGGCCTGCGGATCGGCTCCCGTCCAGCGAGGCGTTCTGCCTCGGCCACCAACCTTGCCGGCCTGCGGGCGATCCCCTGGGTGTTCGCCTGGGCGCAGACCCGCGTGAACCTGCCCGGCTGGTACGGCCTGGGCAGCGGCCTGGCGGCCGTGGCGGACGGCCCGGGCGGGCTGGACGAGCTGCGCCGTGCCTACCGGGAATGGCCGCTGCTCGCGGTCCTGCTGGACAACGCCGAGATGAGCCTGGCCAAGACCGACCGGCACATCGGCGCGCGGTATCTCGCGCTGGGCGGACGGCCGGACCTGACCGCGCTGGTGCTGACCGAATACGACCTCACCCGCCAGCTCGTCCTGGCCGTAACCGGCCACGACCGCCTGCTGGCCGACCGCCTGGTGCTGTCCCGCGCGGTGGCGTTGCGCGACCCGTACGTGGACGCGCTCTCCTATCTCCAGGTACGCGCACTGACGGCATTGCGCGCAGGGCCTCCTGCCGCCGAGGGGGACCGCGAGCGGCTGGAACGCCTGCTCCACCTCACCATCAACGGCATCGCGGCCGGCCTGCAGAACACCGGCTGAACCTCAGCCTGCCGGTAGAGCCCGGCTGAAATTCAACGCTCTGGCAGCCTGCTAATAACAACCAGCAACCGGGATTTGAGCTGCGGCGGGAGGCAGGAACCGTGAGCGTGAGTATGCCAGGGCAGGGATCCCGTTCTACTGGATCGTGGATCTCGACCCCGAGCCGAAGGTCACCGTCCTCGCGTTGCAAGGCCGGGAGTACGCCCTGGATGCCGAGATCCGGGCAGGTCACACGTTGACGACGAGCCAGCCGTTCGAGCTCAGCTTCGATCCAGCCTCACTCACCGAACTTGGATAGACCGGAACCCTCATACTCGTGAGGTGAGTGCTGACCAAGGCTCTGGAGAGGGCGGCGACGGGGCGCCGGCCGGCCGGGCGCCGCTGGATGCGGCCGAGCTGGCCCGGTCGCTTGTGGTCGCTGGTGGTTTCTGGCGGTCGGTGTCGGTGACCGGGGCGACCGGCTCGACCAATGCCGACCTGCTGGCTCAGGCTGCGGGTGGGGCGCCGGAGGGGACGGTGCTTGTCGCGAACGCGCAGAGTGCCGGGCGAGGGCGGATGGGCCGGAGCTGGGTGAGCCCGCCGGGGGCCGCGCTGATGTTCTCCGTCCTGCTGCGGCCGGTCAGTGTGTCACCGGGCAAACGCGGCTGGGTACCGCTGCTGGCCGGGGCCGCGGTCGCGTCGGCGGTCCACTCCGTGGCCGGGCTGGACGCGAGGCTGAAATGGCCCAACGACGTTCTGATCGGGGAGGCGAAGCTGGCCGGGATCCTCACCGAGCAGTCGGCGGATGCGATCGTCACCGGCATCGGCATCAACGTCTCCACCCAGCGGGCCGAGCTTCCGGTCGAGACGGCGACCTCGCTGGCCGTTGCCGGGGCGGCGAGCCTGGACCGTCATGAGCTGCTGCGGGCCGTTCTCACCGAGATCGAGCGGCGCTACCTGACCTGGAGCGCCCCGCCAGGCCCTGGTGACCCCGACGCGTCCGGCCTGCGGCCGGAGTATCGCCGCCTGTCCGCCACCCTCGGCAGGGAGGTCCGCATCGAGTTTCCCGGTGGCGGCGCCGCCCACGGCACTGCGGCCGACATCGACCCCGACGGGCGCCTGCTTGTCCGTACCCCCAGCGGCCCGCTGGCCGTCAGCGCCGGCGACATTCTCCACCTGCGCTGACCGTCGCCGCCGCTGGGCAGGGTGATGATGGGGGCATGACGTTGCAGGACTATGTGGCGTGGCATGACCACTATGACCGGCCTGGGTCTGGGCTGCATCTGCGGTTGCTGACCGTTCAGGATCTGATCGCCTCGGCACTGGATGCGGCGCCGCCGGGGCCGGTCCGGGTGATCAGCATGTGCGCGGGGCAGGGGCGCGACCTGATCGGCGTGGCCCGGCGGCACCGGCGGGGTGGCGACCTGACCGGGCTGCTGGTCGAGGCCGACCCGCGCAACGTCGCCACCGCCAGGGATGCGATCGGCCAGGCAGGTCTGAGCGGGCTCACCGTGCTGGAGGGCGACGCCGGGAAGCCAGAAAGCTACACCGGCGCGGCCCCGGCCGACCTGCTGCTCGCCGCGGGCATCTTCGGCAACATCAGCCGGGACGACATCCAGCGGACCATCCGGTTCCTGCCAGCATTGTGCGCCCCGGGTGCCCTGGTCATCTGGACGCGCCATCCCGAGCCTGACGGGATCATGCAGACCATTGAAAACTGGTTCACCGAGGCCGGGTTCCGGTCGCAGGCGCTGATCGTGCCCGAGGGGAACTTGTTCGGGGTGGGAGCGGGCCGGCTGACCAGGACGCCAACCTCCCTCCGTAATGGAGAAAAGCTCTTCACCTTCACCCGGTGACCGGCGTGCTGGCACAAGACATCGGCCTTCCGTGCCACGATGTGGGCCATGGCCGACAGTGGACGCCTGACCGGCGATGAGCACAGCGTGCTGCTCGTGCACCCGCACTGGAAGACGATCCTGCGGCCGATGTTCGTTCTGGTGATCACCGTCGCCGCCGCGCTGACGCTGCTGATCGTGATTCCGCCGAACTCCGCCGCCGGGTACGAGCGGCTGGCGGCCGGCGTGGTCGCGGTCATCGTCCTGGTGATCTGGGTGCTGATCCCGGTCCTGAACTGGCGGGCGACGACGTATGAGCTGACCAACCGGCGGCTCCGGCTGCGCAAGGGGCTGGTCTCCCGCACCGGCCGGGACTTCCCGCTGCTGCGGATCAGCGACGTGTCGTTCTCGCACGGGCTGATCGACCGGCTGCTCGGCTGCGGCAAGCTGGTGGTGGAATCGGCCGGCGAGCACGGTCAGCTCGTGCTCACCGAGATACCCCATGTCGAGCACGTCCAGGCCACGCTCTTCCAGTTGGTCAACGACGAGCAGGAACGGCTGAGCGGCGAAGACCGCTGAAGCCGGTTCGGTTACCCTGCCGGTCATGGACGGGATCAGCGTGGGCACGGAGACCGGCGAGCCGGAAGTCATCGAGATCGTGCTGGACCGCCCGGAGGCGATGAACGCGCTCAGCACGGCCATGGCGCGGCGGCTGATCGCCGTCTGCGCGGAGGTCGCCGCCGACGCCAGCATCAGGGCGGTCGTGCTCGCCGCCGCGGGGGAGCGTGCGTTCTGCGTGGGCGCCGACCTGAAGGAGCGCAACCGGATGACCGAGGCCGACTTCGGCAGGCAGCGGGCGGTCTTCCGGGCCGCGTTCGGCGGGATCCGGGACCTGCCGCAGCCGACGGTGGCCGCCGTCCAGGGTTACGCGCTCGGCGGTGGCTGTGAGTTCGCGCTGAGCTGTGACCTGATCGTGGCCGAACAGACCGCTGTGTTCGGCCTGCCGGAGACCACGGTCGGGCTGGTGCCCGGCGGCGGCGGGACGCAGCTCGCGCTGCGCAGGCTCGGCCCGGGCCGGGCGCTCGACCTGATCCTCACCGGCCGCCGGGTGGACGCCGCCGAGGCGTTCCGGATCGGCCTGGCCGACCGTCTGGTGCCACCCGGCGCGGCACGCCGGGAGGCCGCCGGGCTGGCAGGCCAGATCGCCCGCAACTCCCCGGTCGCCGTCCGGGCCGCAAAGAGAGCCATCCACCACGGGGCTGCTGCCGGGCTCGCGGCCGGGCTTGACGTCGAGGACGCCGCCTGGCGGACGGCCGCGTTCTCCGCGGACAGAAAAGAGGGCATCGCGGCGTTCAATGAGAAGCGGGCCCCGAACTGGCCCGGCGAGTAGTACCTGAGGGAGAGGCACGGTGAGGGTTCTTCAAGACCGGCCAGCGAGGGCAGGCGATTTGGGCCTGCCCGAGTGCCGGTACGCGTGGCACAACAGCAACCAGAGTGGGTTTCTTGAAGAATCCGAACTTCTGAATGAGGCACAGCAATGAGCGACCTACCCGGCCGGATATCGCTGCGCGAGGTCGGTCCGCGTGACGGCCTGCAGAACGAGGACCCGGTTCCCACCCAGGCCAAGGTCGAGCTGATCGACACGCTGTCGCGGACCGGCGTGCGGCGGATCGAAGCGGTGTCGTTCGTGCATCCCAAGGCCATCCCGCAGATGGCCGACGCCGACCAGGTATGGCAGCAGATCCAGCGGGCCGACCAGGTCAGGTACTCGGCCCTGGTGCCGAACTCGCGCGGTGCCAGCCGGGCGCTCGACGCCGGCTTCACCGAACTGGAGGCCGTGGTCTCCGCCTCGGACACGCACAACCGCAAGAACGTCAACCGGGGCACCGAGGAGTCGCTGGACGACATCGCGGTCATCATCGACGCGGCGCACCAGGCCGGCGCGACCTGCCAGGTGATCGTCTCGACCGCCTGGGGCTGCCCCTATGAGGGTGATGTCCCGGTCGAGCGGGTCATCGGCGTGGCCAGCCGGGCGGTGGCCAACGGCGCGGATTCGGTGTCGTTCGGCGACACGACCGGGATGGCCACCCCGTCCCGGGTGCGTGAACTGGTCGGTGAGTTCCGGATGAAGCACCCGGGCACCGGCCTCAACCTGCACTTCCACAACACCAGGGGCACCGGCCTGGCGAACGTGCTGACCGCGCTGGAACTGGGCGTGGCCGACTTTGACGCGTCGGTGGGCGGGCTCGGCGGCTGCCCGTACGCGCCGGGCGCCACCGGCAACATCGCCACCGAGGAACTCGTCTACATGGTCGAAGACATGGGCGTGGCCACCGGCATCGACCTGGCGGCGATGATCGAGGCGGCGGCCGAGGCCGAGCGGATCGTCGGCCGCACGCTCCCGTCCCAGGTGCTCAGGGCCGGTCCTCGGACCCGGACGATCCCGGCCTGATAGTAACCTCGCGAGCGTGGACGAACATCCAGAACTCCCCGCTCTGCGAGCCCGGATCGAGAAGGGCGGCGCCGCCCGGTACCACGAGTCCGCGGCGGCCAAGGGGAAGCTCTTCGCCAGGGACCGGGTCGCGCTGCTCACCGACGAGGGCAGCTTCACCGAGGACGGGCGCTATGCCAACGCGCTCGACCCCAGCCTGCCCGCCGATGGGGTGATCACCGGCACCGCAACGATCGATGGCAGGCCGGTTGCGCTGATGGCCAACGACTCCACGGTGAAGGCCGGGTCCTGGGGAGCGCGAACCGTCGAGAAGATCATCCGGATCATCGAGAAGGCCTACTCGGCCGGCGTGCCCATGGTCTACCTGGTCGACTCGGCCGGCGCGCGGATCACCGACCAGATCGACCTGTTCCCAGGGCGCAGGGGCGCCGGAAAGATCTTCCACACCCAGGTGCGCGCCTCCGGGGCGATCCCGCAGGTGTGCGCGCTGTTCGGCCCGTCGGCGGCGGGCGGGGCGTACATTCCGGCGTTCTGCGACTACGTGGCCATGGTGGACGGGAACGCCTCGATGTACCTGGGCAGCCCGCGGATGGTCGAGATGGTGGTGAAGGAACGGACCACGCTGGAGGAGATGGGCGGCGGGCGGATGCACTGCACGGTGTCCGGCTGCGGTCACTTCCTGGCCGGTTCCGAGCGTGAAGCCCTGGACGCGGTGCGCAGCTACCTGTCCTACCTGCCGTCCAACTGGGAGCAGCAGCCGCCGGCCGCCCCGGCCGCCGAGCCCAAGCCCGCCGACGCGGAGCGGCTGCGCACGCTGGTGCCCGTCAGCGAGCGGCAGGCGTTCGACATGCGCCGCTACCTGCGCGGCCTGGTGGACTCCGACTCGCTGTTCGAGATCCACGCGCTGTGGGCCAAGGAGCTCATCGTCGGGTTGGCCAGGCTGGACGGGCAGGTCATCGGCGTGGTGGCGAACAACCCCATGGTCAAGGGCGGCGTGCTGTTCGTGGACTCCGCGGACAAGGGCACCAGGTTCATCCAGATGTGTGACGCGTTCAACATCCCGCTGCTGTTCCTGGCCGATGTGCCCGGCTTCATGGTCGGCACCGCGGTGGAGCGGCAGGGCATCATCCGGCACGGCGCGAAGATGATCAGCGCGGTGTCCGAGGCGACCGTGCCGAAGATCTGTGTGGTGGTCCGCAAGGCCTACGGCGCAGGCCTGTACGCCATGGCCGGTCCCGGTTTCGAGCCGGACGCGACGCTGGCGCTGCCGACCGCGAAGATCGCCGTGATGGGCGCCGAGGCGGCGGTCAACGCCGTCTACTACAACAAGCTCGCCGAGATCGAGGACGAGGCGGCGCGGGCCGCGCAGACCGAGCGGCTGCGGCGCGAATACGACACCGACATCGACATCATCAGGCTGGCCGGCGAGCTCGTCGTAGACGACATCGTCGAGCCAGAGGACCTGCGTCCCGAGCTGATCCGCAGGTTCGCGGCGGCCCGGGGCAAGGACAGGACGTTCTCCAGGCGCCGGCACGGAGTGACGCCAGTCTGACTCCACTTGCCAGAAGAAAGTACGATCTGCCCATGACCAGCGTTTTGCTTGCCGAAGATGACCCCTCCATCTCGGATCCCCTCGCGCGTGCACTGCGCCGCGAGGGATACGACGTCGACGTGTCGGCCGACGGGCCCGGGACCCTCGGCCGCGCGCTGAGCGGCGGCATCGACCTCATCGTGCTCGACCTCGGGCTGCCGGAGATGGACGGCCTGGAGGTTTGCCGCAGGCTCAGGTCGGAAGGGCGGGCCACCCCCGTGCTCGTTCTCACCGCCAGGGCCGACGAAGTGGACACCGTGATCGGCCTGGACGCCGGGGCCGATGACTATGTCACCAAGCCGTTCCGGCTGGCCGAGCTGCTGGCGCGGGTGCGCGCCCTGCTGCGTCGGGGCAACGCGGAGACCCAGGTGGTGCAGGGGGTGCGGATCGACCCGGAGGCCCGCCGCGCCTGGTCGGGCGATGATGAGCTCGAACTCACCACCAAGGAGTTCGACCTGCTCTGGGCGCTGATCAGGGACGCGGGCAAGGTCGTCACCAGGGAACAGCTCATGCGGGATGTCTGGGGCGCGAAGTGGTGGGCCTCGACCAAGACCCTGGACATGCATGTCTCCTGGCTGCGCCGCAAGCTCGGTGACGACGCGCACAGCTCCCGGTACATCACCACCGTGCGCGGCGTCGGCTTCAGATTCGAGCGCGGTAGCTAGCCGGCGCCAAGAGACAAGGTCTGACGGTGCGCAGGCGGCTGCTCATCTCCACCCTCATCGTGGCGGTGAGCGCAGTCCTGCTGCTCGGCATCCCGCTGGCCGTCGTGGTCAGCCGCCTGCTGACCAACGAGTGGACCCGGCAGTTCCAGCGGGACGCCAACACGGTGGCCGGTGACCTGCAGTACCGGCTGGACCATCACCAGCTGCAGGGCTACGGTGAAGCGTCCGAACTCCTGCCCGGCGACTACATCGTCATCAAACGCGACGGCAGGCGGGTGGCGGTCTATGGTGACCGGCCGCCACGGGGTCAGTTCAGAACCGCATCGGCCAGCACGGAGGACTTCACCGTCACCCTGGGGACGGCCAGCTCGCCCATCCAGGGCGACGAGCTACGCGCGGTGGCGCTGGTCGGCGGCCTGGCGGCGCTGGCGATCGGGGGCGCGGTCGGGCTGGCCGTGCTGCAGGCACGCCGGTTCACCCGCCCGCTGGAGGAACTGGCCGGCGCGGCGGCGAAGCTGGGCTCGGGCGACGCCCGGCCACTCGGCCGCCGCTATGGCCTGCCCGAACTGGACCAGGTCGCGGAGGGCCTGGACGGCTCCGCGCGGCGGGTGGCCGATCTGCTCGCCGCCGAGCGCGAGTTCGCCTCCGACGCCTCGCACCAGTTGCGGACGCCGCTGACCGCGCTGTCCATGCGGCTGGAAGAGATGATCGCGGCGGCGGACGACCCCGAGGCGGTACGCACCGAGGGCGAGGCCGCGCTCGCTGCGACCGAACGCCTCGCCGACGTCGTCAGCCAGCTCCTCGGCCGGACCAGAAGCGTCGCGGCGACCGCCCCGCGCCGCATCGGCATCGACGACATCCTGGCCCAGCAGGTGGCCGAATGGGAACCTGCCTTCCGTCACGCCAACAGAAAGCTGGAGGTCACCGGGGAGAAGGGGCTGCGCAGCTACGCCACCACCGGAACCCTTGCCCAGGTGATCGCCACACTCCTGGACAACGCGCTGGTGCACGGCAGCGGGACCGTCACCATCCGGACCTCGCAGACGCCGAAGTCGGCCGTGATCGAGGTGCGGGACGAGGGCAAGGGAGTGCCGGAGCATCTCGTCCCGCGCATCTTCGAGCGGAACGTGAGCGGCCGTCCGCAGGGCACCGGGCTCGGGCTCGCGCTCGCCCGCAGCATGGCGGCCGTAGACGGTGCCCGGGTGGTGCTGGTGCGGCCGAGACCGGCCGTCTTCGCCATCTTCCTGCCGCTGGCCGAACCGGGCACCGGCGACGGCAATCCCGTCGTCAGCGGCCCGGCCTGACCTTCGTCAGCGGCGCGCTACCCGGCGTTGGCCAGCTCGGGTTCGAGTGACTCTTCGACGGCCGGGGGCGGCGCGATGAACACCCACTTCTTGTACGACCAGTACCTGAACACCATGGCAAGCCCGGTGCCGATCACCTGCGCCGCGTTGTAGGCGAGCGAGTCGTGCAAGCCCATCCCGTAGTAGGTGATCCCGATCACGGCCTCGGCGATCGCGAGGCCGACCAGGTTCAGCACGATGAACACGGTCCAGGCGCGCAGCGGCGCGTGGTTGTCCCGGTCTCGGAAGGTCCAGAACCTGTTGCCCAGGTAGGAGACCACCGTGGCGACGGCGGTCGAGATGGCCTTGGCGGTCAGCGGCCCCACGACGTGGGTGCCCTGCATCAATCCCGCACCGCCCAGGTCCACGACGGCGGCCATGGCCCCGACCACGCCGAACTTGGCGAACTCGGCGATCAGGTGCTCGAAGCGGCGGTACAAGCCAACGATCAGGCTTCCCATCCGGGCCGGTCCTCCTTCAGACGGTGCCGTCTGCCTTGTGCCACAACCGAAAGGGGCGTGTCAATATGTGCCGATGGCTACAGAACCGTCAGGCTACCCGGCGCACCGAAGTGGCGTGGCCAACTTTGCAGTGCTTATTCAGAAGTTCGGGTCCTTCAAGCAACCCACTTCGGCACTGTGACGGCCACCTGCACCGGCACTCGGGCAGGCCGCTGGCCTACCCTCGCTGGCCGGTCTTGACGGACTCTCACTGGGCCTATGGTGTGATCTTTACCCTGAGCATCGTGCGATTCGACCCGCTCCGGCCGCTATGCGTGGCTGCAGAATGGCACGGTGATGGCCGGTGTGCCGTAGGCTACGCGCGTGGCTGAGCAGGGCAATCCAGTCGTTGGCATGGTAGGCGCAGGCCAGCTCGCCAGGATGACCTGCCAGGCCGCCATCCCGCTGGGCGTCAGGTTCCGGGTGCTCGCGGACTCACCTGCCGACAGCGCCGCCCAGGTCTGTGCCGATACGACGGTGGGGGACTACCGCTCACTGACCGACCTCCAGGTCTTCGCGGCGGGCTGCGACGCGGTGACGTTCGACCACGAGCACGTGCCCGCCGGGCACCTCCAGGCACTGGAGCGTGCGGCGGTCCCGGTGCACCCCGGCGCTGCCGCGCTGCACTACGCGCAGGACAAGCTGGCCATGCGCCGGCGCCTGGCGGAGCTTGGCATCCCCTGTCCCAGGTTTGCCCCGGCTCCTGGTCTGCCGGAAGTTCTGGATTTCGCCGAACGGTGGCCTGTCGTCCTCAAGGCGGCCCGCGGTGGCTACGACGGCAAAGGGGTCTGGGTGTGTGAGACACCCGGTCAGGCCGAAGAGGTGCTGGCCTACGGGATCGGCCTGATGGTGGAGGAATACGTCCCGTTCGACGCCGAGCTCGCGGCGCTGGCCGCACGCTCACCGTTCGGCCAGGGCGCCACGTATCCGGTTGTCCAGACGGTGCAACGGGACGGCATCTGCCAGGAGGTGCTCGCCCCGGCGCCGGGCCTTGATGCCGGCCTGGCCCGTGCGGCGGAGGAGCTGGCGCTGCGGATCGCGGGCGAGCTCGGCGTGACCGGCCTGCTCGCCGTGGAGCTGTTCCTGGCCGGCGGCAGGCTGCTGGTCAACGAGCTGGCGATGCGCCCGCACAACTGCGGCCACTGGACCATCGAGGGAGCGCGCACCTCGCAGTTTGAGCAGCACCTGCGGGCCGTGCTCGACCTGCCGCTGGGCGTGACCGCGATGGCCGCCCCGCAGGCCGTGATGGCCAACGTGCTCGGCGGCAGCGACGGCGACATGCTGGGCAGGCTGCACCATGTGCTGGCCACCGACCCCGCGCTCCGGGTGCACCTGTACGGCAAGACGGTACGGCCCGGCCGCAAGATCGGTCACGTCACCGCACTCGGCACCGACCTGGCCGAGCTGCGCCGCCGGGCCCGGGCCGGGGCCGCCTACCTGCGCTGGGGCGAGGCCGGTCCCGAGCCGGATCCGGCGGCTGTCCAGGCCGGAAGCGATACCCGGTGAGCAGCCAGCCGCTGGCCGGCGTCGTCATGGGCAGTGATTCGGACTGGCCGGTCATGCGGGCCGCCGCCGACGTGCTCGATGAGTTCGGGGTCGGCTACGAGGCCGACGTGGTATCGGCGCACCGGATGCCCCGCGACATGATCGACTACGGTTCTTCGGCGGCCGGCCGGGGTCTCCAGGTGATCATCGCGGGCGCCGGCGGCGCGGCCCACCTGCCGGGAATGCTGGCCTCGGTGACTCCGCTGCCGGTCATCGGCGTCCCGGTGCCGCTGGCCCACCTGGACGGCCTGGACTCACTGCTGTCCATCGTGCAGATGCCGGCCGGGATCCCGGTCGCCACGGTGGCGGTCGGCGGCGCGCGAAACGCCGGCCTGCTGGCCGTTCGTATTCTCGCTGTCGCCCATAATGATCTTCAGGAAAAGATGGTGCGCTTCCAGGCGGACCTCAGCCGGCAGGCCAAGGCCAAGGGAGCGGCGCTGCGGGCCAAGCTGGGGACCGAGCCTGGGCCGTTCGGCCCACCTCCTACCATCGAGCCATGAGCCCTGACTTTCCCGCGTTCGCGCTGCCGGTAGAGCACGAGGCCCTCCGTGAGTCGGTGCGGGCGCTGGCCGACGACAAGATCGCCCCGCGCGCCGCCGAGGTGGACCGGACGGCAGAATTCCCCTGGGACGTGTACGACGCCCTGGTCAAGGCGGACTTCCAGGCGGTACACATTCCAGAGGCCTACGGTGGCGCGGGCGCCGACGCGATCGCCACGGCAATCGTGATCGAGGAAGTGGCCCGGGCCTGCGCCGCGTCGTCGCTGATCCCCGCCGTGAACAAGCTCGGCACGGTGCCGCTGATGCTGTCCGGCTCGGAGGATCTGAAGCAGCGGTACCTGCCGCCGGTGGCGCGTGGTGAGGCAATGTTCTGCTACGCCCTGTCCGAGCCGGAAGCGGGCTCGGACGCGGCGTCGATGACGACCCGCGCCGTGCGTGACGGCGACACCTACGTCCTCAACGGGGTCAAGCGCTGGATCACCAACGCCGGGGTGGCCAAGTTCTACACGGTGCTGGCGGTGACCGACGCCTCGGCGGGTTCATCCGGAGTCTCGGCGTTCGTGGTGGAGAAGGACGATGCGGGCTTCTCGTTCGGCGCGCCCGAGCACAAGCTCGGCATCAAGGGCTCACCCACCAGGGAGCTGTACTTCGACAACTGCGTGATCCCGGCCGACCGGATCATCGGCGAGGAAGGCACCGGGTTCCGGACCGCGCTGCGCACCCTGGACCACACCCGGATCACCATCGCCGCCCAGGCCCTGGGCATCGCCCAAGGTGCTTTGGACTACGCCCTGTCCTATGTCAAGGAACGGCGGCAGTTCGGCCAGCCGGTCGCCAGCTTCCAGGGCGTTCAGTTCATGCTCGCCAACATGGCGATGAAGCTGGAGGCCGCCCGGCAGCTCACCTATGCCGCGGCGGCCAAGTCCGAGCGGGCCATGGCTGGCGTTTCCGAGGCCGAACTGACCTTCTTTTCCTCCGCCTGCAAGTGCGCGGCCTCGGACGCCGCCATGGAGATCACCACCGACGCCGTCCAGCTTCTCGGCGGCTATGGCTACGTCAATGACTACCCGGTCGAACGCATGATGCGCGACGCCAAGATCACCCAGATCTACGAAGGCACCAACCAGATCCAGCGCGTCGTGATGGCCCGCGAGCTCCTACGGTAGATCATGGCCGGCGACGTGGGCCTGCTTGAACGGGCGGACCAGTTAATAGCGCTGGAGGGGCACTGGGCTGGCGTCCGGAGCACCGGCCAGGGCCGGTTCGTGATGATCGGGGGCGAGGCGGGAGCCGGGCTCCGTGATGCCGACATCGCGCAGCGGCTCTACCTTTCCGAAAAGACGGTCGGTCACCACGTGTCCGCCATCTTGCGGAAGCTGGACGTGCGGACCAGGGGACAGGCGGTGGCCGAGGCCGTTCAGCGTGGTCTGATCGGCGAACCGCCAGCCTGAGAATGCCGTGATGGCAGCCAGCTGTGCCAATGTGACATTGCCCCACGGGGGTACTACCCTGGAGGTCTGATACTCACCGAGCGAGGTCCGGAGCCGATGACAGCAGAACTCATCGAGTTGGACGAGCGGGGCAGGGCGCCACTGCGTAAGTATGGCCGTCCGAAGGGGCGGTACCTGGTCGAAGTGGACGAGGAAGGCGTCATCCACCTCTATCCGGCTGCGGTGATGACCGAACTGGAACTTGCCATGTGGCGGCATCGGCCGCAGGACGCGGCCCGGATCGAAACGAGCCTGGCGAACCCGGATCAGCTGGTCGAGCTGACCGCGGACGAGCTATGACACGGAGGTTCGCGTTCGAGCCGGAGGCCAGGGAGAGTTACCTGGCACTCCGTAAGAACCCGGAGAATCCGCTTTACCTCGCAATCAAGGAAGTGCTCAGCGAGCTGCTGGAAAACTCCGGGAACCGGCGGCTGCGCCAGGTACGGTACCGTCCGGACACCTGGGGTGTGCCGGTACGGTGCGGTGACGCCCGCTGGCTCATCTTGTGGCGGCCTTCCGGCAAGGATCCGGATCTCATCGAGGTGCACTACGTGGGCCCGGCGCCGGGCGAATCGTAGACACCGAGCCCGCTTTTCTCCAGCAGCGCCTGGCACCCGGGCGCGGCTACGATCGGACAGATGGGCGGATCGCCTTCGCGTCAGGTGGGTGACCAGTGACCGCGCCGCATCATGGCCAGGCACCGCCGACCATCTACGATGTCGCGCGGCTGGCCGGCGTGTCCATCGCCACCGTGTCCCGTGCGATCAACAACCTCGACGGGCTGCGCCCGGCCACCCGGGCCCGGGTGATGGCGGCGGTCGAGGAACTCGGTTACATCCCGGACGCGACGGCGCGCAGCCTCAGCTCCGGCGCGCACGCCACCATCGGCTTCCTGTTCATCAGCCGGGCCCACGAGGCGTACCTGGCCGGCCGGTCAGCCGACGAGGATCACGAGGCCCTGCTGTTCGACCACGACGTTACCCGGGGCGCGATGTGGCGGGCCCAGCTCGAGGGGTACACGATGCTGATCGGCTACGTCGACAGCCGGTCGGCCGCCGGCACGGCGCGGGACATGCTGGGCCGCACCGACGGCATCGTGGTCGTGGACCGGGCGGTGGACGCCAAAACCCTCGCCTGGCTGTCACACCGCAAGCCGGTCGTCACGCTGGCCTGGGAGCACCCGGTCGCGGACGAGACCGTGCTGCGGATCGACAACCGGGACGCCATGACCGAGCTCGTCCAGCACCTGACCAGGGTGCACAGCTACCGGGAGCTTGGCGTCATCACCGGGCCACCGTCGAGCGCGGATGCCGTCGAGCGGCTGGCCTGCGTGCATGAGGTTGCCAGGCAGGAGGGCGCCTCGGTGACGGAGATGGGCTGCGGCGAGTACTCGGAGGCGTTCACCTCGCGGCTGGCCGGGCGCTGGCTGGCCAGTGGGGCCGAGCTGCCCCGCGCCGTGATGTGCCTGAACGATCAGATGGCCACCGGCCTGCTGAGCACGCTGGAGCGGCATGAGATCGCGGTCCCTGAGCAATGCGCCGTCACCGGCTTCGACGATATCGTCATCTCCCGCTACCTGCGCCCGGCGCTGACCACGGTCCGCCAGCCCGCCGAGGAACTGGGCTCGCTGGCGGTCATGACGATTCTCGACGCCCTGCACGGGCGGCAGGACGGCACCCGCGACATCGTCCTGCGCACCGAGGTGATGATCCGGCAGAGTTGCGGCTGCCCGCCCGATCATGCCCCGCCGTCCTGACGGCGGCGGGCAAAGCCGAGATGCCTGCAAGGCCGTCGACGAGTAGGAGACCTGAGCATGCCGGACCCGCACCTGGCCACCCCGTCCGGCAAGCCGCGCGCCCGGGCGCTTGGCATCCCGTTCGACGGGACTCCCGGCGAGTGGAACGCCATCACCGACGTGCCCGGCATCACGGTCGGTTACAAGACCCTGATCGAGGGCGAGTCGGTGCGGACCGGCGTGACCGCCATCCACCCGCGCGGCGGCGACCGCACCACCGATCCGGTCGCGGCGGGCTTCTTCTCGCTGAATGGCAACGGCGAGATGACCGGCGTCTCCTGGATCGAGGAATCCGGCGCGTTCGCCGGGCCGATCGCCATCACGAACACCCACGCGGTCGGCGTCGCGCACGCCGCGATCATCGCCTGGATGGTCCGGGAGCATCCGGAGACCGCCGACGCGTGGCTGCTGCCGGTGGCGGCGGAGACCTACGACGGCTACCTCAACGACGCCAACGGGCACCACGTCACCGAGGAAACCGGCATGGCAGCGCTTGTCAGCGCCCGCAGCGGCCCGGTAGAGGAAGGCTCGGTGGGCGGCGGTACCGGGATGAACTGCTACCAGTTCAAGGGTGGGTCGGGCACCGCCTCCCGGCTGGTCACCCACGCCGGGGACGGCTACACGGTCGGCGTCTTCGTGCAGGCGAACTTCGGCCGCCGTGCCGAGCTCACGCTGGCCGGGGTACCGCTGGGCAGGATGCTCGCCGCCGGCAACCCGATGGCCGAGGCCTTCGCCGCCCCGGCCGGAGCGGGCTCGGTGATCGCGATTGCCGCCACCGACGCCCCGCTGCTGCCGCCGCAGTGCAAGGCGCTGGCCCGCCGGGTCAGCCTGGGCCTGGCCAGGACCGGCACCACGGGCTCGCACTTCTCCGGTGACCTGTTCCTGGCCTTCTCCACCGCCAACCCGGGCGCGATCCGGCTTGGCCGGGTGAACCTTGATGCCGGGGGTGGCTACGACCAGTTGCGGTTCATACCATGGGGCTGTCTCGACCCGTTCTGCGAGGCCGTTGTGCAGGCCACCGAGGAAGCTGTGGCCAACGCGCTGGCCGCCAACGAGGACATGACCGGCTACCAGGGACACCGCAGCCCGGCGCTGCCCCGTGACCGGGTCGCGGCCATATTCCGCGCAAGGGAGAGCCATGCCTGATCACACCCCCGACCCGGCCCGGGGCGGCGAGGTCTTCGCCATGGACCGGGCGCATGTGTTCCACTCCTGGTCGGCCCAGCAGGCGCTCAGCCCGCTGCCCATCGCGGCCGCCGAAGGTTCCTGGGTCTGGGACTATGACGGCCATCGCTACCTGGACTTCTCCAGCCAGCTCATCAACGTGAACATCGGGCACCAGCACCCCAAGGTGACCGCCGCGATCGCCGCTCAGGCGGCGAAGCTGACCACACTGGCCCCGCAGCACGCCTGCGAGGTCAGGGGGGAGGCGGCCCGCCGGATCGCCGCGCTGGCACCCGAGGGGATGAACAAGGTCTTCTTCACCAATGGCGGCGCCGACGCCAACGAGAACGCGATCCGGATGGCGCGGGTGCACACCGGCCGCCCCAAGGTGCTCAGCGCCTACCGCTCCTACCACGGCAACACCGGGGCCGCGATCACCTCGACCGGCGACCCACGGCGCTGGCCCAACGAGTACGCCACCGGCCACGTGCACTTCTTCGGCCCCTACCTGTACCGGTCGCCGTTCTGGGCGCAGACCGCCGAGCAGGAGTGCGAGCGCGCGCTTGCGCACCTCCAGCAGGTCATCGAGTTCGAGGGCCCGGCCACTATCGCCGCGTTGCTGATGGAGACCATCCCGGGCACCGCCGGGGTGCTGGTCCCGCCGCCCGGCTACCTGGCCGGGGTCCGCGAGCTGTGCGACCGCTACGGCATCGTCTACATCGCCGACGAGGTCATGTGCGGCTTCGGCCGGGCCGGGAGCTGGTTCGCGTTTCAGCAGCACGACGTGGTGCCGGATCTGATCACCTTCGCCAAGGGCGTCAACTCCGGCTACGTCCCAGCCGGCGGCGTGATCATCTCCGACGAGATCGCGGCCACGTTCGCCGGGCGGGTGTTCCCCGGCGGCCTGACCTACTCCGGTCACCCGCTGGCCTGCGCCGCCATCGTGGCCACCCTCGACGCGATGGCCGAGGAGGGCATCCCGGCCCACGCCGCCATGATCGGCACCGACGTGCTCGGCCCCGGCCTGCGCGAGCTGGCCAGCACGCACCCGGTCGTCGGCGA
The DNA here is from genome assembly GCA_035308365.1 of Streptosporangiaceae bacterium. Classification (GTDB taxonomy): domain Bacteria; phylum Actinomycetota; class Actinomycetes; order Streptosporangiales; family Streptosporangiaceae; genus PALSA-505. The sequence goes on from DATGGU010000051.1 coordinate 45,354, forward strand.
GGCACGCGGGCTGGCCGTGTTCTGGGTGCTCGAACTCGTCGCGAACCGCCAGACCCGCGAGCCGCTCGCGCCCTACGGCAGCTCGTCCGAGGCCATGAACGCGCTGGCCGCCGAATGCCGGCGGCGTGGCCTGCTGGTGCTCACCACCTTCAACCGGCTGGCCGTGGTCCCGCCGTGCACCGTCTCCCCGTCCGAAGCCAAGGAGGGCCTGGCCCTGCTCGACGAGGCCCTCTCCGTCGCTGATCGCTACTACCAGGGCTGAGGGCATCCGGCCGGCTCACGCGGACAAGAGGGATCTCTTACGGTTCACCGCACCACTCGCTCGGCCGCACCCTCGTCGAGGCCTGCCTTCATGACCCAGGTCGCAATTCCGCCGCCACGCGCTGCGCGCGGCGGCCTTTCAGGTGGCCAGGCCGGCGTTTCCGGGTAGCTTTCCGGCTAACCGATCGCCTCCCGCCGCTGAGGAGCCTGGCCGATGAATCCGCTGTCCCAGAAGGTCGCCGGGCAGGTCGTTGACCGGATGATCGGTCTTCCGGGGCCGGCCAAGCCGTTCGTGCTGCGGCGCGATGTGCGGGTCACCATGCCGGACCGCGTCGTCCTGCTCGGCGACCACTACCGGCCCGCCGGGCAGGACGGGCCGATGCCGGCGGTGCTCATCCGCTCGCCCTACGGCCGGGCGGGAGCGGTGGGGATGCTGTTCGCCGCGCCGCTGGCCCGCCGGGGGTTCCAGGTGTTCATCCAGAGCACGCGCGGCACGTTCGGGTCGGGCGGGCAGTTCCGCCCGTTCCTGACCGAGCATGACGACGGGCTGGCCACGATCGCCTGGCTGCGTGAGCAGCCGTGGTGCGACGGCCGGGTGTCGACGGCCGGTGGCAGCTACCTCGGGCACACCCAGTGGGCGGTCGCCCCGTATGCCGATCCGCCGCTTAGTTCGGTGTCCCTCGCGGTCACTGCGGCCAAGGTGTCCAGTGCCTTCTACCGGCACGGCGCACCCAGCCTGCAGAACGCACTGGCCTGGACCGCGCTGATCGGCAGGCAGGAGCGCGGAAGCGGGCTCGGTGTGCTGCCGAACCCGGTCCAGCAGGCCAGGCTGAAGCGGGGGGTCTGGCGGGTGCCGCTGCAGGCCGCCGACGTGACCGTGGCCGGCGCCCCGGTCGCCTTCTGGCGGGACTTCACCGAGCACGCCGCCCTGTCCGATGACTTCTGGGCGGTGGCCGACCATGACCGCGCCGATCTGACCAGGCTCCCGCCGGTCAGCATGGTCACCGGCTGGTGGGACCTGTTCCTGCCCGAGCAGGTGCGGGACTACGCGGCGATCCGCGCGGCCGGCGTGACAGCCCGGCTCACCGTCGGGCCCTGGCTGCACGGCGACCCCGGCGAGCTGAAGGCGACCATGCTCGAGGACGTCGCCTGGCTCGACCACCACCTCAACGGCGGCCCGCCGCCGGCCGGCCCGCCGGTCCGGCTGTTCCTGCAGCACGCTGGTGACTGGCTGGAGTTCGGGGATTGGCCGCCGCCCGGCGCCATCCCCACACCCTATTACCTGGGCGCGCCGGGACGGCTGAGCCGGGAGGCCGTTCGCGGTGGCGCGGCGCCCGCGACGTTCGTCTACAACCCGGCGGACCCGACGCCATCGGCCGGCGGCCCGCTGCTGCAGCGGCCGGGGGGCATGCAGGTGGACAACGCGGCCATCGAGGCCAGGCCCGACGTGCTGACCTACACCAGCGATCCGCTGCCCGGCCGGCTGGATCTGGTGGGACCGGTCAGCGCCCGGATCCACCTGCGCACCGAACGGGAGCACGCCGACCTGTTCGTCCGGGTCTGTGACGTCGATCCGAAGGGAGTCTCGCGCAACGTCGTGGACGGGATCCGGCGGCTCAGCCCGCAGAGCGTGCCAGCTCCCGACGTCCAGATCGGCGACGACGGGATCCTGGCGGTGGACGTGGAACTGTATCCGGCGGGCTACCGGATGCGGGCCGGGCACCGGATCCGGGTGCAGGTGAGCGGGGGTGCGTTCCCACGGTTCGCCCGCAACCTTGGCACCGGTGAGCCCTTTGGCTCGGCGACCAGCGGGCGCCGTTGCTCGTTCGGGATCTACAGCGATGAGCGGCACCCGTCGCACATCCTGCTGCCGGTCCTGCCCGCCGGGTAAGGCCCGGGTCAGTCCGCCGCCTTAGCCGTGCTGGCTTCCCACTTCTGCTCGATATGGCCGAAGCGCCAGATGGCCAGGGCGACCGCCCAGGTGACCACGAACACGCCGACGATGACGAACCCGGCGGTGTTGATGTTGAAGTTGGCCAGCCAGTGCCAGCCACCGCCGCGCAGGGGACCGTCATGGGCCAGCAGCCCGAGGATCTCCACCGTGCCGATGAACACGGCGACGAACACCGACAGCCCGGTGATGGTCAGGTTGTAGTAGACCTTCCGCACCGGCCGGGAGAACGCCCAGTCGTATGCGAAGTTCATGAAACAGCCATCGGCCGTGTCGAACAGGCTCATCCCGGCGGCGAACAGGATCGGCAGCGACAGGATGGCGTAGAACGGCAGCCCACTGACCACCGCGCTGCCCGACAGCACCAGCAGCGCCACCTCGCTGGCGGTGTCGAAGCCGAGGCCGAACAGGAAGCCGACCGGGTAGATCTTCCAGGGCGTGTCCACCTTGCGGGCGAGCCCGCCGAGGAACCGGTTCATCAGGCCGCGTTTGGCGAGCTGTTCCTCCAGTTGCTGGTCGTCATACTCGCCCGACCGCATCTCGCGGAACACCTTGACGATGCTGGCCAGGATGACGATGTTCAGCGCGGCGATCAGGAACAGGAAGACCCCGGACACCAGGGTGCCGACGACGTTGGTGGTGGACTGAAGGTGCGAGCCGGAGTTCTTCACCTGCTCGTCCAGGCTGCGGATGCCGAAGTTCAGCAGCACCGCCAGGATGAACACCACGCTGGAGTGGCCGAGGGAGAAGAAGAAGCCCACCGACAGCGGCCGCTTGCCCTCGCCGACCAGCTTGCGGGTGGTGTTGTCGATGGCCGCGATATGGTCGGCGTCGAATGCGTGCCGCATGCCCAGGGTGTAGGCCAGGGCGCCGGTGCCCACGCCGAAGACCGTCGTCTTGGTGATGTGGTAGTGGCCACCCAGCGCGGCGATGAGCATGCCCCAGCCCAGCACGTGCAAGCCGGCGATTGCGGCCGCCATGCCACCGGCTCCGGCCCATTCGCGCGGGGTCAGGCCGGCGCGGATCTTCGCCAGGCGTCCGCTCACCTTGGCCATCGGCACCTCCTGCCAGCTCAGCCGCTGTCACTCCCGGCGAGTCTAGGTACAGTTGCCAAAAGGTTGCAATAACAAATTACCGGTAGCTATGCCGCCGGGCTACCCAGCCTGCCCGGTCTTCCGGGGCAGGCCGTAGGTGCGGCAGGCCGTGGCCGCGAACACCGCCGCCTGCTCGGCCGTGCTCAGCTCGGCGGTGAGCAGCTTGGCGGCGGCGACCACGTCCCGGTAGGGCGAGCTGAGGGTGCACGGTGGCCAGTCCGAGCCGAACATGAGCCGGTCCGGCCCGAACGCCTCCACCGATACCTCGTAGTACCGCCTGATCAGCGGGTCGATGCCGGCGGCGCTGCGGTTGGCCGGGGTGGTTGCGGGGCCGGCCGGGAAGGCTGCGGACAGGACCCCGGAGAGCTTGCACACGGTATTGGGCAGCGCGCCGAGCTCGCGGATGGCCTTCGCCCATGGGCCGTCGCCGTCCGGGTCTGCGTCGGGGTTGCCCAGGTGGTCCAGGACGAAGGTCAGGCCGGGCAGAGCGGTGACGGCGGTCACGGCTGCGGGCAGATGCGACGGCAGGCACACGATGTCGTACACCAGGCCGGCGTCTGCCACGGCGGCCAGGCCGCGCAGCACCTCGGGCCGGGCCAGCCACTGCGTGTCGGTCTCGGCCAGGACGGGATGGCGGATGCCGGCCAGGTAGCCGCCGCCCGGCAGGTCGCGGAGCGCGGCCAGGGCGTCCCCGGCGCCGGGGCTGGCGAGGTCCACCCAGCCGACGACGGCCCCGATGAGGTCGTGCGCGACGGCCGAGGACAGCAACTCTGGCGTCTCGCCCGGCTCGGCCGCCGTCTGCACCACGACCGTCGAGGTGACCCCGGCGGCCCTGGCCTCGGGTTCGAGATCGGCCACGGTGAAGCTGCGGCGCAGCCGGGCCATCTCATCCTCGCTGGCCCAGAGCTGATCCTCGTGCAGCCAGGCGTGGTAGGGCGCCGACGGGTCCCAGAGATGATGGTGGGTGTCGACGATGCCTGGCGGGGAGGCCACGCTTACAGACCCATGTCGTCGAGTTCTTTGTGCAGCTCGGCGCGCGGTCCACCGGCCGGCGGGCTGGCAGGCCTGGTGGCGGGCAGGCCGGCCGGCTTGTGGGTGCCGCGATTCCTGCGGTCGCGGAAGATCCAGCCGGCCGCGACGCCGCCGGCCACGCCGCCGATGTGCGCCTGCCAGCCGATTCCCTTGGCGGGCAGCAGGACGGAGAACTGGTAGGCGAAGCAGAGCGCCATGACCAGGCCGAGCATCAGGTCGATCAGGTGCCGGTCGAAGATGCCGCGCACGATGATGTAGCCGAAGTAACCGAACACCACGCCGCTGGCGCCCACGCCGACGCTGTTCGTGCTCTCGAAGATCCAGGCGGCGAGCCCGCTGGTGATCGCCACGAGCAGCGTCACGCCGAGAAACTTGCGCACCCCCCGGTAGGCGGCCAGGAAGCCGAAGATGAACAGCGGCCCCGAGTTGCCCTCGATGTGCGCCCAGCTGACGTGCAGGAACGGGGCGGTGAAGATCTCCGGCAGCCGGCCCAGGTCGTGCGGCCTGATCCCATAATCGAAGGTGAGCTGGTTGTGGTCGGCGGCGTTCGCGATCTGCACGATCCACAGGATCGCGAGGAAGCCGACCATGACGAACAGCGCCTTCCGCGCCTCGGCCAGCACCGTCTCCGCGTCACCCGCGCCGAGCCGCCATGGACCGCCCCCCTGACGCTGCCTGCTGATGTCTCCCCGGTCAGTCACGATCCTTGCCCCCGGTCAGTCACGGTGTTCCCGGCCGCCGGCCGTTGTCCTCATGATGGCAAGTTAGCCCGCAATGCGGGCAGGCCGGTAGTGGCGGTTCGGCCGGTGGCCGGTGGCCCTCGTGGCCAGGAGTGGTGGTCACGGCGATGCCACTCTTTCTACCTGCGGATTGTCACATCATGTGTATTCAATCTGGTACTTCTGTTACCACATTGACCGGCGGCCGACACAACTTTTTCAGCCGAATCGGTGAGCGGACCCCCGCCGCTCTGGCAAGATCAATCGGCAATGGTACTCGGCCTGCCAACAGGTGGGCACCCCGTGTGATCGCTGGGACATGGCGCATGGGGCCGGGAGCCACCTGATGCGCTGCCCTGAACCGCAGCCCGTCAGCGCGCGGGGCAGTTGCCGCCACGTGGATGGCCGTCGGAGAGGACTGCGTTGTCGCAACACCGGAGGCGGGCCCCGGGGAAGAGGCGGGCCGCACGCCGAAAGACCGGGGTTGCTATTCCCATTGCCACCGTGTCGGCGGTCGTTGCCATCGCCGTCGGTGTCGTCGCCTACCTTGTCGGAATCCGTCCCGGCTCCAACGACAACATGGGTGCGATAGCCGCCGTGATGGCGGTCCCGACCAGCCATGCCGTAGCCGAGCTGGAGAAACAGCGCCAGCAGCTGATCGCGATGAGCGTCGCGTCCAGGTCGCTGAACCTGGTAGGCACACCCAAGCTGGCCTCCCGCCAGGCGTCGTCCCTGTCATCGGGCTCCGGCAGCTCAGGTTCCAGCACAGGCGGAGTGCCGGCCGGGCCACCGCCGAATCCGGGGACCGCTCAGCGTATCGCCTGGAACATGATGGGGTCGTTCGGCTTCCCGCCGCAGACCTATTTCGGCTGCCTGAACAACATCTGGACAAGAGAGAGCGGCTGGGTCTACAACGCCGAGAACCCGAGCGGCGCCTATGGCATCCCGCAGGCCCTGCCCGGCTCGAAGATGGCCAGCGCGGGCGCGGACTGGCTGACAAACCCGGCCACCCAGATCAAATGGGGCCTTGGTTACATCAAGTCCACCTACGGCGACCCGTGCAGCGCCTGGGCATTCTGGCAAGCGCACAGCTACTACTGACCCGGCCCTGATTCCGCATCCGGTGTTCAGTTGGAGTGTTGCGATGCTGCGGCAGGTGGCATGCAGGTCATGTTTCGGCCCAGGACGCGCCCTATGAGCGCTGTATGCCATCGTGGCGCGATGTCGTCGCGACCCTCCCGGCCGAAGGTCCCTGCGGTCACTCGTCCGGTAGACATACGCTGACCAGTAGAGGGGCAAAGCCAGACCGCAAGGTGACCAGCGATGCTCGATGACCTCGCCGGGAAACGGACCGGTGAGCGCATTCAGATCCTCCGGGAGCGCAAGGGGCTGACCCGCCCGGTGCTGGCCGGCCTGGTCGGCATGTCCGCGTCCTGGCTGAAGGGGATCGAGCAAGGGCGCAGGCTGCCGCCGCGCCTGCCGGTGCTGGTGAAGCTGGCCGAAGCGCTGGCCGTGGGCGATGTCGCGATTCTGGCTGGCACCGATATGGACATTGGCGGCAGCACGTCGATCCCGCTGGCGTCGTTTGCGCGCATCCCGCACGAGGCGGTGCCGGCGATCCGCGAGGCGGTGCGCGATCCGCTGCTGTCCGTGCCCGATGTCTCGCCAGACGTGGACGCGCTGGCGTCACGGACGGCGGACGCCTGGCAGCTGTGGCATACCTCCCGCGAGCATCGAACCGACGTAGGCCGGATCCTGCCGCGCCTGGTCACCGACGCCCGGACGGCCGCCCGGACCGCGCAGGGTGCAGAGCGCCGGACGGCGAACGCGGTGCTCGCTGATGTGTATGCACTGGTGCAGCACGAGGTGGTCTGGGCCAGCGAGAGCGAGCTGGGCTGGATCGTGGCCGACCGGGCGATGGCCGCCGCCCAGGACGCCGACCGGCCGGCCGCCCTGGCCGGGGCGGCGTGGACGCTCGGGATGGTCCAGCGCGGGGCCGGCGACGTCGACGGCGCGCTCACCTTGGCCCAGGACGCCATCGCGCTGCTCGGCCCGCTTTTGGAGGATGGCACCGGCGAACTGCGGGCCATGTCTGGCGCGCTGCACCTGCACGCCGCGACCACCTGCGCCAGGGCGGGCCGGGAGGGCGATGCGTGGCGGCACTGGGACGCCGCGAACGTCGTGGCCCAGCGGCTGCCGGATCATTACCACCATCCGTGGACGATGTTCGGCTCGTCGAACGTGGACCTGCACGCGGTCTCGCTCAGTGCGGATCTGTCGAAGTCGCAGGACGCCCGCAGCCGCGCCGAGCAGATCGATCCCGACCACATCCCGAGCCGCGAACGGCGCGGCCGGCTGGCGGTCGAGATCGGCCGCTCCTACCACCAGCGGCGCGACTACCCGGCGCTGCTGCACTGGCTCGAAGAGGCTTATGCCACCTCGGCGGATTCCGTGCGCTACTCACCTACGGCCCGGCAGATGACCGCTGATGTGGTCGATCACGCAGGCCCGCTGATCAGCAGGCGGGCACGCTCACTGGCCAGCAGCCTCGGCCTCCCCCTGTAGCTCTCCGCACGGGCGCATTGTGCGTCCCTGATCGCAGGGCATCAGCCCGTCCCTCTGTGGCTGCGTCGCGTTGCTTAACGTCTTCACGATCACGTTCATGCTGCAGGGAGTCACTTATTGTGAACACGCGGATTACAGGGAACTCAACACCCGGCCAGCCTTATGGCCGAGCACAACTGGAGCAGCTCGCCGACGCGCTCAACCAGCGGGGCTATGACGCCACCGTGATCATCCCCGCGCCTTGCCTGGCCGTGCGCATCCCGGGTGCCAGCATCCCCCAGATGATCTATAACACCGGCGGTCAGTTCTGGTGGCACAGCGCCCAGGCCATCGCTCCCACCCGGCAGGTCTCCCTCGCCGCCGAAGCGATCACCTGGGCCCTGCGCGCCCACCCCCGCCAGGCCCCAGCCTACGACGCCACCTCGCCGCTGGCCGCACCCCCCAGCTCACCACACGGCAGTGGAGGGGGCCGGGAATGGTGACCGCACCCAGCCAGCTCCCATCAGAGGGGGATCCCGGCCCGGCCTGCCTGGGCCGCACGGACGAGCTGGACGATGACACCTGGGAGATGCCAGCCCTGCCCGGCGAGTGCGCCGCGCTGGAAGCGCTGCGCTGGCACTGGGGTGAGGTCTACGAGATCGGCGTGGACGACGGCCAGTGGTGGTATCGCCGGAGGGATGGCAAGGGCGGCACCGAAACCGCCGCCACCCCGGACGAGCTGCGCGCCATGATCATCACCGACTACACCATCATGCCGGTGCCACGAGAACCATCACCCGGCCGCACCACGCCGACAGCTACCGGCCAGCCGACGCCCACGGAACCCACCACACCATGACCCCACCCAGGACACCCAACCTCGTGCTGCGCGCCTGGCGCGAAACCCACGGCCTCACCCGCCCCCAGATGGCCGACGCACTCAACGACACCCCCGCCGCCCACGACGCCCAGCTCATCTGCCACCCCAAACTCATCGCCAAGTGGGAAACCGGCGAAATCCGCTGGCCCAGGGCACCCTACCGGCGCGCCCTGCACCAGCTCACCGGCCACCCTGCCACCGCCCTCGGCTTCACCGACCCCACCACCGGCCCGCCCAGCCCACCGCCCGGCGACACCCACCTGAACGCCATCGACGACCTCACCGCCCTGGCCGGCCACCTGCACGCTCGCGGCTACACCGTCAACGTGGCCGCCAGCCTTCCCCGCCTGATCATCGCCCACCCGCAGGCCAGCGGCCCGCAGCCGATCACCGCCACCGGCCCGCACTTCTGCTGGGCAGGCATCCCATTCAGCCAGCGCCCACCCACCACACCACTGGCCACCACCGCCGATGCCATCGGCGTGCTCACCGGCCTGGCCAGCACCGCCCAGGACACCACCTCGTGAACCTGCACCACCCAGCCCGCCCGGTCCGGGTTTCGTCCCTCTTGGGTGGGTGTCGGTCCGGGTTTCGTCCGCCTTGGGTGGGTGTCGGTCCGGGTTTCGTGCCGCCATTGGGGGGGTTGGCGGGGGCGGTGTGGCAGGGTGCCCGGATTCCCGGCTCCTGACTGCCATGGTGGTCGGTCCGGGTTTCGTCCCCCTTGGGTGGGTGTCGATCCGGGTTTCGTCCGCCTTCGGCGGCTGCTGGGTTTGTGGCTGAGCCTGGACGCTCGGGCAAGGCTCGCGGTGAATTGTCGGTACGGGCTGACACGCTGCCGCCCCCGGCCCGGACGCCTCCCGGCTGGTGGTACCCCGGGCAGGTCACCATCCCTGCGCCAGACCGGACACGCGGCCAACGGCAGCAGCCAGGTGGGAGCGTTCCTGAGGACATCGGCCGCACCGGCCTGGAGTCGCGTTTCCCCGGCTGGGTGATCTGGCACGGGGCGGCAACCGGTTCATGGTGGGCCGCGCCGCCACGCGGCTATGCGGGAGGTCTTGTCGAGGGGGTCGACCCGGCTGAGCTGGCGGCGGTGATCCGGAGCGCGCAGAAGTGAAGCAGCCATACCGGGTGGGGAGGCAACCGATGGTGTTGAGAGAAGTTCCGGCCACCGTAGGTTAACGACAAGCGGACGTCGGCACGGCCGGTAACAACCGGTAAGCAGCCTGGCTGAACTCCGCTGCGGCGCCCGGTGCCTGGTGAGGCTCCGCGCACAGGCATCCGCAATGCCTGTCGCCGCCATGCCTGCCCGCCTGCCGTCTTGGCAGCGGCCGGTCTTCCTGCTCGGCTAGCAGATCCGCCCGGTAAGTATCCAGCTTGATCCACAGGTCGGTGGGTATTGCCCACTGCATCCTGGTGAGCTGGTCCACACAATGCAGGAGCTGGGCGAGTTCAGATCCGGAAAGCTGACGCAGGTTCTGCATCACACAACCTCGGCTTTCGCACGGGGTGTCCTCCAGGGATCCCGTTGGCTATGGCAGTGGGCTCCCGGCCCCGCCGCCGAGTACGGAACGTAATTGTTCCACAACACTCCGATCATGTGAAGAGGTAACCGGGCATCCGCCCCAATTCCCGGCACAGCCAGCAGCCCGGCCGGTCCTGAACATGAATATGGCTGTGGGGGCATCCAGGCAGGAACGCAGCATACGAGGCGGCCAGGCCGAGGCAGGCGAGCCTCCGGCTATGGCGGTTAGCCCGCGCCGATCCCCACAGATCACAGCCGAGCCGATCACGGAACAATAAGCTTTACATTACGAAATGATAAAGTTTTCGGCTCTTGGCCGTTAGTGAAACCTTGCTAAAAGGTAAAGGCTGTTATACACAGAGTAAGTTTTCCTGTCTGTTGTGTCATATTGTGATGTGGCTCATACGGTTAAAAGTGGGTCTAGACCTTTGGGGTAAAAGCCCAGTTCAGAGGTCATGCTTCGATAAGTTCCCGGCCTTCTGGGCGGTTTGCTGTGACTTATGCCACATCGTATTCCACACGTATTACGCGATTTCGTTAGGCATGGTGGACGGCTGACAGCACCCGGTGTGCGCGACGGTGATCAAGTGATTACTCGCCGCCATGACCCGCGGCACATCCGCACACCGCCGTCCGGCGCTCCAGCAGGCTGGACGGTGGCAACGGGTGGAGGCCAGCCGCGCACCGCGCGTATGACCGAAGGCAGATTTTGCTCCGCCATCGGATTGTCAAGAAACCCTCGAAACTCACGATTGGAATTGCCGCTGCCGGTATCGGCGTCGCAGCGGCTTCCTCCGCTCTCGCCGCGACCTGGCCAGCCGGAACTGGCATGGCGACCACAGCGGATTACCTCTCCATCAGCCACGTGGCGAATTCCGCGAATGGCGGCCGCTTCGACAGGCAGCTGCAAGCCGTCAAGGCCGGCTCGGCCTGGCAGGCCGAACTGAACGCGGCCAGCGCGGAGCGGGCCGCTGCCGCCCGCAAGGCGGCAGCGCGGAAGGCCGCGGCGGCCAGGGCCGCCGCCAGGCGGGCGGCCGCCAGGCGGGCGGCCGAGCTGGCCGCCCAGCGGCAGGCGGCCCGGCAGCAGGCAACGGCACGGCAGGCGCCAGCACCACCGCCCCCGCCACCGGCGCAGCCATCGGGCTCGGCTCAGCAGATCGCCTTGGCGATGCTGGGCAGCTTCGGCTGGTCCTCCGGCCAGTTCTCGTGTCTGGACTCATTGTGGACGCGGGAAAGCGGCTGGAGCGTCACCGCCCAGAATCCGGACGGCGCCTACGGCATCCCCCAGGCGTACCCGGGGTCGAAGATGGCGAGCGCCGGCCCGGACTGGCAGACGAACGCGGCCACCCAGATCCGCTGGGGACTTGGATACATCGCTGGGCTGTACGGCTCGCCGTGCGGGGCCTGGTCACACGAACTGGCCACCGGCTGGTACTAGCCGGGTGTGATGGATCCGCAGACCGGCGGGGGCGGCCCACCCAGGGGTCCGCCCCCGCCTCGGCGTTCCTGACCGGGTAACCGGCCGCTAGGTGAGCGGCTGGAAGGTGCTGATCGCCTCGGCCAGCTTCTGGGATATCCGTGGCCAGGAGGCTACCGGCGAGGACGCGTAGACGGCATAGGACTGGGTCCCGTTGGCGGTGCCCAGGTCGAACAGGTAGTCCTGGGCGACCACGCGGCCCGTCCCGCTGTCCCGCCAGCTGAAGCTCCACTGCGCCCCGTTCGTGCCCGCCACCGGGACCGGACTGAGCGACAGCCGCCGGTAACCGGGGAACTTGCCCTGGCGCCGCGTCCTCACTTCCAGCCAGCGGGCCTCGTTCACCGGATTGGGGAAGGTCTGCGTGGTCAGGTCCACCTCCATGAACGCGGCGCCTTGCGGGTCACGGAAATACGTGGCCAGCCCGCTGGTGCTCGCGGTCCAGCCTTGCGGCACCGCCATCTTGAACCCGGCGGTCGCTGCCGTGCTGGCGGCGGGCAGCGAGAACCACTGGTACCCGGCCGGGAGCCCGGCCGTGCCGGTGTTCGCCGGGCTGGCGCTGTTGACCGGGCTCGACGGGCTGGCAGGCGGGCTGGACTTCGTGGTCTTCCCGCCCACCTGGCCACTCGCCGTCGGCCCCTGCTGCCTGACATGGCTCAGCACGAGGCCGATGATCAGGCCTGCCACGACCACGATCGCGACGGCGCCCGCGAGCAGCGCCACGCTCCTGCCACGCCTTGGCGGGGGAGGGCCAGGGGTGGCCCGCCCGTACCCGTTGCGGGCCGGGCCGGTGGGCGGCAGGTAGGGCGGGGCGTCGCTGGCCGGGCCGTACCGGGTTCCACCGGGCGCGGCATAGCCCGGCGCGGTCCGCTGCGACCCGCCGCGCGCCGCCGGATCCCAGGTCGGGGCGTCGTAGGCCGGAACCGAACCGTTCGGTGGCCAGGCCTCGGCGGGCGGAACGACCTTGTCCCAGGCCGTGGGCGCGGCCAAGGCGAAGCCCGCCGCCTTCGCAGGCCCCCCGGCCGCCCAGCTCTGCCCCGGCTGGCCAGCGCCGTTACCTGCGCCAGGGCCACCGGGGGCGACCCCAGGCACGCGGGCGGGCACCCCGCCGGCGACCGCCCCGGCCAGCATCGCGGCCGCCCCGGCCGCGTCCGGCCTGGCGGCCGGATCCTTGCGCATGAGCGCCGAGATCACCGGCCCGAGCAGACCGGCCGCAGAGGCCGTCGGCGAATCCTCGTGGAGCACCGCGTTCATCGTCGTGAGCGCGCCACCGCGCTCCTGGTATGGGCCGCGGCCCTGCACGGCCGCGAACAGCGTGGCGCCGAGCGACCACAGGTCGGAGGCTGGTGTGGCCGGTTCGCCACGGATCCGCTCCGGCGAGGTGAACGCGGGCGTCCCCATGACGATGCCGGTCTGGGTGAGCTGTGCGTCACCCTCGAACGTCGCGATCCCGAAGTCGGTCAGCACGGCCCGTCCGTCCCGGGTGAGCAGCACGTTGCTCGGCTTCACGTCCCGGTGCATCACCCCGGCCGCGTGCGCGGTGGCCAGCGCGCCGATGAGCTGCTGCCCTATGTCGGCGACCCTGGTCGGCGGCAGCGGCCCGTCCTGGGCCAGGACCTGGTCCAGTGAGCGGGCCTGGACCAGCTCCATGACGATCCAGGGACGGCCACCCTCCTCGACCACGTCGAAGACGGTGACCACACCGGGGTGGCTGAGCCGGGCCGCCGTCCTGGCCTCGCGCAGCGTGCGCTGATAGGCGGCATCGCGCTCGGGCCCACCGACCGCCGGGGGAAGCGCCACTTCCTTGACCGCGACATCGCGGTGCAGCAGCTCATCGGTTGCCCGCCAGACGGTGCCCATGGCACCGGTGCCGATACGGTCACGGAGACGGTAGCGCCCCCCGATCACGCGCCCCGCCCCCGCCAAAGCGTGCATATCCGGACCCTACACGGCGTACTTACAAGATTTCCTGTGAAGCAGTTGAGAATAAACACGTCCCTGTCCTGCAACGGGGCAAAGAAGTCATCCCGGGCGTGTCATCCGCAGCACGTCAAGAGCCTGGTCAAGCTGCTTTTCGGTGATGTCGCCGCGTTCCACGTGACCGAGTTCGATCACCACGTCCCGGATGGTCGCGCCGGTACGCATCGCCTCGTGCGCCACCCGCGCCGCCGCCTCGTACCCAAGGTACCGGTTCAGCGCCGTCACGATAGCCGGCGAGGACTCCGCGTTGCGGCGCAGCCGCTGGGCGTCCGTCGTGATCCCGGCCACACACCGGCCGGCCAGCAGCGTCGCGGCCGAGGACAGCAGCCGGGCGGAGGACAGCAGGTTCCGCGCGATCACCGGCATCATGACGTTCAGCTCGAAGTTGCCCGCCGCCCCGCCGAACGCGACCGCCGCGTCGTTCCCGATCACCTGCGTGCACACCTGGCAGACCGCCTCACAGATGACCGGGTTCACCTTCCCCGGCATGATCGACGAGCCGGGCTGCAGTTCCGGCACCACGATCTCGGCCAGGCCGGTCCGCGGTCCGGAGTTCATCAGCCGCAGGTCGTTGCAGATCTTGTACAGGCTGACCGCGATCACCCGCAGCGCCCCGCTGGCCTCGACCAGCGCGTCCCGGCCGCCGGCTGCCTCGAAGTGGTTTCCCGCCTCGGTCAGCGGCAGCCGCAGGTCCTCGGCCAGCCTGGCGATGACGGCGGCGGCGAATCCGGGCGGCGCGTTCAGCCCGGTGCCGACCGCCGTGCCTCCCAGCGGCAGCGCGCCTACCCGGTCCAGGCATCCGCCGATCCGCTCGATGCCCAGCCGGACCGCCGCCGCGTACCCGCCGAACTCCTGGCCCAGGGTCACCGGCGTGGCGTCCATCAGGTGTGTGCGCCCGCTCTTCACCACATCGGCGAACTCGGCCGCCTTGCCCTCCAGTTCGTCCGCCAGGTGCGCCAGGGCCGGGCCGAGCTGCCGGGCGAACAGGTACACCGCCGACAGGTGGATGGCGGTCGGGAACACGTCGTTGGATGACTGCGACGCGTTCACGTGGTCGTTCGGGTGCACCGGCCGCCCCAGCCGCCTCGTGGCCAGGGTGGCGATGACCTCGTTCGCGTTCATGTTGCTCGAAGTGCCCGACCCGGTCTGGAACACGTCGATCGGGAACTGGCCGTCGTGGTCGCCCCGGGCGACCTCGGCCGCCGCGTCGTGGATCGCGGTGGCCATCTCCACGTCGAGAACACCGAGCAACCCGTTCACTACCGCGGCGGCGCCCTTCACCGACGCCAGGCCGGCGATCATGTCGCGGCCGATGCGCTCGCCCGAGACGGGGAAGTTGTCCACCGCGCGCTGGGTCTGCGCCCCCCACAGCGCGCCGGCGGGCACCCGCACCTCACCCATGGAGTCGTGCTCGGTCCGGTACTCGTCCATGCCTCGTGTCACTTCCGGCCGATGGTCAGCAGCGGGCCGCTCAGGCCGGCGAAGAAGTCGTTGCCCTTGTCGTCCACGATGATGAACGCCGGGAAGTCGCGCACCTCGATCCGCCAGACCGCCTCCATGCCCAGCTCGGGATACTCGAGCACCTCCATTCCGGTGATGCAGTCCCGGGCCAGCCGTGCCGCCGCCCCGCCGATGGAGCCCAGGTAGAACCCACCGTGCTCCTTGCACGCGGCCGTCACGGCCGGGGACCGGTTCCCCTTGGCCAGCATGACCAGCGAGCCGCCCGCCGCCTGGAAGCTGTCCACATAGGAGTCCATCCGGCCGGCCGTCGTCGGCCCGAACGACCCGGACGCGTACCCGTCGGGGGTCTTGGCCGGTCCCGCGTAGTACACCGCGTGGTCACGCAGGTAGGACGGCATCGGCTCACCGGCGGCCAGCCGCTCGGCGATCTTGGCGTGGGCGATGTCGCGGGCGACCACCAGCGGCCCGGTCAGCGACAGCCTGGTGGCGATCGGGTACTTGGTCAGCTCGCCCCGGATTTCGTCCATCGGCCGGTTCAGGTCGATCCGCACCACCTCATCACCGGCCAGCTCGTTCTCGGAGGTCTCCGGCAGGAACCGCGCCGGGTCGGTTTCGAGCTGCTCCAGGAACACCCCGTCAGCGGTGATCTTCCCCAGGATCTGGCGGTCCGCCGAGCAGGACACGGCGATCGCCACCGGGCAGGACGCGCCGTGCCGGGGCAGCCGGATCACCCGCACGTCATGGCAGAAGTACTTGCCACCGAACTGCGCGCCGATCCCCACCCGCCGGGTGATGTCCAGTACCTGCTGTTCGAGCCCACGGTCGCGGAAACCGTGCCCGGCCGCCGAACCGGCCGCCGGCAGCGTGTCCAGGTAGCGGGCCGACGCGTACTTGGCGGTCTTCAGCGCGTACTCGGCGCTGGTGCCGCCCACCACGATCGCCAGGTGGTAGGGCGGGCAGGCCGCCGTGCCCAGGGAGCGGATCTTTTCCTCCAGGAACGCCAGCATGCTCGCCTCGTTGAGCACCGCCTTGGTCTGCTGGTAGAGGAAGGACTTGTTCGCCGAGCCGCCGCCCTTGGCCATGAACAGGAACTTGTACTCGCTGCCGCCGGTCGCGTAGATCTCGATCTGGGCCGGCAGGTTGCTGCCAGTGTTCCGTTCCTCCCACATGGTCAGCGGCGCGAGTTGCGAATAGCGCAGGTTGAGCTGCGTGTACGCGTCGTACACGCCGCGGGCGATGTGCTCCTCGTCCCGGCCATCAGTGAGCGCGTACTGGCCACGCTTGCCCATGACGATCGCGGTCCCGGTGTCCTGGCACATCGGCAGCACGCCACCGGCCGCGATGCACGCGTTCTTGAGCAGGTCCAGCGCGACGTACCGGTCGTTGGGACTGGCCTCCGGATCGTCGAGGATGGACCGCAGCTGGCTGAGGTGGCCGGGCCGCAGCAGGTGCGCGATATCCCGCATCGCCTCCCGGGTCAGCACGGAGAGAACGTTCGGGTCTATCGTGACGAATTCACTTCCATACGGACCTCCCCGATGTACGCCGTCAATATCCAGCCGTCGGTACTCGGTCTCGTCGGGGCCGGCCGGCAGCAGATCGGAGTACGTGAACTCGGGCATCGTGACGGTTCCTCAACGAGCGGTCATGGGACGACCCAATCCTAGATCGCCGCGCCGCCCCCCTCTGGCCGGCCGCCCGGCGTGCATGGCCGGGCTCAGGCCGGCGGGCCGGGCGGCCGGAACTGAGATCAGTTGAGGCAGATGATGAGCAGGCAACTCTGGACGGTCACGTCGTCGATGACCGGGCCGTGGCCGCCGGGTATGGTGCTGGCGAACTCCCAAAGTTAGGCGGGCTGGTCACCGCTTCAGGCGGAGCGGCCCGATCCGGCCGGAGCGGGACGAGACTGCCGTGTCGGCTGGGGCTGGCCGGCCCGTTCCGGGACCGCCGTCCGTTCGCCGAGGCGCTGGCCGGCCGCCGTGGGCGGCCAGCCGCTGAGAAGGTCATGCGCCGGGGCGCCGGGCTGTGTTCCTCCTAACCTGGGGGCCCAATTCAGCGGCCGCCCCGCCCAGGTCGGCACAATGATCCGCCATGGCGAACGAACTGAGCTGGTCACAATTTGCGGCGGAACGACCCGACCTGGCCGGGGCCGGGCGGGGGATGCTCTATCAATTCGGGGTGGGTCTGGGGTTCCTGTCCACCGTCCGGGCCGACGGCGGGCCACGGCTGCACCCGGTCTGCCCGGTGCTGACCACCGATCGGCTGCTGGCGCATATCGTGCCCTCGCCCAAGCGGGCCGACCTGCACCGGGACGGCAGGTACGCGCTGCACTCGTTTCCCATCGAGGGCAACGAGGACGCCTTCTACCTGACCGGCCGCGCGGTGCCGGTCACCGACCCGGAGCTGGCCGCCACCGCGGCAAGCCAGTTCCTGGCCGAGCGGAAGCTGGACGCCGAGCCACCCGGCTTCAGTGACGGCGAGTTCTTCGAGTTCCTGATCGCCCGGTGCCTGCTGACCAGGACGGACGGATACGGCGACTGGAACCCACGGCACACGGTGTGGCGGGCCGGCGCGTAGCCGGTTGCGGCTGGAACCAACGGCACACAGTGTGGCCGGCGCGTAGCCGGTTGCGGCGAATCGCTTGACCTGAGCGTCATGGCAGCGCGGACTGGGCTTACCTGGCGAGGTCGGCCGGTTCGTCCAGCCGCGTCAGCTTCCGCAGGTTCGCCACCGTATAGATCCGGGCGATCCGTCCGTTGCCCACCACGAGGCTCACCGCGGCCGGCTGGCCGTCGATCTCGATCCGGCCCAACGCAGCCAGGACTCCTGCAGCACGTCCTCCGCGTCGGCCGCCGACCCGAGCATCTCGTAGGCGACCGTGAACAGCAGGCTGCGGTGGGCGACGAACGGGTCCTCGGTCATGCCGCCGGCGCCACACCGGGCGTCTCAGGGCGCTTGGCCAGCGGGATCTCGCAGGCATCGGAAAAGCCCTGCGAGGTGATCCCTAGCGCCGTGTTGCTCCTGGTCCCCATGTTGGCGGCGGCGATGAACACGGTGAGTTCGACCAGCCCGGCCGGGCCGAGCCGGTCCAGCAGGCGCGCGGACAGTTCGCCGGTGACGGCCGGCGGGGTGTTCGTCATGGCCTCGGCGTACTCCAGCACATCCCGCTCCAGCGGTGTGAACGCCGCCGACTCCCGCCAGCGTGGCACCTGGCTCGCCTTGGTCATGTCCAGGTTCTGGTTCTGTGCGTGGAAGTAGTTGATGTCAAGGCACCAACTGCAGCCAACCTGTGCCGCGACGGCCATGTGCGCGAACGTCTTGAGGCTCGCGTCGACCGCATCCCACTCGCCCACCTTGCCGCTGAATCCCAGGCTGTCCTCTGCGGCCTTTGGGTTGTGCCACAGCACCTCGACGGGCTCGGGCACGGCACCGAACTGCTTGATCAGGGTTTCACTCATCCCGGCGGGGAGTTCCGCCTTCGGAACGCGCAGCGCCATGGTGTCCTCCTTGGACGATTGCCTTTCGGCATGAAGACACCGCCGGCCAGGCGCATGTGACAGCCGGCACGTCTGTTACGAAGATGTACCCGCCATCCATGCATGGACCCGCACCGGGCGGATGGTGACCTTGATCCTGCTCTCACCGGGCCTGTCACGCTCGCGGAGATTCGAGCCATACTTGGCGCCGACCCGGTGGGCGAAGGCGTAGTCCTCATCCGGCGTGATCTCGGCATCGCCGCGCAGTTCCAGGTAGCGGTACGGGTTTTCCAGGTCGAGCAGGAACAAGCTCACGGCCGGGTTGACCGTCAGGTTCTTGGCCTTTTGCCGGGCGTTGTTGAGCGAGAGGGCAACCGTGTCTCCGTCGGCGAGAAACCAGACCTCGGTGAGCTGCGGGCGGCCGTCCGGGCCGATCGTGCCGAGGGTGGCGAACGGGCCGTCGAGCAGGTCGCGGTGGGACGCGGGAATCTCAGGCATGGCAGGTCCTTCCCGGAGGGGCGGTTCGTGTATTGGTACCGCAATGAACGTAGCGGGCCGGGCGCCGCCGCGGAGAGTATGAAAGAAGTTCTGTCATTGGCTTGCCGGGCGCCGGAATGGTCCTTGACCAGGATCTGGAGTGGAGTAGCGCCGAAGCCCACTACAGGAGTGGCTCATGGGCGAACAAGGACGACCGGTCAGCCGGCGTGACGTGGTGCGGGCCGGGGCCGGCCTGGCGGTGGCGGGGCTGGCCGGGGCCGGCCTGGCGGGCAAGGCCGCGGGCGGCGGGCCGCGCGGGACGGCCGGCCCGCGGCTGACCGCCGACCTGAGGCCAGCCAGCCTCACCCCGCAGCAGCAGGCCGGGCAGCGGGTGATCTGCTCCTACTCCGGGCTCACCCCACCGTCCAGCCTGCTGCGGCAGATCAGCGCCGGCGAGGCCGCTGGGGTGATCTTCATTACCGGGAATATCGCCAGCGAAGGCCAGATCGTGTCGGCGATCCATCAGCTCATCGACGCGAACAAGCAGAGCCCGGTGAAGGCGCCGCTGCTGCTGATGACCGACCAGGAAGGCGGCGAGGTCAGGCGGCTGTCCGGCGAGCCCGTGCTGTCGGAGAAACAGGTCGGGGAGTCCTCCGGCTATGTGACCGTGGCCGGGCAGGCTGGCGCCGGAGCCGGGGACAACCTGGCCGGGGTGGGCATGAACGTGAACCTGGCACCGGTGCTTGGCGTGTACCGCACGCCGGGCGACTTCCTGGATCAGTACCAGCGCTCCTACAGCAACAATGCGAGCAAGGTCGCGGCCTGCGCCAAGGCGTGCGTCACCGCGATGATGCGGAGCGGGGTCGTGCCCACGGCCAAGCATTTTCCCGGCCTCGGCGCGGCGACCGCCAGCCAGGACACCGACGTTGAGCCGGTGGTGCTGAACATCCCGCTGTCCACTCTGCGCAGCGTGGACGAGCTGCCCTATCCGCCGGTCATCGCGGCCGGGATCAAGATGATCATGGTGTCCTGGGCGACCTACCCGGCCCTGGACGCCAGCCTGCCCGCCGGGCTGTCGCCCGCGGTCGTGCAGGGTGAGCTGCGTGGGCACCTGGGATACACGGGCGTCACGATCACCGATGCGCTGGAGGCGGGAGCGCTGAAGGCCTACGGGACGACGCAGCAGCGCGCGGTGGCCGCCGCCGCGGCCGGGATGGACCTGATCCTGTGCGCCGAGGGCAGCGCCAGCCAGAACAGCGACGCGGTCACCGGCCTGGCCAATGCCCTGCAGAGCGGCCAGCTCAACCAGGCAGCTTTCGCGGCCTCGGTGCAGCGGGTGACCGCCTTGCGGCAGAGCTTGTAGGGGAGGCTGTGCGGGCGGCCACCACGACACCGTGGCGGCCGCCCGCAGCCGTTAGCCGGCCGTCAGGCTGAAGTCGTCGGCGTACACGTTGCCCTGGACATACCAGCCGTGGACATAGACGGTGACGGTTCCCGAGGACCCGGTGGTGAACGGGACGGTCAGCTGCGACCAGCCGCTCCCCGAAGTCCAGGTGCTCGCGGTCGCGCCGCCGCTGACCCCGATGTAGGAATAGTTGCCCTGCACCCAGCCGGTGAGCGTGTAGCTGGTGCTGGGCGACAGCGTGACGGTCTGATCGCACTCGCCGGTCTGGCTGGCCGTGGGGGTGATCTGGGCCGCGTACGTGCCCGAGTGCACCGGGCTGGTCACCACGGCGTCACCGGACTGGCAGGTCCATGGGCTGAGGCTGCCGGACTCGAAGCCGCCGTTGGCCAGGCTGCCCGATCCGCCCGAACTGTTCACGGTGAGTGTGTAGGTGGTGTTCTCGGTCCCCGAGGGCGCCGTGCCGGTCACCGTCAATGGGTAGCTGCCCGGCGTGACCGACGACGTGGTGTTGACCGTCATGGTGGACGAGCCGCCGGTGGTGACCGAGGTGGGGCTGAACGAGACGGTCACGCCGGACGGGGCGCCGGTGCCGGACAGTGACACGGTCTGGTTCGACCCGGAGGTGAGCGCGGTGCTGACCGTGGCGGTGGTGGATCCGCCGGGGTTCACCGAGCCGGACGTGGGCGAGACCGCGACCGAGAAGGAGTTCCCTGACGGCGGGCCGCATTTACCCGGCGTGCTGCCGAGGTCGTTCTCGACGTCGTTGAACAGGGCCGGATTGTTCGGGTCCATGTCGTACATCGAGAACATCATCACCCCGCCCATGCCCTCGCAGTGCATGTAGTCGATCCGGGCCTGGATCGACTGGGGTGACAGGCCGGTCCACCAATTGCTGCCGTCGTAGAAGTAAGCCGCCTCGGCGAGCGGATCGTAGAAGGTGTCGGCGGGATTGTCGACCACGTCCTGCCCGGAGGAGAACGGGCCGCTGGTCAGTTCCTTGTACATCTGGATGCCCGGCACGTTCCCGGAGTAGGTGGCTCCGGATGCCGGGCCCGTCGCACTCTGGAACAGGCCGTGGTTACCGCCCGCTGGCACCCCGGTCCAGCCCCGGTAGTAGAACTCCATTCCCAGCGTCAATTTGTTCGCCGGGAAGCCGCCGGGGATGCTGTAGGCGCTGTCCCCGTTCACCCAGGCGTTGACCGCGTTGTTGATCGAGTACTTCTCGGTGCCCGGCGGCACCGGGTTACCGGGCTCGGCCGGGTCGGTGTAGATCGGGTCCTGGAAGTCGGTCGGGCCAAGCGACTGCCCGGTCGGGTTCCAGGCCACATGCATGTCGTAGCTCATCAGGTCGCCGAAGGTCAGGTACTGGCCGATCTGGTTGGTCTGGATCAGGCTGATCTTGTCCTGGCCCGAGGGCAGCGCGGCGGACAGGTAGTAGGTCTGTCCCGTCGTCGCCGTGAGCGCGGTGAGCTCGGTGCGGAACTCCTTGAGCAGCGCCGTGTAGTTCGCGGTGTCCGCCGGGCTGTAGTGGTTGCCCACGTGCCCGCCGGGGGACCCCGGGTACTCCCAGTCGATGTCGAACCCGTCGAACAGGCCGGCGATCGCGCCCGGCGCGGGCGTGACGCCGTAGTCCGGGTCGGGTGGCAGGTTGCCCTTGATGAACATGTTGATGCAGGACGACACGAAGGCCTGCCGCGAGGCGGCGGTGGCCGCCGCATCGGAGAAGTACTTCGAGTACGTCCAGCCGCCGATCGATAGCAGGATCCTCACGTTCGGGTAGAGGGCCTTCAGCTCCTGGAGCTGGTGGAAGTTCCCGGCGAGCTGGCCATAGGCGTCGGCTTGGCCGTTGACCGACTGCGCGGCGGTGAAGTCCTTGCCGTAGTCGGCGTCCATGTCACCGGCGCCGTCGCCGGCGTTCGGGTCGGTCTCTCCGCCCGGGTCGGGGTCGACACCCTTCTCCGCCTCGAAGCACTGGTGCGTGCTGGGGTTGATGTTCTCGAAGTCGTAGATCAGGTAGTTGATGTGCTTGATCTCGCCGGAGGTGACCAGGTCCTTGAGATAGAAGTTGTTCTGGTAGATCGACCACTGGTCGTAGTAGGCGACGGTGATGCCGCCGCTGGAAACATGCGGTGAGACAAGGTGTGGCGCTGTCTTCGCCAGTGCTGCTGGGCTCGGCATGACCGCCATCGGGCCGATGCCCGCAACCGCGGCGCTGACCACCATGGCAGCCAGCCCGCCGCGGCCGGTTCTGAGTCGCATGAGTCCTCCCTGCTGTTAGCGGGGTAGCGCAGCCGTGCGGCTTGCGCGGCATGCGCATGCAGAGCCAAGTGGGCCCGGGATGGGCACAGGTGTGCACGAGTGCACAGGGGTGCAGAAACTAATAGGTAACTTTCTTTATTAATTGAGCGTAATCGCAACATAGCCGTGAGTCAATGCCTCGCCGGCCTGCGGCGGCGGGCCCGGCTGGCTCAGCTGGTTCGCAGAGGATCTGGAGAGGAAGGGGCGGCGGACGTTAAGCTTTACTCAGGAGTCTGGTTAGGGCTCTGACGTGGCTTACCGCCAGCTCAGCGGCGATGTGCCCAGCTTGTCTCAATGTTGTGTTCAGCTCGCATCCAGCTAACTTGCCGCCCGGCGTCAGCTCTCCCTGAATTTCCCTCCAGGTACGGGACGCATCTTATGAGCAGGAACAAGGCGACCACGTATCTAGGGAGACAGACCCATGATCCAGGATTCGCCGGACGCGACTGGCTCGGCAGAGGGGCGCCCGTACGCACCCTGGCCCGGCGCGCACGGCCCGGCCAACCCGTACGCCCAGGGCGCTTACGCCCAGGGGGCGTATCCCCAGAGCCCGTATGGTCAGGGCGGGTACGCGCACGGCGGCTACCCGCAGGGCCCCTACAACCCCTATGCGCAGTACGGCGGACCGGGCGGCCCAGGCCCGGGCGGTCCCGGCGGCCCGGGGGACCCGGGCAAGCAGCCCGCGCCGCTGTGGCGGCGGCCGCATTTCCGGCTGATGGCCGCGACCGCGGCGGTCGCGCTGGCCGCGGGGGCCGGCTCCACCCTGGCGCTGACCTCGGCGGGGGCCAGCACGCTGAGCACCGCGCAGGTCGTGGCCAAGACCGACCCCGGCATCGTCGACGTGGTCACCACCCTGGGCTACCAGAACGGCACGGCGGCAGGCACCGGAATCGTGCTCACCTCCAACGGTGAGGTGCTCACCAACAACCACGTCATCAACGGCGCGACCTCGATCAAGGTCAGGGACGTAGGCAACGACCGCGTCTATCCGGCGAGGGTTGTCGGCTACAGCCAGTCCAGCGACGTGGCGGTGTTGCAGCTCGTGGGCGCCTCGGGCCTGACCACCGCCAGCCTCGGCAACTCATCCACGGTCAAGGTCGGCGACAAGGTCGTGGCGATCGGCAACGCCGAGGGCCTGAACAGCACGCCGTCGGTCGCGACCGGCCGGGTGACGGCGCTCAACCAGTCGATCACCGCCAGCGATGAGGGAGCCGGTGTTGCCGAGCAGCTCAAGGGGCTGATCGAGACCAACGCCCCCATTCAGCCGGGCGACTCGGGCGGACCGCTGACCGACACCCGGGGCCAGGTCGTCGGCATCGACACCGCGGCGTCCTCCGGCTCCACCCAGCTCAGCTCGTCCCAGGCGACCCAGGCGTTCAGCGTCCCGATCAACCAGGCGCTCAGCATCGCCCGGCAGATCGAGGCGGGCACGTCCTCGGCAACGGTGCACATCGGCAGCACCGCGTTCCTGGGCATCCAGGTCAGTTCCTCGTCGTCCGTGCCGGGCTTCTTCGGTGGCGGCAGCGGCGGCGGCGGTGCGGTGGTCGCGGGGGTCGAGCCGGGCTCGGCCGCCGCCAGCGCCGGCCTGACCGCCGGCGACACGATCACCTCGCTGGCCGGCCACGGCATCACCTCGCCGGACCAGATCCGTTCGGTGCTGACCCACTACCACCCGGGCGACAAGGTGGGCATCGTCTGGACCGACCAGGCCGGCGCCAGCCACAGCGCCACCCTCGTCCTCGGCTCGGGCCCGGCCGGGTGAGAGAAGCCGGCCCGTTCGCCGCAGCCCCGGCGTGGCGCACGCCGGGGCTGCGGCCGTGTGCTCAGTGATGGACCCAGGTAATCGAGAAGCTCTCGCCGAGCATGGACAGGGGTGACTCCTGGGACAGCGGGGTGGTGCGGCGCTCCAGTGTGGTTCTGTGCAGGTTCCCGGCGGACGCGAGCGGGACTCCGTCGACCTTGATGTTGCTGAACGTAACGGTGTGGAAGTCGGGTACCCGTGGTGCGCCGCCACCGACGGCCTCCAGGATCGCCTCGGCCGACGCCTTCTCCAGCGGGTTGCTTGGGTGCCGGTGGAAGGTCCTGGTCCAGCCGCTGGTGGTGTCGCTCTCGGTCAGGGTCCAGGTGCCCTTGGATACGCTCACCGAGGCGGTCAGGGTGTCACCGGCGTGCACGGTCTCCTTGAAGTAGTCGGACGGCCCGGGGTACATCTCGATCCAGGGGTGATAGCTGGCAACGCCGTTGACGCAGTCGAGGTCGATGCCGATCTGCTCGACCGTGAAGTCGTTCCAGCCGTCGATGCCGATCCACGGGGATGCGTCCCCGTTGCCCCGAGAGCAGTTCATCCTGGGGATGTTCCAGCTCCCCGTGATCTTCTTGTAGGGGCCCGCACCGGTGACGGCATAACCTCCCCAGATCTGGTTGGCGTGGTTGAGGCCGCGGGGCAGGGAATGGGTCAGGGGGACGGCGGCCGCGTGGGCCGCCGTGGGTGACAAGGCGGCCGCGCCGGGCACCGCGATCGCGAGCGCCGCCAGTCCTGAGGTGATCGGCCACCGGCACGCGCGAAGCCGTGAACTCCGCTCGCCGCCGGGGGCTGTCCTCTCGCTCCGCACCAGTTGCTCCCCTTTCGTGCCGTGATCACCGGTCAGGCGATTTGTCACGTTCACTTCCAGGGATGAGTGTATGGGGTTATCTGTCAGTTACGAGGTGTACCGATATGTTCGCCCCGAAACGGACAGGCGGTTTCTCAGTGGCCAGCGGCTCGCCTGCCGACGATGTGGAACAACCGGCTCATGAGGCGGTAGGGGTCACGACGGCTGGCCTGCAGTTCGACCTCGCAGGCCAGTTCCCCGGCCCCGCCGTCCTCTCCAGAGGCGCGGGTCCAGCCGTCGGTGAACAGGCGGACGCCGTACCAGGCGATCCGCTGCACGCCATGGCCGGCCAGCATCACGGTGAGGTCCTCGACGGTGTCCCCGCGAGTGTCCACGCCCAGCCCGTTGACCTGATGGTCGGTGTCGAAGGCGGCCAGCGCTTCGGCCCAGTCGCCGGCCAGGGCCGGCCGTGCGGCCAGGACCCTGGCGTTCTTGGCCACCAGCGAGATGATCCCGCCCGGCTCGGCCAGATCCGCCAGCGCGGCCACGAACGGCCGTGGTTCCTCGACATACATGATCACGCCGTGGCACAGCACCCCGGCGAACCGGGCGCCACCCAGTGCCTCGCGTGCGCCCGCGGCGCTCGCCTGGACCAGCCGGACCCGGCCGGCCACCTCGCCGGGCTCGCCGGCCAGCCGGGTGCGCGCCCGGGCGAGCATCGCTTCGGACGGATCCACGATGGTCACCCGGTAGCCCGCACGGGCGAGCGGGATGGACTGGTTGCCGGCCCCGCCCCCGATGTCAACCAGCCCGGCCGGTGGCCGGGGCAGGTGATCGTGCAGATGCGCGGCGATGACGTGGGTGCGCACCCGGCCGCGCAGCGTCCCGTAGTGCCCGTCCACGAAGCGCCCGGCCAGGGGTGCCCATGCGTCGTCGGCTGGCATGGCTTCAGTCTGCCCGGTGACAGATCGCGGTACGGTCGGGGGTGACCAGCAGGCCAGTGTGTCATGGGGGAGAGCCAGTGACGTTGATAGCCCGCTTTCAGGTTGATGGGTTCGAGCCCCGGCAGGTGACCGGTCTGGACGCGGACTGGGTCGGCTTGCTGACGTTCGCCAAGACCTTCACGTCGGGGATCATCGGGCACGCCACGACCTTGTTCATGTCGGCCGGCACGGAGGAAGGTTCCCGGTCCTACCTGGCGACCGAGCGGATCACCGGCCGCACCGGCGACGGCGTGGAGGGCTCGGTGACCGTCCAGCACGGTGGCCTGGAGTCCGACCCCGGCTCGTGGTTCGGCCACATCGTTCCCGGCACCGGCACCGGTGGATTCGCCGGCTGGTCAGGCTCGGCCAGGATCATGCATGACGATCAGGGCGCCTACTTCGAGATCAAGCTGTCCTGACGGCCGGCGGCCGGGCGCGGCCCGGGTGCGGGTCAGGCCTGGGCGGCGGCCAGTTGCTGCGCCATCAGCCCGATCAGCTTCTGCAGCCCGCGCATGGGGCGCACCATCACCGTGAAGCTGGTCAGCTTGCCATCGCTGTTCCAGCGCAGCAGGTCGACGCCCTGGACGTACACACCGTCGAGATCAGCCTCGAACTCCAGCACCGCGCTGCTGTCGTCGTACCACTGACCGACATAACGCAGGGTCGCGCCAAGCACCGCCACGGCACCGCTCAGGTAGAGCGTGGTCAGCTCCTTGCCTTCCTGCGGCGCGAACACGGCCGGCGACCGGAACACCACGTCGTCGGCCAGCAGGCCGTCCAGCAGGGACACGTCCCGCGACTCGACGACGGCGTGCCAGGAGCGCAGGGCAGCAGGCTGGTCAGGCATGGATGTACTCAAGCCCACGGCGGCCGGATCCGCAAGCTGTCCGGGAGCCAAGCCCGGCGAGGCGGCCGGCAACGGCCTGAACATTTCGGGCGGCGTCTGGCACGAGGTCACTGAGTCCGGCGGCGGAGGTTCCCCCGCGCCCGGCGGCGAGCACACCCACGGGAAACGACTTGCGCCGGTCATCCAGACTGCATTATTCTTTTCTTGAGCCGCATTTCAGGGCATTGTATAAACTGCTTTCTGAAATGATAACGGCCTATTTAGGTTACCTATTTTCCTTGAATTCTCGCCCTCCTTCGCCGTATTATCCGGCGGGTGAAGCTGCTTACCCGGCTGGTCGTCGACATCACTCCGCTGAGGCAATCTCCGGCATTTCGCCGTCTCTGGATCGGTGGCGGGCTGTCGTCCATTGGCGGCCAGATGACCGGCTATGCCGTGGTGCTTCAGGTGTTCCGGCTGACCCACAGTTCGCTGGATGTCGGGCTGATCGGGCTCCTCGTCGCCGTGCCCGCCATCGTGATCGCGACGATCGGCGGCGCCTTCGTGGACGCGACCGACCGGCGCACTGTGGTGCTCGTGGCGACCAGCCTGCAGGTGGGCGTGTCAGGGACGCTCGCCTTCCAGGCGTTCGCCGGGCTGAATCAGGTCTGGTTGCTGTACTGCCTGGTCACCCTGCAGTCGGCCATCGCCGCGGTGAACGCCCCGGCCAGGAGCACGTTCATGCCCAGCCTGCTGCCTCGCGACCAGTTGCCCGCCGGGGTCGCGCTGCAGATGTTCACGATGCACGGCAGCCTGACCATCGGGCCGGCGCTGGCCGGCCTGATCACCACCGCTTTGGGGCTGAAGGCCTGTTACCTGATTGACGCGATCAGCTTCGGTTTCGCGCTTTACGGCGTTGGCCGGCTGCCGCGGATGCGCCCGAACGGCGGGGATTCGCGGCCTGGATGGCGCGCCATCGGCGCCGGGCTGCGGTTCATTGCCGGCCGGCGGGAGATACTCGGCTCGTTCGCCGCCGATATGAGCGCCACCTTCTTCGCGATGCCTTTCGCTTTGTTCCCCGCGATCAACGCGGAGCGGTTCGGCGGCCATCCAGAGACCCTCGGCCTGATGACCACGGCCGTCGCGGTCGGCGGGATCCTTGGCTCGGCGCTGTCCGGACCGGTCGGCCGGCTACGCAGGCAGGGTCTCGGCGTGCTCGCCGGTGGAATCGTCTGGGGAGCCGCCCTGGCCGGCTTCGGCCTGGCCGGTGTCTTCTGGCTGGCCTTCCTCACCCTGGTGATCGCCGGGGCCGGCGACGTCGTCTCGGTGGTGCTGCGGACCGCGCTCGTGCAGGGCGCGACGCCCGATGAGCTGCGCGGCCGGGTCTCGGCGGCCAACTACGCGGTGGGCGCCGGGGTGCCACAGCTCGGTAACTTCCGGGCCGGCCTGGTGGCGGATCTCACCTCACCCACCACCGGCATGATCAGCGGTGGGGTCACCGCCGCCATCGGTGCGGTGCTGATCGGCCTGCTCGTCCCGTCGCTGGTGCGGTTCCGGGCACCCGGGCCGGCCGCCGTGCCCGTGGAAGGTGTCACCGGGCGGGGCCGGGAAGCTGGTACGGCAGCAAAGGCTGAGTGATGGCCAGCGGTTCGGACCGCTGGCGCCGCCGCGCTCGCAGGTGCCGGCCGGCGGTGCACTCGGCCTGGCCGGCGCGCAGCTGGAGAACCAGTTTCTCCTGGCCCAACTCGCCGCAATCGGCGAGACCGTCTTGATCTACCCTTCCACCGGCGGACGGCCCAGAGCCCGCCGCATGACCACAGAGCTGACCGGTGACCAGGAACAACTACACCAGGTCTTCGCGCTCGACCGGTGGGCACCCCACATTTAGGTCATACCCCAAAACAGGAACCAGCAACCCCCTGACCAGCGGGAACAGTCCGCCAGACCCATGATCACCGGAAACTCCGGCTAGGCGCCGGCGGCGGGGATCTCCGTGTGGCACCGTGGGCAGGTGGCTGGTGGATCGGTTTCGGCCATCGTGCCGCACCGCGGGCATACCCGGGGCAGCCAGCAGGCCGGATCGCCGCCGCGCTCCTGCACTAAGCTCGCCTTCTCTTTCTTGAGCCGCTCGGCCAGGTCGGCGGCCTGGCTGTGGTCAAGATCCTTGGTGGCTGTCAGCAGGGTGACCGTGCCCGTGGCGGCCAGCTCGCGCAGGTGCCGCAGCGCCTCGGCGCGCTCCTGCTCCCTCAGTTCATCGCCGTAACGGCGGCGGAACTCGGCGAACTTGGCCGGGTCATGCCCGTACCACTTGCGCAGCTCGTCGGACGGCGCCACCTCCTTGAGCCACTCGTCTACGTGCGCGGCATCCTTGGCCAGCCCGCGTGGCCACAGCCGGTCGACGAGCACACGCTTTCCGTCGCCGGGCTGCGGCTTCTCGTATACTCGGCGCGTCCGCACTTCTGGCATCTGCCCTCCCAGGTCCTCAGACGAAGATCCGCTGGGTGATCGTGCCGTGCCCGACGTTCCGGCCCCGCCACAGGTCGAACTCCTCGCCAGGGGCCAGGTAGTCGCCTGCGGTATCGCCAAGCACAACGAGGGTAACTACCACGTGATCGGGGGTGGAAACCGGTGCCTGCCACGAGCTGTCGCCCGTGCTGACCAGAGCACTGAACAGCTTGCTGGCGTGGGTTTCCCGGTGCGCGGCCCGCACGACCATGCGGCAGGCCGGGCCGGGGAGCAAGCCGCTCCGGCCGGCCTGCCGCGGGGCGAGAGTGACCGTGGCCCGGTACTTGTATCTCTTCATCTCGCGGATCGCCAGTCCTTCCTGCGCGAAATTGCCCAGGTGCGCCCAGCGCGGCGGCACAATAATGTTTTCCAATACCTTTATATCGTAACACGATAGATGATCAAGGATCTGGATGCGCTCACTCAGCCAAGAGGACTACGAGAACCTGCTGGCCTTCCGGATCAGCCTGCGCCGGTTCCAGAACTGGTCGCAGGCACAGGCCCGCGCGGTCGGCCTGACCCCGGCCCAGCATCAGCTTCTGCTCGCGATCAAGGGCCACCGCGGCAAGGAGGGCCCGGCCATCGGCGACCTGGCCGGCTACCTCATGCTGCGGCCGCACAGCACGGTCGAGCTCGTCGACCGCGCCACGGCGGCCGGGCTGGTTGACCGCTGGTCCGACAGCGACGACGGCCGCATCACCCGGGTCCGGCTGACCCAGGCCGGCGAGCAGGCGCTGGACCGGCTGTCCGCCGCGCACCTCGACGAGCTGCGCCGCCTCGTTCCGATCCTCGATCAACTCGTCGCCCATGCCGCGATGCCAGCAGAAGGCTGACGTCGCCCGCCGGCTCAGCAGGAGGCCCGCCGGTCGGCTGACGTCGCTGGCCGGCTCAGCAGGAGGGCCGCCGGAAGGCTGACGTCGCCGGCCGGCTCAGCAGGAGGCCCGCCCGTCGGCTGACGTCGCTGGCCGGCTCAGCAGGAGGCCCGCCGGCCGGCTGACGGCCCGTCCGGGGTCGCGAAGACCCGGCTGGCCAGCAGGCCGGCGATTCCAGCCGCATGAGGTCGTCTCTGGTCCAGGGACGGCCCGGCTCGGCAAGGAGCCGGCTGGCGTGCCGGAGCCTGGCCCGTTCCAGCGCGTTGCGGACGCTGCGGGCATTGGGGAACAGCGGCTGGCGCATCCGGCGGCTGCTCAGGGAGGTGGGCTCGGGTACCAGGACGACCTGCGAGGCGCTGCTGGCCGGCTGGGAGGTGGACCCGCCCCGGCTCACCCTCGGCTCCAACGGCGCGTGGTGGCCGGTGCCGCCGCCGGGAACCCGCGGTCCGCCGCCCCTGCGTTCGGGACAAGCTGAGCCCGCTGCGAACACCACGATCCGCCAGCGCGGCCCGGTCCTGGCGCGACTCCCACGTCAGAACCGCCCGCGAGATCCGCGACTACGGCGGCCAGCAGACGTGACCGCGTTACCCGGCGGAGCCGCCCGCGATCTCGTAGGACCACAGCTCGCTGTGCACGCCCACCGGGGCGGGGTGCTCGCCGCCGCCTGCCCCTGCTGAGCGGTGGCCATGGGAGAAGGCGGGGGAGTTCAGCCAGGCCTGGAACGCGGCCTCGTCCCGCCAGCGGGTCACCACGAGCCAGGTGGTACGCCCATCGGCCGGCTTGAACAGCTCGAAGCCCTCGAAGCCATCCTGGTCGTCGACGGCGCCCGCCCGTGCCGCGAACCGGCGGGCAAGTTCGTCGCCGCTGCCGGCGGGTACAGTGATCGCGTTGATCTTCACGACGGTCATACGCTCGATGATGCCAGCTTCCAGAATTCGGCCCGGGAGGTGAGCTGTCATGTCCGATGACGGGTCATTTGAGCTCGAAGACAGCGAGCTGGAGGACGACGGCGTGCTGGACCCGTCCGACACGCTCGACGGCGACCCCGGGGATGACCCGCTGGACGCGGGCTACCTCCCGCCGGACCGCTGGTCGGCCGGTGAGCGGTTCGGCACGACGCTGGCCGAGGAACGGGAAGGCGAGTCCCTCGACCAGTTGCTGGGCGAGGAAGAGCCCGACGTCGACCCCTACGCGGAGGAAGACCTGCCGCAAGACGCGCCGCTGGCCAGCGACTACGCCGAGCCCAGGGCCGGGCGGCTGGTCGCGGAGGACGAGGGGGCACATCCGGACACCGAGGCCGACCTGGTCGCCCGGGACTTCGGGATCGACGGTGGCGCCGCCTCATCCGAGGAAGCGGCCGTCCATGTGCAGGACGAGCCCGACGATGGGTCTTACCGCGGGACCGACGGCCTGGCGTAAGCAGCGGCCGGTGCTCTGATCGCCATGCGCCGGATCGCCGCACGGCAGGCTCCGGGTTAGGGCTCGCCGTGGAATAACCCGTTGGTTCCTGGGGCACCTGCAACCCCTGCGACCTGCGAAGACTGGCCTCCACCAGCAAGATCAACCTGCGGGTTATTGGTCGGCGCCTCCTTAGTGGAAGACGATCGTGCGGTGGCCGTTGAGCAGGACACGGTTCTCGGTGTGCCAGCGGACCGCCCGGGCGAGCGCCTGGCATTCCACGTCCCGGCCGATCGCCGCCACCTCGTCGGCGGTCATCGAGTGGTCGATCCTGGCGACCTCCTGCTCGATGATCGGGCCCTCGTCCAGGCCGGGGGTGACGTAGTGGGCAGTCGCCCCGATCACCTTGACGCCGCGGTCGTGAGCCTGATGGTAGGGACGTGCCCCCTTGAAGCTGGGCAGCATGGAGTGGTGGATGTTGATCACACGTCCGGCCAGCTCCTCGCATAGCCGCGGGGACAGGATCTGCATGTAGCGGGCCAGCACGACGAGGTCGACGCCGAGATCCCGGACCATGGCGAGCAGCTCCGCCTCGGCCTGGGGCTTGGTCTGCGGGGTCACCGGGATGTGCCGGAACGGCACGCCGTAACCAGCGGTCAGGCCGGCGAAGTCCTGGTGGTTGGACACCACCGCGGCCACCTCGATCGGCAGGGCCCGGATGCTCCAGCGGAACAGCAGGTCGTTCAGGCAGTGACCGAACTTGCTCACCATGATCAGCACGCGTTGCCTGTCCGCGGCGTCGAGCATCCGCCAGGTCATGCCGAAGGCCTCCGCGACCGGCGCGAACTGCTTGCGCAGCAGGGACAGGCCAGGGCCCGCATCGCCGGCCGGGGTGAACCCCACCCGCATGAAGAACGTGCTGGTCTGCGGGTCGCCGAACTGCTGGCTCTGGGTGATGTTGCAGTCCTGGCCGACGAGAAACTTGGACACGGCGAAGACGATGCCGGGCACGTCGGCGCAGGCGAGCGTCAGAACGTATGCCGGGCCGGCCGAACCAGACATCAATGCTCCCCCTGCTGCGGTGCACCCCGCGGTGAGCATATCCGGTGATCTGCCGGCGAGTCTGCGGTGAGCGACGGGCCGGCTGACTCCGTAAAAAGAGAATGAGTCCGCGGAATCGAGAACGGGGATCCGTGACGGCTACCGGCAACCGCGGATATCTTTCATGACGTGCCACCCCGTTACGGCCCGCACGACCTGCGGGCATCAGACGCTGACCGGGAGCGGGTCGTCTCGCTGCTCGCCGAGGCGGTCGGCGACGGGCGGCTGACGCTGGAGGAGCACGCGCAGCGGGTCGAGGAAGCGAGTGCGGCGCGCACGCTGGGGGAACTGGCCGGGCTGACGACGGACCTGGTCACGCCGGACGCGCAGCCGCTGCGGCTGGACGGCGCGCGGCCAGTGGTGGCGCTGTTCGGCAGCCAGCGGCGGGAGGGGCGCTGGGTGGTGCCGGACCGGCTCGCGGTGACAGCGATCTTCAGCGAGGCGCTGCTCGACTTCCGCGAGGCGCTGCTGCAGACGACGAGGGTCACGATCTACGCGACCGTGATCGGCGGTCGGCTGCGGCTGCTCGTCCCGGACGGGGTCCAGGTGGAGGTCACCGGCACCGGCGTGGCGGTGCGCAAACGCGGCACGGTGCCGGGGCGGATGCCAGGAGACCCGCTTCCGGCCGCGGGGCCCAGCTCGGCCGAGCCGCCGGTGATCGAGGTGCGCGGGCTCATCGTGTGGGGCAAGGTGCAGGCGATCGCGCCGCCCAGGGGGCGGTTCCTGGGGATCTTCCCGCGCCGGGGCCGATAACGGCTGAGCCGTCAGTCGGCCGAGTCGAAGTTGACGGCGCTGTAGGCGCGCAGCTTCCAGAGCTGGTGCTCGCTGGTGATGCTGCGGATGGTTCCGGAGCGGGACCGCATGACCAGTGAGTGCGTGGTCGCGCCGCCGGCCCGGTAGCGAACCCCGGCCATGAGCTCGCCGTCGGTGATGCCGGTCGAAGCGAAGAACACGTCCTCGGAGTCGACCAGGTCATCGGTGGTGAGCACCTGGTCCAGGTCGAGCCCGGCGTCCAGGGCGCGGTTGCGCTCGGCCTCGTCGCGGGGTGCCAGGATGCCCTGGATGACGCCGCCCAGGCACTTGATCGCGCACGCGGCGATGATGCCTTCGGGCGTGCCGCCGATGCCGAGCAGCAGGTCAACGCCGGTGCCATCGCGCGCTGCCATGATCGCCCCGGCAACGTCGCCGTCGGTGATCAGCTTGATCCGCGCGCCGGTCGCGCGTACCTCATCGATCAGGTCGCTGTGCCGCGGCCGGTCCAGGATCACCACGGTCACGTCCTGCTTGGCGCAGCCCTTGGCCTTGGCCACGGCGGCGATGTTGGTGGCGGCGGGGGCCCGAATGTCCACCGCATCGGCCGCCGCCGGGCCGGTGACCAGCTTGGACATGTAGAACACCGCGGACGGGTCATACATCGAGCCGCGGGCCGCGACGGCGAGCACCGAGATCGCGTTGGACATGCCGTTGGCGGTGAGCCTGGTTCCGTCGATCGGATCCACGGCCACGTCGCAGGCCGGGCCGGTGCCGTCGCCCACGTGCTCGCCGTTGTACAGCATCGGCGCCTTGTCCTTCTCGCCCTCGCCGATGACCACGACACCGTTCATCGAGACGGTGTTGATCAGCAGCCGCATCGCGTTGACAGCGGCGGCATCGGCGCCGTTCTTGTCGCCACGGCCTACCCAGCGGGCAGCGGCCATCGCGCCCGCCTCGGTGACCCTGGCCAGTTCGAGAGCGAGGTTGCGGTCCGGCGCGTGGCGGCCTGGCTCGGGCGGCGGCTGGGTCTCGTCCGCGGCCGCCGGCTGGCCGGTGAGCGTGGTCGCGGGTGACGTGGTGACGATCTGGTCCTCGGTCATGGGTGCGGGCCTTCCTGATCGATCAGCAATTGGGATCCTATGTACATGGCTGCTGGGCGTAGCCTGTCCCCTGAACCGTCGGACGCCGCGTGGCCAGGCTGAAGACGCGGCTGAAGGCATGGAGGAGCGCGGTCAGGGCATGACGACAGAGGTTCCACAGCCGGCCACCCGGGTGTCCGAGCGCGGCGCGGCCACCAGATCGGGACTGCTCGCGGCGGCGCGCGATGTGTTCACGTCCACCGGGTACGCGCAGGCGGGGGTCACCGACATCGTCGCGACGGCGGGTGCCAGCGTCGGCAGCCTCTACCACCACTTCACCGGCAAGGCCGATCTTTACCTCACCCTGTTCGAAGAGTTCCACGAGGACCAGGCGGAGCGGGCCCGGGCCGCGGTCCGGCGCAGCCGCGCGGCCGGGGAGACCGATCCGAAGCTGCTGTTCCTGGCCGGCGCCGGCGCCTATCTGGATGGATGCTTCGAGCAGCGGGATCTGGCCAGGCTCTTCGTGTCCGGCGACGCACCGCCGGGATTCGACGTCGTGATGCGGCGGCGGCTGCGCGAATGGGCGGACCGGAACGCGGACTTCTTCGCCAGGAGCGCTGAGCCGGTCGACGAGGCGGTCTGCGTGGTGCTGACCGGCGCGCTCATGCTGACCGTCGCCGAGGTGGCGCTCTGCGAGGACGCGCACCGGGCGCGCCGCCTCGCCGACAGTGTGCTCAAGATCATGTCACAGATCGACGGTCAGCATGTTCTAGGACCCTGACCCCGGCTGGACGACGTTGACGCTCAGCAGGTGGACCGGCTTGGAGCAGGCGTTCGAGCTGTAGTGCACGTACAGCGGCACGGTCTGGTTGGGCGGGTAGACCTGCAGCCAGGTCGTCGCCACCGGGCCGCACTGGGCCGGGGAGTAGTTGCCTGCGTCCACGATCCGCAGCAGCGCGCTGGCGGTGCCGTGCGGCCGCAGGGTGACCAGTTGGCGCGGCGGGCTGGGGTTTTCGGTGGCGGCGAGGCCGACCTGCTTGACCGGGGCTCCGCTGGCGAGCGAGACGCCTGGGTAGCCGTAGAGCGTGCACGTCTGGTTGCTCAGGTTGGTGAAGACGATCGCAACGTAGACGCTGCCCGCGGTGCCCTGCGACGCCCCGGGAGCGGCGTGCAGGTAGCGGGACAGGCAGCCCGGGAGCGCGCTGGCTTGTGTGGCGCCCTGGCTGGGGCCGCTGGTGCCGGTGGCGTCAGTGGTGCCGGTGGCCGGCGCGATCGTTTCGGGGTTGCTGGGCGTGGACGAGGTGGGCGGACTTGACGTGATTGGGCTTGATGTGGTGGAGCTGCCAGATGTTGCCGGTGGGCTGGCTGTGCCGCAGGCGGTGACCAGCGCGGCCACACCGGCCAGTGCTGCTCCCGCGATCGTCCGGCGGCCTATGTGCTGGGCTGAAGCCACGGCGTTTCCTCTCTCCGAGCGGCTTCGCGAGCGTTGCGATCGGTATGACGCTGGAAGAGTGGCGGAGGTTGGGCGAGTTCCGCGGGAAATGTGAGCCGTTGACGCTTACTCATTTGCTGTGGAACGATTTGCACGTTTGGGCGCCTGTGAGCAGGTGCTTGTGGGCAAGTACAGGACAGGCCATGGCAGGGCTGGGTGATATAGATGCCAGACGGGTTCCTCATTGGCAGCCCTCGGCGGGGCGGTAACCTCCGGCGGACGTGCGCGGTTCTCGGCACTGCGGTCGCGGTGACCGCGGCGCTCAGCGGGCCCGCCGCGGCGAGCGCGGCGCGTGGCGCTCCGGCTCGTGCTCATCCGGCGGGTGTCCGGATGGCGCAGTACAGCGCCGCGGCGAAGGAATACGGTGTGCCAGCGAGCGTCCTGCTGGCCATCGGGTACAACGAGTCCCGCTGGGAGCCGCACGGGAGCATGCCCAGCGCCGACGGCGGCTACGGGCTGATGAACCTGACCGCGAAGACGTTCTCCGCGGTCAGCGGGCGCACCGGGAAGCCGGTCCAGCAGAGCCTGGTCAAGACGCACTACACGCTCGCCGAGGCGGCCCGCCTGCTGCACGTCCCGGCCGCGACGCTGAAGTCAGACAACGCCGAGAACATCCGGGGTGCCGCGGCGGTGCTGGCCCGGTACGCCCGGGCGCTTGATGACGGAAGGCTGCCCGCCACGGTGGGCGGCTGGTACGGCGCGGTTGCCGAGTTCAGCGGTGACACGCAGCAGCGGACCGCCGAACTGTTCGCCGACGACGTGTTCGCCACGGTGCGCAGCGGCGCCTCGCTGGTCACCTCCGACGGCCAGGCCATGCGGCTGGCGGCGTCGCCGGCGACACGTCCCGACCGCGGCCTGATCAGCAAGCTCGGCCTGAAGGCGGCGCCGAAGTCCAGCGTGCCTGTGGACTGCCCGGCCGACCTGAACTGCACGTTCACCCCGGCCGCGTACGCCGAGGACCCCGGCAACAACCCGGAGAACTATGGCGACTACGACATCGCCA
This sequence comes from Streptosporangiaceae bacterium, assembly GCA_035308365.1. Lineage (GTDB taxonomy): Bacteria > Actinomycetota > Actinomycetes > Streptosporangiales > Streptosporangiaceae > PALSA-505. The sequence continues at coordinate 82,531 of DATGGU010000051.1, forward strand.
CCCGGCCGCGGGACCTGAAGATCAACTCGATCGTCATCCACGACACCGAGGAGTCGTACGCGGACACCATCGCCACGTTCGAGAACCCCGCGTCCTACGTCAGCGCCAACTACGTGATCCAGTCCTCGACCGGTGACATCACCGAGATGGTCCGGCCGCAGGACGTCGCCTGGGCGGTCGGCAACTGGTACTACAACACCCACTCGATCAGCATCGAACACGAGGGGTTCGCGGCGCAGGGTTCGGTCTGGTACACCCAGACGATGTACAAGGCGTCCGCTGAGCTGGTGAAATACCTGGCGCACCGGTTCGGCATCCCGCTCAGCCGCGAGTACATCGTCGGCCACGACAACGTGGTCGGTCCGACCACCGGCCTCACGGCGATCCAGCACTGGGACCCGGGCCCGTTCTGGAACTGGCAGTACTACATGGGCCTGCTGCATGGGAAGCCGGCCGGAGCCGAGCTGTCCAGTGCCGGCACGGCCACACCCGATGGGCAGCACGTGGTGGTCATCGACCCCAACTGGGCCACCAACGAGCCGCCGGTGACCGACTGCCAGACCGGGACCTGCGTCAAGCTGCCCAAACAGCCGGCCAGCTTCGTCTACCTGCATACCCAGCCGAGTTTCGCCTCGCCGTTGCTCAGCGACCCCACGCTGCATCCCAGCGGAACCCCGGGGACGCATGAGGATAACGACTGGGGTGACAAGGCTCCGTACGGAGAGAAATATGTGGTCGCCGGGCAGCATGGTCACTGGACCGGGATCTGGTACGGCGGTGGCGTCGGCTGGTTCTACAACCCGCCGGGCTCAGGGCAGACCGGCCGGTACACCAGTTCGCTGGTGATCACGCCGAAGCCGGGTGTCTCCTCGATCCCGGTGTACGGCAGCGCCTTCCCGGAGGCGTCCGCCTACCCGAAGGTCGTGCCCGTACAGCCGAACGCGCCGCTGGTGTACACGATCCCCGCTGGTCAGCAGTACGTCGTGACCGGGGCCGTGCCTGACGACTACTACTACGCGGTGACCTTCGATTCGAGCATGCCGGACGACCACACCGTGATCAGGGGGAAGACGCTCTACTACCAGATCATCTACAACCACCGGTTGTGCTATGTGAAGGCGGCCGATGTGGTGGTGAGCTACCTGCGTTAGCCGGCGCGTCGCGGAGCCTCCGCACCCCGCTCATCGCGGGGTGCGGGGGCACCGTCTTTCTGGTCGCTGGAAACCCTGCCGGCTAGAAGGGCGCGGCGTCCTCGGCGCTGCCCTGCCCGGCAGGGCTGCCTGTCTCCGCCGCGGCCTCGCTCGGTCCCGGGCCGCCGGAGCGCTGCGCCATGGCGGTGGCGATCCTGGCCCTGGCGCCCTCCAGCCATTCGGCGCAGATCGCGGCCAGCCGCTCGCCTCGCTCCCAGAGGTCGAGCGAGTCTTCGAGGCTGAGGCCGCCGGCTTCAAGCCGCTTCACCACGTCGATGAGTTCATCGCGTGCCTGCTCGTAGGAGAGCGACTGGTTCACAGGCCCAACTTATCCAATGGCCGCCCGCTCGGCCGCGATCGCGGCGCGAGCGCCGGTGGGCCGGCCGGCGCGGCAGCCGGCGGGCCCGTCCGTTGCTGCCCCAGCCGGCGGGCAGCCTGCTGCACGGCCGCCGCCAGCATCCGCGCGTAGAGCACGGCGCCCGGCGGCCGGGGATGGACTCCGTCGTCCCAGAGCAGGTTCGTCCGGTCCCGGATCGTGCTGAACCAGTTGGCCAGCACGATGTCGTGGTCGTGACGCGCCGCCCCGGCCAGGACCGCGTTCACCTCCGTCTGCCAGGGCCGGGGTACGAACGTGTTGACCAGCACGAGCATCCGTTCCGGGCCGGCAAGGGTGATCAGCGCGCGTATCTGCCCGCTGGTTACCGGCCCGTTGGTACCGCGAGCCCGCGCAGCCCGTCAAGACCTGGCGACCGGGCACGGGAAGATGGGCGGCGCACATCGTAATCCTGGGATCTACGCTGCCTGGATCGCAGAAGACACGCCGGACCAGGGGTCCTTACTGCCGAATGAGGCCGGCCACCCTCGCCTCATTCATGAATGAGGTAGGCAATCTCGGTCTCCCATTTGGACGGATCAGGCTCGGCCGACGGATCGCTGATAAAGCACTCAAAGCGGCTGCGCCATCCCGAGCCATGACCGGTATCCCATGAGTCGAACGACACGCCCCGCTGTCCGGCCCAATCCTGGAGCGTTTCGTTTGCCGCTATGAGCTGGTCATACGAACCGGTGTGCAGCAGCGAGACATATTGCCCGCCGGGCAGCACGGCGGCCCGGATCTGTTCGTCACCCTCGATTCCCGCCGGAACCGGAACTCCAAGTTCGATCTCGAGATCCGCCGCCATGTCGATCACGAAGTAACGGATGAAGGGTGGCCCGGCGAGGGCAATCCCACGTTCTTCCAGCCACGCAAAGATGCGCGGGAAGGTCGAGTCGATCGCTTGCGGCAGCGAACTCATCGTTACCGTGAGCGGAACGCCCACATAAGGCTGCTCATCCCGGGTCACAATCCTTGGCTCACCTGCCACGGTATTCCTCTCCGTTTGTATGCGAACATCCCGTACCAGCCCGGAGCTGCCGGCTACATGCCGTTCTCAGGCTGGCTGGCTGTGACGGTGAGCTGGTCGTCGGTGAACCGGACCGTCAGTTTCTCGCCGCCGGTGACCTGTGCGGCAGCCCTGACCACGCTGCCGTCCGCCTGCTGCACGATCGCGTACCCGCGGCGCAATGTCCCGGCCGGGGAGAGCGTGAGCAGCCGGGCCCGGGTGTGTTCGAGGTCTCTCCCAGCGTGATCGAGCTGAGCGCAGACGCCCCGGAGTGCCCGTTCGGACAGATTTCTTATTTTTTCTTCCAGCCTTTCTACTTCGCGTACCGGATTGGCGAGAGCAGGGCGCGATACGGCCGCCGCCAGCCAGGCACGCTCTCGGTCGATCGTGCCCGCCAGACAGCGCCGGGCGCGACCGCGCAATTGATCGATGAGGACGAGTTGCTCAGCGACATCCGGTACGACGCGTTTGGCCGCGTCGGTTGGCGTGGATGCGCGGACATCGGCGACGAAGTCGAGCAGCGGGCTGTCCTGCTCATGCCCTATGGCACTGACCACGGGCGTCCGGCAGGCAGCCACGGCCCGGACGAGAGCCTCGTCGGAGAACGGCAGCAGATCCTCCACCGACCCACCGCCACGGCTGATGATGATCACATCTATGCCGGAATCGTCGTCCAGCTTCCCGAGGGCCTCGATGATCTCCGTCACGGCCTGACTGCCCTGCACGGCCACTTGCTCGACGCGGAAGCGCACCGCTGGCCACCGGTTGGCGGCGGTGCGGCGCACATCGCGTTCGGCGGCAGACTCACGGCCACAGATCAGGCCGATCACGCGCGGCAGGAACGGCGGCCTGCGCTTACGTTCGGTGGCAAACAGGCCTTCGGCAGCCAGTTCCTTGCGCAGTCGTTCCAGCCTGGCCAGCAACTCCCCAATGCCCACCTGCCTGACCTCCAGAGCGGTCAGTGCGAACGAGCCGCGGGTGGCGTTGAAGTCGGGCTTTGCCCAGACGACCACCCGCGCACCCGGCCCAGGTGGGGGATCGGTCACGTCGAACACGGTGCGGGGGCAGATGACACGGACCGAGACGGCCGCCAGGGGATCGCGGAGCGTCACGAAAACCGTGCCGCCCCGCCTGTTCAGCTCGGCGATCTGACCTTCGACCCAGATCCGGCCCAGCTTTGTGATCCAGTCGCCGACCATCAGGAGCATTTTCCGGACCGGGACAGGTGACTCCGCGGAGGTCTCGAGTGGCATTCCGCTCAGCCGGCTGCCGGATCGGTGCCTTCGGCCTCTTCCAGTTTGGCGATGCGGCGCTCGAACATGGCGATCACGTTCGCCCGGTCTTCGTGGTTGCGCTCGTAGCTGAGCAGATCGCGGACCTGACCGATGTCGAGGCCACGCAGCCGGGCGCGGAGCGATGCGATCGACAGTTCCGAGTAGTGCGGCACTGGCAGAACACCGGTGCCGCGAACCTCGGCCGGGCCGGCTGTGGCGGCTTCGGCGGGTGTGGCCGGGCCCGGCTGGGCGGTTTTGGCGGTTTTGGCCGCTTTGGCGGGTGTGGCGGTTTTGGCGGCTTTGGCGGTTTTGGCGGCTTTGGCGGGTGTGGCGGTTTTGGCGGGTGTGGCGGGTGTGGCCGTCGTTGCGGGTGCGGCGTCCGCCTTGGCGTTGCCCGGCTTCGCTGTAGCAGTTGCGCTGGTTGCGTCGGTTGCGTTACTCCGCGCCGGAGCTGGCGTATCACGCGTGTCGCGCGCGCCCGCGGAGCCGTCAGGGGAGTGTTCCTGGCCAATGGCCCTGCGGCGGATACGTTCGGTCATGAGCAGAACCTGGCCGATGCCGGCAAAGACGGCCCGCAACACCTGTGCCGGGGCCTCCTTGATGCGTTCGGGTGTCTGCGGGATTCGCATGGCTGATCTCTCCTCGGGGAGTCACCGCTGATGACCGGCGCCTCAGGCCATGGTGCCGCAACCCGGTTGGCGATATGTAGCCGTGCCGGGGACACGAGCCTACAGGCCAGGACGGCCGACCTCATACGATAGACGCATGGCCGTAACTACCCGACGTGTCCTGCTTGCCAGGCCCCGCGGATACTGCGCAGGGGTCGACCGCGCCGTGCAGGCTGTCGAGAGAGCGCTGGAGCGGTACGGCTCTCCCGTCTACGTTCGCAAGCAGATCGTGCACAACACGCACGTCGTCCGCACGCTGGAGCAGCGCGGCGCGATCTTCGTGGATGAGACGGACGAGGTGCCGGAAGGGGCGGTGGTCGTCTTCTCCGCCCACGGCGTGGCCCCGCAGGTGCGCGAAGCGGCCGCGCTGCGTGGCCTGAACACCATCGATGCGACCTGCCCGCTGGTCACCAAGGTGCACAGCGAAGCCCGCCGGTTCGCCGCACACGACTACGACATCCTGCTCATCGGTCACGAGGGGCATGAAGAGGTCGAAGGCACGAGCGGCGAGGCACCCTCGCATGTCCACCTGGTCGACGGGCCGGGCGATGTGGCCAGCGTCCAGGTGCGCGACCCGGCCAAGGTCGTGTGGCTGTCCCAGACGACGCTCTCGGTGGACGAGACGAACGAGACCGTCGCGGCACTGCGCGAGCGGTTCCCGCTGCTGCTCGACCCGCCCAGCGACGACATCTGCTACGCCACCCAGAACAGGCAGGCGGCGGTCAAGCGGATCGCTGCCGACTGCGACGTCGTCCTCGTGGTCGGCTCACCGAACTCATCCAATTCGGTCCGCCTCGTCGAGGTCGCCAAGGACGCCGGCGCAAAGGCTGCCTACCTGGTTGAGAATGGCCCGGCCATCCAGGAGGAATGGCTGGACGGCGCGGACTGTGTGGGCGTCACGAGTGGCGCCTCGGTCCCCGAGGAACTTGTGACCGGCGCGCTGGAGCGGCTCGCCGGGCTCGGGTTCGGCAGCGTCGAAGAGGTCGAGGCGATCGAGGAAAACATGGTGTTCGCGCTGCCGAGGGAGCTGCGCATCCGCCCCGGAGCAGCCTTGCCTAGTCCGGGTGCCTAGTCCGGGTGCCTAGTCCGGTCGCCTGGTCCGGGCGCCTGCCACCCCAGCCCGGCCAACGATCCGGGCCGTCGGATCGGCACTGCACGCCAGCGTGAGATAGTCCTAGCATGGCGATCTTCGATGACCTCGAGGCCGAAGAGCAGCGGCTTGACAGCATTCTGGCCAGCCTGAACGACGCCCAGTGGGCATCGCCTTCCGGCGCGGCGGGCTGGTCCGTCGCCGATGTCGTGCTGCATCTGGCCCAGAGCGAGGAAGCCGTGATCTTCAACGCCGCAGTCGCCGCCGATGGTCAGCCCGCTCCTAGCTTGACCAACCGGCCCAGCGGTCAGTCCGTGGACGAGTTCGCCGAGCAGGCCGTGCGGGCGGAACGCACCGAGCCCGGCCTGATTCTGCGCCGGTGGCGCGAGGCCAGGGCCGCCGCGCTCGCGGCGCTGCGCTCGGCCGATCCGGGGCTGCCGTTGCGCTGGGTGGAAGCGCCACTGAAGCCGGCCACGCTGGCGACGACGCGGCTGGCCGAGCACTGGGCACATGGGCTGGATATCACCGGCCCCCTTGGCATCGACTTCCCCGACACCGGCCGGCTGCGCCACATCGCCTGGCTGGCCCATCGCACGCTGCCCTACGCCTTTGCCCTGACCGGCCAGGAACCGGCCGAGGTGTCGTGCGAGCTCACCGCGCCGGATGGCGTCACGATCTGGCGGTTCGGGCCGCCGGATGCCGGGTCCGCGATCAGCGGTCCGGCCGGAGCGTTCTGCCGCCTCGCCACCCGGCGGCTGACCCCGGAACAAGCCGGGCTTCGGACGACCGGTCCGCATGCCCTCGCGGCTCTTCAGGTCATCCGCACCTACGCAGCCTGACCACCGCGCCCGGATTCGGCCGACCCCGAGAGCCGGCCACCGCGAGACCATCGGCTGACCCCGAGGGCCGGCCACCGCGAGACCATCGGCCGACCCCGAAGGCCGGCCACCGCGAGACCATCGGTTTGCGGGTCCGATTCCGTGGTACTCGCACTCTGACCTCATCAGCCCCAACGAAGGCAGGCCCGCGCCTTGGCAAAGCTCAGCGCTCAGGTACGCCAAGCGCAACCCATGTGATAGCAAAGTGTAGTTAGGTGATCGCACGGCGTACGGGAGGGCGCCTCATTCGTCAGGTTCAGCCCCCGAGCAGAGACAAAGCAGTAGTTTGACCCGAAGAGGGCGCCCGTAGAGCAATGTAACCCGGGCGACTGGCTATGCCGGATCGCCAACTTAAGCAAAGGGCCAGTCAACGATGACTCCTGACCCCGAGGGCAAGCTAGCCCAGCCGGTAACGACAGCACCCTCGCCAGCTAGGCCCCGGCCATGGCTGGCGGTGCTTCTGGGAAGAGAAGCGCTCTGGTCTCCAGTCAGATCCAGCGGGAAACCGGATGAGGGGCAGGCACAGTCCGGCAGCCCGCTCAGGCTCATCGCTCTCAGTTTCCTTATGCTGTTCGTCGAACTTGCGCTCATCCGGTGGACAGGCGCGAACATCGTCTATCTCTCCTATTTCTCCAACTTCGTGCTGCTCGGCAGCTTCCTGGGCATCGGGATAGGGTTTCTGGCCGGCAAGTCGCGGCTGAACCTGTTCCCGCTGGCCCCAGCGGCTCTGGCGCTGCTGATCCTGTACGTCCTGCGTTTCCCGGTCCAGATCGACCGGTCGGGCAACAAGCTGCTGTTCTTCACCGCGATGAAGACAACCGGCCTTCCCATCTGGGAAACCCTGCCTGTCATCTTCCTGGTCGTCGCCGTGGTCATGGCCTTCATCGCCCAAGGCGTGGCCCGGACGTTCGCCCAGTTCCGGCCGCTGGACGCCTACCGCCTGGACATCCTTGGCAGCCTCGCCGGAATCGCGGCGTTCTCCCTGCTGTCGTTCCTGAATGCCAAGCCACTGGTCTGGGGACTCGTCGTCGTAGCAGTCTTCTGCCTGCTCTACAGCAAGCGCATCGGCGTCATCCAGATTGTGGCGCTGCTAGGTATCGCCGGCCTGCTTGGCAGCGAAACCTTCACCTCCAGCGACCTGTGGTCGCCCTACTACCGGCTTACGGTGGTCAAGCTGAAGAGCGGCAACTACGTCGTGGACGCTAACGGGGTCCCGCACCAGATCATTCAGGCGTCAAGTCGCCAGATGCCGTTCTACCGCATCCCCTATCAGCAGGCGCCTTCCAACACGCTCAACAATGTCCTGGTGATCGGCGCCGGGACCGGCAACGACGTGTCGAACGCCCTGCGTGAGGGAGCCAAGCACGTCGATGCCGTGGAAATCGACCCGGAGATCCAGAAGGTGGGGGTCAGGCTGAACCCGGATCACCCGTACGCGAGCTCTCGGGTCTCCGTCTATATCAATGACGGCAGGGCCTTCTTGGAGCAGACCAAGAAGAAGTACGACATGATCCTGTTCGCCCTGCCCGATTCGCTGACCCTGGTGGCCGGGCAATCCTCGCTGCGGCTGGAAAGCTACCTGTTCACCCTGCAGGCGGTGCAGAGTGCGAAGGCCGACCTCAACCCGAGCGACGGCACCTTCGCCATGTACAACTACTACCGGACAGCGTGGCTGAAGAACCGCCTGGCCAATACCGTCGCGCAAGCCTTCGGGCATGCGCCGTGCATCACCACGGCCGACTTCACGCTCTCGATGCTCACGGTCAGCGACAACCCGTCGATGCTGCAGTGCAGTCATGTCTGGCACCGGCCGTCGAACGTGCTTCCGCCGGCCACCGACGATCACCCGTTCGTGTACCTGGACGGCAATTTCATTCCCAGCTACTACCTGATGGCCCTGGTCCTCATCCTGCTCGCCTCCATCCTGGCGGTGCGGCTCACCTCCGGGCCGGTTCGCCGGACCAGGGGATTCGTGGATCTGTTCTTCATGGGCGCGGCGTTCATGCTGCTCGAAACCAAGTCCATCGTCCAGTTCGCGCTGCTGTTCGGCACCACATGGTTCGTCAACGCGCTGGTGACCGCGGGTGTGCTGGTCGCGGTGTTCGCGGCGGTGGAGGTCTCCCGCCGGGTGACGATCCGCAGACCCGTCCCGCTCTATGGAGCGCTGCTCGCGGCGCTGTTCATAGCCTGGCTCGTCCCGCTTCATTCGCTGCTGTCGCTGTCGGTGATCCCCCGCTTCATCGTGGCCGTGCTGGTCTCCTTCACGCCGATCTTCATCGCCAATCTGGTGTTCGCCCAGCGGTTCCGCGATACCGGCGACTCGACGGTGGCGTTCGGGGCCAACCTGATCGGCGCGATGGTGGGCGGGATCCTTGAGTACACGTCGATGATCTTGGGATACCGCTGGCTGCTTATCATGGTGGCCGTGCTGTACGGCCTCGCCTTCCTGGCCGGCCGTGCCCACTGGCGCCGGCCGGCGGCGCCGGTATCGGCGCCCTCGTCGGTCTCTGTCGCGAGTCAGCCCTCTGGGTGACGCTCAGCTGCCGACTGCACGCTGCTGCAGATCGGCCGGAGCGGCGGTGACGAGTTCCGGCCGGTCCGAACCGGAGTCCGCGACCAGTTCCGGTGCGGACAGCGCGCGGATCGTCTCCTCCACCGGCTGCGGCGGCTCAAGCCCGGATTCGACCACGCCGAGCTGGTTCAGCCTCCGGGCACTGACCAGCACCCGGCTCTCCAGCGACCCGACGGTCTTGTTGTACGTGGACACCGAATTGGTGAGAGCGCGGCCCAGGTGATCCATGTGCCTGCCCATCTGGGCGAGCCGGTCGTACAGCTCCCGGCCGAGGTCGAACACGGCCCGGGCGTTCTCGGACAGGGCCTCCTGCTGCCAGGCGTACTGCGCGGTCCGCAGCATGGTGACCAGCGTGGTGGGGGTCGCGATGTGTACGCGCCGGCTCAGCGCATGTTCGAGAAGGGCGGGATCCCGCTCCAGCGCGGGTGCGAGGAAGGCCTCGCCAGGAATGAACAGGACGGCGAATTCGGGTGCCGGGCTGAGCGCGGCCCAGTACGTCTTGGCCGAAAGCCGGTCCACCTGCTCGCGCAGATGCCTCGCGTGCGCGCCGAGCCGGGCATCCCGGACGTCCTCGTCGGTGGTTTCCGCCGCTTCCAGGTAGGCCGCGAGCGACACCTTCGCGTCTACCACGATGTTCTTTCCACCGGCCAGCCGGACCACCAGGTCAGGGCGCTGCAGGCCGTCGTCGGTGGCCGCGGTGACCTGCTCGTCGAAGTCGCACCGGGCGCTCATCCCGGCCAGCTCGACCACGCGCTTGAGCTGCAGTTCGCCCCACCGGCCCCGCGCTTCCGGGCGGCGCAGCGCGGTGACCAGCGCCTGAGTCTGCAGCCGGAGCTGTTCCGAGCTCTCCCTGGCGAAGTTGACCTGCTCCTCCAGCGCGGCGTGCGAGGAACGGCGGGCCAGGTCCGCCTCGCGAAGCTGCGTCTCCATCCTGTTCAGCGTCTCCTTGAGCGGGCTGACCAGGTGCTCTACCGCAAGGCGGCGCTTGTCCAGCTCACCGGCCGCGTTCGCGTTGGCGGCCTGCAGCCGCCCCTCCGCGATCTCCAGGAAGCGGGCCGTGCTCGCATCCAGCGCCTGCGCGGACAGGGCCCGGAACCGCTCGGCAAGCTGGCCCTCGATCAGCGCCGCCCGCTCCTGCGCGGAGCGCTCGGCCAGCGCACCCCTGTCTTCGGCCGCCCGCGCGCGCTGCTCCGCGGTGCTGACCCGGACGGTCAGATCGGCCATGGTGGCGGCCTGCCTGTTGCGGGCGAGCAGGAATCCGATCGCCGCCCCGAGGAAGATACCGAGCGCGAGTCCGGCAAACAGCATGATCGCGTCCATGTCGGCAATGCTTGCAGCTCGTCGCGGCAGTTCCAGTTTGACACGCTGAGTGCCATGAATCCGTCCCACCGTAGCCACGCGGCGGCAGGCACGATCCCGTCATGATCCCGGCGAAATAATGGCGCCTGCCGGGACACGAAACGGTTGCGGATAACCCCATCAAGGCAGGAGACGCGCATGCACCATCGCTTGCCATACGCAGCCGCCGCGGCCGCGATAACCGCCGCACTGGCCA
>DATGGU010000052.1:0-4830 GCA_035308365.1 Streptosporangiaceae bacterium
GTAGCGGTACACGACGCGGGTGTCGCCGCGGGCGATGAGCTCGGCGTACTCGATGACCGTGCCGCTGGCACCGAACCGCAGGGAGTGGATCACGGCGACGGGGTGGCCGCGCTTGATGCCGAACTCGCGGGCTTCGGCCGAGGTGGGTGGCCGGGCTGAGACCCAGTCCTCTCCCCCGGCCGGCTGGTAGCCGCTGATGTCCTCGGTGAGCCGGGTCCGGGTCAGCAGGTCCGGGACCGACTCTGCCATCGAGGGCGGGAACCAGGAAGTGAGCAGGGCGGCCAGCGCGCCGCCGCGGGTGGTGGCCTGCTGGCGGCGCACCACCTGGGTGAACGGTTCGACGCCGAGCTGGGCCGCGATGTCCTGCGGGGCTTCGGCCATGGCCGCGTCGAGGATCTTGGCCTTGTCGCCGGGTCGGGCGGGGCTGCGGGTGGCCAGGGTGATCAGAACGGGGCCGCCGCGGGCGCGGTCGCCGGGCTGGCGGCCGGAGGTGACGACGGTGCCGGCGCCGGGGCGGGGGGTGACCAGGCCGAGAGCTTGCATGCCGGTGGCGACCTTGGCGGCGGTGGCCAGGGACACGCCGAACTCGTGGGCGATCTCCCGGCCCGAGGGCAGCATGTCGCCGTCCCGCAGCCGTCCCTCGCGGATCTCCCGCCGGTAGTGCTCGACGATCTGCACGTACGGCGCGTCCCGGTTCAGCATCCAGCCCTCCTTGCCGTGACAGCCTACTGGCTGCTCACAGGTCTGCGCTGGACCGGCCGACACTCCAATGAGACGCCACTGACTCGCATCTGTCACAGATACCTAGTAGCTTTGTTCTTGTGACACCATGTCAGCGTTCTGCCAGGAAGGTGGCTCATGACTAAGACTTATACCGCCCGGCTGGCCACCCGGGTCACTACCAGCGTCGACGCGCGGCTGCGCCAGCTCGCCCTGCTGTCACGCCGGCGCATCAGCCATGTCCTTGACGAGGTGCTGGACGCCGCGCTTCCCACGGCCGAAGACCTCAGCAGCCAGCTCGCCCGGCTGGCCGGTTCGCCGCAGGAGGGCCGCCGTGACCGTTAGGGCCGGGTGGGAACCGTTCGGCCTGAAAAATGAAGACTTTGACGGAACGGACGCACGCACGGTCAAGGTCGTCAACCTCAGACTGCGCGGCGGCGACCCTCAGGGGGATAGCGGGCGGGCCTGGCTGCGCAACGCGATGATCGCCCTGGCCGTGCTCGCGGCCGCCGCAGCCGCGGTCAGCTGGGACGCACAGTACGTCATGGTCGGCCGGGTCAAGCACAACCCGGTCGTGGCTGCCCTGGAAGCGGGCATCCCCGACGTCGGCGCGCTGATCTTCGCCGCGCTGGGCATCGCGCTGGCCCTGCACGGCAAGCGGGCCATCCGCGCCCGCGCCCTCAACGTCGCCTGCGTCGGCCTGTCGCTGACCATGAACGCCCTGGCCTCCGCCCCCGGATGGCGCGACCTGGCCATCTGGGTAATGCCATCCGCCGTCTACGCGCTGGCCTCCGACACGCTGATCGGCGTCATCCGGGCCTGGGTCATCGCCGCCACCCGCACCACCGGGCAGGCCCTGGCCGACGACGAAGCCACCCCTATGGCCGTGATCGGCGGGCTGTTCCTGTGGCTGCTGCGGCTGAGTCTGGCCCCGCCGTCCACCATCGCCGGGTTCCGCCGGTGGGCGCTGGAAGAATGCCCGGTCGCGCCAGGCCGCAAGTTCACCCCGCCAGCGCTGCCAGCCCCGGCCCGGCCAGCCACGCAGGCCCCGCCCCGGCCGGTGCGGGCGCGGCGGCCCGGCAAGCAGGCCCGGCTGCTCGCCCTGGCCGCCGAACGCCACGACCTGGCCATGGTGCCGCTCAACCAGGTCTCCCGGATCGCCAACACGATCGGCGCCGAGGTCGACCTCTCCCCCGGCACCGCCCGGCGCGTGCTGCTGGCCCACGTCCGCACCCTCCAAAACGGCCATCAGCACCAGCCCGGCAGCCCCGATGACCAGCACCCCCACGATGAGCAGGAGCCAGCCTCATGAAGATCATCATCCTGATCGCCGTCGTCCTCGTCCTGCTGCTGTTCATCAAGTGGGCGTTCCTGCCCTGGTTCCCCTACCGGCGGCTGCCCCACCACCGCACCCGGCACATGCGGCTGCGGCTGCACCTGCGCCTGCACCCTGGACCAGGCCACGCGACCGTCGTGGAGTTGTGGCTGCGGTGGGGACGCCTGGCCTGCTTCCGGCGCAGCGGGAGAGCCCGCCGGTCGATGCCGTTCTGGGAGCGCGTACTGGCCTCCACCAGGGAGTATTCGATCCTGGTCGGGCGCGGGCACTACCGCCACGCGCTGCGGCTGCCACTGGAAGAGCACGCGGTGGTGAAGAGCCCACCGAGGGGCGGCAAGACCGGGTGGCTGGCCTCGGTGATCCTGCACTACCCGGGGCCGGTGATCTCGACCACGACCAAGCATGACGTGTTCGAGCTGACCAGCGGCATCCGCGCCCGCCGCGGCCCGGTGCACGTGTTCAACCCGCAAGGAGTCGGGAACGTGCCCTCCACCTTCCGGTGGAACCCGCTGGAGGGATGCGAGGATCCGGCGACCGCGATCCGCCGGGCCGACGCGTTCGCCTCCTCGGTCACGCAGAAGGGCGTGGAGGACGCCACCTTCTGGGCGTCCAAGGCCAGCGACTACCTGCGCGCCTACTTCCACGCCGCCGCGCTCGCCAACCTCGACCTGCGCCACGTCGCCCGATGGGTTACCAGCGGGCCATCCACCGAAGCCGAGCGCATCCTCATCGACCTGGCCGAGCCCGGCGGCCACCAGTGGGCCGCCCAGCTCGCCGAACTGCGCGGCGAAGCCAACAAAACCGCCCAGACGATCAAAATGACCATGAGCCGGGCACTGGCGTTCCTCGCCGACCCGGCACTAGCCGCCGCGGTGGTTCCGGTGCCGGGGCACTCGCTGAACCTGGAGCGCTTCCTGCGCGAGCGCGGGACCTTGTACCTGATCGCCGAATCGCGGGGCGAGGACGCGCCGGTCGCACCACTGTTCGCCTGCCTGGCCAGCGAACTGCACTACACCGCGGCCCTGCTCGGCAGCCGGATGCCCGGCGGACGGCTGGACCCACCGCTGCTCATGGCACTGGACGAAGTCACCCAGATCTGCCCCGTCCCACTGCCCTCCTGGCTGGCCGACTCCGGCGGCAAGGGCATCCAGATCATCACTGCCTGCCAGCTTGGCGCACTGCACTTTGGTCAGGGGCAACCCCGCGCCCGGGCGGCAGGTGGCGTAGCCGCCGCGGCTCAGGTCGAAGACGATGGCGGCCGGGACGATCGGGCCCCACGCTGCCCGGCGGGCCTCGGCCAGCCGGTCCATCACGCCATCAGCTGCGGCGAGGCCGAACGCGCTGCCGCCGCCGAGAACGACCGCGCACCCACGAACGCGATCTGGTGGTCACATCGAGGGAGGCGAGACGCGGCATCGTGCAGGTGAAGTATAACTATTTATACTTCACCTCTCATGCCCCATGAGAACGGAATTAGATAGATCATGGTTGCACTTGACATGACTCGGGTGCACCATCGTGGCATGCAGGTACATCACCCTCCACCGCGGATTTCGCAGCACACTATCGACCGCTATCGACAGCGCGTCGAACTCGTTGATGCGGCGACTGCCGCGGACCGTCTCGCCGATATGGCCGCAGCCTCGAACCGCCGCCCAACCCCCCGGCAGTGGACAGAGGTTGCCCCCGCGCCAGGGGTGCTGTTCCTTTACCCCCACGACAGCTCCGACGTGTGCCTCGTGATGAAGGGCAACACCATCGTCACGGTCTTTTCACGGGTGATGTGCATGAGGTGGCGGACCCGCCAACTGGGCGGCCTCCGGCGTACAGTTCGTCGGCCGCCGTACCGGCGGCCTTCGCCCGGATCGTCGCCGTTGGAGGCAGCGTGACCGTCGGCGGCCAGGGGATCCCCCGCTTGCAGGAACTCGCCCCGCACCCAGAGGCGGTCGCCTTTGGTGAGTCGCAAGGCGGCGGCGCGGCATTGTTCGCCGCCGAACTCGCCGCCACATACGCGCCACAGGTGCGGCTGCTAGGTGTCGCGGCGATCGACCCGCCGTCGAATCTGGGAGACCTGGCGACACATCTCAACGGAGGCCAAGCGTTCGGCTATGACCTGATGGCCGTGGCCGGGTTTCAGGTTGCCTATCCGGAGCTGGCCGCGGATGACAGATTCCTCACCTCCGCCGGGCATGCAGCCCTGGCCAAGGTCCGCAACGAGTGTGAGACGCAGATCCTGTCGCAATTCGAGTATGGCACCGAGGCGACGTACGGGCTGGCCGCGGTTCTGCACGCCCCCGATTTCAGCAAGCGCCTCACGCAGAACACCCCCGGGCATGTGAAAACTAAGGTTCCGATACTCATTGTCCAAGGGAGCGCCGACCCGGTCATTCCGGTGAGCCAAAGCCGCAATCTCGTGCGCGCCTATTGCGCGGCGGGGGACACCGTCAACGGCAGGCTCTATCCCGCAGCAATCCACGGGGACATCATGCGAGTCTCACTGCCTGAAGTCATCAGTTATCTGCAGGAGCGAATCACCGCGCGGCGTCCGCCTCCTTCGGTATGTGCTCACCCGGGTGGTGCGGCCGGATGACGCGCCAGCCCGGGACACCCGTGCGGGATCACCGCCTCTTGGCCGCGCTGGGGGCTGGTGCGCTGGCGGTTGGCGCGGTGGCTGACCGGGTGGTGCCGGTGCGCCGGCCGGGCGACCGGGAGCCGGATGCGCCGTTGTGTTTGCGGGGGCGGGTGGGCCTGGTGCGTGCGACGCTGCGTAATTG
>DATGGU010000053.1:0-2216 GCA_035308365.1 Streptosporangiaceae bacterium
CCAGTCCGGCGCGTCCGCAGCGAGGTGGAGCAACACCTCGCTGAGGAAGGTGTTGTTGCGCGGGTGCAGCGGCGCAAGCTGGCCGACCAATCGGGGCACCTCAGCGTTGCAGGCGAGCCCGTCAAGCAAGATCCACTGGGCGGTCAGGGCGCCTCGACGCACGTCTCCGGATACCTCGGGGCCCTCATGGCTCTCATCGGCCTGCTAACCGGAAAATCACCCGCCTGAGCGGGCAGGCGGCAGCGCCCGGCGCAGCGTCAGCGGGGCCGGTGAAGGTGGCCTGGTGGTCAGGCTGCCTGGGTGAGGGTGACGGTGTAGCCGAGGGCTTCGAGCTGGCGGACGTGGTTGCGGGTCTTGCGCTGCTTGTCGATGCGGCTGGCGTGGTAACTGGCGCCGAGGTCGTGGTAGCGGGCGGCGGGATCGGCGAGCAGGTGCCAGACGATCACCAGGATGGAGCGGGCGATGGCGACCATGGCCTTGAGCTTGCCCCGGCGCCGGGCCAGGCGCCGGTAGCGTTCCCCCAGGAAGGTGTCGGTCCGGCCGGCCGCGGCGGCGGCCTCGCCGAGCACTCCCTTGAGGTAGGGGTTACCTTTGCCGGTCTTGCCGGAACGGTTCTTAGCGCCGGACTGGACGGTCTGCGGGCTGATCTTGGCCCAGGACACCAGGTGGCCGGGGGTGGGGAAGACGCTCATCTGCAGGCCGA
The DNA here is from genome assembly GCA_035308365.1 of Streptosporangiaceae bacterium. GTDB lineage: Bacteria > Actinomycetota > Actinomycetes > Streptosporangiales > Streptosporangiaceae > PALSA-505. Next base: position 704 of record DATGGU010000053.1, read on the forward strand.
TCTCGGCGATGATCACCTGGGCGGCCTGGCGGCCGATGCCGGTGATCTCATCGAGGCGGTCGACGGCGGGCAGCACCGGGGCGCCATCACCGTGCCCGGCGGCCGGGCCAGTCGTGCCGTCAGCGTCGATGCCCTGGGCGGCGGGCATCGCGGCGATCAGCTCTTCGATCCGGGTGGTGAGCTTGCCGATCTGGCTGGTCAGGGCGTCGATCTGGTCCAGCAGCATCCGCGCCAGCTCGGCGTGATGATCATCGAACCGGCCCGTCAGCGCCTGGACCAGGCGGCCGTGCTTGGACCGCATCCGGCCGCGGGCAAGGCTGGCCAGCACCTGGGGGTCACGTTCGCCGGCGATCAGTGCCTCCAGCATGTCGCGGACCGACTTGGCATCCAGCTTGCTGGCCACCGCCGAGACCTTAATCAAGGCGTCCTCCAGCAGTTTCTCCAGCCGGGAGTAGTGCCGGGTGCGCTCGCGGGCCAAGTCGGCCCGCAGCCGGGTGTAATCCCGCAGCTGGCGGATCTCGGCCGGCGGGACGAACGAGGGCCGCAGCATGCCCCGCTCGGTCAGCTTGGCCAGCCACACCGCATCCAGCTTGTCCGTTTTAGGCCTGCCGGGGGCCTGCTTCACATCGCGCGCCCGGACCAGCTGCACCTGCAGCCCGGCCGCCTCCAGCAGGTAAAACCAGATCCGCCAGTAATCGCTCGTTGATTCCAGGGTGACTTTCTCGATCCCCTCGGCCACCAGGTGATCAGCAAGCTCCAAGATCGCGTTCGTGGCCGCGTCCACCTGCCACACCCGGGTACGGCGCTGGCCCACCCGTGCCTGGTGCGGCACCCGGGTGCACACCATCCCCGACGCCTTGGCCACATCCACCGCAGCTGCCCGCTCCAGGATCTGCTCGTGCTCCCCGTCCTCAATCTCCTGCGGTTCCATCACCGCAACCATCCCCTCACACCAGCACAGCCCACAAGGTGAAGGGAAGCCCGCGGGGTCCCGGTCAGAAACCGAAAGGCTAACCGGCGTGCTCGTGGCAACAGTGCGCGACCCATAGGTCAAGACCCCGGCGCCAGACTAGTCCGCGAGCTCAACTCCCAAGAAAGTGCCGGCATCGGCGGGCCACCCGGACCCAATTTTCACGCCTGCGCGGCGTCCACCGCAGGGGATACCAGGACTAGTCCGGAGTTGCTGTAGCTCTCCGTAAGAATGGCGGCCCTGACGTGGCGGAAGCTGGTGATTGCGATCATCTGATGTAGCCACGAAATTAGCGTGTCGCTGGAGCGGTTCCGTGGCATTGCGGGCTATAGTTGCGGGTATGGCAGGCCGTGGTGGCGCGATGCACGTAGCCCGGAACAAGCGGACGTATGTGGCCCGGTCCGGCGAGCGGCGAGTGTATGAGTCGGTGCTGGTGCGGCGCACCTACCGGGAGGCCGGCAAGGTGAAGCACGAGACGCTGGCGAACCTGTCCGCGCTGCCAGCCCAGGCGGTGGACGCGATCGAGGCGGCGCTGAAGGGCAC
>DATGGU010000054.1:0-31972 GCA_035308365.1 Streptosporangiaceae bacterium
GATCCCGTATCCCACCGGGGCCGGCCGCTGGTTCCCGGTCGTGTCGGGTGGCTGGCTGCTGGCGGCGGTGGTGGCCGTGCTGTTCGCGCCCGGGACCGCGCGGCGGCTGGGCATCGCTCTGGCCGCCAGGGAGGGAATCGCGGCGGAGCCGCCCGGCGCGCCGGTGTCCAGGCCCGGGCTGGCCACGGCCGGGGACGACGCCACGTAACCCGTTACCGGCCGGTCAGGCCCGCGTCGTGGGCCAGCAAGCCGGGCTGGGTCCGGTTGGCGTCGTATGCCCGGCGTTGTATGCCCGGCCGCGGGACCCGCCTTTCGCCGGCCGCGGACCAGGCCACCGGCCCTGCCGCGGCCACCCGCCGCTGGCCTGCAATGGGCTGCGTGCTGGCGGCAAGCGGCCGCCGGCCAGAGGCCGGCGGCCGCTCACGTGTCAGGGGCTGGTCGACAGGATGACCGGAATGCCCCGGTGCCGCGATGTGCCCGGGTACACCGGACCGGTGGCGGCCTTCACCCTGCCACCCTTGGCCGGGAGCCCCCCGGCGGTGTACATGCCCTCGTCGTACTTCTCGCCATTGGCCGGCTTGACTCCGACCGCGAACGATGAATACGCGCTGCCGCTGACGAACGCGCTGCCCATGTAGTCGCCGACGAATGCCCCGCCGGCCTGGGCGAGCTGGGACAGCTTCATCGGCCCGGCCAGGGTGACCGGCGTGCCCCACGAACTGCCGGCGTTGGCCGAGGAGATGTAGCCGACCTCGAGCTGGCAGGTCGAGACCGTGCAGTTGGAGTTCGGGAAGAAGTAGTAGTACAGCCCGATGCGGGCCGCCGCGCCCGAGGTGGCGGGGTCCACCCCGAAGCCCGGGTTGAAGTGGTCGGCGCCGCTGGTCACCGAGTCGATCGGCACCCGGGCCACCGAACTCCAGGACGTCCCGTTGCTGGAGTCGGAGTAGACGATGTCGTTGCTGGAGCAGCCCGAGCGGAACCGGCAGTCCTCCCAGGCCACGTAGACCTTGCCGGCGCCGTCTTCCTCCGCCTGCGGCAGGTCGCCGGCCCGGATGCCGCCGGGATCGATGGCCACTTGGGGGTTGGCCACCAGCACGCTGGCGTTCCAGGACGACCCGCCGTTGGTGGAGGTGAACGACCGGATGGCGCCACCGTCGCTGAGGAACGGCACGACGACCGTGCCGCTGGGCTGTACCAGCGGCTGCCCGCCCAGGCCGTGCGGTGTGTCCGCCGGGCTCTTCGGCGCCGACCAGGTTGTTCCGCCGTCGGTGGAGGTGCTCATCACGACCTGGTCACCGTTGCTGGTGATGTCCCACTCGACGTAACAGTTGCCGTAGTGCGGGCTGCTCGGCGTGGTGTCGCAGGTGATCCAGTTCTTGTCGTAGCCGCCGGATGTCTTCGAGACCGTGACCGGCTTCTGCCAGGTGATGCCGTCCGTGGAACTGCTCACCGTGACGCCGAACGGGCCGTTGGGCAGGTCGAGGGTGAGGCCCGAAGCGAGCCACAGGCCGGCCTTCGGGTCGTAGGCGATGGCCGGGTCGCTGACCCGGTTCCACACGCCGCCGCCCTGGTGCCTGGTGATCCCGGGCAGGAAGCCGTGCTGCCAGGTGGTGCCGCCGTCCGTGCTGGTCGCCCAGCCGATGTCGTCGGAACCGCCACTGCTGAACCGGCCGGTCTGGAAGACGGCGACGATCGTGTTCCCGTGCGAGTAGATGTCGGGTTCGACCTCGGTGGCGTGCTCCGCCTTTGGGTTGGTGTATGGGTCCGCCGACAGGCGGGTCACTTGGGTCACGGCGGCGCTGCCGCCGGTGTGGGCCGGCAGGGCGGACGCCGTGGCGGCGGACAGCCCTGCGACCGCGAGCGATGCCGAGGCGGCCAGCGCCAGCCGGGCAAGGTGCGGACGTGCGGAAAGTACGGACAATGAATGGCTCCCTTTCCGGAACGACCTGACCGCACGCCGGTGAAGGGGCCGAAACCACCGTGTGCTACCCAGGCCTAGAACATGGGTGGTGACCTCGGGCGGATAGTAGCTTCCGGCAAAATTGCCCGTCAACAGCCCTTAAAGTGGGACAAATCTCCGTTTTCGGATCACTCCCCGCGGTCCGGATGGCGACGAGCACCCCTTCGGCCGGCCGCCCGGCCACTGCCGGGATCCGAAGCTGGCTTGCGGCCCGGCCGAGCTGTCCTGGCGGGTCCCGGCGGCCGGGCGCGGCCTGGCCCGGCCGCCGGTGAACGTTCACCCCTGCGAAGCGCGCCACCGGCCTGCAGTGAAAGGGGTGAAAGCAGTGAAAGCTGGCCGCAACTGAGGCGGCCGGTATTAACGGATAAACTGGAACGTCAGATTGACTGTGTTGACTGACCGTCATCATAGTTGATCTGGAATGATGGCGGTTGATTTTATTCCGAGCCTTTGATTACTCAAATTTATGAGTTCATGAATCTTGCCTTACCGGCGATCGTGCGTACTCTTGAAATGGCCAGGGCAAAAGACCCGGGTTAGCCACTTCACCTGCTCTGACGTGGTCACCGGAAGGGCAGTGAGATGGCGTTGCTTCCGCATTACCTGGTGGCCACGGAATCCCTGGCGTACCGGCTGTTCGGTGTTACCAGGGACAAGTCCGTCTGGCGGGCGCAGGACATCCTGCGGGCGGGGGAGCACACCGCCGACCCGGCGCGTGCCGAAATCGCCTGGCGATCCGCGTCGCGCGGTTATTACGCGGAACAGGCGGGCCTGGTCGCGGCGGCGAAGCTGGCGGCGGACACCGACGACCCGGTGTTCCGCCTCGGCCTGGCGCTGGCTGCGGCGGACGAGGCCAGGCACGCCGATGCCTTCTACCAGTACGCCCGGGCGGCCGGCGGGGAGCTGGAGGACTGCCACGAGCTGATCCAGCCGCTGGACGACGCGCTGACCGGGCTGCCGCACCTGGGCCGCGCGCTCGTGCACACCATGCTCGAAGGGTTCGCGGCCGATGACTTTCACCTGCTGAGCATGGAGTTCGCCGACGATGCGATCGGGGCGCTGTACGGCGTCATCCGGCGTGACGAGGTGCAGCACGTGGCCATCGGGCTGAGCTACCTGGCCCGGGTGTCGGCCACCCGGGCCGGCCGCGAGCTGTGGGCTGCCCACGGCGCCCAGTGGCACGCCACCGGCCTGGAGTTCACCTACCTGGACGCGGTCGCGCGTTCGCACGCCAGGCAGCTCGGCCGGGATCCGGCTGCCGTCCGGCAGTGGTTCTGGCGCCGTCACCGCGCACGGCTCTCGGCGGCCGGTATCGCACCCACAACCGCCGGGATCGGAAAAACGGAAGGAGGTGAACAGCCAGATGACGATCGACGTGGTCAAGATCAAGGGATCGGCGCCGGGCACCTGCAAGTACATCCGCCCGATTGACACCAAGACGCGCTGATAGTCCGGTGGCTGGGTCAGGCGATGGCCGTCGCCTGACCCAGCCCGTCCACCAGTGAACAGAACTTTCAGGCAGAGCATTCAGGGAGACTCCAATGACAGTGCCGGTGTGCCTGGTGGCCATGCCCTGGCAATCTCTGGACACGCCGTCGCTGCCGATCGGGCTGCTGACGGCGGTGGCCAAGCGGGCCGGGGTGGCCGAGCCCGCGGCCTATTACGCGAACCTGCGGTGGGCGGAATTCCTGATGGCCGCCACCGGGGACCGGATCGGCCCGGATCAATACCAGTCGGTGGCAGACGACGGCATCTTCGACGAACTGGGTGACTGGGTGTTCACCGGCGTGCTGCACGACGACCCGGACTTCGGCGTGCCGGAACTGTCGGCGTATGCGGCAGAGCACGGCGTGGACATCGCCACCGCGGCCACGATGCGGGAGCATGCCGCCGCCTTCGTGGATCTGGTGACGGCCGAGGTGCTGGAGCTGCGCCCGGCGCTGGTCGGGTTCACCTCGACGTTCATGCAGAACGTGCCGAGCCTGTCGGTGGCCAAGCGGCTGAAGCAGTTCGACCCCGGGATCCGGATCGTGTTCGGCGGCGGGAACTGTGACGGGCCGATGGGTGCGGCGATCCACCGCAACTACCGCTTTGTCGACTTCGTCGTCCGGGGCGAGGGCGAGGATGCCTTCCCCGCGCTGCTGTCCGCCCTGGCCAGCGGCGACCCGCTGGACGGCGTGCCCGGGCTGTGCTGGCGCAGGCCGGACGGCGGCCAGGAGTGCAACGCGATGCCGCCGCCGCTGCCGGCCAGCCGGATCCCGGTGCCGGACTTCACCGACTGGTTCGACCGGGTCGAAGCGTCGCCGGTCAACGAGCACATCGAGCCGAAGCTGACCATCGAGACGGCCCGCGGATGCTGGTGGGGAGAGAAACACCACTGCACGTTCTGCGGGCTCAACGGCACGCTGATGAAGTTCCGTTCCAAGGAGCCCGACGCGGTGCTGGCCGAGCTCGGCGAGCTGGTCCGCCGCCACCGCGCGCTGGACGTGATCGTGGTGGACAACATCATCGACAACAGCTTCCTGACCACGGTGCTGCCCAGGATCGCCGGACTCGGCTGGGACCTGCGCATCCACTACGAGGTCAAATCCAACCTCAAGCCGGAAGAGATCCGGGCGCTGCACGACGCCGGTGTGTGCCACATCCAGCCCGGCATCGAAAGCCTGGTCAAGCCGGTGCTCAAGATCATGGAGAAGGGAGTCGCCCCGATCCGCAACATCCGGACCCTGCGCGACGGCGAATCCACCGGCCTCACGGTGAGCTGGAACTGGCTGTACGGGTTCCCGGGCGAGCGGGCCGGTGACTACGCCCCGGTGCTGCGCCAGATGCCCCGGCTGGTGCACCTGCAGCCGCCGTCCGGCGCGGCCCGGATCGTGCTGGAGCGGTTCAGCCCCTACTTCAGCGATACGGCGCTGGGTTTCCCGGAGCGCACCACAGCCAAGGCCTACCGGCACGTCTACGACCTGGCCGAAGAGGACATGCGGGACATGGTCTACCTGTTCGACACCCCACCGCGCGGCCTGACCGACGCCGACGCCAAGGAACTCAATGACGTGCTGGACGCCTGGAAGGCCGGCTACCACGACAGTTCGCTGATCCGTACGGAGGAGGCCGGCGTCATCCTCATCGAGGACCGCCGGGTGGGCTGGCCAGCCGCCGGCCACCGCATCGACGACCCGGCGCTGTGTGCGGCCTACATGGAGCTGGAGCACGGCCGGTCGGTGCCCGCCCTGCTGCGTCACCTGGCGGACAGCGGCCACCTCATGCCCGAGGCGGAGCTGGTGGCCTGGCTGGACGGCCTGGACGAGGCCGGGCTGGTCTATGGCGACCACGGGCAGTGGATCGCCCTGGCCACCACGTCGATCCCGGTCAAGGTGAAGTGATCATGCTGATGCAAACCCTGCTGGATGGACCGGGGGCAGTGGACGGGACGGACCTGGCGGAGCTGGCCAACTCGGTGGTGGTGGCGCGCGAGCCGCTGGTGTTCGGCCGGTCGGTGGCCGCCGACCTGGACCTGCTCTACCTGCTACGGGAGGCCACCAGCAACGCGGTGCGGCTGCGCTGGACGCTGGCCGGGATTCCCTGCCTGCCGTTGCGCAGCCACATCCACCTGGTCCCGCCCAGCGGCGGCACCGGCGACGCGGCGGCCGGCCACGCGCGGGAGTGGGCCGCGGGCTACCGGTACGGGGCCTGCTACTACCGCAAGGGCCCGGGCTTCGTCACGGTCAAAGACGTCCGCCCTGGCGGCGAACCCGTCCGCATGACGATCTCCGACGGTGCGGAGCACTTCCTCGCCATGGCCCGGGCCAGGCACGAGAGCGACCTCGCCGCCGGCACCGCGGCGCTGCTTGACACCGCGGAACAGGCCGGGCTGCTGATCCGCGACAGCGGCCGGCTGCTGGTCCTGCCATACCAGATCAGGCACTGGCCGGTGCCCTACACCGCCATCTAGGCCCATCTCAGGGCGTCTTTCCGGCCAGGAAAGTATTTAAGGAGAAGTCATGCTGGACCCGGGCACCTATCACCTCTGGCATGGGGTCACCCCGATCCCGGTGTACCTGCGGGACGCCGACCCCGGTGGGTTCCTGGTCAGGGGCGAGGCCAGCCATGTGTGGGACCGGGCGGGCCGCCGCTATCTCGACGCCCGCTCCGCCATGTGGAACGTGACCCTGGGCTACTCCTGCGAGCCGGTCAAGGCGGCGATGCGCCGCCAGCTCGACGTGCTGCCGTCGGGCACGATCCTGCGCTTCGAGCAGCCACCCGAGATCGCCGTGACGGCGGCCGCCGTCCTGGCCCGGAGCCTGCCCGAACCGCTGAACTACGTGCGCTTCGGCAACACCGGCACCCAGATGACCGAGTCGGCGGCGATGCTGTCCCGGTTCTACCGCAGGATGACCGGTGAGGTGGGGCGGGACCACGTCATCGCGCTGCACGGCAGCTACCACGGCAGCGGGCCGCTGGCCACCGCGCTGAGCGGCGAGCCGTTCATGCATGATTACTGCGCCCCGCTGGACGGCTACGTCCAGCACATCGACCGGCCGGCCGCCGGATCCTGCGGCGTCAGCGCTGCCCCAGGGTGGCCTTCCGGCCGGGAAAGTACGGCGGATCCGGCGGCGCCCTGCGACGGCTCCTGCACCGCACCGTTGCTGGCCAGGATCGACGAGATCGGCGCGGAGCGGGTGACCGCGCTGATCGTGGAGCCGGTGCTCGGCACCTATGTGCTGTCGCTGTCCGCGCACTACCTGCACCGGGTGGCCATGGAATGCCGGGCGCGCGGCATCCACGTCATCGCCGACGAGGTGACGACCGGCTGCGGACGGGCCGGCGGGCTCACCATGTGCCAGCGGATCGGCCTGGTGCCCGACATGATCGTGCTCGGCAAGGGGATCAGCGCCGGTTACTTCCCGCTGGCCGCGCTGGCGGTGAGCCAGCCTCTCTACGCCACGCTGGCCGCCACCGGGCACCCGCTGACCTTCCCCAACGGGTCCACCACCGACGGCCACCCGGTGGGCATGGCCGCGGCCCTGGCCACCCTGGAGATACTTACCGGCGAAGGGTTCCTCGCCGGGGTCAGGCGGGCCGGCGCGTTCCTGAAGGACCTGATCGTGCAGGCGGCGCTGCCGGGGGTCGGCGGCGTGTACGGCGAGGGCCTGATGCTGGGGCTGGACCTGGTCCACGACGACGGCACGCCCTGGTCGCTGCGCGAGTCGAACGACCTGCGGCTTGCCTGCGCCGAGAACGGCCTGCTGACCTGCTTCTCCGACGGCATCCTGCCGTTGCTGCCGCCGCTGACCATCTCCCACGAGGAGTGCGGTGAGCTGGTGGACCTGCTCGGCCGGGCGCTGCGGGATGTCGCCGTAGGGCGTGTCTCCGGCCAGGCAGGTGTTGCCGTAGGGCGTGTCTCCGGCCAGGAAGGTGTTGCCGTAGGGCGTGTCTCCGGCCAGGAAAGTGTTGCCGTAGGGCGTGTTTCCGGCCAGGAAAGTACGGCGCGGCGCCGCGCCGAGGGGGTGCCTGCATGACCGCCGCAACAGACCTGGCCAGCCCGGCCCGGGTGACCGGGCTGCCGGACGGGCTGGTCATGCGCGGGCTCGCCGTCGGCGAACTGGCCAGCCTGGTCGCGCTGGAGGCTCTGGTCTGGGGGTGGCAGGCGGACGGGCGGCGAGCGGACTGGCTGGCGGAGTTCCTCGAGCCCGGGCATACCATCGGCGTCTTCCAGGGCGGTGAGCTGGTCGCCGCGCACGGCATGACCGCGCTGAAGCTGACCGTGCCAGGCGGCCAGGTGCTGGACTTCGCCGGATTCACCTTCCTGCTGGTGCACCCGCTGCTGCGTGGGCGTGGCCTGATGTCGGCGCTGACCCTGCACGGTCTCGACCTGGCCATCCGGGACGGCCGGATGCCCGCCGGCGGCGGTATGCCGCACCACAGCCGCACCCACCTGCGGTACGGCAGCGGCGTTGCCACCAGGTACGCCAACGTCGAGATCGGCCTGGACGGCCAGCGCGAGCTGCGCGGGGTGACCGATGACGGCCGGCTGGAACTACTGGGCCACGATGCCGCGCTCGGCGTGATGCACGAGGTGTCGGCTCAGCTCAGCGGCGTCCGGAACGGCTGGGTGCCACGGGCGCGGTGCACTGACCGGTACCGCTACTCCGGTTCGGCCGGGAACCGTGCGCGTTACGGCCCGATGGTGTTCGCCGGGCACCGTAAGGAAGTGCAAGGCTCTGGCAGCGGCTATGACGGTTTCCTAAGCTACCGGCAATGCGTGGAATCCGACAGCCATGGCAGGCCGCGCGGCGCGTTGCAGATCGACGAACTGTTCGCCACCTCGCCCCAGGCCGAGGCGCAGCTCTGGCGGCACTGCTTCGCCAACCCGCTGGTCTCGTCGGTCACCGCGTCCCGGCGGCCGGTGCGCGACCCCATCATCGCCAGGCTGACCGACCCGCGCGGCTGGCGGCAGACGGTCAGGGACGACATGATCGTCTATCTGCTCGACGTGCCGGCCGCGCTGGCGGCGCGCCGCTACTCCAGGGACGACACGGTCATACTGGAGGTGCACCAGCCCGACGGTGACCGTCGCCGGTACGCCCTGGACGGCGGGCTCGACGGCGCGCGCTGCGAGCCGGCCGGCCGCGCCCCGGACATCGGGATGCCGGCGACCGCGTTGTGCGCCGCCTACCTGGGCGATGTGTCGCTGGCCGAGCTGGCTGCGGCCGGGCAGGTGGAGGAATACACGGCGGGGAGCCTGCGGCGGGCCAGCGCCATGTTCTCCTGGTCGCCTGCGCCGCTGGTACAGGACACGTTCTGACCGGGCCGCGTTTCCTCCGGCCGGTCGCGGCGGCGCAACTGGTCAGCGTGGCGGGGACGCAGGTGAGCACCCTGGCCATGCCCACCATCGCGGTGCTCGTGCTGCGCGCGCCACCGCTGGCCGTCTCGGCGCTGTTCGCCGTCGCCTATGGCGCGCAGGCGGCGAGCGTGCCGTTCGCCGGGGTGCTGGTGGACTCGGTGCGGTCGCTGCGGCGGCTGCTGATCGTTGTGGACCTGCTGCAGGTTCTGGTGGTCGGCTCGGTGCCGGTCAGCCGGGCACTGTCGCTGCTGTCGCTGCCGGTGCTGTTCGGGGTTGCGGCGCTGTCCGGCGGGCTGGGCGGGCTGACCGGCATCGCCATCCGGGCATTCGCCGCCCGCGGCGTGGCACCGGCTGACGTGCTGGCGGGCAACGCGGTGATCACTGGGGCCAGGACGGCCGGGCAGGTGCCGGGGCCGGCGCTGGCGGGCTGGCTCATCCAGGCCCTGGGCGTCGTGACGGCGGTGGCGGCCGACGCGGCGAGCTACCTGCTGTCGGCGCTGATCTGCCTGCGGCTGCCGGTGGCGGCGGGGCCGGCCGGGCGGGCCGGGCGCGGCCTGCGGGCGGACCGGCGGTCGCTGCGGGAAGGTCTGGCCGTCCTGGCGGGCAGCCCGGCGCTGATCCGGCTCACCGTCGCCGACTCGGCGCTCAACCTCGGTGGGGCGGCGATCGGCTCGCTGTATGTGCTGTACGCGTTCCGGATCCTGGGGCTGAAGCCGGGTGCTCTCGGCACCGTGCTGGTCGTCCAGAACGCGGCGGCCCTGCTGGCCGTGGCGACCGCGACCCGGGTGTCGCGCCGGATCGGCCTGGAACGGGTCGTCCCGGTGTTCGCCCCGGCCGCGGCCGCCGCGCTGCTGCTCATCCCGGCCGCTTCCTGGCTGGCACCGCTGGCCGTGCTGGGCTGTTACGGCGCGATCTTCGGTTACTGCACGACGGTGTGGGCGATCGGTTCGGTGTCGCTGGAGCAGTTGCTGGTGCCGCCTGGGCAGATCGGCCGGGTCATCGCGCTGTCCCGGGTAGTCAGCCTGGTCGTCATCCCGGCGGGTGCGCTCGGCGGGGGAGCGCTGGCGGATCTGTGGGGGACCAGGCCGACCCTGCTGGCGGCGGCGCTGGCCGCACTGGCCGGGACGCTGACCGTGGCCGGCAGGCCGTCCACCTGGCGCCCCGGTACCCGGGAGGGTGGCTTGGCTGACCCTAAGGCATGATCTTCGTTCCGTAGTCCTGGGCGCTAGGATCGTGGCCACGTCCAAGCCACGGGGAGGCAGGCATGGCCAGTCAGGGGTCCGCTCTCGTTGAGCGTGTTTTCGTGCTGATGCTCGAAAACCGTTCGCTTGACCACATGCTCGGTTTCTCCGGTATCACCGGGACGGATGCGGAAACCGGCCAGCCGGCGGCCATCGCCGGATTAAGCGGCAAGGAGTCCAATACGTATAACGGCCTGACGTTCACGGTCAGGCAGCCGGCCGGCTGGACGATGCCGAGCGATCCGGGGCATGAGTTCACCGACGTGCTCGTCCAGCTCTGCGGGCCCGATGCCGTCTATCATCCGCACGGGGCCTATCCGGCGATCAACGCCACCGGGTTCGCCGGCAGCTATGCGAAGACCGGTGGCGCGAGCAACCCCGGCGAGATCATGAAGTGCTTCGGCCCGGGGCAGCTTCCCGTGCTGACCGCGCTGGCCAGCGAATTCGCGCTGTGTGACGGCTGGCGGGCATCCATGCCCGGGCCGACCTGGCCCAACCGCTTCTTCATGATGGCCGCCTCATCCGGCGGCCTGGACCACAGCCCGGGTGTGCTGCAGATCGCCGAGTGGATGACGGTCGACGGGTTCGACTTCGAGCACGGCAGCCTGTTCGCGGCACTATCCCGGGCACAGAAGACCTGGCGCATCTACCACGGGGACCAGGGGCCGCTCAGCGGCAGTTTCCCGATCGCCGCCGCGCTCAATGGCATCTTTCCGTGGGATCCGCATCCGTACAGCAAATTCGCCTCCGACGTCACGGCCGCCGATTACCCCGCTCAATTCACCCTGATTGAGCCCAATTATGGTGATGTGGCCAGCGACACGTACCGCGGCGGTCAATCGCAGCATCCGCTGGACGATGTACGGTCCGGTGAAAATCTGATCAAATCGACCTACGAGGCGTTGCGGAATTCCCCGCTCTGGGACACCAGCTTGCTGATCGTCACCTGGGACGAGCACGGCGGATTCTACGACCATGCCCTGGCCGTCCCGGGCGGCGCGCCATCCCCCGGTGACAAGACCGTCACCCCGGGCGATGTGAACAAGTTCGGCTTCAACTTCGGGCAGTACGGCGTCCGCGTCCCCGCCGTGATCGTGTCGCCACACATCCCGCGGAACCTGATCGACCACCGCACCTACGACCACGCCTCGATCCCGGCAACGGTGGAGCGGATACTCGGCTTCCCGGCGCTGACCCAGCGGGACGCCCACGTGCGCGACGTGACGTCGCTGATCACCCTGCCGCAACCGCGGCCGGCACCGGAGCAGCTGCCCGGCGCGCCACCGGCGCCCGCGGTCACCCCCAGGCTGGTTCAGCCAGCCGGGAAGGCGGGGGAGGAAGGTCCTGTCGACAACGGCAACCTGCCCGGCTTCCTGCACATCGCCCAGCGCAGTGACCTCCTGCTGTCGCCACCGGAACAGCATCCGGCGATCAAGGCGCGGGTGGCGGGCATCTCAACCCGTGGCGAAGCGCGGCAGTACCTGGAAGAGGTGGCAATGAAGACCGCCGCGGCCCGGGCAGCACGTGACATGTAGCTCATTCCCTCATTTCAGAACGATTTAGTAGATTTTACGATGCACTGACCGCCGCTGCGCATTGATACGTCCGGCAATGTAATTAATATTGGGATTTATTGTCCCGCCAGTATTAATCTTGCCGGCGCCAATACGCCGGAAAGCCCTGTCACGTGGCTTAATACGCGGCACCATGGTGAACCGGATCAGCCGTCACGAGCCGGGCGATCGCTGGCCAGGGGAGGCCAGGCCACCGCGCGCATCGCATATCCGGTCGCGAGCGTGCATCACATTTGAGAGGTTGCGATGGTCCAGTCCGCTCCCCCGGGCAAAAGCCCGGCTGCGCGGGGTGTTGTTGCCGTCCTGCTGATCGCCGCGATCATCGGCACGCTGTGGGTGCCCTTCTACGCGCGTTCAATGCCGAAACTGGGGGATTTTCCCTTCTTTTACTGGTATCAGATTATTTTGGTGCCTGCGGTAGCCGTCCTGTGCTGGATCTGCTATCTGCTGCTGCGGAGGATCCTGCGCGGATGACCTGGGTGGTACTTGCTGATGTATGCGTCGCCGCTGCCACGGCGGGAACGACGGCAGAACTCAGCGCCACGGCGCCGGCGGCGCAGAGGAGAAGAGGCAACCTGCGGCGGCCCGGTGTTGATCTGGCACTACGTGCTCCCCTCGGTATCGAAATGAGCTCCAGGCAAGAATTGCACCTCAGGCGAGTTGATCGGACGCGGCACGAAACGCCAATACCTGCATGAGAACCGTTGTTACGATGTGCTCACAACAGGCCCAGCCACAGGTAGCGGGCGCTGACGGCGATCACGAGGATGCCGGCCAGGCGGCGAATCAGCACATCGGGCAGCCGGGCCTGGATCCGGGCACCGGTATAACCGCCCACCAGTCCGCCCACGCCCAGCGCAATGCCCACCGGCCAATCGGGAGCCACCAGCCCGTGCCGGTAGACCGACAGGATCACGAACGTCACGACGCCAGCCACCGACGTCACGAACGTCGAGGCCAGCGCCGCCGGAGCGACCTGCGCGGCCCGGCGCCCTGAGGCGATCAGGATGGGCGCCAGAATCGAGCCGCCGCCGATGCCGTAGATGCCGCCCACACACCCCACCACGGCGGCCAGCCCGGTCAGCGCGGGAGCCGGAATCCGCCGGACCCGGCGCGCCGGGGAAGCCGGTGCGGCGGGCCGGCTCAGCGCCAGCCAGATCCCGAGCGGGCCGAGGACCGTGGCCACGACGACATCGAAGACAACCGCTCCCGGCAGCAGCCAGACCCGGATCACCGACCCGGCGATGACCCCGGGCAGCGTCCCCATGACCAGGACCAGGGCCAGCCGCCCGCCGGTCTGCCCCTGCCGCCAGTAGCGGTACAGTGCCGCCGGGGTGGCGACCACGTTGTACAGCAGGTTCGTCGGGGTGACCGCCGGGCTTGGCGTGCCCAGCACGCTGACCTGGAAGGGCAGCAGCAGCACCGCCCCGGAAATGCCGGCCGGCGTCGCCACCACGGCGATGACGCCGGCCGCCGCGAGCGCGGCAGCCTCGCTCCAGCCCGGCTCCAGCATCCGGTAACGCTAACCCCGCCACCACGGCCGGCATAACCCGATGACCGCCTATTTGCGCAGGTCAACCACTGCTAGCCAAACTTGCTACGATAATCTATCGCTGCGCGGGTGGCAGAGGGGAACTGATCGGATGACGGATGCCGAACCGGCGGGTGTGGCCGCTGACGGTGAGCAAGCGGTGCCTCTTGTTTTCATTAGTCATGATTCCCGCGATGCGCCGATTGCGGAGGCCTTCAGCAAGTTGCTTTCAAGCGTGACGGCGGGGATGCTGAAGACGTTCCGCTCGTCGGATAGAAAAGGTTCTCAGGGATTTGAGTACGGCGTCGAGTGGTTTCCGGAGTTAATGAGGAAGCTTAGTTTGGCGTGTGATGTGGTATGCCTGCTGACCAAGAACAGCCTGGAACGTCCCTGGATACTCTTCGAAGCCGGTGCGGCTAAAGGAGGGTTTGAAATCCCGGTTCATGGCCTGGCCATTGGCATACCCCTTTCCAGGGCAGGCACCGGGCCATTTGCGCAGCTCCATAACTGTGATGATGACGTAGACTCCGTAACCCAGCTGACGATGCAGTTAATCCGGCGGCTGCCGAATGCCGAGCCGGATCGGCAAACGATCAGAGACCAGGTCGAGGTCTTCATCAATACTGCCCGCCTGGTCCCGGGGGCTGCCGGTGACGCCGAAGATGGCGATTACACCCGCGACGAAGTCTCTTCCTCCAAACTGTTCGAAGAGATAAAGGTCATGTTCACCGACCTCCCGTCCCGGCTCGAGGCACGGGTTGTCACGGCCTTTTATAAAGCCCTGACCGAGGTAATTGCAACACTCGGGGAACTCGAACTGACCGGTGCGTCCAGGCTTAACATTTCGCTCCAGCCCGATGCTGAGGGTAAGCCGCCACCTGCTGCCGGCCCCGAACCCGCTGAGGATGAGTGACGATCCGGCGATCCTGGTCGCCACCCGCTCGCCGGCTGGCATTTGACCTGCGTCTGCGCGCATGTCAGCCTGACGCCGTAGGCCTTGTTTCGTCAGATCTCGAACCAGGTGCGGCTCTGTACGGGTTACCGGGCCGCCGCATCCTGTGGAGGTGTTAATGGTCACGCCGGCACCGGGGCAGGCCGCGGCACTGGAGGCTGACCCGGCGCGGCCGTGCTGCCCGCCGCTGTCGAGCGCGCCGGTGACCGCCGAGATTGCGGCCGAGTTCGGGCTGGCCTTCAAGGCCCTGGGCGACCCGGTGCGGCTGAGGTTGCTGTCGATGATCGTGGCGGCCGATGGGGGAGAGGTGTGCGTGTGTGAGCTGACCCCCGGCTTCGAGCAGTCGGCGCCGACGATCTCGCACCACCTCAGGCTGCTGCGCGAGGCCGGGCTGGTAACCTCGCAGCGGCGCGGCACCTGGGTGTACTACCGGGCGGTTCCGGCCCGGCTCGCCGCCCTGACCGGCCTGCTGGCGGGGATGGCAGGCGACTGAGCCTGGCTGGCGTACCGGGTGGCTGCGCTGATGGGGCGGGCGGTCAGCCTTGCCGAACGGACCGCGACCATGCCTGGGCGCCCAGCTGGATCGCTTCCCAGGGGCTGCCCAGCGGTGGGGTGTAGGACAGGTCCAGGTCGCTGAGGGCGTCGACGGTCATGCCGTGGAAGATCGCCGTCGCGGCGATGTCGATGCGCTTGGCGATCTCGGCATGGCGGTGCCCGAAGAGCTGCACACCGAGCAGCCGCCCGGTGCGGCGGTCGCCGGTGAAGCGCATGGCGATGCGGTGGCTGCCCGGGTAGTAGGCCTTGTGGTCATCAGCCCCGGCCGCCACGGTGACCGGGTCGAATCCGGCCGAGCTGGCCTCGTGGTCGCGCAGCCCGGTACGCGCGATCGCGTGATCGAAGATCTTCACGACCTGGGTGCCGAGGCTGCCGGCGAACTCCCGGTCCCCGCCGAGCGCATTCTCGCCAGCCACCCTTCCTTGCTTGTGCGCGGTGGTGCCGAGGGGAAGATAGGTCTCACCGAGCAGCCGGTGATGGGTGATCACGCAGTCCCCGGCCGCGAACACGCCGGGCAGGCCGGTCCGCATGTGCCGGTCCACGGCGATCGCACTCCGGGCGCCCAGCTTCGCGCCCGCCCCGGCTGCCAGCCTCGTGTCGGGGCGCACGCCGGTCACGACCAGGACCATGTCGGCCAGGTAGCTGGCCGTCCCGCCGCCGGGAGGGGTCGCCTCGATCCGGAGCCGCCCCGCCTGCCCGGCCGGGGCGCGGCCGATCCGCCGGACGGTGGTGCCGGTCAGCACCTTGACGCCCTGCTGGGTGAGCTCGGCACGCACCAGCTCACCGAGCGGGGTGTCGACGGTTGACAGCACCTCGGGTAGCTGTTCCACCTGAACGACCCGCAGGCCCCGCGTGACCAGGGCCTCGGCCATCTCCAGGCCGACATAGCCGGCCCCGGTGATGACCGCGCTGGCGGGTGCGGTCTGCTCCAGCGTCCGCATGACCGCGAACGTGTCATCCATCGAGTGAAGCAGGTGAACGCCGTCGCCAGGGCCGAGAGCACCGGGGCCGGCCAGGCCTTCGACCGGGGGCAGGAGGGGAACCGCGCCAGTGCCGACGACCAGCTGGTCGTAGCCCAGCATCTCCTCGGCGCCGCCGGGTGAGGTGACCAGAAGCTTGCGGGCGGCCACGTCGATCCGGCGGGCGATGGTGTCCAGCCGCAGCCTCATCCCGGTGGCTTCCAGGTCGGCCGTGGTGCGGTGGGCGAGGTTGCGCCAGTGGGTCACCTCGCCCGAGATGTAATAGGGGATGCCGCAGATCGAGAAGTTGGGGTAGGCGTCGGCGACCACCACACTGACCTCGGCGCCGGGGTCGAGTTCGCGGGCCCGCAGCGCCGCGCTGATTCCCGCGTCGCTACCGCCGACCACGACCAGGTGCATGAAGGTTCTCCTATCCGGCCGGCCAGGCGACGTCGGGATGCAGAACCCTGATCACCCCGACGGCGAGCGCGGCGCCGGCCACCTGGGCGGCGATGAAGCTTCCCACCGACGCGGGTGCGATCCCGGCGAAGGTGTTCGAGAACATCCGGCCGATGGTGATCGCCGGGTTGGCGAAGCTGGCCGAGGCGGTGAAGAAGTACGCCGCGCCGATGTAGGCCCCGACCGCCGCCGGGGTGGCTCGGCTCTGTCCGCCCCGGGCCGTCGCGAAGATCACCAGGATCAGCCCGAGGGTGGCCACGACCTCCGACAGGAAGTGGGCGGACGTGGCCCGGTCCTTCACTGAGATGGTGACCGCCGCCCGGGCGAACATCAGGTTCGCCACTACAGCGCCACCGGTGCACCCAGCCACCTGGGCAGGCAGGTAGGCAGCGGCATCCCGCCAGCGCATCCCGCCGAGTGCGGCGTCGGCGAACGACACGACCGGGTTGAAGTGCCCGCCGGACACGGGCGCGAACATCAGGATGATCGCGAACAGCCCGGCAGCGGTCGCGGCCGCGTTTTCCAGCAACTCCAGGCCCACCGCCCCGGGCGACAGGGTCTGTGCGGCGATGCCGGATCCGATCACCAGTGCGGCTAGGAAGGCACTGCCGAGCAGTTCGGCCAGCAACCGCCGCCACAACGCCACGCCGGCTGCGTTGCTCGCCCCGGCTGGCCCGGCCGCCCCCGCTGGCCCGGCCGCCCCGGCTGGCCCAGTCGCGGTGGTCGCGTTGGTCGCTCCGGTTGCCTGGTCCCGGCTCGGCTGCGGCGCACCCACCAGAAGCTCATCAGTCACAGCACTACCAGGGCCCTCAAGTTAATTTGACATCTGCCTAATCAAGTCTGCGGCAAGCTTGGCAGTTTGATTAGAGGAACGTCAAGACAGGGTGGTGTCAGCGGCGGCTGGTGGAGTGTTCGGGTGGGTGCCGGCGGCGGGGGTGTTGGCGTGGGCCTGCCGGGGTTGGGGCTGTCAGGATGGGGGCGTCGGCTGCGGCGCGACTGTCGGTGGCCGGGGCGGCGCGGGTGGGAGTACGAGCCAGTGTTAACAGCACGGGGCGCTGGACGTGGCCGGTTCGCGGGCTGCGCCGCAGCATTCGGAGCCGTCGTTGCTCTCGCCGTAGAACGTCGGGCTGTCGGCGAGCACGGTATAGACCTCCCAGGCCTCCCCGTCCGGCGCGCCCTGCACCCAGAACTTGTCCTGCCTGGCGTAGCAGCAGGTGGTCGCGCGCTCATCGACCGAGGCGAGCCCCACCTCGGTGAGCCGGGCCTGCTCGGCGGTGACGGTGTCGCCGTCGGGCACCTCGACACCCAGGTGGTTGAGGCTGCCACCGTGTCCAGGGTTCTCCAGCAGAACGAGCTTGAGTGGCGGATCGGCAATGGCGAAGTTGGCATAGCCGGGACGGCGCTTGGCCGGCCCGGTACCGAACAGCTTGCTGTAGAAGACGACGGCCTCATCGACGCTGCTGACGTTGAGGGCAAGCTGTACACGGCGAGACATGGGGACCTCCCAGGGCGAGACTTTGATGACTGTCTATATCTGGACGTATCGCCGAGCTTGGCACAGACATCGATCGATGTCAATATAGACAGATGTCAAATTATCTGCCGGTGCCACACCGGTGTCCCTGACCGCGATCGGGGCCGACCCTCATGCCCTCAGGGAGTCACCCAGGGTGTGAACCGGGGCTGATCCCGATCGACCTGGGTCACTGGCGGCGGCACCCTTGAAGCATGCACTCGGCCACCGCGGACGCGGGGCAGTGCAGCCCAGCCGCCCGACCTGAAATGGAGACCGATCACAATGCTTGGCATCATCGCGCTAGTCCTTGTCGCCATCGTGGCCCTGACCGTCCTCAGCTTCGCCGTGCACCTGCTGTTCTCCCCCCTGCTGCTGGTGGCCGTCGCCATCGTGGCCTGGCTCAAGCTCCGGCCGCGCCGCTCCCACCAGTAGCCCGGTGCCCGGGTACCCGCTGCCCGGCCGGCCCGCGTCAGCCGGCGTCAGCACCGGCGGGCGGTGGCCCGAGGTAGACGTACTCGCGCAGGTCAGTCCCGTCACCCAGCGGCACAGTTACGGTGCCGGCCCGGACCCAGCCGCAGTTCTGGTACAACGAGATGGCCGCGGCGAGACCGGTGTCCACGTCCAGGACGGGCCACAGGCCGCGCGCGGCCGCCTCGCCGGCCGCGGCGCCCAGCAGCAGCCGGCCGGCTCCTTGGCCGCGGGCTTGCGGGGACACGAACAGCCGGGCCACCACGGCGAGCTGGCCAGCGGGCCTGCCGAGCGCGGTGCTGGCGACCTCGAGGGCGGCCGCCACGCCGCGCGGCAGCAGCGCGACGTGGCCGGCGACCTGTCCGCCATGGTCGGCGACCCAGCAGCCGTAGGCGCCGGGCAGGTCGAGAAACGATCTGACGTCCCCGGGCAGCACCCGTGGATACCGGTCCCTGGCGTGAACCTCGCGGACCAGGCCGGCACAGGCGCCGATGTCGCTGTCACGGCGCGGGCGGATCAGCACACGGCCAGTCTCCCTGAGGGCCCCCGGGGGTCAGCCACGGGTATAGCGGTGTTTCACACCCGCGGGAAAGAATTCGGGATCCTCGAAGGGCCTTAGCCGGACCTGCGGAAGCTGGCGCTCGGCCGGCACGTAGTGCGCGAATTCACTGTTCAGCTAACTGAGCGAGAAGTCGTCGGCGTACACGTTTCCCTGGGCGTACCAGCCGTGCACGTAGACGGTCACCGTTCCTGACGATCCGGTGGTGAACGGCACCGACAGCTGCGACCAGCCGCTGGAGGACGTCCAGGTGCTGGCCGAGGCGCCGCCGCTGACGCCGATGAACGCGTAGTTGCCCTGCACCCAGCCGGTGAGCGTGTAGCTGGTGTTGGGGGACAGGGTCACGGTCTGGTCGCATTCGCCGGTCTGGCTGGCCGTGGGTGTGACCTGGAGTGCGTGACTGCCCGAATGCACCGGGCTGGTGACCACGGCGTCACCGGGCTGGCAGGTCCAGGGGGACAGGCTCCCGGTCTCGAAGCCCCCGTTGACCAGGCTTCCTCCGCCGCCGCTGGAGGTCACGGTGAGGCTGTAACTGGTGCTGTGGCTGCCCGAGGGCGCCGAGCCGGTCACGGTGAGCGGATAGGTGCCGGCGACCGTGGACGACGCGGTGCTGATGGTCATCGTCGAGGAGTTGCCCGCGGTGACCGAGGCCGGGTTGAACGAGACGCTCACCCCGGACGGTGCGCCGCTGGCCGACAGCGATACGGTCTGGGCCGAGCCCGAGGTCACCGCGGTGCTGACGGTGGCGGTCGCCGAGCCGCCGGCGGTCACCGAGCCCGACGCGGGCGAGAGCGAGACGGAGAAGTCGTTGCCGGTCGCGCCTGCGCTGGTGAACGGCTCGAACGTCTGGCTGAAGTACCAGGTGCTCTGCGAGATGCCCGAACAGGTGTCGGAGCCCGCGGTGCCCGGGCAGCCGCCGTTGTCACGCTGCAGCGCCCAGAACGACAGCTCCCCGATGTGCATGGATTCGGCCCAGTTGAGGACGGTGCTGGCGTCGGCGGTGGTGAAGGTCTCCGGCGCGCCGAAGTCGTCGATGCCGACCATCTCGGTAACGCCGGTCATGCCCCACAACTGCGCCGTGCTCTTGCCCGGGTAAAGGCTCTTCAGCTGGTTGAACAGGCCGTTCGCGGCCGTTTCGGTGTCGGTCGCCATCTCCTGCGTGGTGCCGATGTAGTAGTCGAACGTCATGATGTTGGCGATGCCGACCGTGGCGCCGTTGGTGACCGCGTTCTGCAGCACGGCCAGGCCCTGAGAGTCCAGTCCGGTGGTCGTCGCCGGCAGGGTGTAGGAGAACTGCACCGACCGCCCGGTGCTCGCGGCCCACGATTCCACCATGGCCACGGCCTGGTTGCGCCGGGTGATCCCGGCCGGCTTGGTCAGCGAGTTATCCTCGATGTCAAGATCAATGCGGGACAGGTTGTAGGTCGTGATCACGCTTTCGTAGGCCGCGGCGATCTGGCTCACGTTCGTGCAGCTGTCGGCTATGTCGGTGCCGTCATGGTCGGCCGTGTAGCCGCCGAACGACGCGATGACATTGCCGCCCGCGGCCTGGATGGCGGCGATGTCGCTGCCGAAGGTGGACGATGAGATCGGCATGCTGGTGTCGCCGTTCCAGTACGCGGTACACGAGCCGGGCGAGGCGGTCTGGATGAACGCCATGACCAGGTATTTGGCCCCCGACTCCTGAGACAGGGTGAGCGGGCTGTCGCCGTTGTAGGCCTCGAAATACGGTGAGAAGACGTGGGCGGGGACGGTGGTCGCGGTCTGGGCCCTGACCAGGCTGGCCGTCGCGGCGTGCGCAGGTGAGGCGGCCAGGCCAGCAACGATGGCGGCGATGCCGGTGGCTGTGCGGATCGAGCGTAGCTGCGGGGTGACGAAGTGGTGCTTCATTGGCCGTTCCTGTGAGCGGGGCGGAAAACGGACTCGGGCAGCGTGCCAGTGCCCATGCAGGCCGGGTGGCATCCCGCGGTGAAGCCCCGGGCCCGCCGAGGATCAAACTAATAGGAAACTTTCTTAAAAGTTATGTAAATCGTAACTTTCGCATAGCAATGCGTCAAGACTCGAATCGGCCCCCTCCCGGTCACCTGCTGCTCGGGGGGCCGGATGGTTCGGCGGGATGGCCTGCTGGTGGCCGCTGTCCGCGCTGGGTTGCGTCAAGACTCGAATCGGCCCCTCCCGGTCACCTGCTGCCCGGGAGGGGCCGCTGTCCGCGCTGGGTTACGTACCCGGTGTGGCGTAGATGGTGGCGGGCTTGGAGTTGGTCACAAACCCGCAAGTGCCAGCCATCTCCGTGACGCAGTCCTCGATGATGTCGGGGAAGGTTCCTTGCGGTTCGCCGGCGACGTCGGTCCCGCCGCCCTCCTGCCAGGTTTGCCAGTAGTCGGCATGCAGTGTCTCCCAGCCGGTGCCGCTTCCTTCGTAGCCGTAGTAGCAGGTACCGGTCGAGGTGCCGCATCCGGTGACGCCGGTTGGCTGGGCCGTTCCTCCTGTTCCGGTGGAGCATACGGCGGCATCGGCATTAGGCGTGCAAGCGAACGAGAGGGTGGAGGCGCCATTGGGCGCGCTGGCCGGGACGCACTTCTGCGGTCCCCAGACGCCCGGAGCGACCTGCGTGGTGGCGTCGGCGTCATTGACGCCGCCTGTGCTTCCGTCGTTGTCGCCCGTGCCGGAGCCCTGTGCGTTGTTCATCTCGCCGTTCGCCAGGGAGTTCCAGAGCTTGCCGGTGGAGCCCGCGCACTGCGTACCCTGGGCGGCCGGTGAATCCGGGAACACCGAAGGCTCCCCCCAGCCTGCTCCGCTGGCGTGCAGATGAAGGCGTTCTTCCAGGGTGACAACCCTTTTCGGGAATCCCTGCGGGCATGTCCCGTCGGGGTTCTCATACGCGAAGTCGTTAGCCGGCCGTGACGGCATCCCGAAGTATTTCGCCGGGGTGGTGTAGGAGATCCACGGAGCGACGTAGCCATGAACGAGATCAGTGGCGATCCCCTTGGTGTTCACCGGGGAGTTCGGGGCCGGGAAGTTCCCGGTCGGCTGGTCGTCGTAACAGTTCGGGAAGATCACCCGTCCGATGAGCCCGTCGGAGAACGCGTCGTCGGTATCCGTGTACTTGTTGCAGTTATACGGCCAGGCCGATGACGGTGGTTCCTCCACATTACCGGTCGAGGCTCCGCAGGAGTACTGGACGATATCCGTGTCGACCGGGTAGCTCGTGCCGTTCTGGCAGCCGGGTGGGGGCTGCCCGCTGACGACGGTCGTGCAGCCCGAGGGAAAGCCGGTGATCATGGTTGTCCCGTCCGGGATTTCCAGCTCGGCTCCCGATCCGTTATAGAGGTAGTACACCCGCATATAGAGATATTTGTCCGTGGTCCCGCTGGGGCAGTTGGTGGTGCAGCTGCCATTCGGGTGCTGCTCATTTGTCCCTGTGAATGGTGTCGGCACCCAGTATCCGGCAGTATCCTGAGAGTCCTGG
This sequence comes from Streptosporangiaceae bacterium, assembly GCA_035308365.1. GTDB lineage: Bacteria > Actinomycetota > Actinomycetes > Streptosporangiales > Streptosporangiaceae > PALSA-505. Next base: position 22,088 of record DATGGU010000054.1, read on the forward strand.
CAATTGGTGCCGTGAGACGGCGTAGTGTAGCCGTTGTTCTCCATTGAATTGGCCGAGCCGTCGTCGCCGGACAGCATGTTAGGAAACTGGGTGCCTCCCGCCGTTGCGCCGCCGGAGGCCAGGTTACCGAAGAAGTCGTGAAGGTGGGTGGTATTGGAGTCCCCGGGCGCGTCTATCGGGTCCTCGTGTGCGGTATTGCCGTTATACGTGCAGATGACAATGAAGTCACCGCTGCCACTTGCCCGGGCCACCTTGGCGGCCGGGCTGGCTGCGCTTAAACCACCTATCAGAGCCACGGCGGCAACCGCGGAGATGACCGGCCGGTGGCGCGGCCGGAACAAGCTGAAGCGCGATCGAAACAGGCCCATCTGACACCCTCCAAGCTGACCCACGGTTCACGTCATTCACACGTGCCATACTGGAGCCTAATGCCCCGCCTGTCACCTGCCAAGAGGATGTGTTTTCGAAAAAGTTGAAGGCTGCGGCTGGTCGCCCGGCTGACCCGGCGTTCGCAATGGAGGTCTGGACGATCTGACGGGCCCCTGCCCAGGTCTAAGTTGCAAATTCGGCTCCCGGCATCGTCAAATTATAAAAAGCGGTCTCCACAGCGGCGCGGCACTATGCGAGTTTGACCTGGACTTTAACGCCTTGTCCGGTACGGACGGCGGCCAGCGCGGCGGGGAACTGATCCAGCGAGTACGGCGTGCCCAGCAGTGGGCCGGTGTCGATGACGCCGGCGGCCATCAGGCCGGCGGCCGCGCCGAAGCTGTTGAGCACCGCCATCGATCCGGCGATCGTGATCTCGTCGTTGTAGATCCGGAACGGGGACAGTGACACGGTGGCGTCGCCACTGGTCACGCCGAAGACGAGCAGCCTGCCGCCGCGCTCCAGCGAGTTGAAGGCGGCCTCGATCGCCGCGGGCGCCCCGGTCGCGTCCACCGCCACGCCGAACCGGCCGTCCAGTTCGGCGGCGTCGCCGGTCACGCTGCTCGCGCCGGCAGCGGTGGCCGCCTCCAGGCGCGCGGGATTGCGGTCGGCCACGGTCACCGAGCGGGCGCCGGCACGGTTGATCAACTGCAGCAGCAGCAGGCCCATTGTGCCCGCGCCCATGAGCATTACGTCCTCGCCGATGACCGGGCCGATCCGGCGCAGCCCGTGCACGGCGCAGGACAGCGGCTCGATGAGCGCGCCCTGGGCGTCGTCCACGTTGCCGGGGATGTGGTAGGCGTTGACCGCGGGCACCGCCACATATTCGGCGAACGCGCCGTCCACGGTGTCCCCGATCGCGTTCCAGTTCGCGCACAGGTTGCCGCGCCCGGCCCGGCAGGCCCGGCAGTGCCCGCAGAACAGTGACGGGTCGACCGCGACCCGGTCCCCCTCCCGCCACTCGCCGGGCACGCCGTCGCCGACGGCCGCCACCCGGCCGGCGAACTCGTGGCCGGGGATGATCGGGTACGGCGTGGGCGGGAACTCGCCGTCGGCGATATGCACGTCGGTGCCGCAGATGCCGCAGGCGCCCACCTGGACGACCAGTTCACCGTGCCCCGGTGCCGGATCCGGCGCGTCGCCCACCTCGAGCTTGCCCGGCGCCAGCCAGCGCGCCGCTTTCATTCGCCCACCCGCTCGCCGCTGGCCGCGTCGAACAGGTGCAGATGGGCGGTGTCCACGCCAACCTTGATCAGCTCGCCGGGCTGCGGATGCTCACGGCCCGCCCGGACGATGATCTTGGCGTCCCTGTCCCCGGACAGGTGCCCGTAAATGTAGGAGTCGCTGCCCAGGTCCTCCACCAGCTCGACCTTCAGGGCGAGATCGCTGCCGCCGACCGACAGGTGCTCGGGCCGGATCCCGACGACCAGCTTGCCGTGCCCCTGCGCGGCGCGCAGCAGTGCGTCCGGCGGCCGGATGGTCACCCCGCCGGTATGGATGCCGTCCGGTGTCAGCGTGCCCTCCAGCCGGTTCATCGCGGGCGAGCCGATGAAGCCGGCCACGAACACGTTCGCCGGGTGGTCGTACAGCTCGGTGGGCGAGGCGAACTGCTGCAGCTTCCCGAGGCGCATCACCGCCACCCGGTCGCCCATGGTCATGGCCTCGACCTGGTCGTGGGTGACGTAGACGGTGGTGACCTTGAGGCGGCGCTGCAGCTCGGCGATCTGAGTGCGGGTCTGCACCCGGAGCTGGGCGTCCAGGTTGGACAGCGGCTCGTCCATGCAGAACACCTTGGGCTCGCGGACGATGGCCCGGCCCATGGCGACCCGCTGGCGCTGCCCGCCGGACAGGTGGCGCGGCTTACGGTCCAGGAACTGCTCCAGGTCCAGCAGCTTGGCCGCCTCCCGGACCCGGCGGGCCCGCTCATCCTTGGGTACGCCGTGCATCTTCAGAGCGAAGCCCATGTTCTCGGCCACCGTCTTGCTCGGGTAGAGCGCGTAGTTCTGAAACACCATCGCGATGTCCCGGTCCCGCGAGGGCACCCCCACCATGTCCTGGCCGTCGATCCGGATCGACCCATCGTCAATCTCTTCCAGGCCGGCCAGCATGCGCAGCGCGGTGGTCTTGCCGCACCCCGAAGGGCCCACCATGACGACGAACTCGCCGTCCTTGACGGCCAGCGCGAGCGAGTCCACCGCCGGCCGGTCCGCCCCCGGATAGATGCAGGTGGCGTTCTCGTACTTGACCTCAGCCATGATCGACTCCCGTGCTCACTTGATCGCGCCGAAGGACAGACCGCGGACGAGCTGGCGCTGCGCTATCCACCCGGCCAGCACCACCGGCAGGGTCGCCACCGTGGCCGCCGCGGCCAGCTGGGCGAAGTACAGGCCCTCGGAGGAGATGAAGCCCACGAGGAACACCGGCATGGTCGCCGCCTTGGTCGCGGTGATGTTCACCGCGAGGAAGAACTCGTTCCAGGCAAAGATGCAGCAAATCAGCGCGGTGGCCGCGAGCCCGGGCGCGACCACCGGCAAGATCACTTCGGTCACCGTCCGGCGCAGCGGCGCGCCGTCCATCTCCGCGGCTTCCAGCAGTTCGCCGGGCACCTCGAGGAAGAACGACCGCATCATCCACACCGCGATCGGCAGGTTCATCGCCGTGTACAGGATGACCAGGGTGAAGATGTTGTCCAGCATGTGCAGGTCGCGGGCGGCGATGTAGATCGGGATGATCGCCGCCACCACCGGCAGCATCTTCGTGCTGATGAAGAAGAACAGCACGTCGCGGGTCTTGCGGACCGGGCGCAGCGACAGCGCGAACGCGCACGGCGTGGCCAGCGCGAGGACGATGAGGGTGGACACGACCGTGGCGAACGCCGAGTTGGCCACGTACGGCCACACGCCGCTGTGGAACACCGCGCTGTACTCCGACAGCGTGGGCCGGAACACGATCGTCGGCGAGTTGGTGTAGGCCTGCGCCTCGGTCTTGAACGAGGTAATCACCATCCAGAGCACCGGGAAGAAGAACACGATGCCCAGGAACCAGCCGACGATGCCCATGGTGACGCTGTTGGTGCGGCGCTTTGTGCGGACCCTGCGCCGCCGGGACGCGCGCTGCGCGGCACCAGGCTCGGTCGCGATGCTCTTCTTACCTGGACGGAGAGACGCCCTACGGCTTGCCGTCGTCATCATGCCGCCTCTTCGGTGCCGCTGAACGAGGTGAAGATCAGGCGCAGCGCGAAGGTCGCGATGATGATCGTGGCCACCACGACCACCACGCCCATCGCCGCCGCCTGGCCGACCTGGAAGCCGAGGAAGGCCCGCTGGTAGATGTAGAAGGGCAGGTTGGCACTGGAGATGCCGGGGCCGCCGTGCGTCATCATGTAGACCGCGTCGAAGTCGTTGACCACGTAGATCGCGCCGAGCACGATGCCCAGTTCGATGTAACGCCGCAGGTGCGGCAGGGTCAGCTCGCGGAAGATGGCCGGCGGCCTGGCGCCGTCGGTCGCGGCCGCCTCCAGGATGTCCCTGGGCTGGCTCTGCAGCCCGGCCAGCACCAGCAGCATCATGAACGGCGTCCACTGCCAGATCATCTCGATCATGACCGAGCCCAGCGGGAAGCTGCTGATCCAGTCGAAATGCCCGATCCCGAACGGCCGCAGGATGAAGTTGACGAACCCGAACGTCGGGTCGAACATCGTCGTCTTCCACAGCAGCGCCGCGCCGACCGGCATGATCAGGAACGGGGTGATCAGCAGGGTGCGGACCACCCCCCGCCCGATGAACTTATGGTCCAGCACGAGCGCGAGCCCGACCCCGATGAGCATGGCGATCAGCACCGAGCCCACCGTCATGATGATCGTGTTCAGCGCGGTCGTGCGGAACTGGCTGTCGGTGAACACCTGGACATAGTTGGAGAAGCCGACGAAATGCCGGGATCCCGGGCGGACCAGGCTCCACGACTCCACCGAGTAGTACAGCGTCACCAGGAACGGAAGCTGGGTCACGATGATCGTGAACAGCAGCGCGGGCAGCAGCGGCGCGCGCCGGACCCAGCTCTGCCGCCGCTGCTCGCTGCGGGTTCGCACCCGGCGGTGGGCCGAGGCGACCGGGGGAGCGATCGCCGTCATCGGTGTCTCCATCCGGCCGCAGGGCATCTGTCCGGCCAGGCAACAGTGCTCATCCGGATCTCCCTCACGTGTGCTTGTAGGTGTCGCCGACGGCCTGCGCGTACCGCTGGGCCTGGGACAGCGTGTAGGCCACCGACTGCTGCCCGGCGATCGCCGCGCTCATCTGCTCGCTGACGTTGGTGCCGAGATCCTGGAACTCGGGTATGTCCAGGAACTGCACACCGGTGTAGGGCACCGGCTTGACCGTGGGGTGCGCCGAGTTGGTGGCGTTGATGGAGGCCAGCGTGAGCGGGCCGTACGCCGCCGAGAACTTCTTGTACTGCGGTATCTGATAGCTGGAGAACCGGCTGCCCGGCGGCACGTGCGACCAGCCCAGCTTCTCGCCGACCATCCTGATGTAGGACTTGGAGGTCATCCAGGCGACGAAATCCCAGGCCTGCTGCTTGTGCGGGCAGGTGTTCGGGATGGCCAGCGACCAGGTGTAGAGCCAGCCGGAGGGGCGGCCGTCCTGGGTCGGTGCCCAGGCGTAGCCGTTGCGGCCGACCACCTTGCTGCTGGCCGGGTCCTCGATCGTGCTGACCGCCGAGGTGGCGTCGTACCACATGGCCGCGTCGCCCTGGCTGTAGAGCGTGGCACACTCGGAGAATCCCGCCTCCGGCGCGCCCGGCTCGCCGTACTGACGCACCAGCGACACGTACGTGCTGACCGCGCGCTCCACCTCCGGCGTGGTGAGCTGGGCGTTCCAGGCGGGGTCGAACCACCGGCCGCCGAAGGAATTGATCACCGTGTCGATCGGGGCGAGGTTCTCGCCCCAGCCGGGGTCGCCGCGCAGGCAGATGCCGACCTTGCCCTTCTTGTGCATGGCGGCCGCGATGTCCCTGATCTGCTTCCAGGTGGGCCGGGCCGGCATTGTGATGCCGGCCTGGGCCATCAGGTCCTTGCGGTACATCAGGAACGACGACTCGCCGTAGAACGGCACCGAGTACAGGTCGCCGTTGTGCGACAGCGTCGCCCGCAGTTGCGGGAGGAAGTCGTTCGCGTCGTAGCCTGGGGTGGCGTTGATGTACGGCTGCAGGTTGACCAGCCAGCCGTTCTTCGACCACATCGGCGTCTCGTAGTTGCTGATCATCACCACGTCGAACTCGCCGCCCTGGGTGGACACGTCCGCGGTGATCTTGGCGCGGGCCTCGTTCTCCGGCAGCGAGACGAAGTTCAGGTGCACGCCGGGGTGTTCTCGCTCGAACAGCGGGGACAGGCTGATCGCGTCCACCATCTGCGAGTTCGACACGATCGCGACGGTGACCGTGGTTCCCGAGCCGCCGCCGGAGAAAATCTGCTCGGTGCCGAGTGCGCAGCCGGACAGCGCGACCGCCGCGGCCGCCCCGCCCGTCCCGGCCAGGAAGGCGCGGCGGCTCAGCACGGGTGGCCCGGCATTCGTGGCGCCGGCCGGCGTCTTGGCGCGCGTGATGCATGCGGCAGGCGTGGTGTGAGCGGCGGGCGGGGGTCCCGTCCGGGGGGCAGACCGTCGGGTCATCGTCGCGTCCCCTCACCAAGGTGAGACTGCGTCCGGGTGAGACAGCTAGCGCGCTCATTTGAGCGTTAAGCGCTCATTACGAGCAGACTAACTACTGGACACACTGAGCCGATCGTGGAGTAAAGTCAAGAAAAACTGTCAATATGTGTGCTGTGCGCTCAAATGAGCGCCCCGCTTGGCCGGATTGGCCGGTATTGCGCCCGTCTTGCCGCCCACACCAGCCTGGCCCGCGTCCTGCTCGCCCGGGCTCCTTCCCGGAAGGCGCGGTTGTGGTTGTCGCGGCATACAGCCAGATGTGAGGACCGGATCCGGGCGGGAGCTGGCGATCATCTGCGGCGGCATGGGCCGGTTGGGCCGTGGCGTGCGGTCGCTGGCCGGCTGCCGAGAGAGAACATCGTGAAGCCGGGAGGGCCAGGCTGGGCGCCCCGGTCAGAGTTCGTCGTCGAGCAGGGAGAAGACCGCCAGGTCGTGCAGCCCGTCGTCTTCCAGTCCCGCGCGGCGGAGCGTCCCTTCGCGGCGGAAGCCTGCCTTCTCGGCGACCCGTACCGAGGCCACGTTGTCCGTGTTCGCCGTCAGCCAGGCCCGCTGGATGCCGCCTTCGGTAAGCGCCCACCGGGCGACCGCGCCGAGCGCCTCCGAAGCGTATCCCTTGCCGCGTTCGTCGCGGCGGACGCCGTAGCCGAGCTCCGCCGAGCGGACCTCCCAGTCCGCGTGGAACAGGCCGATCGACCCGACGATCTTGCCGGCCGCGCGGTCCAGCATCATCAGGTGGACGCCCGTTCCCTCCCGCTGCGGCCCATGCTCGCTGGCCGCGAGCCACCCTGCCACCTCACCCGGGTCCGACGGTGCACCGGGCGGCAGCGCCTCGCAACCCCCGTCGCAGCCGAGGAGTTCGCGCACGAGCCCGGCATCACCGGCACTGTATTCGCGCAGATCCAGCCGGGCGGAGCGGATGACGGGAGACGGGAAACGTTCCATGTCCGCCCACCGTACCGCCCCAGGAGGCGTGGCCGTGGTCGCGGACTCCGGGGTGCCGCACCGTTGCGCCGTGGTCGCGGACCTTTCTCTCCCCGGGAGGGTGGCACCACGATGACGGCGATGCCTGTCTGGGACCGGAGTCAGCCTCTCGCGAACACAGCCGATCCTTGCCGGGCGGGGCAAATAGCGTTGGCGCATGGCGCAGACGCGGGCGAGGTATGACCAGTTCGCCGACTGGTACGAGCAGTGGATCGGCGACGCGCCGCCACTGATCGCCGCGCACGCCGGCCTGCTGCCCGCCATGACCGGTGACCGGGTGCTGGACATCGCCTGCGGGCAAGGCCGGATGAGCCGCTGTCTGGCCAGCCTGGGGGCCGACGTGACCGGCATCGACATCTCGGCCGCGATGCTCGGCAAGGCACGCGCCGCCGGACCGGACAGCATCACCTACATCCACGCCGGCGTCACCCCTCACCGCGCCTGGTGGGACGGGCGGCCATTCGACGGCTGCACCTGCGAGCTGGCGCTTATGGACATCGACGACCTGGCCGGAACCCTGTCCACGGTGACGGCGGTCCTGCGTCCAGGTGGCTGGTTCGCCGCCTCGATCGTGCACCCGTGCTTTCCCGGCAACGAGCTTGGCTGCAGCAGCTGGCCGCCGGGACAAGGTTACGAGTCCGAGGGCTGGTGGACCTCACCAGACCACAATCCCAACGGCGTCCGGATCCGGGTAGGCGCGACCCACCGCAAGCTGTCCACCTTCCTGAACGCCCTGCTTGACGCCGGGCTGGACGCTGAGCGCTTCGCCGAGCCGCCAGCTCCGGTTCCGACCTTCCTGCTATGGCGGTGCCGCCGCCGCTGACCTGGGCAAAGAAAGAAAGTATCCGATCGTCGGCCTTGCCCCCGAGAGCAGGGATGGTGGTACTCGACGCGAGCCGACGGCACCGGCCTGTGCCACGACTGGCGGCCTGGGTCGCTGAGGATCCGGCGCAACGCTGCGGCGAATTCGGGAAGCTGCTCGGTCGCGGTGCGTCCCGGCGCTGGCGGTCTGCTTCCAGGTCACTGACTGTGAGGCCGTTCGTGAGCGCTTGTGCCTGCTCGGCCGCCTCGATCATCTCGGTCAGCAGGAGGACGTCACGCCGCATACACGGGCCGTGCCTCGGCGAGAACCGATGACCGCATCAAGGACGTCCCGCCAGACTTCTTCTGCCTTGCCCGGGCCGGCGGCTCCGTGCGGCATGGCGAACAGGGCCCGGCACGAGCAGCAGGTCAGCGGCAGCGCCCGCAGGCACGGGTACGGGCCGGAGTGAGCCCCAGACCAGCCAGGTGCAGCGGCAAAGTGCAGCAACCGCAGCGGGCCACACCGGTTCCGGCCGCCCGCTGCTAGCCTCCCCACCTGCGCCAACGATCTTCAGCGGCCCGGCTGCCTCCAGATGGCATGTAAGCGGTCAGCTGACCGTGGCTGCACAGGCTAATCTGACTGCCCATCTCTGACCACAACCACACCCGACGAAGCAGGATCGATGCGCTGGCCAGCCTGCAACGTCACTGGAGTGTCGCTGCATCCGCATATATGGCCGTTTAGCTGGGCAAACATCCCGGCTGCTGCCTCCGGCCCAAGACTTTGGTATGGTAACTGGTATGGCGTCAAAGAAGGTGACGATCACTCTCGACGAGGTCCAGCTCGAACGGATCCGCTCCCTCGTGAGTGTGGGAATTGCGCCCAGCGTTTCTGGATTCGTGCAGCACGCTGTCGGTGTCTGTTTGGATGACGTGGCGGGGTGGGGCGCGTTGCTCGCCGAGGCGCTGCAGGAGACCGGCGGTGCGCTCACCGACAGCGAACGCACCTGGGCTGATGAGGCCCTCGGTGTCACGCAGCACGGGGGCAGGTCAGCGGCCTGATGCCGGGCGTAACCCTCGACGCGGGAGGCCTGATCGCCCTAGACCGAAATGACCGCCGTGTAGTGGTCCTCCTAGCCCGCGCACGTGAGACAGGTGCCCGCGTCACCGTTCCGGCGACCGCATTGGCCCAGGCGATCCGGCGGCCGGACCGGCAGGCCCGGCTGGCGCGCCTGGTCCGGCAGCCGGCAACCGACATTATCGACCTCGGCCGGGTAGACGCGACCAACGTTGGCAGGCTGCTCGCGGCGAGCGGAACATCTGACATCGTTGATGCCCATGTGGTGATCTGCGCGCGCCGCACGGGGCAGCAAGTTGTCACCTCCGATCCCGGCGATCTCCGTCTTCTTGACCCGGCCGTCCGGCTGATCACGATCTGAAGGCCCGGCACCGCGCGGTCAGCATGTGTGGTTATCACTTGCAGGGCGGCGTGTACCTGCGTGCGCAGATATGCCTCTGAGCTGCGGAAATAGTCTTTGGCTACCGTTCTGGCTCAGGGCTTTGCCACCCGGATTGTGCCCTGGCCCCTCGGCTGGCCCCCGGCATGGCAGCCAACGTCACAATCTTCGGGGTACAACCCCGAAAGGCCCATATCATGCACTTTCACAGGCACGTCCCGGACGCGGCGCGGGATGAGCACCGTTCGCTACTGTGTCGTTGTGAGTTACCAGCCGATGAGCCTCGCTGGGCTTGCTCGCTTTATCGCGGCTGAGCCAGGCTTCGACATGCGGTGGCGCCTCGTCGTCGAGTTCCTGAAGGAGTATCACCAGGAGCCAGTAGGGACGCGTCAGCGGCTGCTCGCCGATACGCCGGGATCGACCGGTGATGAGCGCTGGGATGTGTTGTTTGCGGGGCTTGCCGAGCACCTTGCCATGCGGGATGGCAGGGACGCGCCGCAGTGGTCGGCTTCGCGCGGGTT
>DATGGU010000055.1:0-5868 GCA_035308365.1 Streptosporangiaceae bacterium
CGTGTCTGGGAGCCGACCCCCGACGACCCGGCCCTCATTATCATCGTCGATGAATATGCCGAGCTACGCGCCGAAGCGCACGAATGGGCCGATTCTCTGGCCCGCCGTGGACGGGCAGTCGCCGTCAATCTGATCGCCGCAACCCAGCGGCCAACTCAGGACGCCATGGGAAATACCGCCGTCCGCTCTCAAATGGATATCCGGATCTGCCTGCGGGTCCGCGAACCCCGCGACGCAGACCTGATATTGGGCCAGGGCGCGGTGAAATCAGGCTGGCAGGCTCACCAGCTCACCCAGCCCGGAACCTTCCTGCTATCCGATCCCGAGCACACCATTCCACATCGGCACCGGGCCTATCTGATCAGCTCCGAGCAGATAACCCGGCAGGCCACCCAGCACGCACCCAACCGCCCCTGTCTCGGCGCTGTGCCGCAGCAGATAGCCCACACGGCGCCAGAATCGCCACAGCGCGCCGGACCAGGGGTACTGCAAGTGATGGACCAGTCCGGGCCGCAAACGGTGCTGTGGGCCGCTTTGCGGGATGCCGGGCCGGCCGGGATATCTGCCGGCGCGCTGGTCAAGGTCACCGGAAAAGGCCGGACCTGGGTTTACGAATGGCTCCGCCAGCTTGCTGCCAATGGCTACGCGGTTCAGACCATACGCGGCCACTGGCGGGCCGCCAGTGACGACGCGCCACCAGGCGCAGGCACCCCAGGTGACCCGCAACGGTGACAGCGCGTCGTCCGCGATCGTCCGTCCGCCTCGCGCGCGCCTACGCGCGTTAGGGCACATCGGCGACTCGTCCGGACGGACGGACGATCACAGAAGGTAACCAACCCGAGGGGAGGTGAGGCCTCACGGCGACCACGGCGCATGGTAGCGACCAACGGGAGGACTATAGCCAGAGAAACACGCAGCATAGACAAACAGAGAATGGTGAAGCGGATCGCGCCTATCACCTAGAGCGGGTAGTCGGCAAATTTAAGATGACAATCAGTGCGGAGAACGCAGAACTGCTCGTGACATTGCTGACGGACAATGATGTGAGCTAGCCAAAGCATAGCCTAAACAGAGATGACACGGGAAAGCCCTTCCGGTATGGCCCGCCGGAAGGGGTTTCCTCATTCTAGGGTCAGTGTATCAGCCTAGCTCGTTTTCCTCGATTTCGATCCGCCCATAATCGATCGTGTGAGGATGGTTTGTGCCATCATGCGAACCGATAATAACCGCGCTGAACAAGAACCGCAGGACGGTGTTCCTTCGTTCGGGAGTAAGCTTCTGCCACTCCGCTTTCGCGTTCGGGCCGATAAGATCGGCTATTGCATCGGCTGACTTGGCTCTGGCGATCGTCTTTTTCTCGTTCTCGCTTATCCGAGCCTGGATGGTTCGACGGTCCTTCCGGTACTCGTCATAGGGGATTTCCTTGTTCAGCCACATGTCGTGCAGGTCTCGAAGCTGCTGTTCGTCCTCTGCTATTTCCCGTTCGGCCGCTTCCGTAGCCGCGCTGCGGGTACGGCGCGGGTTAACCGTCAGCCCGGTCAGCAGCCGGACAGCGGCGTCCTCTACAAACCTTTCCAGTGGTTCGGCTTGAAAGGTCCGGGTGCACCGCATGTCATCCAGGCGATTGGCGCGCGAGCATCGATAGTACTTCCCGCTGCATCCAGCCATCTTGGTGCCACACTTGCCGCAGACGACCAGGCCGCGCAAGAGGTAGACGCGAGGTGTGCGCTGCTTGGAGCGTTCCTTTACGGCTGCCGCGCTGCGGAAGGTCAGCAGCTCCTGAGTGAAGTCCCACTGTGCCCTTGGGATGATTGGCTGCCACTTGCCGACGGCTACCTCTTCACCGTTGTGCACACAGATGCCGGCGACGTGCCTATTCCGCAATTGCCGACGGATCGCCGCATCGGTCCATGCCTTACCCCGGGCTGTCTTGATTCCTCCGCGGTTGAAATCGGCGGCTATCTTGAAAGGGGTTTCCCCTTTGCCGAACCGATCGAATATCTCCCGCACGATCGCTGCTTCTCCGGGTACGATCTTCATGCCGTCTTTGGAATATCCGAACGCCCGGACGCCATTGGGCAAGCCACTTTCGGCCCGCTCTTGCTTCTGATCTTTGATGCGGCGCGATGTGTCGTCGGATGAACGGCAGGCATGAGCTATTTCTATCCGCAGCGCGTATCGGTCATTGTGGTCTTGAAGATTGCGGCCGTCCATGCGGCCATAAAGCATAATCTCGTGCTCGTCAGCTATCCGGAGCAACTCTTCCAAGTCGAAAGGCTGACGCATAAGCCGGTCAGGATGGTAACACACGATGTGCTTGATATCGCCGCGCTCTGCGGCCTTGATCAGGGCATCCCACCCTGGTCTTTTCCGGTTCCGCTGCCATGCCGACGCGCCGTTATCAACAAAAATATTGCTCGGCTGTACGGTCAATCCGAGCTTCGCGCAGTCGTCCAGCGCAAGCCGCTTCTGACGGTTCACGGTGATTTGCTCTTTGTCACCCTTCATCGACTTACGGCAGTAGATCGCCGTAAGGTCGGCATCGGGGACAGTTGCCATGGCGTGGGTTCCTCGGCTCCGCAGAGCCCTGCTCTGGGCGGTGTTTGGCCTGATCATACCCCGATGCTACGAACGATGCATGGTGTCAGTCATGGGGAGGAAGACCCCGAGCAGTACCGTGAACAGGCCGAGCCGGCCCAGGCGCTGTTCCTCCTGCTGCCCGGCCCCGGCGATGACCGTCGCGGCCCGTGGGGTTTCCAGTTGTGTTGTTGGGGGCATGCCACCGAGTCTGCTGCCATTCTTAGCCAGGTATCAAGAGTTCAGTTATCCTGGTACTAGCTCTACCTGTTAACCACCCGAGATCTCATGCATCCTGGAGGTGTGACCCAGATGGCACTCGCCCGCCAAGTGCCCGGCGGCCCGGTGACCGGGCCCGGTGAGCCGGAGTCCGGTGATGCACTGCGCCGGCAGGCGCTCGGTGCATTCCTGCGCAGCCGCCGCGAGGCGATCACGCCGGACCAGGTCGGGCTGCCGGCGGCCGGCCGGCGGCGCACGCCGGGCCTGCGCCGCGAGGAGGTCGCCTACCTCGCCGGGGTCGGGGTGACCTGGTACACCTGGCTGGAGCAGGGCCGGGACATCACGGTCTCCGGTCAGGTGCTCGAGGCCATCGCCCGGACGCTGATGTTCGACCCGGACGAGCGGTCGCACCTGTTCACCCTGGCTGGCCATGGCGATCATGAGACGCAGAAGGAATGCCAGTCGCTGTCGCCGTCCATCCAGATGATGCTGGACCGGCTCGATCCGTTCCCCGCCGCCGTGCAGAACGCCCGATACCACATCCTGGCGTTCAACGACGCGTACAACGACCTGATCGGCGACCTGTCGGCCATGCCGTTCGAGAACCGGAACAGCATGTGGCTGTGCTTCACCCACCCGATGTGGCGGACCGCGATCGTCGACTGGGCGGACGCGGCGGGCCGGATGGTCGCGAACCTGCGCGCCGTCATGGCCGAGCATGTGGCCGAGCCGTCCTGGAAGGCACTGATCTCCAGGCTGACCGAGGCATCGCCCGAGTTCGCCGCCATGTGGGAGCGGCACGAGGTGCGCAGCCCGGAGAACCGGACCAAGCACATCATCAACCCCAAGGTCGGGCTGCTCCGGCTGGACTACACCAACCTGTGGTTCGGCCCCCGGCTCGGTACCCGCCTGGTGACCTACACCCCGGCCGACCCGGAAACCCAGGCCCGGCTGGAGAAGCTGGCCGCCGACCGGGGCGCCTGACCGGGCTCGCCGGTCCGTGCCCGGGCAGATCCGGCGGGCACGACGGTTGTGGCACCGTCAAATTTATAAATGATCTTTAATTTTCCTGGGCTGGACTGTCACGCCAGCGGCGGCCCGGGTGTCTGTTCTGGAGCAGACATCCGCCAGCCGTGGGAAGGAAAAGATCATGGCGCGTATCTCGCTGACCCCGCCGCAATCGCTGTTCAACCGGGTCGCCGGATGGGTGGTCCGCCGCAGGTACGGCACGATGCTCGATCCGGGCGCCGCCATCGGCCACAATCGGCAGGTGGCCCGTTCGTACGCGCTGTTCGAGCTGCAGGTCGAGCGATGGCGCAGCCTGGACCATGGGCTCAAGGACCTGGCCGTGATGGCGGCGGCGAGCAGGATCGGCTGCGCCTGGTGCATGGACTTCGGCTACTGGGAGGCGACCATGGCCCACAAGGTCCCGGCCGAGAAGATCCGCGCGGTACCCGGCTGGCGGGATGCCACCGTGTACACCGGCCTGGAGCGGCTGGTACTCGAATACGCCGAGGCGATGACCGACAGCCCGCCGAGCGTCACCGACGAGCTGGTGGAGGCACTGTCCGGCCAGCTCAGTGAGGCCCAATTGGTCGAGCTGACCGCGATCGTGGCGGTGGAGAACCTGCGCTCGCGGATGAATTCAGCGTTCGGGCTGACCTCACAGGGCTTCAAGGACCGCTGCGAGGCCGCGCCGCGTCAGGCCGATCATGCCCGGAGCTGAAGACGAGACGTTCGAGGCGCACCGGGACCTGATGTTCGCGGTGGCCTACCGGATGCTGGGCACCGTGGCCGACGCCGAGGATGCCATCCAGGACGCCTGGCTACGCTGGTCGGCCGCGCCCCGGGAGGATGTGACGCACCCCCGCGCGTACCTGACCAAGATCATTACCAACACGTCACTGAACCGGCTTCGTGCGGTACGCGCCCGCCGTGAGGCCTACATCGGTCCGTGGCTCCCCGAGCCCCTGCTGACGAGGGAAAACCCAGATATCAGCGAACGAATCGAGGTGGCCGAATCGGTCTCGCTGGCCATGCTGGTGGTGCTCGAAACGCTGACCCCAGAGGAGCGGGCCGTGTTCGTCTTGCGGGAGGTGTTCGGCTTCGGCTACGCCGAGATCGGCGCGGCGCTCGGCCGCAGCGAGATCTCCGCGCGCCAGCTCGCCCACCGGGCCCGCGAGCACGTGCAGGCCCGCCGGCCACGCTTCGAGGTGGACCGCTCGCAGCAGCAGGAGGTGACCGAGCGGTTCCTGGACGCGGCGGTCGGCGGCGACATCGAGCGGCTGATCGAGGTGCTGGCGCCGGATGTCACGCTGACCTCCGACGGCGGAGGCAAGGCCCGGGCCGCCCGCCGCCAGGTCGCCGGGCCCGTCAAGGTCGCCCGGCTGCTGCGCGGGCTGGCCACCAACCCGAAGGCCGGAATGGACATCAGCGAGCTCGAACCCGGGCGGGCCGAGATCAACGGCCGCCCCGGCCTGCTGTTCACCCGGGGCGGCCTGGCCATCGTGGCGATGGCCTGGGAGGTCTCCGGCGGCCTGGTGACCGCCATCCAGATCATCACCAACCCGGACAAGCTGGCGGCCATCTCGTCCGGCCGCACGCTGCTGATCTAAGGCTTCCTGGCGACCAGGACGCAGTAATACGACTCGGCGGCGTTGGGCGGTATCTCGTCGTTGGGATCCGGCCGCCATTCGGGTGGCCAGACGAGCCCGGGTTCGGGGATTTCCAGGCCCGCGACGAGCTTTCCGATCTCACTGCGGCTGCGGACGTGGGCCTGCTCGGTCGCCTCGTCGAAGACCCGCTCCACATCGTTGACCTCCGGAACGGTGTCCGGGGTGGCATGGGAGATCGCCACATGGCTGCCCGCCGGGAACGGGCCGAGCAGTTCGGCGATGATGCCCGCCGGGTCGGCCTCGTCCGGGACGAAGTGCAGGATGGACAGCAGCAGGATCGCCACCGGCTGGGTGAAGTCGATCATCTCCCGCAGCACCGGATCGCCCAGGATCCCGGCCGGGGACAGCAGGTCCCGGTTGATGATGGCCGTGCTGGCATCGTGATGCAGCATCTGCC
>DATGGU010000056.1:0-31104 GCA_035308365.1 Streptosporangiaceae bacterium
CCTTGCCGCCGCCGCGAACGTGATGGCCCGCGACCCCGCCGCCCTGCAGTTGCGCCTGCTGCAGACCGTGGTCGAGGTGGCCGCCGAGAAGAACAGCACGCTGGTCATGCCCGTTCCGGTCGAGCTGCTCAGGTTCTTCGACAAGTTCACCCCCCCGGCGCCCGCAGGCGACAGGAAGCCGGCCGCCGATTCGGTGTCACTCGCGGACTTCGGCGACGAGGACGCGGCTGAGGCCGAGATCACGAGCGGAGCGCCGGTTGAGATACCCCAGGTCCCGCCGATCCCCATGCTGCCCATGCAGGTGAATAACGGCAACCTGGCCGCCGCAGTACCGCAGCAAGACGCAGCGGCCCGGCATCACGACGATGCCGCGGACTCTGGCGCGTAGGCCCCGCTCGCCCTGTTCTGCGCATGACTCCGTGGTCAGGACAGCATTGACTCCGGGCTGCTAATGCGGTTGGGATGACCTGGACGTTGTGATCAGCGTCAGGTCTTCGTGTCCGGCGAAGTCATGGAAGTTCTTGATGTTGAGCGCCGCGACGGGCAGGTCATGAGCCAGGCAGCAGGCGGCGATCCAATCGCCAAACCGTGGCTCCTGACCAGCGGGGTCGTAGTCATATCGGACGTCCCCGGCATGGCGGGGATGAAACGTCGGTGCCTGCCGCTAGGTTCGGCTCGTGCGACGGGTCAGGATCTTTGAATTTGATCTTTCCAGCCTGCGGCGGGCCGTGGGTGGTGGCAGCTACGTGCGGGGCGGCGAATATGCCCGCCAGGGTGCGGTGCTGTGGTCGGAGTGGGATGCCGGCGATGGCGTGCTGCGCGGGGCGGTGCGCGGGCACGGCGGGACCATTTACTCCCCGGCCGCCTACCTCACGCTCGGCACCGGCGAGTCCGCCAGGTTCGACATGGGCGAGTGCGACTGCCCGGTCGAGTTCAACTGCAAGCACGTCGTCGCGCTGATCTTGTCCACGCTTGCTCCGGAGCCTGACGAGCCGCCGAACCCAGGCCCGGCCGCCTGGGAGCGGTCGCTGGATTCACTGCTCGGGGTGAGACCCGGCGGATCGGTGCGGCCCGCTGCGACGCCACTCGCGATCGAGCTGACGCTGGCCGGCGGCCATGGTGGACCGGGTCAAGCTCGCTGGAGCGGCGCGACGGCACAGCCGCCGTTGCGGCTGACCGCGCGGCTGGTCCGGCCGGGCAAGAACGGTGGCTGGGTGGCCGGCGACCTGAGCTGGAGCAGGCTGAACTCGCTGCGCTACTCCGGAGATTACAGTGACCAGCACCTGCGGCTGCTCCGGGATTTGTACGGTCTCTATCAGACATCCAGCGGGCGTGCGGATTACTACGGGTACCACTACGGTGACGACCGCTCGATCGAGTTGTCCTCGGTGGGCTCACGCCATCTCTGGTCATTGCTGGACGAGGCCGCGGCCGCGAACCTGCCGCTGGTGTACCAGGGTAAGCGCGGCATGCTGCCTGGGTATGAGAACGCGGAGTTCTGCCTGGACGTGACCCGCGCGCCGGGTGGCGGGCTGCGGATCGTTCCGGTGATCCGGGCCGTCGCAGGAGAAACCAGCCCGGGCGAAGCTGCCGCCGGGCATGCGGTGCCCCAGACAGCCGACGGCGGGGAAACAGCTGTGCCGGTCACGTTCATCGGCCCCGACGGGCACGGCGCGGTGTGCATCAGCTACGCCGACGCGACGGGCGGTGAGCCAGGAAGCTGGCGTTTCCGGCTGGCCAGGATGACCCGGCCGGTGCCAGAACCGTTGCAGCGGATGGCGCTGGCGGGCGAGTCGCTGGAGGTACCCGCCGCGCAGCACGACAGGTTCCGGGACCAGTACTATCCGCGGCTACGGCATACCGCAACAGTGATCTCGTCAGACGGCTCGTTCACGCCGCCGCTGATCTGCGGCCCAAGCCTGGTGCTGCACGCTGCCTACGGCGACGGCCACGAGCTGGAGGTGAGCTGGGAGTGGGCCTATCAGGTCGGAGACTCGCCGCTACGCGCGCCGCTGCAGACGGACGGTCCTGACGACGGCTACCGGGACCTGGCCGCCGAGCGGGCGCTGCTGGCCGGCCTCGACCTGCCCCTGGACCGCTACGGACTACTGTCGCCCGGCTCCGGCACGCCCGGCGCGGCGGTGCCCGCGCTCGTCCCGCGCGCCAGCCTGGACGGCCTCGACACCATGCGATTCAGCACCGAGTTGCTGCCGCTTCTGGCCGGTCAACCGGGCTTGACCGTCGAGGTCACCGGCGAGTCCGCGGACTACCGGGAGGCCGGAGACTCACTGCGGATCGCGGTCTCGACCGATGAAGTGGCTGGTGAGACCGACTGGTTCGACCTTGGCGTGACGATCACGGTGGAGGGGCGCCCGGTTCCGTTCCTGGACGTCTTCCTGGCACTCAGCCGCGGGGAAGCGCATCTGCTGCTGCCCGACGGGGCTTACTTCTCGCTGGACAAGCCCGAACTGCGGGCGCTGGCCCGGCTGATCGAGGAAGCCCGCGCGTTGCAGGACTCGCCGTCCGGGCCGCTGCGGATCAGCCGCTACCAGGCCGGGTTCTGGGACGAGCTGGCCTCGCTCGGCGTGATCGGGCACCAAGCGGCGGCCTGGCAGAAGCAGGTCCAGGGCCTGCTGTCGATCGGCACCACCGGCGGAGCCGAACTGCCGGCCGGGCTCCGGGCCGAACTGCGTCCCTATCAGCAGGACGGGTTCGGCTGGCTGGCCTTCCTGTGGCAGCACCGGCTGGGCGGCATCCTGGCCGACGACATGGGACTCGGCAAGACGCTGCAGTCGCTCGCCCTGATCAGCCACGCCCGCGAGCAGGATCCGGCGGGCGGCCCGTTCCTGATCGTCGCGCCGACCAGCGTCGTGGCGAACTGGGCCGCCGAGGCCGCGCGGTTCACCCCAGACCTGACCGTCGTACCGGTCACCGAGACGCTGGCCCGCCGTGACCGCCCCCTGGCCGAACTGGCCGCCGGCGCGGATGCCGTCGTCACCTCCTACACGCTGCTGCGCCTCGACTTCGACGACTACTCCGGACTGGGCTGGTCCGGGCTGCTGCTGGACGAGGCGCAGCAGGTGAAGAACCGCCAGTCGAAGGCTTACCAGTGCGCCCGGCGGCTGGCCGCCCCGGTGAAGATCGCGATTACTGGCACGCCGCTGGAGAACAACCTGATGGAGTTGTGGTCGCTGCTGTCCATCACGGCGCCGGGCCTGTTCCCCAGCCCGGACCGGTTCCGCGACTACTATGCCCGGCCGGTAGAACGCCACGGCGACGCCGCGCGGCTGGCCCAGCTCCAGCGCCGGGTCCGGCCGCTGATCCGCCGCCGGACCAAGGAGCAGGTGGCCGCCGACCTGCCGGCCAAGCAGGAGCAGGTGCTGGAGGTCGACTTGCATCCGCAGCACCGCAGGGTCTACCAGACGCGGCTGCAGCGGGAGCGACAGAAGGTTCTCGGCCTGATCGGCGACATGAATGCCCACCGCTTCACGATCTTCCGGTCGCTGACCGTATTGCGCCAGCTCAGCTTGCACGCCGGGCTGGTTGATGAGGCGCACACCGCCCTGGCCTCGGCCAAGATCGACGCTTTGATCGGCCAGCTCGGCGAGGTGACCGGCGGCGGGCACCGGGCGCTGGTGTTCAGTCAGTTCACCGGGTTCCTTGGCAAGGTCCGCGAGCGGCTTGAGGCCGAGAACATCTCCTACTGCTATCTCGACGGCAGCACCCGCGACCGGGCCGCCGTGATACGGCGCTTCAAGAATGGCGCGGCCCCGGTCTTCCTGATCAGTCTCAAGGCGGGCGGGTTCGGGCTGAACCTCACCGAGGCCGACTACTGCTTCCTGCTCGACCCCTGGTGGAATCCGGCGACCGAGGCGCAGGCCGTGGATCGTACCCACCGCATCGGGCAGACCCGTAACGTCATGGTCTACCGCCTGGTCGCCAGGGACACGATCGAGGAAAAGGTGATGGCGCTCAAGGCCAGGAAGGCCAGATTGTTCTCTAGCGTCATGGACGACGGCGATATTTTCTCCACCACCCTCGACGCCGACGACATCCGCGCCCTGCTCTCCTGAGACCGGCGCGGGCGGCGGCAACTACGGCGTCGCGCCTGATGATCTGGACTGAAGCAAATGGCTTTATGTTACAGTACAAAGGTGCGAGGGACGACGGCCGCTGAGATCGCGCAATCGCTCGAGCGCGCGATCGACCGCGGCGAGATCCGGCCGGGTGAGCGACTGCCGACCGTCCGCGGCTTCGCCGGGCAGCTCGGGGTCAGCCCGGTGACGGTCGCGGCGGCCTACCGGAGCTTGCAGCAGCGAGGCTTGATCATCGGCGAAGGGCGGCGCGGTACCCGGGTGCGAGCCGGCACCGGGCGGCCCTACCTTACGGTGTCGCCCATTCCGGAGGGCGTGCGCAACCTCGCGCTAGGAAATCCGGACCCCGAGCTTGTGCCGCCGCTGGCGAAGGCGCTCACGAAGCTGGACCCGCATCCGGGCTTCTACGGCGGGCGGGCGAACTTGCCGGAACTGCTCGAGCTGATGCGGCGGCAGTTCGCCGGCGAGGGTGTGGCGGCCGACCGGATCGCCGTCGTCTCTGGCGGGCTGGATGGGATCGAGCGGGTGCTGACCTCGGCCTGCCGGGCCGGGGACGCCGTCATTGTGGAGGATCCCTGCTTCCCCCGGGTGCTCGACCTGGTGAGGGCGCTCGGGATGCGGCCCGTTCCCGTCGCCCTAGACGAACAGGGACCACAGCCGGACTCGCTGGAGCGTGCGCTGCGTACCCCGGTTTCGGCGGCGCTGCTGACTCCCCGGGCGCAGAACCCTACCGGTGGTTTCATCACCGCCGGGCGGGCGCACGACCTACGGCGGCTGCTGGGCCGCTACCCGGACCTGCTTGTGCTGGAAGATGACTACGCCGCGCCGCTGGCCGGTGCGCCGCTGGAGACCCTGACGTCCAGCCGGTCACGGTGGGCGCAGGTCAGATCGGTGTCGAAGGTGCTGGGCCCAGACCTCAGAGTCGCGTTCCTCGCCGGTGACGAGATGACCCTCACCCGGGTCGAGACCCGCCAGCGGCTCGGCGCCGGCTGGGTCAGCCAGATCCTGCAGCGCATCTGCCTCGCCCTGCTCTGCGACCCCGATACGGAACGGCTGCTCGAGCGTGCGGCGAAGACCTACCGGGCACGGCGGGAGGCGATGCTCAGCGCACTCCAGCGCCATGGCCTGCAGGGGTTCGGCCGAAGTGGCATGAACGTCTGGGTCCCGGTCGCGGACGAACTCACCGTCGTCAGACGGCTCTTCGACGCCGGCTTCGCCGTCAGTGCCGGCGAACGGTTCCGCATCGCATCGCCGCCAGGGATCCGAATCACCATCTCGACGCTTCGCGAAGGTGAGGCCGGCGAGGTGGCACGTTGCATCGCCCCGGCCGGACAGGCGCTCGCCTGGACGCAAGCCGGCTAGCCACCGTCCGGCCTGCGGCGCCGGCATCACCAGCGCTCGCCGGGAACTCACGAAGGAGGGTGCATGCTCCTAACCGAGGACATGAAGCAATTCGTACTCAGCCAGCGGCTCGGCTACCACGCGACGGTCAGCCCAGATGGCACGCCGAACCTCTCCCACGCAGGGACGATGAGCATCTACGACGACGAGCATCTCTTCTTCGCCGACATCCGCTCACCGCGAACAGTTGCGAACCTGCGCTCGAATCCGGCGATCGAGGTGAATGTCGTCGACATCTTCTCCCGGCGCGGCTGCCGGTTCCGGGGAGCGGCCACGGTCCACGAGCATGACGACGTCTACCGGCGAGGTCTTGAGCTGCTGCGCGAGCGGGACTACAGCGCGTACAGCGATCGAGTTCGCTCGATAGTCCTGATCCGCGTCCAGGCCGCGGAGCACCTTACGTCACCCGCATACGACACCGGACAGACCGAAGCCGAGCTTGTCGAGCACTACATCCACTACTACGTGAGCCTGCACCGCAACGGCGCATCGGAGTGAGACGGGAACCGGTCATGGCACAGCGGGCCGCGAGGACTCAATATCTCTCAAGAATGCCGCCGTCGGCGGGTCTGCCGGGTAGAACGACTCGATGGCCAGTTCCGACAGCGTAATTTCACGGGGTGTGCCGAACACGGTCGTCGTGCTGAACAGCGAGAGCTCGGTGCCGCGTACGCGCAAGCGCAACGGGACCAGGATCGCACGGTTGCCCGGCTGGGGGGTGGCCCGGGGACTGGGGTAGGCGGCCAGTTCGTCGCGTAGCGCGATGAGCGCCGGGTCGGCGGTCGACTCGATGTCACGGTTCAGCCGGTCGAGCAGGTGTGCCCGCCATTCGGCAAGGTTGGCGATGCGGGAGGCCATTCCGTCCGGGTGCAGGCTCAGCCGCAGGACGTTGACCGGTGGCTCAAGCAGCGTTGCCGCCGCTCCCTCGGTCAGCAGGGGAACGGCGTCGTTGGCCGCTACGAGCTCCCAGTGGGAGTCGATGACCACGGCGGGAAAGGGGTCGTGCGCCCGCAGCACGTGCTCGATCGCCTCGTGGACGGCCGACATGGGCGGGTCCGTCAGCCCGTGCACCGGATACGCGGGGGCGTACCCGCCCGACAGCAGCAGCACGTTGCGCTCGCGCAACGGCACCTCGAGCTGCTGCGCGAGGCGGAGAATCATCGCGCTTGTCGGCCGGGACCGCCCGGTTTCGATGAACGACAGGTGCCGGGCCGATATGTCGGACCGCAGCGCCAAGTCGAGCTGGGTGAGCCGGCGCCGTTCCCGCCAGCTACGTAGCAGCGTGCCGACGGGAACCGGCTCCCCGGCATGCCGGCGGGTAAGTGTCGTGGATGTCATCCCGGCCACCATATGCACAGCTTGCCGGGCTGTGGGTACCGCATGGCCGCCGCGCGGGCACATCTCCTTACCGGTGGTTGCCCAGACCGGCATTGAACGCGCACGGCCCTAGGCTCAGCATTTCTGTGGCACGAGCTGCACTTCCTGCAGCGGAACCTGCGCGTGACGTAGCCCGGTGGCCGGCCCTCCGTAACGCGGGCCGGCGTTTTTGCCGCGGTTCTGGGCCTGGTGTAACGGGAGGCCGGGTGGGAGCGCTTTGTTTACCGGTCCAGGCGCTTCGGACTTGCCGCGGTTCAGGCGGATCACGTATCTCGGGAGGGTGTCGCATGCCGGGTAACCCAATGACGTCGCCACACCAGCTCAGCCGCGGGGGTGGACTAATCGGGATGCGCTTTGCCCGTGGCACGGGCCGGGGGAGGCTGGCCGCCTGGGCCGCGTTTGGCGTCCTGGCGTGCGCGGGCGGCGGGCTGGCTGTTCCCGGTGCCTCCCAGGCCCAGGTGAACCCGATCCGGCACGTTGTGGTGATCTATCTGGAGAACCACACGTTCGACAACCTGCTGGGTTTCTGGTGTGACGGCCATTCTGGCCGCTGCCCGGACGGTGGGATGCCGTCTTCGGTGACCCTCTCGAACGGGGCGGTGGTGCGGCCGGGCACCGATCCTGACACGGTGCCGAACGTGAGCCACAGTGTCGCCGCGCAGCAGGCCGCGATCGACCACGGGAAGATGGACGGCTGGCAGAGCATTCCCGGCGGCAGCTGCGACGCGGCCACCGGCTACCAGTGCGTCAGCGGCTACCAGCCCTCGCAGATTCCCAACATCACGACGCTGGCGCAGGACTTCGCCATCAGCGATCACACCTTCTCCCTGGCTGACTCGCCCTCCTGGGGAGGGCACATGGCCATCGTCGCGGCGTCCCAGGACAACTTCACCGGTGACAACCCGGTCTCGGTCAAGGGCGTGAAGCCGGGCCCCGGCTGGGGCTGTGACAGCAACAAGGTGTCCCCGTGGATCAGCCCAGGCGGCCGCACCGAGAAGGTGCCCAGTTGCGTGCCCGCCCGCATTCAGGGCCTGCGCTTCGGCGGGGCGTTCGAGCAGACCCCGGTGAAGCACATCTCCACGATCATGGACAGCCTCGACGCGGCGGGCCTGAGCTGGAAGCTGTACGGGGCGAACAAGAGCCAGAACGGTTACATCTGGTCGATCTGCCCCAGCTTCGCCGATTGCCTGGACACCAGCCAGGACGCCAACCTGGTCCCCGACTCCCAGTTCCTGTCCGACGCCGCGGGCGGCACGCTGCCGAACTTCTCCGTGGTCACCCCCGGCGGGCCGGACTACGCCAATAGCTGCCACAACGAGTTCAGCATGACCGCCTGCGACGACTGGGTCGGCCAGCTGGTCGGTGCGGTGGAGAAGAGCCCGAACTGGTCCTCGACCGCTGTGTTCATCACCTGGGACGACTGCGGGTGCTTCTATGACCAGGTGCCGCCGGGGACCAACCCGGACGGCAGCGCACAGGGGCCACGGGTACCAGTGATCATGGTCAGCCCGTACGCGGTCTCCGGCTACACCGACACCACCGCGACCACATTCGCCGGCATCCTCGCCTATACCGAGCAGACCTTCGGGCTGTCTCCGCTCGGAGCCAACGACGCCGGAGCATACTCATTCGCCAACGCCTTCAACTACTCACAGGCGCCGCTGAAACCCGCTCCCATGGTGGACCGGCCGCTCCCAGCGTCGGCCAAGCGCATCCGGCTGACCCCGGCGCTGGAAAAAGACCCCACCTAAGCCAGATGCCGGTCACCTTGGCTGCGGAACATGTGACGCGGGCCGTCCGCGGATGCCCGGTACCGTGATCGGCCAGGATTTCGGGGCGGTGCTTGCCGCGGCGCAGGCGGGCGACGAGCAGGCGTTTTCCCGGCTGTGGCGGGATGGCAACCCGGCCCTGCTGCGTTACCTGCGTGTCATGGCGCCGGATGTCGCCGAGGATGTGGTGGCCGAGACCTGGCTGCAGGTGGTGCGTGGCCTGACCGGTTTCCGCGGAGACGAGCAGGCGTGGCGGGCCTGGCTGTTCACCACGGCCCGCCGTCGCATGCTCGACGAAGTACGGCGCCGCTCGCGGCGGCCGGTGCGAACGCTGGAAGAAGTGTGGCCGGCCCAGTTGCCGGTCTCACCGGATGCCGCCGACCTGGTGATCGAGCGTGCTGGCACCCGGTCGGCGATGGCGCTGGTGGCACGGCTGCCAGCCCACCAGGCGGAGGTGATTCTGCTGCGAGTGGTGGCTGGGCTGGACAACGAGACGGTCGCGCGGCTGGTGCGGCGCAGCCCTGGCGCGGTCAGGGTGGCTGCTCACCGGGGCCTGCGGCGGATGGCCGAGATTATCGCCGAAGCGGGTGCAATGCTGTGACCAGACCCAACACGCCAGACCCTGACCGAGTGGACCTGCTGGGACCGGTTCGGCAGAGCGCCTCACCGATCAGCGACGCGTCCTTGGCGGCCCTGCTCGCAGGGGCGAAGCCGCCGCCAGGCTGCGAGCCGCAGTTGCACCCGCTGGCGCAGACCCTGGCCGAGCTGACCGGCCTGCCCGCCGGCGGCGAACTACACGGTGAAGCCGAGACGCTCGCCGCCTTCCGCTGCCAGTTCGCCGCGTTCCATGGCCAGCCCGGCAGGCCGGGTCCAGCCGGCCGGCGCCACCGCAGGCCGCGGCTGCCATCCACGCTCCTGCCGGTCAGGGCCGCCATCGTGGCGAGCGCCGCAGTCCTCAGCCTCGGCGGTCTGGCCGCCGTGGCCTATACCGGGGCTCTTCCCGCCCCGGTGCAGCGGCTCGCCCATGAGTTCATCGCCGCACCTTCCCCGGGCTCCCGGTCAGCCACCAAGCCATCACCGGCAACGACGCGCACCGGCACGTCCCCCTCCCACCGGCCCCGCCCGGTGCCAACCCCGCACCACTCCAGCAAACCCAGCGAGCGTCCCACGCCACACGGTTCGGGTATGCCCAGCGCACATCCCACGCCACACGGTACGGGCAAGCCCAGCGGGCATCCCACCCCAAGCGGTTCGGGCCGGCCAAGCAGCCCCCCGGCTCAGCACGGGACGGGCAAGCCGAGCAGGCTTCCCACGCCGCACAGCACCGGCGCCCCGGCGATACATCCCCTGTCCCGCACGGCACAGTCAACGTCACATAACCAGCCATTCCCAGAAGTCACCAAGCGGCCCGTGTAACACACGGCCAGCCGCGAGCGTTCCGGTTACCGCATCATTCCCGACCCCCCCTGCGTTCTGTCATGACTCATCCGTACAGAAGCTCGCTGGACGTGCGCCCCCACCCGGACAGTAACCCGGTGCATACCAGGCTCCACATCGCGCCAGGCGGCAGGCAGCCGCGGGTCGTCGTTCTCATCCCCGCCCATAACGAAGCGGCGGTGATCGGCGCCACCATCGCATCTCTGCACAGGCAGACACGCCCGCCCTACCGGGTCATCGTCGTCGCCGACAACTGCTCGGATGACACCGCGGAGCTCAGCCTGCGGTGTGGCGCCGAGGTCCTGGCAACCGCCGGGAACACCGCGCGAAAGGCCGGAGCGCTCAACCAGGCACTGCACCGCGTCCTGCCGGGACTCGACCGCGAGGACTTCGTGCTCGCCATGGACGCCGATTCCCAGCTGAACAAGAACTGGATCAAGCGCGCGGTCGGCGCGCTCACGCTGGACCGGCGGCTCGGCGGGGTGTGCGGAACCTACACCGGTGAGCCGGGAGGTGGGATGCTGTTCCAGCTCCAGCGCAACGAGTTCACCAGGGCTTCACGGATGATCGGCCGCCGGGCCGATCTGTGGGTGCTGTCAGGCACCGGGACCATGTTCCGCGTGCCCGTCCTGCGCGAGGTCGCTCGCGAACGCGGCCGGACGCTGCCCGGCATTCCAGGCGAGTACTACTGCAGTTCCTCGATCACCGAGGACTATGAGATAACGCTGGCGCTGAAGACCCTGGGCTACCGCTGCGTGTGCCCACCGGGCTGCACGGCGGTGACCGAACTGATGCCGACCTGGCGGCACCTGTTCCGGCAGCGGCTGCGGTGGCAAAGCGGGACCCTGACTGCCCTGCGGCAATACGGGATCACCCACGCGACCTGGACCAACTGGGCCCGCCAGGCGTTCTTCTACGGGCGCTACTGCGCGCAGCTGGCCAGCTGGGCCATCATCATCTGGTCGCTCGTCACCCACCCGGGGCTGACCATGCCGCCATGGGTGGCCGACATGATTCTCGTTATTTACTGTGAGCGAATAGTCACGGTCCGGAAGGCCGGTCCTCGTGGGGTACTCCTTGCCGTTCTGCTTTTCCCCGAATGGTGGTACGGGATGTTCGACGGCCTGTACCTCTTCCAGGCCCTCAGACGCGAATTCACCCAGCACAACCTTTCCTGGGGACATGTTGCGAGGGAGTTAACGAAAATATGCTCCGTATCATCGCCGCCGCCTTTTTCGGGTCCGGCGGCCCGTATTTGTACCTCCGGCTGCTGACAGCCGCCTACGCTGTGTCGGCGATCGGCCGCATGATACCGGTGAAACGCAAGCAGGTGCCCGGGTACCGGCGCCGGATGCCCGCGGCCATCGGGGCCCGGGACCAGGCCCGGCACCGTGCCCGGCCGGGCAGACGGTCTCACCGCGCCGGAAGGTCACTGCCGGAATGCGGTTTCAGGGCTGAGGACCGGGCCGGCCAGCCCGGTTTCGGGAATGTTGGTGGCATTGAAGCAGGCCTCCCGCTAGCTGTGCCTGCTTCGGCCAGAAGCCCGCAGAGGCCGCCTATGGAGTTCCAGCCGGGGCATCGGCGCTGACCTGAGGGTCCGGCCGCACCACCCACGCCAGGTGACCTCGGCGTGCCGCAGCGCAGCCATCCGGCCTGCTACGGCGGTGCCTGGAACGCCCCCGGCGCGGCCCTGCTCACGTCCGGGTCCCTCAGCCCATGCTGATGGGCCGCGCCGTGCCGGGCATGTTTGCCTGCCATCTGACCGGGAAGCCGATCCGTCTATTACGTCCCGCATTGTGGCAATCACCGGGAGGCTGATATGGCCAATCAGCCGGCCGCTGACGGAAGCATCCAGGGACTGCACCGCGATGCGGTGGGACTGGTGCCGGTTCTGTTCCAGTCCGTTGCCAATGACATCGAGCGCCCTTCCCTCCGCGAACGGCGGTAAGACCCTCGCCCGCGCCGGTCCACCACCGCACGGATCACAGCCGGTTGTGACGGATCCACAGGGTGAGCCACAGGTGCTTATAGGGCCGTACGGTGACCTGGGTGAAATCGTGCAGCAGTACCAGGCTCTCGGCGCGGGACAGCGCGGTCAGGTGCGGTGACGGCAGGCCGCCGATGACCCAGATCCGGCGGTGGCCGAGCATGAGCGGGCGGATGGCCGCGAACGGCTTGTCGATGCCCTGATAGGACGCCGCCGTCGCCGGGGAGACGGCCAGTGCGAAATCGCTGGTCTTGCGGAACTGCTCCGGGTACCCCAATTCCGCCTTGCGGTAGAACGAATTGATGAACAGCACGCCGTCTCCGCTGTGGGCGTGTGCCGCCAGATAGAACGCCAGGCCGCCGAAGTTGAAGTCGCGGCTCGCCGGGAGACGTTCGCGGTACTGGTGCCCGAGTTGCAGCAGCAGCGTGCACAGGCACACCGCCACACCAGGCAGCGCGACCAGTTCTCGCCGGCGTTTGGCGGCGGCCAGCCACCGCCCTATCCGGTACAGCCCGCCGCCCGCCAGCAGTGCGGCTCCGGCCTCGCCGTAGAGAACATAACGGTCCTGGTACATCGGTGCCGCGATGCGGGACTCCACGAGCAGCAGCCCGGCCGGGACCAGAAGTAATGGTGCGGCCACCGAGGGCAGGCTGACCCCGCCGCTGCGCCACCAGGCAGTACCGGACGCACCATCCGCGCCGCCGCGCCGCCGCCGCTCCCATTCACCGGGCGGGAGCACGGCCACCATGGAGCACACCACCACCAGCAACGCGGCCGCGAAGGCCGCGCCGAAGTAGTCCTGATAGAGCAGCCACAGGGCATGCGGGCCGGGTCGGTGGATCCAGGAGACGGCACTTCGCTGCAGGTAGCCGAGCCACAGCAAGGGGATGGCCAGGAAGGCGCCCACCGCCGAGGCGGCCAGCCAGTGCCCCGCGGCGCGCCGCCCGTACCGGGCCAGCAGGACCGTGATCGCGTGCGCCGCCAGAACGAGCAGCGCCATTTCGTTCAGGTAGGCGCCCAGTGTGACCAGCGCTGCGTAGAGCGCCCACCGGCGGGTGACCCGGGCCCGCGCGGCGGCAGGCCGCTCTGCCTCCAGGGCGCTCAGCAAGGTCAGGGTCTGTCCCAGTACGCACGTGTACACCAGCGCGTAGGATCGCGCCGTCTGTGCGTAGTAACTGATCGAGGGCGTCAGCGCCATGATCAGGCCGGCGAACAGCCCGGCCCAGCCGGATCCGGTGAGCCGCCGGGCGATGACCACCATCAAGGCCGCGGCGGCCACCATGGCGGCCACCGACGGAATGCGGATCACCGCGGGGCTCGTGCCGACCGCCATCCAGCCGTGCAGCAGCAGGTAATACAGCCCGTGCACGGCATCGATGTGGCGGAGCAGGTGCCAGAGCTGGCGCAGCGGCAGCAGGGCCACCCAGTGGCTGATCACCTCGTCGTTGCCCATTGCCGAGGCGCGGGCCAGCCCCCACACCCCCAGGAAGGTCATCGTGCCAGCCACCACGAGGACTGGCCCGTGCCTGGCCGCGACCGCCATCCATCCCCCGGGCCGTGCCGCTGCCGCAGCCTGGCCCCCTGGTACGCAGACAGCTTCTGTCTGGGTGGCGTTCGATCCGGCCTTCACTGGTCCGGTGAATCCTGGGATCGGGGGCCGGTGATGCGGATGCCGCCAGGCGCGGTGGTCACTGCCCGGTGGGCCTCAGCGCTGGTCTTCCACTGGTCCTGGGTCACGGCTTCACTCTTCCGATGTGCTCCCGAACATGAACAGAGCCGGTGATCGGACCCGGGCGGCACAACCCCATTCATGGGCTGCCGTGCCTCCACCTTCACCGCTTCGCCCACCGCCGCGCAACCCGCCTTCCACCCAGCTCAGGTCAAGTACGTGGCAAATATCAGGGCTGCCGGGTGACCAGAACTTCACGGTCGCCCGGAAACTCGACCGTGGCCGAGCCATGTCGCGTGCGGCTCATCGCATTCGTTCCCTTCCTTGCAGCTCTTGGAGGTAGTCATCCATCCGCTCCAGCCGGTCATTCAACGCCCGCTCGTACTTGGCCAGCCACGCGTGCACCGGCTGGAGGTGCGCGGGTTCCAGGCGGTACAGCCGGCGGCGCCCGTCGGCCCGGCAGCTGACGAGTCCCACCTCACTGAGCACCCGCAGGTGTTTTGACACCTGGGGCTGGGACATCGAGAGGTCGCTCACGATCGCCCCGACCGGCTTCTCGCCTGTGATCAGCGCGTCCAGGATTTCGCGACGGTGCACATCGGCAACCGCGTTGAAGACATCCGACGTTGTAGCGGCTCTGGCCACGCTTCATCATATTCCAGTATCGGCATATGTCTAGCGCTTCGGCATGACAGAAGTCCGCACGGGAGACCGAGTGGCCGGCTGACAGCACGAGGGCTGGCGGCTAGCGGGTGACGATCGTTCCGGCCTGCTGCGCAAGCAAGGCCCGGGCGTCGGTGAGCTGGCCGATAGCGGCCATCTTGCCGGTGGCTTCGACGAACCGGCAGACGGCCTCGATCTTCGGTCCCATGGACCCGGCCGGGAAGGACCGTGCCCGCAACTGCGCCGGCGTTGCCCGCCGGATCGGCCGCGCCTGCGGTGTGCCATACCCATCCTGGACAGCCGTCACGTCGGTGAGCAGTAGCAGTGCATCGGCATGCAGTTCGCGGGCGAGCAGCGAGGTGGCCAGGTCTTTGTCCACGACCGCCTCGACTCCCCTCATCAACCCGGTGCCGTCGCCGGCGGCAACCGGCACGCCTCCACCGCCGGCGCAGATCACGATCGTCCCGTTGTCCAGCAGGGCCTGGATGACGGGCAGGTCGAGCAGGTCAATCGGCTCGGGCGAAGCCACTACCCGGCGCCATCTGTTGCCATCCCGGCGGATCTGCCATCCCTGGCTGGCCGCGAGAGCGCGGGCTCGCTGTTCGTCGTAGCCTGCTCCGACGAACTTGGATGGCTGGGCGAAAGCCGGGTCGTCCGCCCGGACCAGGGTGCGGGTGACCAGGCAGGCGGCGCGGCGCTCGGGCAGGGCGTTGTGCAGGGCCTGCAGGAGCCAGTAGCCGATCATTCCCTGCGTCTGTGCGCCTAGCACGTCGAACGGGTAGGGGTGGGACAGTGCCGGATCATGCTCGCTTTCCAGCGAGAGCAGCCCGACCTGTGGCCCGTTCCCGTGGGTGATAACCAGGTCATGCCCGGCTGCGAGGGGGGCCAGCGCATCCACGGCCCTGATCACGTGTGCTTCCTGGATCTCGGATTCCGGCGGCTCGCCCCGTTCCAGCAGGGCGTTGCCGCCGAGGGCGGCGACGATCCTCATTGCTTCTCACCTGCCGTGGCGATGATGAGGGGCCTTGGTGATGTTGTGCCCAGGAAGACCGGCGTTCAGGCTGGGTCCGCTCGATCGGGCAGGTCATGCAGCGCGGGCCGCCACGGCCACGGCCCAGTTCGGTGCGCACCCCGGTCGAGGTGACCATCGCCTCGGCCTCCTGCCGGGGACCTGTGGGCCCTGGGACGGTGCGCCGGGGCGCAAGGCCCGGGATTGTCGGGACTTTGGGCTCTACAGGGCTGGCCGGGCCGGGGCGCAGGCTACGAAGGAGCGCTGCATCTTCGACGCCGCGCCGAGTCAGCCCAGTCCAGCTCCCCCGGGGTGGTCGTCATGAGCTCCCAGATCGTCTCGCACTCGGTCCCACTTGCCTCGATCAACCTGAACCAGACCGGTTCCTATGTGCACTGGTCGATCTTCAACGTCTCGGTGGCGAACCTCGTGCTGATCGCGGTGATGGTCGCCATCTTCGGCGTGGCCCTGCTGGTCCCGTTCCCGCGGGCGCGCGGTATGCAGCCCACCGCGGTTCCCGGCACGGACAGCGCGCCCGGTCCGCGGCCGGTGCCCGGCCAGGCCGATGAGGACAGCCGGATGTGGACCAGCCGGCTGCGGCGCCGCGCGCTGGGGTCGCTGCCGCCGGACAAGCTGCTGCCCGATCGCCAGCCCGCCTACGTCGCGTCCTGGGTCTACGTGTTCGGCGTGGCATCCCTGGCCGCGCTCGCGGTGGCCATCGTGTCCGGGTTCGCAATCGCGATCGGCGGCGTGGACTGGTGGCACACCAACCCGGTCGGGCACTTCTTCAACAGCTTGCACCTGTGGAGCGTCGAGCTGTTCATGGCGCTGATCGTCATCCACCTGTGGGGCAAGTTCTGGATGGCCGCCTGGCGCGGCCGCCGGGCCATGACCTGGATCACCGGCGTGGTCGCGTTCGTGGCCGCGATCGTGGAGTGCTTCACCGGCTACCTGTCTCAGTCGAATTTCGACTCGCAGTGGATCTCGCTCAGCGGCAAGGACGCCTTCAACTCGGTCGGCGTCGGCGCATTCTTCAACCTGATGAACCAGGGCCAGATGCTGCTCTGGCACGTCGTGCTCATCCCGATCCTGCTGATCGCCCTGGTCGGTGCGCACGTGCTGCTGGTCCGGATGCGCGGTGTGTCGCACCCGATCGACGCGCACAACGCCGGGGTGAAGGGGAGCGGCCGGCTCCGCCGCCGCGCGATCAAGACCGCCGACGCCGCTCCCTGGCGCGGTGCCACCAGGCGCTATGACATCCTCAAGGAGGGCAGCATCGCCGGCGTGATCGTGCTGGCGCTGACCTTCACCCTGGCCGGACTGCTGTCCTCACCGGACGTCCCGCCGGTCACGGTCGCCACCTGGGCGAAGCTGGCACCGGCCGACTTCCTGGCCACAGCGGCAAGTGAACTCAACGGCACCAGCCTTTCCTCGGACTATGGACCGCCATACAACAACGGCACCGGCAGCGTCCAGCATCTGCTGATCACCCCGCAGACCTGGCCGGGCATCACCCAGCCGGTCAACTCGGCGCAGACGTTCGTGATCGCCCCGCTGGCCAAGCTGGCCCCCACCGACCCGCCGCTGGCCGCCAGCCTCACCGCCTACCGGTCGGCGTCCGCCGCGCAGCAGCTTAAGTGGGCCAACGCCTATGCCAATGCGGTTACCAAGGTGAAGTTCGCCGCCGGTACCCCGGTCGTGCCCAGGGCCGCCGACGGGCCGGTCCCAGCCCTGATGGCCACGGAGCTGACCTTGGCCCGCAGCGGTGCCCTGGATGCCGACCTGATCGCCCAGCAACCGTTCTACGGCACCAACTTCACCAAGCCGCTGCTGTTCATCGCCGACGGTTCCTACTTCGCCGGCCAAGCCCAGGCGATGAACCTCACCGGCGGGCAGTGGGGCGTGATGAACGAGACCGGCAGCTACCCGGGCCAGCCCTGGCTGTGGCTGTACACCCTGTGGTACCAGGTCCCGCACTTCTCCACCTCGGCCAACGTGGACATGATCGCGGTCTACCTGACCGGCCTGGGCACCATCCTGCTGCTGCTGGTGCCATTCATCCCCGGCCTGCGCGACATCCCGAGGGCCATCCCGCTGCACCGGCTGATCTGGCGGACCTGGTACCGCTCCACGCCAGGACCCAACGCAACCTCCGTGCCGGACGACGCTCCCATCAGCAAGGTCTGAGGAAACCGATGACCGCTGTCACTGGGCAGGCGCTGACCGGCACGCAGCTCACCACCCTGGACCGCTACTGGCGGGCCGCCAACTACCTGTCGGCCGGCCAGATCTACCTGATGGCCAACCCGCTGCTGACCGAGCCACTGCGCCCCGAGCACATCAAGCCACGGCTGCTCGGGCACTGGGGCACCACGCCCGGCCTGAACTTCATCTGGGCCCATCTCAGCCGGGCGATCACCGCCGGTGGGCCCCCGATGATGATCGTGATCGGCCCCGGGCACGGCGGCCCGGCCGCGCTGGCCAACACCTGGCTGGAAGGCAGCTACACCGAGGTGTACCCGAGCATTCCCAGGGACGCGGCCGGGATGCGTCAGCTCTTCCGGCAGTTCTCTTTCCCCGGGGGCGTGCCCAGCCACGTGGCGCCGGAGACGCCCGGCTCCATCCACGAGGGCGGCGAGCTGGGCTACTCGCTGTCGCACGCCTTCGGTGCCGCGTTCGACAACCCGGACCTGATCGTCGCCTGCGTGGTCGGTGACGGCGAGGCCGAGACGGGCCCGGCCGCCACCGGCTGGCACGGCTGCCGGTTCCTCGACCCGGCCCGCGACGGCGCCGTGCTGCCCATCCTGCACCTGAACGGCTACAAGATCGCGAACCCGGCCGTGCTGGCCCGGATCCCCGATGACGAGCTGGACGCGCTGCTGCGCGGTTACGGCTACCGGCCGGTCTACGTCAGCGGCCACCAGCCGGATGTCATGCACCAGCAGATGGCCGCCGTGCTGGACCAGGCCATCGGCGAGATCCGGGCCATCCAGCACACGGCGAGGTCTGGCGGCACGGGCGGGTCAGCCCGGCCGCGCTGGCCGCTGATCGTACTGCGCACGCCCAAGGGCTGGACCGGCCCGGCCGAGGTGGACGGCCTGCCGGTAGAAGGCACCTGGCGCGCTCACCAGGTCCCACTGGCGGAGGTCAGGACCAACCCGGTGCACCTGGCCCAGCTGGAGGACTGGCTGCGGTCCTACCGCCCACAGGAACTGTTCGACGCCGGCGGGTGCCCGCGGGCGGACCTGCTGGGCCTGGTGCCGCCGGGTGAGCTGCGGCTGGGCGCCACCCCGCACGCCAACGGCGGGCTGCTGCTGCGCGACTTGGTGCTGCCCGGCTTCCGTGATTATGCGGCGCCGGTACCAGCACCCGGCGAGCACGTCAGCGAGCCGACCCGGGTTCTCGGCCGGATGCTGCGCGACGTGATGCGGCTGAACGCCCCGCACCACAACTTCCGGATCGTCGGCCCGGACGAGACCGAGTCCAACCGTCTTGGCGCCGTGCTGGAGGTGACCGGCAAGACCTGGGAGGAGCGGATCCTCGGCGTGGACCAGAACCTGGCCGCCGACGGCCGGGTGATGGAGATGCTGTCCGAGCACACCTGCCAGGGCTGGCTGGAGGGCTACCTGCTCACCGGCAGGCACGGCCTGTTCTCCTGCTACGAGGCATTCATCCACATCGTGGACTCGATGTTCAACCAGCACGCCAAGTGGCTCAAGGTCAGCCGCGGCCTGCCCTGGCGGCGCCCGGTCGCCTCACTCAACTACCTGCTCACCTCACACGTCTGGCGGCAGGACCACAACGGTTTCTCCCACCAGGACCCCGGGTTCATCGACCACGTGGTGAACAAGAAGGCCGAGGTGATCAGGGTCTACCTGCCGCCGGACGCCAACACGCTGCTGTCGGTCGCCGACCACTGCCTGCGCAGCCGGAACTACGTCAACGTGATCGTCGCAGGCAAGCAACCCTGCCCGGACTGGCTGGACATGGAAGCCGCCATCCTGCACTGCACCCGCGGCGCCGGAATCTGGGAATGGGCCAGCAGCGATTCCGGCGGTACCGAGCCCGACGTGGTACTGGCCTGCGCCGGCGACGTACCCACCCTGGAAGTGCTGGCAGCCACCGACATCCTCCGCAGGCACCTGCCCGGACTGCGGGTCCGGGTGGTCAACGTCGTGGACCTGATGCGGCTGCAGCCAGCCATCGAGCACCCGCACGGGATGACGGACGCCGAGTTCGACGCCACGTTCACCACCGGCCGGCCGGTGATCTTCGCCTACCACGGTTACCCGTGGCTGATCCACCGGCTCACCTACCGGCGCGCCGGGCACGCCAACATCCACGTCCGCGGTTACAAGGAGGAGGGCACCACGACCACCCCGTTCGACATGGTCGTGATGAACGACATGGACCGCTTCCACCTGGTGATGGACGTCATCGACCGGGTGCCCGGCCTCAACCGCAAGGCTGCCTGGCTGCGCCAGCAGATGGCCGACACCCGGGCCAGGCACCACGCCTGGACCCGCGAGCACGGCGAGGACCTGCCCGAGGTGCGCGACTGGACCTGGCCGCGCGACTGACCCGCCAGAGCCGGCCGCCCCTGCTCTGCGCTCTGGGGCGGCCGGTCCAGCAGCCGCCTGCGGGTGGTCTGCAGTTGGGCGGGGACATCTGCCCCACCTCCTTCTGCTGCCCTGGGTCAGCGCAGCTGGCGCAGGAACGGGTCCCGCGGCCGCGCCGGGCATATCCGGATCCGTGCACCGGCCGCCTGCGCTCCGCCGGGATGCACGGTGACCGGGTCGAGGTCGAGTTCGGCGATCTCTGGGACCTCGTCGGCGAGCAACGAGACCCGCACCAGCAGCCGGGCCAGGGCCCCGGTGTCCATGGCAGGGCTGGCGTCGTGCCCGAACAGTGCGGGCGCGGCGTGCACGCCGTGCAGCAGGTCGCCGGCGTCGGCTTCGGTGAGCGGGGCCAGCCGGGCGGCCTGGTCACCGAGCACTTCGGTGGCCACCCCACTCAAGCCGAACATGACCACCGGGCCGAACACGCCGTCATGCACGACGTGAATCCGCACCCTGACGGCGCCCGTCTCGCCCGCGGGCTGCGCCAGCGAGATCCCGTAGCAGGACAGCAGGTCAGCCACGGCGGCCGCGGGCAGCCAGCTGCCTTCCGGGTTGCCGGTGAGGAACGCCGAGGCGAGTTCCCTGGCATAGCCGGGCCGCACGTCGCCGAGCTTGGGCACACGGCTTTGCTGCCGGTCCCGCCAGGCCCGGTAGCGGGCGGCGTGACCGAGCGCACGGGCGGCGGCCTCGGGATAGGCGTAGCTGGGCAGCGCCTGGAGGCAGTCCGCCCGGTCCGGTTCCCCGCCGCCGGCCGCCTGCGGCTGGTCAGTTATCTTCTTTTGGTTTATCCGAACGGAGGGGGCCTGGCCAAGCTGCGCGGTCGCGAACGTCTTGAGCACACAGGCCGACCGCACCGCGACCGTGAGGTCAGCGACGGCGGTCGGCACGGTGATCGCGAGCACCGCGTCCACGTCCGGGTCGGCGGCGACCTCTTCCAGGCTGGCCCGGAAGGCCTGCACCCCGGCAGCCGCGGTGGTGATCACCGGCCCGGTGACCTTTGCGCCGCGTGGCAGCAGCCTGGTCAGCCTGCGCTGGACCAGCTTGGATACGGTCGCGACCGCCAGGCCGTTCCCGGCGCAGGCGCCGGCGGCCAGCATCGCGGCGTCCGCGGCGTTGGAGACTATCGCGACCCGCTCACCGGCCGGCAGCGGCTGGCTGGCCAGCATGGCGGCAGCCTCGATGAGTTCGCCGAGGCTGTGCGTGGCGATGATGCCAGCCTGCGCGAACAATGCCTCCTGGGTGACCGGCGGCGCCGCCATGACCGGTGCGCAGGGCCCCGGATCGTTCGTTCCGGGGCTGCCGCCGATCACTGTCAGCACCGGGATCCGCCGGCCGGCCCGGCGGGCGGTGCGGGCGAACTTGCGCGGGCTGCCGAACGACTCCACGTACAGCACCGCGAGCTTGGTCTGCCCGTCGGCTTCCCACCAGGTGAGCAGGTCGTTGCTGGATACGTCGTACTTCTCGCCCACGGAGGCGAACGACGACAATCCGATGCCGAGCCGGGACAGGTGCTCGAGCAGCGCCACCCCCACCCCACCGGACTGGACCACCACACCGGCCACGCCGGCCAGCGGCTGGCCGGCGGCGAACGTCGCGTCCAGGTCGCGCTCGGGGACGGCGACGCCGAAGCTGCCGGGCCCCACCAGCCGCATGCCGTGCCTTCGGCAGATCGCCAGCAGGTCCATGCCGGTCGCGCCCAGGCGCGACGTGACCACCACCACAGTGCGGACGCCACGCCGCCCGCACTGGGTGGCCACCTGCGGCACGGCGGGCGGCGGCACCGCGATGACCGCGAGATCCACGTGCTCGGGCAGGTCGTCGATGGAAGGCAGGCAGTGCAGCCCCTCCATCGACCTGGCCCATGGGTGGACCACGTAAACCTGCCCGCCGAACCCGCCGGTGACGATGTTGTGCAGGATCTCCCGGCCGGGTGACCCCCGGCGCCGGCTCGCGCCGATCACCGCGATGGAGGCCGGGTGCAGCAGGTGGCACAGGCTGGCCACATCGGCCCGGCTCTCCCTGGCCGCCACCGAGTCCAGGTAAGTCCCGAAACTCTGGTCCGCCTCGTCGCCAGGCAGCGGGAAGGTGAGGATGACATCACCGTCGGCATACTGACGCCGCACCGGAAGGCCGGCGCCGGCGAATACGGAAAGCATGGCGGTGTTCCCTCCCAGGGTCTCGGCCGTGAAGGCCTCCAGCCCTCGCTGCCTGGCGATCGACACCAGATGTTCGAGCAGCAGGGTGGCGATGCCACGGCCGTGCAGATGGTCGGGAACGGCGAACGCGATCTCGGCGACACCCGGCCGCCGGGTCGGTTCGTAGCTCGCCACGCCGCACAGCTCACCGTCGAGCCAGGCGAGCAGCGCCATGTGATCGGGCCCGGGCTCGCGGCAGACCCGCTGCGCCTCACGTTCGGCGTTCGACGGGCTAAGGCTGAAGAAGCGCAGGTACAGGTTCTCCGGCGACATCTTGGCGTGCATCTCCCGCACCGCGTCGCAGTCCTGCGGGCCGGCCTGCCGGATCTCGACCGTGCTGCCGTCAATGAGCAGCGCGAACGTCGCGGTGGTCATGTCGCTTCTCCGGCCGTGAGCCCGGTGCCTGCCGGGTGGCTGGCCGGGACGATGCGGGAGTACTGGTCGGGGAAGACCATCGCGATGTGGCCGTCACTCAGCCACTTGATGATGTAGGGCGGCTGGCCGTCAGCGCGCGGTACGCCGATGACCAGGCCAATCCGTGGCCTGTCATGCCCGACCAGCAGCCGGTCGCCCACCTGAGCTCGCATAGCGACCTCCCCGCCCTCTGAGTCCTTGCAGCTTCCAGGCTCGGGCACGCACAGGCAGACTGTCATGAGCACTCCGGCCCGGATCGATGGGACCTTCCGCCCTTTGGCGGCCACTGGGTGCTGGTGGTGACCAAAGTCCCAGGATGCGCGGCCACGTGGCCCTAGACCCCGCTCCGGTGCACTGGTCTGCTGGTCAGCACCGCCACCGCGCGGCCCTCCTGACGGCCCGCGGGATAGAGGAGGCTGAAATGCCTGCGACCCAACCGCCCGGCGGCGCGGTGCTCGTGCTCAACTCGGGCAGTTCGTCGGTGAAGTTCGCATTGGTCGTGCCGGCCAGCGGCGAGCGTCTCGCCCGCGGGCTGGCCGAGCGGCTCGGCACGCCGGAGGCGGTGCTGCGCTTCCAGCAGGGGCCGTCCGCCACGGCGCGGGAGCCGCTTCCCGGCGGCACCCATGCCGATGCCGTGGGCAGGGTGCTCGGACGGCTGGCCGGAGCGGGTCACCCCGATGCCCTGCTGGGTGCCGGTCACCGGGTGGTGCATGGCGGCGAGCGGTTCCGTGCCTCGGTTCTGGTGGATGATTCGGTGATCGCCGCGGTGCGCTCGGTCAGTCACCTGGCGCCGTTGCACAACCCGGCGAACCTGGCCGGGATCGAGGCCGTGCGTGCCGTGCTGCCTGGCCTGCCGCAGGTCGCGGTGTTCGACACCGCCTTCCATCACACGATGCCGCCGCACGCCTTCAGGTACGCGGTGCCGGAGGACTGGTACACCCGCTACGGGGTGCGGCGGTACGGGTTTCACGGCACCAGCCACCGTTTCGTGAGCGAGCGGGCCGCCGACCTGCTCGAACGGCCACTTCGCGAACTGCGGCTGGTCACCGCCCACCTGGGCAACGGGTGCAGCGCGACCGCGGTGCGCGGCGGCGAGTCGGTGGACACCACCATGGGCCTGACTCCGCTGGAGGGCCTGGTCATGGGGACCCGCTCCGGCGACGTCGACCCGGGCCTGGCCGGTTATCTGGCCGAGCGGGCCGGCCTGGACGCCGGCCAGATAACCGAGGCGCTGAACACCGCCAGCGGGCTGGCCGGGCTGTCCGGTGTGGGCAACGACATGCGGACGGTCGAGGCCGCTGCCGCTGGCGGGAATCGGCGGGCCCAGCTCGCCCTGGACGTGTTCGTGTACCGGCTGTGCAAGGCGATCGCCGGGCTGGTCGCCGGCCTGGGGCGGCTCGATGCGCTGGTCTTCACCGGCGGAATCGGGGAGAACAGCGCTGCGGTGCGCGGCCGGGTGCTCGGCCGCCTGGGCTTCCTCGGCCTGGCCGAGGACCCGGCGGCCAACGCCGTTCATGGCCGGAACACCGGGTGCCGGATCAGCCCCGGGGGACCGGTGACCGCCCTGGTTGTGCCCACCGACGAGGAACTCATGATCGCCCGCGACACTGCCCGGCTCGTCACCGCGAGATGACGCTGTGAGCCGGAGGCCCGGTGGGTGCTGGACCTTTGGCCCTACTCGCGAACGAGCCGGGGTGGTGTCCTGAACATGGGAGCACGAGGGGAGACCTCCATGTCCACATACCGGCTTCGCATGCTTTCCGCCGCGGCCATGTTCGCGATGGCGGCGGCGGCGGCCACGGTGGCCGCGGGCCCGGCCGCCGCCTCCGTACGTCCTCCGGTGGCGTCCCGGCACGGCGAGGGGCCGGCCGGGCCACCGGCCCGGATGCCGGATGGCCGGGTTGCCACCCCGCCACGTGTCCCGCCGCTGATCGTTTCGTCCGGCTGCCAGAGCGCGCCATATGGGCCGAACTACTACGCCCCCGGCACCGGCAAGACCGTAGCGCTGACCTTCGACGACGGGCCGGGCGCGGGCACGACCCCGGGCCTGATGCCGGTGCTGCAGTCCGAGGGTGTGACGGCGACCTTCTTCAACATCGGCCAGAACGCGGCCGCCCAGCCTTCGCTGGTACGGGCCGAGAACGACTGGGGGTACATGATCGGCAACCACACCTGGGACCACCCGGACATGACCACGCTGCCGGCTTCGCAGCAGGCCACCGAGATGGACGAGGCCACCGCTGAGCAGCAGAGCCTGATCGGCTCCGGGCCGTGCGCGTTCCGCCCACCCTACGGTTCCTACAATTCCAGCACGCTCAGCCTGGCCCAGCAGCGCCGGATGAAGACCTGGCTGTGGTCGGTGGACACCGAGGACTGGAAGGCCGCGGGCTCAGCGTCGCAGTACTGGGTCAACCGGATCATCTCCCTGGCCGAGTCGGAAGGTGGCACACAGCAGCACCCGGTGATCCTCATGCACAACGCGCCATCCGGTGACCCGGCCACGGTGGAAGCGCTGCCGACGATCATCAGCTACTTCCGCGGCCACGGCTACACCTTCGTGAACCTGGTGGGCAACACCGGCACCGGCTACCAGCTTCTGACCTCCAACGGTGGCGTGCACAACTTCGGCGCCCCCTGGTACGGCTCGGCGGCCGGCACGCTGCCCACCGGGGTGACCGCGGTCGCGCTGGCAGCCGACACGGTCACCGGTGGCTACTGGATCCTCAAGTCCGACGGCGGCGTGGCGAACTACAACGCCCCCTGGGACGGCTCGATGACCGGCGTCATCCCGCCCGGCCAGACCGTCACCGCCATCGCACCCAGCCGTGGTGGTTACCTGATCCTGACCTCCAACGGGGGCGTGCACAACTTCGGCGCCCCCTGGTACGGCTCGGCGGCCGGCACACTCGGGCCAGGAGTGACGGCGATCGGGCTGGCCACCGACCCAGCCACCGGTGGCTACTGGATCCTGATGTCGTCGGGCCGGCTGGTGGCCTTCAACGCCCCGTGGGACGGCTCAATGGCCGGGAAGATCCCGCCGGGCCAGACCCTCACCGGGATCACCGCCAGCCCCCGTGGTGGTTACCTGATCCTGACCTCCAACGGTGGCGTGCACAACTTCGGCACCCCCTGGTACGGCTCGGCGGCCGGCACGCTGCCGGCCGGGGTGACCGCGGCCGGCCTGGCAGACGAGCCCGCCACCGGCGGGTATGTGATCCTCAAGTCCGACGGCGGCGTGGCCAACTACCACACTCCCTGGCGCGGCTCGATGACCGGCATCGTTCCTCCCGGCCAATCGGTGACCGGCATCGGCCCGGAGTGAGCAACGGCCGGCCGGTAACACGCTGGTCTTGCTGCCGCCCGGGACCTGGGCTTCCAGCTCAATTGAAAGGAACTGCCATGCGCTTCATTGAAAGGAACTGCCATGCGCTTCGCCACTGACGGTGCGCGGCCGCCGCAGACGCCGCATGGCCCGGCTACGGCTGGTCGATGACCTCGGCGACAGGGCGCCTCGGTGCTCCCGGTGGGATGGGCAGCCCGTAGCCGATCCGCAGGATCATCTGCGGCTGGCCGGACCCGGGCCCATGCTCGCGGACCAGCCATGCGTCGGCGGTTTCCAGCGCCTGAGTCAGCGGGCAGACGGAGATTCCCCGGCAGGTGGCGGTCAGCCAAACCCGCTGCAGCGCCTGCCCCGTGGCCAGCCAGTCGCGAGCGCCGCCGAAACGGACCGAGAGCACGGCGAGCTGCGGATGTTCCTCGAACCAGGCGTACCTGGCCGCTTCGGCCGGGGGATGCGGCCGGAAGTCGCGGACCGGAGTTCCGCCCTCCAGCGACCGGGACCCGAACGCGCTGGCCGGGATGCCGTCGCGGTCCCGCTGCCCGCCTGCCCAGCGGGCCAGCTCCGCGCGGTAACCAGGATCGGCGAGCAGGCCGCGTTCGGCGTCGGCAGCCAGGCTCAGCAGCCGCTCGGTCTCGCGGCGGTGCGGGAAGCGCAGGATCGCCCCTTCCATGGCGGCCGCCTCGGCCAGTTCCAGCCGGATGCCCGGCGGCACCGCCCGGTTGCTGAACGGCTCCCGGTTGGTCTGCCGCCGGGGGATGGCCGCGTGCAGCTCACGCTCCCATTCCGTCGCGTCGTCCGGCTCGGTCAGCACCATCCGGGCCAGCAGCAACGGCTGGCCAGGATCGGGCAGCAGCCGGACGTCCGGCCGCAGGCCGGCCACCACCACCGCCAGGCGCAGGTTGAGCAGGGCAGCGCCACAGCCAAGGTAGGCGGCGCGACCGTGCGGATCGCCGATGGGCAGCATCCGGTCAGGATCGGCGTACAGCTCGATCGTGTCCGCAGCCTCCCGCAGCCGGAACCGCCAGGGCTGGGTGTTGTGCATCGACGGCGCCGCCATGGCCGCCACCAGCAGCTCGTCAAGGAGTCGCCGGGATGGCTCGGCCGGCCCGCCGGGCCCGTCGTCGCGGGCTGTGTCTTCGACCGTCATATTCCCAGGATCAGCAGCCGTCCTGACAGCGGTAGGGGCGTTGGTCCCGGCGGCGAAGGCCTAACGGACTTCTCCGCGACGCCTCTCGTGACGTAGGTCGTGACAGTTAAGGACTTTAGACCCATGTGACGATAACGTCTGGTCCGGTTGACTACCCGCATGTTCGTCACCCGTGAGGTGCGCCTGGATGTCGGCTTTCCGGTGGCCCTGGCCTGCCTGCAGAAGCTGGCCCGTGGCTGCTCGCTGACCGGCGCGTCCAGGGACGCCTATGGCGAGACGATCGCCAGCCTGATGCGGGTCGGCCCGCTGGGCACCACGCCGGGTGTGTCCCGGCTGGTCTCCGTGTCCTTCCTGGATCCGGTGACTCGTGCGGATTCGTCGGTCCTCGGCATGCGGTGGAATGCGGTCGGTCCCGGCGGCGGACTGTTCCCGGCGCTCGACGCCAACATCGTCCTGACCGCGGACGGCGGCCAGGCGAGCGTGCTGCGGCTGGAGGGAGCCTACCGGCCGCCGCTCGGCGCGCTGGGCGCCAGGCTCGATGCGGTGATCATGAACCGGATCGCCACGGCGACGATCCGCGGCTTCACCGACCGCATCGCCGACGCCATCACCTGTCAGGCCGATGCGGCCGAACCCGCTGATCCGCCACCGTGCGGGTCAGGGTGAGGAAAAGCGCCGAACAGGAGATGCATGGGTCGTGGTTGCGGATCGCCCGCTCGCACAGCGTGGTGAGAGCCTCGTCGTCGGCACGTCGACCGCGGGGCGGTCCGGGCACTGGTAGCCCTCGATGATCCGCAGCGCTTCCTCGATTGCGTAGACGATCTCGACCCCCCGTCGCCTCGGCCCTTCCGGAACTGGTCGCGGCCGTACTGCGTGACCTCGGGTGACGGACCGCGATACCGGCCGGTCAGCGCCATGATGTCCGCCCTATCTTCTCCGGGACAGCGCAGGCGATCTTGCGGACCGGCTCGCTGGTCTCCTGCCCGGTGGCCTTGTCCCGAAGGGACCAACGGCCCTGCCGGATGGGACAAACGCCGTCTGCCGCTGAGCTGCGGCGGCGCAGAAGCTGAAGGTGAATCGCACAGACGCCAGGCCGGTCCGCGAAAAAGAGCGGCGACCCCGGCCGAGAGGAGACCGCAATGACTACCCGAGTAGGGATCAACGGCTTCGGCCGGATCGGCCGCGCCTTCGTACGCTGCACCATGGAGCGCAGCGATCTTGAGGTCGTGGCGGTGAATGACCTGACCGACCCCTGGACCCTGGCCCACCTGCTGCGGTTCGACTCCACCTACGGCCGGTTCGGCCACCCGGTGGAGCACGGTGCCGACTCGCTGACCGTGGACGGCACGCAGATCAAGGTGCTGTCCAGCCACGATCCGGCCACGATCGACTGGGAGGCGCTGGGTGTCAGCGTCGTCATCGAGTCGACCGGGAAGTTCCGCGCCCGCGAGGACGCCGCCGCTCACCTCAAGGGCGGGGCCAAGAAGGTACTGATCTCCGCGCCCGGCAAGGGTGCCGATCTCACCGTCGTGATGGGCGTCAACGACGGCCAGTACGACACCAGGCTGCACGACGTGATCTCGGCCGCCTCGTGCACCAGCAACTGTGTCGTCCCCATGGTCAAGGTGCTGGACGATGCGTTCGGTGGCATCTACCGCGGCTTCATGACCACGATCCACGCCTACACCGGCGACCAGATGCTGCTGGACGGGCCGCACAAGGATCTGCGCCGGGCCCGCAGCGCCGCCGGCAACATC
The DNA here is from genome assembly GCA_035308365.1 of Streptosporangiaceae bacterium. Lineage (GTDB taxonomy): Bacteria > Actinomycetota > Actinomycetes > Streptosporangiales > Streptosporangiaceae > PALSA-505. The sequence continues at coordinate 28,879 of DATGGU010000056.1, forward strand.
GTCCCGGCCAGCACCGGGGCCGCTCGCGCCGTCGGCCTGGTCCTTCCCGGACTGGCCGGCAAGCTGGACGGGATCGCCGTCCGCGTCCCGGTGGCCGATGGCTCGCTGACCGACCTGACCGTCGCGCTCGGCTTCCAGCCGACCGCCGACGAGGTCAACAATGCCTTCAAGGAGGCGGCCAACGGCAGCCTGGCCGGCGTGCTGCGCTACAGCACCGACCCGATCGTGTCGCGCGACATCATCGGCGACCCCGCCTCCTGCGTCTTCGACGCCAGCCTGACCCAGGCGGACGCCAACCTGGTCAAGGTCTTCGGCTGGTACGACAACGAGTGGGGTTACACCTGCCGGCTCGCCGATCTGGCCGCCCTCGTCGGCGGCAAGCTCGGCCAGGACGAAGAGGCGTGGTGACCGCGGTGACCACCAAGTCAGTGATCGTTGCGCTCAGAGAGCGCCGGGAAAGAAAATCCCGGGCCGGCATCGCAGTCGGCCCGGGTTTTTCGTTGCCGTTCTAGCCAGCGACTTCGGCCGCCAGCTCCTCGTTCGTCGCATATACGGCTGCCCTCTTCCAGGGAACGATGAGCACCGGCCGCCGGGACATATGCAACAACCGGGTGGAGACACTTCCGAAGGGAAGATGCGGCAGGTCCGTGCGGCTGCTGGAGCCGAGCACCACCATCCGTGCGTCACACTCATTGGCGGCAGTCAGAATCGCCCGCGCGACGTGCCCGAAATCGGCGGCCCTGATCCGTCCCTCGGCCGTTACACCTGCTGCCCGCAGATCGGCCACGATCTGGTCGACGACTTTCTCTCCTTCGCCCTCGGCACAGTCCACTTGCAGTCGGCCGAAGCGTCCGTAAGCGAACTCATGCACATGCAGTACGACAACGCGGTCACCCGTGCCCTGGCATATCGCCTTGGTTTCCTGCACCGCCGCATCCATATTCCGGGAAATCTCCCGCCGTGCGACGTCCACAGCCAGCAGGACTGCCTTATTCATGGCTCCTCCTCGATACGGTTCTGGTTGCGCCGCCCGCCCGGCAGGGCGGGCGGGCGGCGCGGGTACGCGAGCTATTCGCCCGGTCAGACAGCGTTCGTGTGGACCCGGGTGGCCAGCTTCGGCAGCACCTCGGCCTCCGGGGCGGCCCGGCGCAGGTGCCAGAACCCCAGTCCGGACAGGATCAGGAACAAGCCTGCGGCGCAGAAGGCCACGATGGCGGAGATCAGCATGATCTGCCCCATCTGCCACCATCCGTAGGCGTTCAGCAGCAGGCCACGGAGCGTCTCACCGCGGAACACGGTCTGCACCTGCTGCGCCAGCGCCGTGTTGTTCGGCTGGGCAAGCGATTCGGCGGACAGTTGCGCGTAGGTCTTGCCGCCGCCGATCTCCTTGAGATGGTTGGCGATGAAATGGTCCGCGTAAACCTCGGCCTGGGCGCCGTTGGTCATCATCTGGCCGGCGTACTGATGCATGGCGGCGAATTCCGGGGCTTTGATCTCCGGGCTGTTTGCCGGCGGGAAAACAATCTTCTGGGCGGCCAGCTGGTTGTGCACATCGGTGCTCACGACCGTGTGCCCCCATATCAGCAGGCCGCCGCCGACCGCCAGGACGACCGCGAGCGCCAGGCCCGCGATGGTCGCCACCGCGTCAAACGTCCTTCTGCGCATTGGTACATCTCCTTACCTGATGCCGGGATTTCGGCCGGCTGTAGCACTTCTGTCGCGGTCAGCATGGCGCCGGGCTGGTAATGGCGCGCAGAGTCCGTGGTCCTGACGTGCGAGGACCTATGAAGTCAGCGGCGGGACCAAAGTCCCTATCAGCGGCATGCGAATGGTCCATATCGTGATGCCATATAGCGAGCCCACCATGTGGCCCGTTGACGAGAACCGGGAGCGTGCACGCCGATGAACGAGACGACGGGTGAGCGCCGCCCCATCGGGGTGTTCCTGCTCGATGACCACGAGATCGTCCGGCGCGGGGTCAGGGATCTGCTGGAGGCCGAGCCAGACATCAAGGTGGTGGGGGAGGCCGGGACCGCCGCGTCGGCGCTGGCCAGGATCCCGGCGCTGCGCCCCGATGTGGCCATTCTCGACGTCCGGCTGCCCGACGGCGACGGCGTGAGCGTCTGCCGGGACATCCGTTCGTCAATGCCGGAGGTCGCCTGCCTGATGCTCACCTCGTTCGGCGACGACGCGGCGCTGTTCAACGCGATCATGGCCGGGGCGGCC
>DATGGU010000057.1:0-3200 GCA_035308365.1 Streptosporangiaceae bacterium
ACGGTGGCCGGCCCCGGCAACCAGACGTCCACCGTGGGGACCGCCGCGTCGCTGCAGATCCACGCGACCGACTCCGCCCCCGGCCAGACCCTGACCTACGCCGCCACCGGCCTGCCCGCGGGCCTGTCGGTCAACTCCGCCACCGGCCTGATCTCCGGCACACCCAGCACGGCCAGCAGCTACAACGTGACCGTGACCGCCACCGACCCCACCGGCGCCACCGGGTCCGCCTCCTTCACCTGGACGGTCACCACCACCGGGGGCGGCGGCTGCCAGGTCACCTACACCCCGGAGGACTGGGCCGGCGGGTTCACCGCGAACATCACGATCACCAACACCGGCACCACGCCGGTCAACGGCTGGACCCTGAAGTTCACCTTCCCGGGCGATGAGAAGATCACCAACGCCTGGAACGGCTCGGCCAGCCAGAACGGCGCGAACGTCTCGATCACCAACGTCAGCTACAACGCCACCATCGCCGCCGGCGGCTCAACCTCGCTCGGCTTCCAGGGCACCTGGACCACCAGCGACGCCCCGCCCACGGCCTTCACCGTCAACGGCAGCGCCTGCACGAGCTAGCCATCCAGCGGGCTCCATCCAAGTCCGCGAAGTCCGCCTGATGCTGGTGTCCGCCCCGAACCGTAACAAGAGAATTTGATCTGAGAATTTAGTTTACGGCCCGGGGCGGACACTTTTCTGGCCGCGATCGACGGCGGTGGCTCAGTTGTTGCCGCAGACGTTTCCGTTGAGGTAGAAGGCGGCCGGGGCCGGGATCTGGCCGGTGTCGCTGCCGAGGAAACCGAAGTTCACCGAGCCGCCATTGGCCCCGATGGTGGCGTCATAGCTGGCGTTGGTGGCCGATGCGCTGGTCCCGTTCTGCGTGTAGGACGCGTTCCACATCTGCGTGATGACCTCGCCGGAGTTCGGCCACGTCCAGGTCAGCTTCCAGCCGTTCACGGCCGCCGGGCCGTTGTTGGTGATCGTGACGCTGGCCTGGAAGCCGCTCGGCCAGCTACCGGTCAGCGCATAGTGCACGGCGCAGCTCGCATTGGTGGGCGGCGGCACGGTGAACGTGACCGGCGGCGAGGGCAGCGAGGTGTTGCCGTGGGTGTCCACCGCGACCACGTTGTAGGTGTAGGAGGCGCCGATGGTCAGGCCGGTGAGGTTCACGCTGGTGCCGGTGGTGGTGGCCGCCAGCGTGGATCCGGACGACGTCACCTGGTAAAGGTCGTAGTCCGCGACGGGGTAGGTCCCGGCCGTGGCGGCGGGCCAGCTTAGGGTCCCGGTTCCCGAGTTGGGGCCCGATGTGCTGGACGACAGGCCGGACACGGTGGGCTGGCCGGGCGCCCCGGGGGCGGTCACGCCGCCGCCGCTGCCGGGGATGTGCACGACGGTCAGTGAGTACGGGCCCACGGTCACGCTGGACGAGCTGCCCGAGGCGCTGGTGATCGAGGTCGCGTTGTTCGCCAGCGTGTAGACCGTGGGGGTGCCGGACGGGGTGAACCCGCTGAGGTTCAGGCTGACCGTATAGGAGCTGGACGGGTCCTCGTTGCCGATCAGCACGTTGAGGTTGCCGCTGGCGTCGCGGACCGCGTGTACCTTCAGCAGCGGCTGGCTGGAACTGGAGGTGACCATGGTGCCGCCCGGTGCGGCCAGCTTGGACAGCATTTCGAGGCCGTAGTAGGGCGCGAACGGGGTATCGGTGGCCGGCTCGGTGGACCCGCTGCCGCTGGACCCGTTGGAGAAGATGCCCTGGTCACCGTAGTCGGTCTCACCGTCCACGGTGGAGACGGTGCCGATGCCGTTGTGCTCGTTCCACCAGTCGACGCTGGCGGCGCCGTTCTCCAGCCAGGTCATGTACATGTCCGCGGCGAACAGCGCGGCGGGCTGGGTGTCCATGTCGATGCTCGAGTTCGTCTCGGTGACGATGATGGGCACGCTGGACGGGTTGCTGATACCGGCGTACTGGCCGATCTGCGAGCGCAGCGTGGCGACGATACCGGCGATGTCGCTGGGGTCGGTGAGCATCCCCGCCGTGGCGGAACCGCCGGGGTAGTAGTGCACGATCACGCACTGGGTGTTGCTGCCGAGCGCGGTGAGCACGGTCTGGTTCCACGGCTGCGGGTATTCGGAATTGGTCACGCCGTCCGGCCAGAAGCCCGGCGTGGTGAGCACGGCGCACACCCTGGCGCTGGAGCTGACCGCGTGGATCGCGGACTGGAACTGCAGGAAGTTGGCCGCGTACTGGGTGGGGCCGCAGTTGTAGGTCTGCGACGGCTCACTGCCGATGGTGACCGGCGAGCCGTTCAGCGAGGTGTCGCAGTGCGCGTCCGCCTCCCAGTTGGCGCCGTAGGTCCCGTTTCCGTAGACCTCGTTGCCGACCTCCCAGTACTGGACGTTGTCGCTGGCCGCGGCCGAGGCCCACGCCGAGGCCAGCGACGGCGTGCCGGTGCCATAGTTCACCGTGATGACCGGCGCCGCGCCGGCCGAGTTCGCGGTGCTCATGAAGTTGCTGAAGCCGGTGTTCGGCGCGACGTAGCCGCCACCGGCCGCCGTCTGGTTCTGCCAGTTGTAGATGTCGGAGTAGGACCCGCCCGGATAGCGCAGCGCGCCGACGCCCGCGGCCTTGAGCAGCGGCGGGATGGCGGTGTCGTTCATGTCCCCGTCGTAGACGGCGGTGTTGAGGCCGATGGCATGGGCGGGCACCGTGCCGATTCCGCCCGTGGCATCGACCGTCACCGACGCCGCCGTCTGCGCCCGGGCTGACGGCGCTGTCCCGGCCACCCCGCCGGCGACGGTGGCAGCGGCCAGCAGGACCGCCGCCGCGATCCGGTGTCCATTTCCCAATGCTTGCCCGGCCATTCCGGCCTCCTTGTCGAAAAGCTTTCGGCTCATGATTACGCCGGAAATGGCAGTGCGTGGAGTTCCCGCAGCGGCGCTGCGGGCAGGCTCGGCAATCATGGCCGGTCGCAGCGCCAGGGCCAAAGCGCATGAAATGAAAGAGCTCAGGTGGATTGGCGGAGGATGAGCTGGGTGGGGAGGATGACGTGGTTGGGGGGGCGGTTTTTGGTGGTGAGCTGGGCGAGGAGTTCGTGGACCATGTGGGTGCCGATGGTGTCGGCGGGCTGGCGGATGGTGGACAGGGTGGGGTGGGTGTGCTGGGAGAGGGGGAGGTCGTCGAAGCCGATGACGGCGACGTC
>DATGGU010000058.1:0-12189 GCA_035308365.1 Streptosporangiaceae bacterium
GCGAGGACGGCGGTCGCCGCCTGGGGGTCGTCCTGGGCGAGGCGCAGCGAGGCCTCGGCGATGCGTAGCTCGCCCCGGTCCCGTTCGGTTTTGTCCAGGCCCGCCAGGGCCTGCTCGGCTTGCCTGGTTTCGCCGGTGCGCACCAGCGTCTGCAGCAGGTGCGAGCGCAGCCGCGGGGCCAGCGTGTGCGGGGAGACGACCGATTCAGCCAGGCGTTCGGCCGCCTGGAAGGCGCGCAGGGCGGCGGCGTGACGGCCGCTGATGAACTCGAGCATGCCGCGGCCGTAGACCAGGCGCATCCCCGCGGCCGGATCGGCTTCGGTCCGGAGGGTGCGTTCGGCCTGGCTGAGGGCCTGCTCCGCCTCCTCGGTCCGGCCCTGGGTGACCATCGCCACGCCCAGGGCCAGGTAGGCTACGCCGGCGACCGGCTCATCGGCCCAGCCGTGCCGCGTGGCCAGCTCGATCGCCTGCTGGCTGCGCTGCGCCCCGGCCGGGAAGGACCGCCAGCTCATCAGCTGCGCCTGGTTGGCCAGGCCGGCGGCCTCCAGGTAGGGCCGGCCGATCTTGCGGGCCAGGTCGATGCCGTCGGCCAGGTGCCGGTCCGCGTCCTCGAAGCGACCGGACCACACCTCGGCGGCCCCGAGGTTGATCAGCGCCAGCGCCCGCAGGTCCCCGCCCAGCGCGGGCTCGGCCTCCGCGGGCCCGGCGGTCATCGCGGGGGCCAGCAGCCGGTGCGCCTCCTGCGCCACGGCCGGCAGGTCACCGCGCTGGCGGGCCAGGCGCATGCGCGCCACGGCCAGGACCACCTGGGCGCGGGCGCGGCGGTCCGGGGGAACCGAGTCCAGGGCCCGGGCGGCCAGGGCCAGGTACCGTTCGGCCTCTGGCACGGGCCCCCGGGCCAGCCGGTCGGTGGCCACCCGCGCCGCCAGCTCGGCATCACCGGCGATCACGGCGTCCGGGAACCGGCCGAGCAGTTCGTGCGCGGTGCTGCCCAGGCCGGTCAGGCCCAGGCCGATCCACTGGTCTGACAGTACGCGCGCGGCCAGGGCCCAGTCCTGCGCGGCCTGCGCCTGGCGGACCGCCTCGATCGGATACCCGTGCCCGGCGTACCACCCGGCGGCGGCGTTATGCAGCGCTGGCAATCTGGCCGGGTGGCTCCCCCGCAGTTCCAGTTGCAGCAGGTCGGCGAACAGCTGGTGGTAGCGGAACCAGGACCGCCGCGCATCCAGCGCGGTCACGAACGCGCCGGCCTGCTCCAGCTGCTGCAAGACCCGTTCCCCGCCCGAGCCGCCGGTCAGCAGGTCGGCCAGTTCGCCGTTCACCCGGTCCAGCACCGAGGTCCGCAACAGCAGCCGCCGGACCGGATCGGGCTGGCGGTCGAGCACCTCGGCCAGCAGGTACCCGGCCACCGTGCGCTCGCTGCCGGAGAACTCGGCCGCGAACTGGTCGGGGTCCGGGTGCCCGGCCAGCGACAGGGCCGCCAGCCGCAGCCCGGCCGCCCAGCCCTCGGTCCGGTCATACAACCGTGCCAGCGCTGAGCCGGACAGCTCTACCCCGGCCGCCCGGAACAAGGCGGACGCCTCATCGCGGGTGAAACGCAGGTCGGCCGCGCGGATCTCGGTCAGCTCGCCCTCCAGCCGCAACCGGTGCAGGCCAAGCCGCAGATCATGGCGGGTGGCGAGGACGAACCGCAGCCTGGCAGGAGCGCGCATCACCAGCAGCTCCAGCTGGCGCAGCGCCTCGCCCGGGCGCAGCTCGTGCACGTCGTGATCACCAGCCAGACCCGGTCCGCAAGCCCGCTGATGTCTTCCAGCAGCCGCTCGACCACCGCCCAGCCGTCCAGCTCGGGCGCCGCCGTCAGCGGCCGCACCAGCGCCGACCCGGCGGTGGTGGCTCGCAGCGCGGCCAGCACCGCCAGCCAGAACCGCTGCCAGTCCCGGTCCTCGCCTTGCACCGCCACCCACGCGGCGCGCCCGGCCAGGCCTGCCTTACCGAGCCACGAACGCAGCAGGACCGTCTTCCCGCTCCCGGCCGGCGCTGACACCTCGGTCACCCGCCCCGCGCTGGCGAGCAGCTCGAAAAGCCCGGGCCGGTAGATCAATCCGTCCCGGACCTCAGCAACAGCCTGAGGGCCGACGGCCCCGGAGCGGCTGGCAGGCCCCACGGCGCCCTCCTCCACAGGCCCGTCCCTACGTTACGTCCTCCAGGCCCAAATCACCCGGCCGTGTGACGCCCGCTCACCCCACCAAGGGTGAGGCTTGCTGCCATCCGGCAGACGAAGAGGAACTGGAGCTTCCCATGAGTACCACCATCACCGGTCCCCGCCATGACCGACCGATGACCACGGCGGCCCCGCATGCTGCTAGCCAGCTACCCGGCGCAGACGCGGCTGCCCCATTCGGGGAAGGACCGGCCGCCGAGCCCAGCAGGCCGGACGCCCGGCGCCGGGCCGCGTTCTGGCCGCTGGCGTCCGTGTTCGCCGCCGCCATGCTCGGCACCACCCTGCCAACCCCGCTGTATTCCATCTACCAGGCCCAGTGGCATTTCTCCGCGGCCATGGTGACGGTCATCTTCGCCGTCTACGCCGCCGCGGTCCTGGTCACCCTGCTACTGGGCGGACGGTCCTCAGACCAGGCCGGGCGCAAGCCGGTGCTGGCCGTGGCCCTCGCCCTCAGCGCGCTGAGCACCGTCGCGTTCATCCTCGCCCCCGGCACGGGAGTGCTCCTGGCCGCCCGCGTCCTGTCCGGGCTGTCGGCCGGGCTGATGACCGGCACGGCAACGGCCACGCTGACCGAACTGGTCCCCGGCCCGGCCGGCCGGGGCCGGGCGTCGCTGGTGGCCACGGCGGCGAACATGGGCGGCCTGGGCCTGGGCCCGCTGATCGCCGGGGTCTTCGCCCAGTACGCGCCCCATCCCACCACCCTGGTGTTCGAGGTCTACCTGGTAGTCCTCGCCGCCGCCGGGCTGTGTCTGCGGTTCATTCCCGAAACGGTCAGCCCGCGCCACCGGCCCGCCCTGCGCTTCGCCGGCTGGGGCATCCCCGAGCGGGGCCGGGGCCAGTTCATCGCCGCAGCGGTGGCCGCCTTCGCCGCCTTCGCCCTGCTGGGACTGTTCAGCTCCCTGGTGCCCGGCTTCATCGCAGGCGTGCTGCACCAGGGCAACCACGCCCTCCAGGGCACCGTCGTATTCGGCATGTTCGCAGCGGGGACCATCACCCAGATCGCACTGTCCCGGATCAGCAGCCGCCGGGCAGTCCTGGCTGGCCTGAGCCTGTTCCTGGCCGCGCTGGCCCTGATCGTCGCCGCCCTGGCCCAAGCCGCGATGGCCTTGTTCCTGGCCGGGACCCTCACCGGCGCGATGGCCGTGGGCGCCATCTTCCTGGGCAGCCTGGCCACCGCCAACCGCCTGGCCCCGCCCGAACGGCGCAGCCAAGCCATATCCGCCTTCTTCGTGGCCTGCTACGCCGGCCTGATCATCCCCGTGGTCGGCGCCGGAGTGCTGTCCGGGCTCACCGGCACCTTCCCCGCCGTCCTGGCGTTCTCGCTGCTGCTCGCCGCCCTGTGCCTGTTCTCCCTGGCCAAGACCGCCACGACCGCCGCACCGGACACGGCGGCAAGCCAATGACCGGCGGCAACCCGCCCAGCAACCGTCAGCGCCGCGCTCAGGGCGCTCAGCCAACCACACGACTTCGAAGGAGGCTCCCATGCTGGACACCGGATTCCCGCAGGCAGACGCCGAAAACGACTTCGCCCGGGCCAGGCGGCACCAGGTCCTGGCCACCCTGGCGCACCGGCTGCGCCACCAGGATGCCCGCAACAACCGCCTAGTCCCCCTCGACGAGGTGATCGGCACGGCCGCCAGCCGGGCCGAGCGGCGGCTGGGCCTGCAGACGATACCGTTGGACACCATCGTCGGCACCGTGGACTCACGGCGCGACTTCGACCGCCGCTTCCGCCCCACCACCAACCGGGTCCGCCCCCGCTGGGAGCGGCTCGCGCTGGCCCAGCGGCACGGCGAGCCGATCCCCCCGATCGAGGTCTACCGCGTCGGCGGCCAGCACTTCGTCAGCGACGGCCACCACCGGGTCTCGGTAGCCGCCGCCACCGGCCAGCCCGTCATCGACGCTTACGTCACCGAGATCCTCACCGCGGGGCTTCCAGAACCTGCGGGGGCGCAGGAGCCCTGAGCTGCCACCTTCTCGCGGGCGCCCGTCAGGGTGCCACGGCACGCTCAGGTGGCGGGGACCAGCGACCAGGGTCCCATCCGGGCTGAACGCTATGGCGTGCCCCCAAAAGCCACCACTGATCAGGGCCAGCTCGGTTCCGGTGACCGTCTCGAACACCCGCGCCGACTTGTCGTAGGGGCTGGTGCTGGCGGTGGCGACCCTGGTGCCGTCCGGGCTGAACGCCACCGCACTAACCGGGCCGTCGTGGCCGAGCCGGGCCAACTCGGACCTGGCGGTCGCCTCGAATACCCGCGCCGATCCGTCATCGCTGGCGGTGGCGACCCGGGTGCCGCCGTCCGGGCTGAACGCCACCGCGCGCACCGCGGTCATGCCGGAAGTAGCGGGGACCAAGACCCCAGGGCTGCGTGCCCCGTGGGTGCAGTCACCAGTCAGCGCCGAGGACCGCCAAGCCCAGCGCAGCAGGAGCATGCCATACCGCGACACGCTGGTCTCGGCCGATTGGGCGAATTCCAGAGCAACCTGATCTGAGCGCCCTATCCAGCCAGCACGACCAGCTAGATATCCGCGCATATCGGCGGGAATGCGTGCTTTACCTGGTGGCGTCGAGAATGAAGTCGCGACCCAGGTTCAGCAGGACCTGGTCAGCGGTAAGCAGGCGGAGTCCCGCGTGCGAGGCCTGGGCCACCAGAAGGCGGTCGAACGGGTCGTGCCGGGTCAGCTCCGGGAAGTCGCGGATCGCCTCGGCGTGCCCGGCGGTGATGCTGAGCAGTTCCAGGCCCTGCGTGGTGAGCCTGGCGGGCAGGCCGGCTGGGACGGAGAGTTTGCCGAGCATGGTCTTGATGGTCAGCTCCCACACGGTGGCCGCGGAAACGTGCACGCCTTGCGCGGAGGTGATCGCCTGCCGTGCCCGCGGCCCGAGGCGCGGGTTGTCATCGAGCAGCCAGAGCAGCGCCTGGCTGTCAAGAAGCAGCATCGCCGCTGTGCTCGCCGGGCTGGCTGTGGCCGGGGCCGTAGAACATCTGCTGGATGTCCGGGTCGATGTCGAACGCTTGGTCGTTGTAGGAGATCTCGCCCTTGAGGCCGCCGAATGTCACCGTTGCCGCGTGGTGTGGCACCAGATCTGCGATCGGCGTGCCGGCTTTGGAGATCACGACCCGCTCACCAGCCGCAACCTGTTCCAGCAGCCGCGACAGGTGGGTCTTGGCCTCGTGGATGTTGACGCTCACGGTCATGCCACCATTATATGACCAGACTAAGCTTAGTCCAATATGCTGGCGCGGTTTGGCCCAGATGCGAGGATGAGACGGTGGAAAGATCGCGTCTGATGCGTTGACGCACTGCTGCATAACATCCGTTCACGGACGTCCGGCTCAGCCGCCCATCCAACGTAGATTGCCGCGCAGATTGGGCGGATAACGCATCCTGGGCGTGGAAGGATGCCAGTTACGAACTGTGACAGTAGTTCGAGTCCGACGTGGCGTTGAATCGCCGACTATCTGTGATACTGAGGTTTTCTCACCAAGGTTGATCCGGTCATCCGCGACGTGACAGGGACGGCCAGGCAGACACGCAGACATAAGCCAGTTCCGCGGGCCGACGCGGAGCCCCCGGTAGAAGAGGTCTCGCTGAAGATCCACTACTTACCGGGGAAGGCTCCGCGTGCTGTCTTATCGTGTCATGCTTGACGTTCCCGTTCAGCTGGTCTTGCTCGTCGCCAGGCTGCTGGCCGCGCACCGCCGCGAGATCGGCACCCGCCGCGGCACCCGCGCGCTGAGTACCCGGCGGCAGGCAGTCTTCGCCCTGGCCTGGTTCCGGGACCGGCCCGACGTGGCCCGGCCCGGCAAAGGGTTCGGGATCTCCCAGGCCACCGCCTGCCGGTACCTGGATGAGGCCATCACGGTGCTGGAGGCCCGCGCGCCCGCCCTGCGCGAGGCCCTGGAGCGGGCCCGGGAGCAGGGGCTGCCCTACCTGATCCTGGACGGCAAGGTCGTCGTCGCCGACCGGCTGAAAGAAAAGACCATCAGCCGGAAGGGCAGGGGGGATCGACCGGTGGTACTCCGGCAAGGCGCATGGTTTCGGCGGGAACATCCAGGCCCTGTTCACCCCGTCCGGCATCCCGCTGTGGGTCTCGCCGGTCCTGCTCGGCGGCGTTCATGACATCACCGCCGCCCGTGAGCACGTCCCCGCCATCTTGCGGCCCTTCCTGAAGGACCTGCCGGCACTGGCCGGCTCCGGGTACGAAGGCGCAGGCTACGGCGTCCATGTCCCGGTAAAGAGGCCAGCTGCAGGCGGGGAACTTGATCTTAATACCCGGACCCGTAACGCGCTGCTGCGCTGCCTGGGTGAACGGGGCTTCGCGCTGATGTCCCAGCGCTGGCGCACACTGCAGCGCGTCATGCTCAGCCCCGGAAAATCGGCGGCATCGCCCGGGGCGCCTTCGTCCTCGTCCAGTTCGAGCACAAGATGATCCCGTGAAAGTCGCTGAGGAAACCCTGGCTATCCAGCTCACAGCACCGGCTGCTGCCGAGGCGGCGGAGCGGGGTGACAAACGCGCTGCATCCATACCGAGCTGATGTACTGGCCGTTCTTGATCGCGTACTCGCGGAACGTGCCCACCTCGGTGAAGCCAAACTTCCGGTGCAGCGCGACCGACGCGTCGTTAGGCAGGGCTATCCCAGCCAGGGCAACATGAACCGACGGCTCAAGAGCCAGGCTGTCAAAAAGCGCGCGGTACAGCGCGGTGCCCACGCCCTGGCCCCGGCTGCTGACGTCAAGTGCGATGCTGACCTCAACGGTCTCCCGGAAAGCCTCGTGATCCCGGTAGCGCTGGGAGCAGGCGTAGCCCAGGACCTGATCGCCACCCCGGGCCACCAGCAGCCGGTAGGGTCCAGTCGCAGAGAACTGGCCGAACCAGTCGCGTCGTTCGGCCACGCTGACCGGCTGAGTGTCGAAGTGGGCGATCGAGTTGGCAGCCGAGTAGTTGAGGATGCCGACGATCGCCAGAAGGTGGTCCTCGGTCCCTGCCGTGATCTTGACCTGGGCCGGGCCGCACTGCCCGCTGCGGGAAGCCTGCTTCATGGCCATACGGTAACCGCAAGCCCCGGCGAGATCGCCCAGGCTGTCCTTCCTGGTGCAGTTCGAACTCAAAACGATCACATGAAAGTCGGTGAGAAAACCTCACTGGATGACCGGCTGGCTCGCTCTGCCAGGCTAAGGTCCGTCAAATATGCGTGTCAGGATTCCAACGACCGCCTAGCGCCAGGACTTGGTGAGTCTTACGTGAGCGGGCCGTTCCCTGCTGAGTTCCACGACACCAGCACGCTCCAGTACTACAGCAACGTAGTTAGCGGCTTGCCGCTTCACCCAGCTCTTGAGGTATCCATCGAGCCCATACTTGCTATTTACGTCGCGGTTGGCGCCGATCGGCACCCAGTCTTCGCCATGGAGATGAGCGGGGATCCCCTCCAAACAGCTCCAGGTCAGCAACGTTCTAGTCTTCCTACGGCCGAAGAGCAGTGACAGGCCCTCAAGCTCTAGCTGACATACTTCAAACGTAGCAGTTCCAGTAGGAGTTGGGAGTACTTCGCCTGGCCGAAGACTCGACCGAATAGCTGTCTGCACTGGCCCGCTCATGATTGCCCTCCTCGTGCCGATCCTCTTGAGGTTCCAATAATGAGGCGTCAGGGATGGGATATGTCTAGGTGCAGGTCATATGAATTTTCTTAGTATCGATCGTATTCCTACTAAACTAGTTCGGTTTGTTCGTATACCTCAGTGTCCTGAGACGGGATACGCCCAGGTCACCGTGCCTTGTATCCTGGGTTGATGCTTGCAGACACTTGTGCATCCGCGCAGAGCCGCGGCTCTGGCGTGTCAACTGTTTGACCCGTGGGCGGCCGGTGACGTCAGTGTCGTGTTGGAGGGGTTTGGGGAATCGGCGCTGGTGGCCATGCTGGCGAAATGGGCCGGGGTGACATTGCCGTGTTGTGCAGCGGGCCGGGCAGAAGATGGGTGTCGGCCGGTCAACGGCCAGGCTGCCTGCCGCGTCCTATATCTAGCTATGGTTGCTTGAGAGAAAGGAAGCGGCGGGTGCGCTGGTTCAAGGTGGCCGCCATCGCGGCCGGCGTGTTGATCACGTTCCTGGTTGTCTCCTCAGTCATCGGGTTTCTTATGGAAGCTGCGATCGCCGCGCTCGTCATCGCGGCCATCGCCGTCGCGGTCAAGGTGGCGTTCTACCGTGCGCAGGTTTCGGCGAAAACGCCTGATGGCGAGATCCGCGAGCCCAGATATAGCAGTCCGCTGCCGCGTCACAGCCCACGGAATGCCGATGACGAACTGGCCCGGCTGAAGCGCGAGATGGGCAGCTAGCCGTCCCGTCCTGCGGCCAGATTGCCCCGGCCAGCTTCCTCATCGCCGTCTAACCCTCTGCGAGCCTGGACCGCCGGCCTTCTTGGCCTGCGCTGCCCTGGCTGGGCGGTGGCTGCCACCCTCCCTTGTCAACAGCCCTGCCTGGCGGGGCCATGCCCTACGGCGGAGGAGTTCATCAGGGGGGATGAGATAAGGAAATCCGCAGTGGCCCGGTTGCAGGCAACCGGGATGTTCCACAGCACCGCTACCCGCAGCAGTGCCTTGATGTCATGGTCGTGCGGCTGGGGCTCCAGCGGATCCCAGAGGAAGACGAGCAGGTCGATCTCCCCATCCGCGATCTTGGCGCCGATCTGCTGATCCCCGCCGAAGGGGCCGCTGTGGAAACAGGTCACCGCCAGCCCGGCCTGTTCGCTGAGCATCCGCCCCGTGGTTGCGGTCGCGTACAGACGATGGCCGGCCAGCAGGTCACGGTTGAACTCCGCCCATTCGAGCATGTCCTGCTTGCGGCCGTCATGTGCGACCAGCGCAATCCGCCGCTGCGGCCCGGGCCTGGCCGACACGCCGCTGCTGTCGTTGGTGCTCACCCACCCAAGGGTGCCCGGCCGATGTTGCGGCAACGGCACGTCCGGGTAAGCGGCCTGTGTCCGGTTATAGATATTCTCGCTCGCCGGGCCGCAGCGGGACCAGCAGTGGCGCCTGGTGCAGCATGCGATCTGCGCACTGTAACCCGCCCGGCCATCCCTGATCGGCACGGATTCGTGTGCGTCCGGGTGCTGATGACTGGCCGGGCGCGCCCGCTGCGCCTGTCCGAATGGACATCACGAATACACCGTATGGGCGCGATGCTTACCGCGCTGGTGGCGTCCGCCCTGTCTTGGCATATCAGTGAGCGATTCAGGCCACGGCGACGAGATGGACGTGGCCGCACAGATCATCCTGCCCGGTGCGACGCCGACCGCCGACCGCCGACCGGCAGACTCCAGGCGCTGCCCATAGCGGTGGGTCCGGGTGCGGGTCGGGCAGTGGCTTGATCACCGTCTATGGTCAGCATCGCTGGTGTCTGGGTACCGGGTTCGCATGCTGTGTGCCAGGCAGGGCAGATAGCAGGGATGGGTAATGGTCAGCCGGTGCTGCTCATCGACCTGGGCGGTGTCCTGCTTACGTTCGATCACCCGCACCGCCTGAAGATGCTGGGTTCTTGTCTGGGCCTGGCACCGGGCGAGGCCGATGCGTTGCTGTGGCGATCGGGGTTCAGCGCGGACTGCGACGCCGGGCGCTACCCCAGCGCGGCCGCGGTGCGAGCTGAGATCCGGCGCCGGACCGGCTATGCCGGCCCCGGCCAGGACCTGGACGCGGCCTGGTGCAGCGCTTTCCGCCCCGGCCAGGATGTGCTGGCCATGCTGGCCAGCCACCGGGGACAGCGCGGCGTTTGGCGAGGGTGCCGTCACGGACGGCAGCAGGTTGGTGGCCAGGTAGCCCCCGACCTGGCCGGCGGCATCGTCGACGGGGTGGACCTGGTAGCTGCGCGGCTGGGCATTGCGGGCCGCCACCCAGATCACCAGCATGAGGTACAGCACGCTGGCGGCGGCCAGACTCGCGCAGGCCGCCTTCAGGGTGGTTCCGTGGAACCTGATGGCCAAGATCGTGAACAGCGGGCATAGGAGCTCAGGAACAACTGCGATCGCGCGGCGAAGATGCTTCGGTCCGCCCGCTGATCGGCTGGTGGGCCGGGTGGTCCAGTGTTGGTTACTGCGTGCATCCCTGGCTGGTTCCCGTCAATTGTGGTCCTGCTGTTGCACGGCACGGGCCGTGCACGGCCGCAGACACACGGCATCCGGTGCGGTGAGATGGATGGATGGACTACCAGCGGTGGTGGCAGGACCGTCGTAGCCCTGCTGACTTCGGTCAGCGGATCTGCGATGCCTGGGCGTCGCAGTACCTGGCGGCGTCCGGCGCGGATCCCGCTGACCTGGTGGTAGTCGATCCGGGAAACGGGTTCAGCTACCTGTTCGACCTGGCCGGCTCGCTGAGCGGCCAGGCGCCGCGCGGCCACCCGCCGCGGGTGGTCGGTGTGTGGGGGCTATCTCGCCCTGACGGCAGCGGACGTGATCACGGCCGGATGCGCGGGCATCCCCGTCCCGGCCGGCACGCCGACGACCGCGGGCACCTGATCTCCTGCGCCGCTGGAGGGGGCTACGACATCAACCTGGTCCCCATGGACGCGGCGCTCAACCGCGGCCTGTCCCCGCAGGGAGCACGATTCCGCGCACTGGAGCGAAAGGCGGCGGCGGTCCCCGGCACGCTGTTCTTCATCCGGCCCTGCTACCAGGACAGCACCGGCCGGCCGGTCAGATTCGAGGCAGGAGTCCAAGATGGCGAGGAACTGCTCACCGGACGATTCGAGAACAACGCCGGACCGGCCAAGGCGCTGCCGATGGCTGCGCTGCGGCAAGCCAAGCCCTTCCGCCTCGCCCGGGGACTCGTCGAAGACTGCCTCGGATCCGGCGCCATGGATGCCGTGTTCGCCCGCGGCTGGCGGCACGGCCCGGCCAGCCTGACCCGCGCGGAACGGTGCGCCGTGGCCGGGGTGACCGGCCATGTCGCCGAGTCGGTCACCGAGGTCCTGCTTGACCGGCTGGGATGGCATGTTCTGTGGCACTTCACCGGTCCCGGGCGGCACGGAGTCGACCTGGTCTTCCTCGTCCCTGGTGAACTGGTCTTCGCGGTGGAAGTCAAAGGGACCCTCGTGACCGGGCGCATCCCGCGGCTGTCGCACCGTGAGCTGGCACAGATGAGCGCCTCCTGGATAGACAAGGCAGACAACCCGGGAATGACCGGGCTCGGGCTGGGCAGCGCCGACGTCTACGGCGGCGTCGTGATCATCAACTTCGCCGACCTGACCTGGCGCACCAGCTTGACAACCGACTTCTCCGCCCTAACCCCCGTCACGGATATAGGGCAACTGGCTGATCTCGGCTGGCTCCCGTCACCTGGTCAGGCGGCGCTGACCGGGACGGTGGTCGAACGTGGGCGTAACAACTGAAGAGCGTCCATCGTGCGGTAGTCGCCCTTGGCATACCGCGACTGAGAGTGAGTGAAGTCATTGACGCCAGTCCGCGTCCGCATACCAGGTCACCATGATGGCCTGCTCTCCTGCAGCGTCTTCAATCGCCGCCTGGATCTCCGCACTAGCTGGCCGGGCGGGATAAAGCAGGCAGCCCACGATGCCGGACCAGGTACCAGATTCCATGTCTTCGATGGCGGTATCGAGGTAGCCCTGCAGCTGGCGAAGGTGCCGGCGTAGATTCCTCACTACACGGGCCGCGGTGATCTTGTCCCAGTCCGTGCCCTTGATCTCAATAATGACGAGCATCTGCTCGCCATCCACCTCCACAACCAAGTCGACACGCCCGCGACGGCCCGCCACCAGCCGCCATGGCCGCTCCCTGAAGCCGGACGCACCAGCCAGCCCGGTAAGGAATGCCGTCTGAACCCTCCGATGGAAGGCCTGACCTGCGGCTAGTCGCTCGATCGGTACCAGATCGTTCACACTCCAGCCACACTCAGCATCCGGCTGCGACCGGGCCTGCACACACTAACTACTATCCCGCACCCGGAGCGCGCTCCCAGCGGCA
>DATGGU010000059.1:0-13285 GCA_035308365.1 Streptosporangiaceae bacterium
GGTGCTGTGCCGGGCTGGTATCTGCGCCGAGGACTTCGAGGCGCACATCGGGGAACTGCGGGCCGCCTGCTATGCCCGCGATGCCCGGGTCACCCGCCACCAGAAGTGGTCCCAGCTCGTCGTGATCGACATTGTCCGCCACGACCCGCTGACCGCCGACCGGCACATCCCGTCCAAGGTGCTCCAGCATCACCGGCCGGTTCCGGCCCAGCCCGCCCTGACCGGTGAGGAGAACTGACATGCAACTGAGCCTGCACGGCAGCAAACACGAAATCTACGCCATGGCCGAATGGCTGCCCGCCATATTCCCCGTGGTCAAGCGGACCCGCATCCGCAAAGACAGCGACGGCCCACTGTACCGGCTCTACGCCGACGTATACCCGCTCGGACGATGAGCCACCCATCAGGCAGCGCCCCGGAACCAGTTTCCGGGGCCTGCCCCACCTCTTCCGGAAAGGAGGAAACACCCATGACGGCTGACACCATCACCCGCGCATTCCCATTCTCCATGTTCGACCCGGTACATCTGGGCATTGACGAAAACGGCGAACACGTCTATGTGAACCTGGCCGAACGCAACATGCTGCTCGGCGGCGAACCCGGCGCAGGCAAATCATCCGGCCTCAACCTGATCGTTGCCCACGGCGCACTGTCCTATGACTGCAAACTCATCCTCGTTGATGGCAAACAAGTCGAACTCGGCATGTGGCGCGGCTGCGCCGATGAATTCATCGGCCCCTCGATCAAAGACGCCATCGAGGCGTTCAAGCAATTCCAGGCCACCATGAACGACCGGTACAAGACCATGCTGGCCACCGGCCGCCGCAAGATCGCCCGCGACTCCGGCGACTGCATCTACCTCATCCCGATCGATGAGTACGCCTACTTCTCGGCCACCATCGGCACCAAGGCCCAGCGGGAAGAGTTCGCCATGCTCACCCGCGACCTGGTCGCCCGTGGCCGGGCCGCAGGCGTGATCATCATCCTGGCCACCCAGCGTCCCTCCCACCAGGTCATCGACCCCTCCATGCGGGACCTGTTCGGCTACCGGTGGGCCTTCCGCTGCACCACCGACAGCTCATCTGACGTGGTACTCGGCCAGGGCTGGGCCAGCGAAGGCTACACCGCCGCCAGCATCGACCCGCTCGCCCGTGGCGTCGGGTGGCTGCTGAGCGAGTCCGGCGTGCCGCGCCGGATCAAGGCTGCCTACCTCACCGATGACGACATCCGCTACCTGGCCGCCTACGCCACCCAGCTCCGTCACGGGAGGCAGGCAGCATGACCACCTCCACCATCGCCAAGCCTGCCGCCAGTGGCGTGCTGCGTGCCCTGGAAGCCACCTGGCAGCACATCCAGTCCCGTCACCCGCAGGTTCCGCCGGTCATCATCATCATGGCCAGTGGAACCGGCGGCAAGCACACCAAATGGGGCCACTACGCGCCCCAGCGCTGGCACGCCAGCGGCGAAAACCACGCCGAAATCATGATCAGCGGTGAAGGGCTGCGGCGCGGTGCCCGCGATGTCCTGGGCACTTTGCTGCACGAGGCCGCCCACGCCCTGGCCGCCGCGCGCGACATCAAAGACACCAGCCGCCAGGGCCGCTACCACAACAAGCACTTCAAGGCACTGGCCGAAGAACTCGGCATCACCGTCACCCATGACCAGGCCATCGGCTGGTCAGTCACTTCCGTTCCTGACGGCACCGCCAAAACCTACGCCCGCCAGATCACCGCCTTGGACAAGGCCATGACCATCTGGCGGCACGACGAAATCAACGGCACCGGCACCGGCAAACGCAACACCAACCTGATCGCCGCCGCCTGCCCGTGTGAGCGGTCCATCCGGATCGCCGCCACCGTCCTGGCCGACGCACCCATCACCTGCGGAGCCTGCGGCAGCGACTTCGCCCCCAAGGACAGCCTTTGACACTTAATCGTCAACCAGCCGCCGCGACGGTCCCTCCCGCCACCAGGCCCGGTGGCCTGGTGGCGGGGGAGTCCGCCGACGACTTCACCCGCTGGGAACACCAGCTCGCCGCCACCGGCTACTGCACCCACCCGGTCCGGCTGGCTGGCCGCATCGACGCGGTAGACCTGGCCACCGGGGAGATGCGCCCGGTCTACACCACCACCGGCGAGCCCGGGGGAGTGCTGCTGACCGCGTGCGGCAACCGCCGCGAATCGGTCTGCCCGTCCTGCTCCCAGGTCTACAAGCGGGACGCCCGCCAGCTCGTCAGAGCGGGCCTGGCGGGCGGCAAGGGCATCCCCGAGACCATCGCCACGCACCCGTGCGTGTTCGCCACCCTCACCGCGCCCTCCTTCGGCCCGGTGCATTCCCGGCGCAAGCGCGGCAAGACCATCCTGCCCTGCCGACCCCGGCGCGACGCCGCCGCCCGCCGCTGCCCGCACGGCCGCGACATCTCCTGCCCAGTCCGCCATCACGAGGCCGATCCCCGGCTTGGCCGCCCGCCGTGTCCGGACTGCTACGACTACACCTCGGCGGTACTGTTCAACGCCTGCGCTGCGGAGCTGTGGCGACGGTTCACCATCACCTTGCCCCGCCAACTCGCCCGCCTGGCCGGGATCACCCAGCGCCAGCTTCGCCAGCAGGTGGCGATCCGGTTCGTCAAGGTAGCCGAATACCAGGCCCGGGGCGCGGTCCACTTCCACACCGTGATCCGCCTGGACGCACCCGGCGAGGACTACCAGCCACCCCCCGCCGCCTACACCGCTGACCTGCTGGCCGATGCCATCGGCCAGGCCGCCGCCGCCGTCCGTCTGGCCGTGCGGCCGGACACCGAGCATCCCGACCGGCCGGTTTGCACGTTGCGGTTCGGCGCGCAGACCGATCCGCGCCCGGTGCATCGCAAGACCGTCGTAGCCACGGGTGAACCCCTGGATGCCGATGCGGTGGCGAACTACATCGCCAAGTACGCCACCAAGACTCTGGAGGCACCTGGCCTGCCCACCCGCCGCATCCGCAGCACCTTCGACCTGGACCACCTGGCCTGCCCTGAGCACTACCGGCGGATGATCCTCACCGCCTGGCGGCTCGGCCGCCCAGCCGCCTGCGGCGAACCACTGCGCAGATCGGCCCACATGCTCGGCTTCGGCGGCCACTTCCTCACCAAATCCCGCCGCTACTCCGTCACCTTCGGCCAGCTCCGCACCGACCGGCGCAACTACCGCCGCGCCCAGCGCCACCCAGACGGCGAGGTTGACCCATGGGGCAGGCCCCTCGATGACACCGTGGTCCTGATTCTCAAGACCTGGACCGTCACCGGCACCGGCTACCGCACCGACGCCGAAACCGAACTCGCCCTCTCAGCCGCCGCACGCGCCCGTGAGCACGACGAATGGTTCACTTCCGCCGCATAAATCCCTGGAGCAATTCAAAGGAGGAATGATGTTCACGTGAGTTCAGCTCTTATCGCCCGGAAATGGTACAGCACCGCCGAGGTAGCCGAAATGCTCGGCTTCGGCCTGAGCAAGACCAAATTCCTTGTGCTGTCTGGCGAGATACGTTCACTCAAGGTCGGGCGGCATCGCAAGGTGCTCCCGGAATGGGTAGATGAGTACGTCCGCCAGCAGGCAGCGGGTGAGGCCATATGAGCCGCACACGTGGACGTGGCAACGGCGAAGGCTCGCTCTACCAGGTCACGGGCGGCTGGCGTGGCTACGTCTGGGTCACCGGCCCCGATGGCATCCGACGCCGCAAGTACATCAAGGCAATCACCTACGAAGAAGCACGACAGAAATGGCTGAAACTGCGGAATGCTGCCACCGCAGGCCCGGTCGCGTCTAACGTTCCTAAGCTAGCCGAATTCCTAACCTACTGGCTGCGTGAAATCGTCCAGCCGAACCTTGCCCCGAAGACATACGAACAGTACGAAATGTTTACTCGCCTGCACATTGTCCCATACCTTGGGAGCAAGCGGCTGGACAAGCTGACGGCTCGTGATGTGCGGCAATGGCTCAACCGGCTCCAGCAGGTATGCCAATGCTGCACTCAAGGCAAGGACGCCCGCCGCCGTGAAGCCAAGCGCCGCTGCTGCGCGATCGGCCAGTGCTGCCACCAGGTTCTTTCGCCACGTGCTTGCCGGGGAGCACGGGACACGCTGCGCGCCGCGCTCAGTTATGCGATCACCGAAGATGAGCTGATTACTCGCAACCCGGCCGCAATGGTCCGGCTGCCGTCGAGCCGTCCGCGCAAGATCAAGGCGTGGTCTGTAGCCGAAGCCTGTCGATTCTTGGAGTCTGCCCGCACCGACCATGACCCGCTGTACACCGCGTATGTGCTGATGCTCGTTCTCGGCCTTCGCTTGGGAGAAGTACTCGGCCTCCCGTGGGGCAATGTCAGCCTCGATACGAACGAACTCGATGTGAGCTGGCAACTCCAGCGCACCGGCCGCCGGTTGCACCACCGGATGACCAAGACGCCCGGTTCAGACTCCACGATTCCGCTGCCCGCGATCTGCGCGACCGCACTTAAACTCCAGGCTGAACGGCAAGAGGCTTGGCAAGCCAAGATTGGTGAAGCCTGGCAGGACAGCGGTCTAGCGGTCACCACAAGGTATGGCACACCCGTGGAGCCGAGGAACTTCCTGCGGAGCTTCGGCACACGGTGCCGGAAAGCAGGAGTCCGTTACATCAAACCGCACGGTATGCGCCGCACCTGCGGTTCACTGCTCGCCGCGCTCGATGTGCATCCTCGCGTGGCGATGCGCATCCTGCGGCATAGCAAGATCGCCGTGACCATGGAGATATACACCGACGTTCCCGACGATCTGACCCGTGATGCACTCCGCAGGCTGGGAGAGCAGTTCGGTAGCTAGCGACTGCTGCACTTTGCTGCTGCACGAAGATCAACAGAGCCCGGTTCCAAGATCGGAACTGGGCTCTGACCTGCGGTGGAGCCAAGGGGGCTCGAACCCCTCACCTCCTGGTTGCAAACCAGGCGCTCTTCCAACTGAGCTATGGCCCCGCAGTGCTGAACGGTCCAAGGGTACCGGGTCAGGCGACCAGATCGGGGAGGTCGGCGATGCTCTCGATGAGGTGGGTCGCGCCGGCTTTGCGCAGCCGGGCGGGGGTATGCGGGCCGGTCAGGATACCTGCGGCGATCTGGGCGCCGGCTCGCCGGGCGCCGAGCAGGCCGTTGTCGGTGCCGCTGGCCACGGCTACCTCGCGGACGTCGGAGGCGCCCAGGCGGAGCAGGGCGGTGATGACCAGGTCGGGCCAGGGGAAGCCGCGAGGGACGTCGTCGGGGCAGAGGGTCAGGTCGAAGCGACCGCGCCAGCCGACGGCGTCCAGGATCAAGCTGAGCATGTTCCTGGACACGCTGGTGACCAGGCAGACCTGGATGCCGGAGCCGACGAGCTTGTCTATGGCTTGATCGGCGCCGGGGAGGGTGCTGAGGCCGTGACGGTCGATGAAAGCCCGGTAGGAGCGCTCGAAGGCCAGGCTGGCGGCTTGGGCGCGGGCCTGGTTGTTCGGGAAGAGGTTGTAGAAGACGTCTACGGTGGAGCGGCCACGGTCGCGGTTGACCTGGGCCATGCAGCGGGCGTAGTCACGGGTTCCGGCGACCACGCCCTGGGTTGCGATGGCCTCGCCGAAGGCGCGTTCGACCATGCTCACCTGGCCGAACCCATCCCCGATTGTCGTGCCGACCAGGCCGCAGCACACCAGGGAGATCTGCGGAGGGCCGCTCACCTGATCGCCTCCCTGCGCTGGGCCCTGGTCCCCCTATTAGATCCCAGAGCCCAGCGACATGCTCTGTCTATGCAAAGTTCGCGTTATTCAATTTAGTTGCCAGGTGACCGTGGCCTGACCTGACCGATCACTCGCGCAGACCCACCGGGCCTGCACTGACGATGCGATTGAATAACGCTCCCTGGCTACTCGTCGCCCGTGGTGGCCTCGGTCCACAGGTCAAGCTCGGCGCGATCGGCCTGCACCTTCCGCCAGAGCGCGAAAGCACCCATACCGAGCACGGCAACCAGCAGAAACTTCTTCACTATCCAATCCCCTTCGAAAGCTTAGGGCCGATGAAGGCCGGCCGCGCTGAGCGATATCCCGTCAGCCTAGCAAGCCACACTAGCGTGGCCGGACCGTCCGGGTCTCATCCCAGACCGGTTCGTCCGACTCGTAAACGTCTCCAGTGGACCCGAAGACCAGGAAACGGTCGAAGGACTTGGCGAACCACCGGTCGTGCGTCACTGCGAGTACCACGCCCTGGTAGGGTTCCAGGCCCGCTTGCAGCGCCTCGGCGCTGGCCAGATCGAGGTTGTCGGTCGGCTCGTCGAGCAGCAGCAGGGTTGAGCCCGCCAGCTCCAGCAGCAGGATCTGCAACCGCGCCTGCTGTCCGCCGGACAGGGTCCCGAACGGCTGTGCCGCGCAGAATTGCAGCTCATACCGGGCGAGCGCGGCCATGGCCTCGTTGCGGAGCATGGCGTGCTCGGTCATCAGGACCTCGGCCGGCGTCCGGCCGGCAAGGTCGGGCCGCTCGTGCGTCTGGGCGAACAGGCCTGGCGTGATTCTGGCGCCCAGCCGCCAGTGGCCGGTGTGGGCGATGGATTCGCCGGACAGCAGCCGGAGCAGGGCGGACTTGCCCGAGCCGTTGGAGCCAAGGATCGCGACCCGTTCGCCGAACCATATTTCGGCGTCGAACGGGTGCATGAGCCCCGTCAGCTCCAGGTTCTCGCAGATGATGGCGCGCTTTCCGGTCCGGGCACCGCGCAGCCGCATTCGGATGTTCTGCTCCCTGGGAGCCAGTTCCGGCGGCCCGGCCTCCTCGAACTTGCGCAGCCGGGTCACCGCCGCCTGCAGGCGCGAGGCCATGTCGGCGTTGTAAGAGGCCTTCTGCCGGTACATCCGGACCAGCGCCTTGAGCTTCTCATGTTCTTCGTCCCAGCGGCGGCGCAGTTCGTCGAGGCGGGCGATGCGGTCGGCGCGGGCCTGGGCGTAGCTGGCGAACCCGCCGCCGTGGATCCACGCACCGCCGTCTTCCACCGTGATGATCCGCTGCGCGCTGTTGGCCAGCAGCTCCCGGTCGTGGCTGACCAGCAGGACGGTCTTTGGTGTCGTGGCCAGCTGCTGTTCCAGCCATTGTTTGCCGGGAACGTCCAGGTAGTTGTCGGGCTCGTCCAGCAGCAGCACCTCGGCCGGGCCGCGCAGCAGCGCCTCCAGGACCAGGCGCTTGCGCTCGCCGCCGGACAGCGTGCTGGTGTCCCGCCAGCGGCACTGTTCGTAGGGGATGCCGAGCGCGGCCACCGTGCAGGCGTCCCACAGCACCTCGGCCTCGTAGCCACCGGCATCGCCCCACTCCGCCAGGGCGGTGGCGTAGCGGAGCTGAGACGGCTCGTCGTCGCGTTCCATCATCGCCAGCTCGGCCGCGTCCAGCCGCTCTGCGGCCGCCCGGATCCGGGGCGGGGATACCGAGACCAGCAGATCCCGGACCGATGGTTCGTCTTGCGGCCCGCCGACGAACTGGCGCATCACGCCGAGGCCGCCGCTGTAGCTGACCGTTCCGGATTGCGGCGCCAGATCACCGGCGATCATGCGCAGCAGCGTGGTCTTGCCCGCGCCGTTCGGGCCGATGATGGCGGCCGTCATGCCCTCGCCGACCCGGAACGACACGTCGTCGAGCAGCAGCCGGCCATTCGGCAGAATGTGGCTGAGGTGCGCGGCCTCGATGTGTCCCACTCGCGCCCCCTTGCCTGGTGTCGGCTGGCTCATCGCCTTCCACGGAGCCAGCGAGCCGGTGACCACGCTGGCCAAACGAGGCCCTGACTTCCGCAAGCACCTCGGCTAGCCGACAATAGCCTGGTGCACCCGGAACCTTTCAACCCAAATTCCCAGCTGCGGGCCTCTGACGCGGACCGCGAGGTGGCCGCAGAGGTACTCAACAACGCACTCGCCGAGGGCAGGCTTTCGGTGGCCGAGCATTCCGAACGCCTGGATGCTTTGTACCAGGTGAAGACGCAAGGCGAGATCGTTCCGCTGGTCGATGACCTGCCGGCGAGGAGTACCGCGGCCACCCCGGCGCGGCAGGCAGACCTGGCGCCGAGCACCGGACGACGGCAGAACATCATCGCAATATTCGGCGGCGCCGCGCGCAAGGGCGCATGGCATGCCGAGCCAAGAATTACCGCGCTGACGGTTTTCGGTGGCGCGGCGCTCGACTTCCGTGAGGCCGTGCTGCCACAGCAGGAGATCACGCTGCACGCCACATCGATATTCGGCGGAGTGGAGATCGTGGTGCCGCCGGAGATGCGGGTGATCGACTCCGGCATCGCCATATTCGGTGCCCGTGACTCCAGTACGGGGAGCGAGGAACAAAGCGCCCAGAACGCCCCGGTCCTCCGCCTCACCGGTCTGACCCTCTTCAGCGGCCTCGCCGTAAAGCACAAGCAGCGCAAACCCAAGAACAGACGCGACGAGCTCAGATCCTGACCACGTGGACGCTCTTCCCGCACAACCTCGTGAGATCCCCGGGACCGGAGGTGAGCACGATCCGGGGAGCGGCGGCGGCGAGCGCGGTGGCCGCCACCATTGCGTCGATCGCGTGCTCGTGACCGTGCAGTCCATTCGTGACGAGAAGCTTAGACGCAGCGCGGGCGATGGGTTCAGTGACGGGCTCGATAATGAGCCGGGAAACCGCCCAATCGAATCGGGCCTGATCCATCTGCGGATTCCGGGCTTCCACCAGCGTTGCGGCGCTCGTCACAACGCGAAGACCATCGAGGTGCGCCTGCGCCAGCCGGGCCATCATCGCCCGCTCCCTCAGGACAGTTTTCGACAAGCCTTCACTGTCCAGCACGAGGGTGCCGCTCATGCAACGCGCCCGGCGCCCTGCTCTTCACTGCCATAAAGCTCAGCGCGTGCCGTAGCCAACTCCTTCTGGGTGAAATCGCCCTCAGCACGCGTGTACTCATCGATGAGTTCCGCCAAGTTGTCCTGCTCGATCTGCCGACGCAGCGCAGCCTCGACATACGAGGAAAACCCCCGCTTGCCAACCCGCCTCCGCACCGCCTCCACAGTGCCCTTATGTAGCGACGTGCTCACTGTCATAGTCGGCCCAGCCCCCGGCACATCTGCAACCACTGAGGACTCTTCCTCAACAACAACCTGCTTCTCAGTCATCCCCATACTCTAATAGAAGTTCCAACAGAACACCGAAGGATGCGGCCCACAAGCCGGGGGCACACCCCCGATACCTCGGCAGGCGTACCAGTCAGCGAACTGGTGGGAACCAGTCACGGGTGCTGGCACTGCGAGACCAGCCACAGCGTCCGCACGCCCAAATTCCATGGACGACGATCGGGCACGCAACGGACACGAAAGGCCAGAAGTTGATCAAAACGTCAGGCACCGGATACGGCCTCCGGCGCCTGACCCGCATGTTTGACCCATGAAGGTAGCGAGACGAAACGCGAACCAGCCCCCCATGCCAGGTCGTGCAGGTCTGGGAGTCATCCTCCCGCAACTCGCAACCCCAACCCCAGTCGTGGGGGTCCGGGGGACTCGGCCCCCCGGATAAACACCCCGGGCAACGGCGCAGTTGACCCAAGAGTCAACAAGCAGCGTCAGCCGCGCATGGGGCTCCGGGGGCCGTCCCCCCGCAACTCGCAAACCCCAACCCCAAACCCCGATCGCGGGGGTCCGGGGGCCCTCCCACTGCAACCCGCAACCCCAACCCCGATCGCGGGGTCCAGCAGGCACCCCCACCCAGACAGCAACCCCGATCGCGGGGGTCCGGGGGGCCCTCTCCCTGCAACCCGCAACCCCAACCCCGATCGTGGGGGTCCGGCAGGCACCCCCACCCAGACAGCAACCCCGATCGTGGGGGTCCGGGGGGCTCGGCCCCCCGGATAAATACCCCGGGCAACGGCGCAGTTGACCCAAGGGTCAACAAGCAGCGTCAGCCGCCGCGTGGGCCTGGATGGACTTGAACCATCGGCCTCATCCTTATCAGGGATGCGCTCTAACCGAGCTGAGCTACAGGCCCCGCACATGTGGCCGCCCATCAAAGGCGGCGGCCACAAACTTGGTACGCCGGGAAAGGTTACCGCATCCTGGCGGTGCGCAGGATCAGTCCGTCTCCTTCAACGTGATCTCAACGCCTCCGGCCAGGTCGGCGGTGATGTTGTACAGTACCGAACCCACGGTGGACAGCGCCGTGATGAGCACGACGTTGATCGCCCCGAGCAGGCCCGTGTAGCCGAGCACACGCGATGCTGACAGGTAGGTCATCAGGTTGAAGCCGGACGAGCTCTGGCTCGATGTGATGTTCGACACGGTGTGCTGCAGCGCGCTGAACACGCCGAGCCCGGACAGGATGGCATACAGCACCGCCACCGCGACGAAGAACACGATGAACGCGACCAGCGAGATGACGAAGCTGAACTTCATCACCGACCACGGCTCGACCCTGGCCACGGTGAGCTGCGCCTGCCGCCCGGGGGTGGCGTTCTTGCGCTTCCGGCCGGACTTGGGCCGCCTGACCGTGCGCAGCGACGCCGTCATCCGGCCCGACGGGGAGCGCGGACCTGGCGGGGCGGGCGGCGGGTACGGGGACTGGAACGGCTGCGCCTGGCCCTGGGTGGCCACACCGCCCTCCTGCCCGGCCTGGTAGCCCTGCGGCCCACCGAACGCCGAGCTACCGAACGGATCGCCGGGCGGGGGGCCGCCGAATGAGCTGCCAGACTGGTGATACTGACCGGCACCGTAATCGACAAGCTGGTCGTCGGCGAAACCCTGGGCGACGTCGGCCGGGGGTGGGGCACCGAATCCGCCGGCACCCGGGCCCTCAAACGATCCGCCGGCACCCGGGCCCTCGAACGGATTCGCGAGCCTGTCACCGCCAAAGCCGGGACCAGCCCCGGAGGGCCCGGCAAAGTCGCCTGGGGGCGGGCCGCTGAAGTCCGGCGCCTCGGCCGGAGCGTCGCCGTACCCGCGTGTCGCACCGAAACCTGGCGCCCCGTCGGGGGCACCATTGAAATCAGGCGACGCATTGTCCGCGTACCCGTGCTCCCCAGCGGAGACACCACTGAAGTCGTGCGCGCCTGTGGTGATCTCACCGAACTCCGGCGTGTCCTCATGGCCGTCGCCGAACGTGGGCCCGTTGGGTGAGCCATAGCCGGGGCCGCCGTAGGCCGGCGCCTCCGCGTTGTCGTTCCCGGCCGGGTAGCTTTGCCCGCCATCCCCATCGCCGTCGGTATCGTCGTCCGGTGGATCGGCCCCAGTGCCTACGGCGGCTGCCCCTGACAGCCAGGACGGCGGCTCCGTGCGGTGGTCCACGTCATCCTCCTCGGGCGCCTTGCCTGGATCGAGGTTATCTCCAGGAAACGACGCAAAACGCGGCCACGTGTCCCTGCCGCTCTCCCTCGTACTCATGAGACGTCACCGTCGCTCATATCGTTGCCCTGATCGGGGGAGTGCTCCGCAGCGTCATCGGCTGCCCCTTCGCTGTCGTCAGCCGTCTCCAGGGATTCGGCGTTGCGGGCGATGGCGACCACGCTGTCCCCTGGTCCCAGGTTCATCAGCCGGACCCCCATCGTCTGCCTGCCGGAGAGTTTTACCTCCCCAGCACTCGTCCTGATAACCCCGCCGGCGGACGTAATCGCGAACACCTCATCCTCTGGCCGGGTCATCAGCGCACCGACGAGCTCACCCCGCGAGTCGGTAATCCTCGCGGTGAGAACTCCCCTACCTCCCCGATTCTGGATCGGATACTGCTCGGCCGGGGTGCGCTTGGCAAAACCGCCACCTGTTGCGACCAGGACATCCTCGCCATCTCGCACTACGTGCATGTCCAGTAGCTCATCGCCGTCGACGAACCGCATCCCGATCACGCCCGAGGTTACCCGGCCCATCGGGCGGAGCGAATCGTCGCTGGCGTGGAACCTGATCGCCTGGGCGTGCTTGCTCAGCATCAGCAGGTCCTCATCCGGCGAGACCAGCCGGGCCGCGATCACCTCGTCGTCCTCGCGCAGGCTGATCGCGATGATGCCGCCGGTGCGCGGCGAGTCGAACTCGCTGAGCTTGGACTTCTTCACCAATCCCGACCTGGTGGCGAGCACGAGGTAGGGCGCGACCGTGTAGTCGCGCAACGCCAGCACCTCGGCGATCACCTCGTCCGGCTGGAACGCGAGCATGTTGGCCACGTGCTGGCCGCGAGCGTCCCGGCCGGCGTCGGGCAGCTCGTAGGCCTTGGCCCGGTAGACGCGGCCCTTGTTGGTGAAGAACAGGATCCAGTTGTGGGTCGTGGTGATGAAGAAGTGGTCCACGATGTCGTCGGTGCGCAGCTGCGCGCCGCGCACGCCCTTGCCGCCGCGCCGCTGGGCCCGGTACAGGTCGGTCTTGGTCCGCTTGGCGTAACCGCCGTAGGTGATGGTGACCACCACGTCCTCTTCGGCGATGAGGTCCTCGTCGGCCACCTCGCCGTCGTACGCGATGATCTCGGTCCGCCGCTCGTCCCCGTACTTGGCGACGATCTCGGCCAGCTCCGAGCCCACGATCTCCCGCTGCCGCTCCGGCGAGGCCAGGATGGACTCGTAGTCGGCGATCTTGGCCGCGAGGTCGTCATGCTCGTTGAGCAGCTCCTGGCGTTCCAGGGCAGCCAGCTTGCGCAGCTGCATGTCCAGGATCGCGCGGGCCTGGATCTCGTCGATCTCCAGCATCGCCATCAGGCCCTGCTGGGCCTCGGCGGCCGACGCGCTGGCCCGGATCAGCGCGATGACCTCGTCGATCCGGTCGATGGCCTTGAGCAGCGCGACGACAATGTGCATCCGCTCGGCGGCCTTGCGCAGCCGGTACCTGGTGCGCCGGACGATGACCTCGATCTGGTGGGTGACCCAGTACCTGATCATCTGGTCCAGCCGCAGGGTCCGCGGTACCCCGTCGACCAGGGCCAGCATGTTGGCGCCGAACGTATCCTGCAACTGGGTGTGCTTGTAGAGATTATTCAGAACGACCTTGGCCACCGCGTCCCGCCTCAGCACGATCACGAGCCGCTGGCCAGTGCGCCCGCTGCTCTCGTCGGTCATGTCGGCGATCCCGCTGATCCGGCCCTCCCTGATCAGCTCGGCGATCTTCATGGCCAGGTTGTCCGGGTTGACCTGGAACGGAAGCTGCTTGACGACCAGGAGGGTGCGGCCGCGGGCGTCCTCCTCGACCTCCACCACGCCCCGCATGAGGATCGAGCCGCGCCCGGTGCGGTAGGCATCCCTGATGCCGCGCCGTCCCACGATCAGGCCCCGGGTGGGGAAGTCCGGCCCCGGGATCCG
>DATGGU010000060.1:0-31612 GCA_035308365.1 Streptosporangiaceae bacterium
CGAAGCGATAGACAAACCCCTCCAAGGTGACGGGGATTTCGTGCGGCTTCAGAAACTGGTTGAGCGTACATGTGTCCGGCCGTGGTTCCGTGATCGTGTCGAGGTAGAGCGGAAAGCGCGCGAGATACGGGAGTATGAGTCTTACCAGGTACCTGGGCTACTCCAGACGGAAGACTATGCGCGTGCCTGCGCTAATGCGGTGCGCCCGATGCTCACAGAAGATCAGATAGAACGCGCGGTAGCGCTGAAGATGTCACGGCAGGAGATTCTTGAGCTGGATCGGGAACTGCCCCCAGAATTTGACCAGGGGTACAGAGTGCGGTTGTGGGCGATTATGGATGAATCCGCGCTACGTCGCGAGGTAGGCAATGCGGAAGTCATGCAGGCACAGCGCGGCCATCTGGTTAAAGCGGCTCTTCGGCCGAATATCACAATCCAGGTTATCCCCAATGCCGAGGGGGTCACGTGCGTTTTCGGCAGGGCGTTCACCGTTCTCACATCGAACTCAAACTCAAATTCATCGGTCGTCTACCTCGAAGATGTCAAGGATGCCCATTACCTCCGTGATCGTGATCAGGTCGCACAATACATGCTGATGTTCGACCACCTCCGGTCCCTGGCTCTTGACGATAGGCGTTCACTCAAACTGATAAAGGACGTGAAAAAATGAATGCCGACTGGCGGAAGTCCAGCTATTCGAGTGGCGAGGGTAACTGTGTAGAGGTAGCGCACGACCCGGGCGCTATCGCGGTGCGCGACTCGAAGAATCCCGGCAATGGGCACTTGACGCTCACTCCTGCCGAGTGGCAGACATTCACAGCCAAGATCAAGGCCGGCCGCTTGGGCTAGGGAAGGTCAGCCCCCGAAACCCGCCGCACTTCTCAGCGGCGGGTTTTTCGGTGTCAGCAAGTCAGGTTCCCCTGGTTCCGGCCGTCGCCGCCGGAGACGCGCTGAACGGCGCTGTAGCCAACGCTGCGGCGTGAATCCCCGATAACCGTGGCCTGGGGTAGCAGTCGGCCGCCACGGCCGGCGTGGCCGGCTACGGCGCGGCTACCGCGATCAGCGCGGCGCCGTAGAACACGCCAACGAGACTTATATATGAGGGCTTTTGATGCCCAGCGGAGAATCGGCCAGCACGGGAGGTGCCGAGGTGACGGTATCCACGGAGCAGCCGGCCACGCTGCCCGACCTCCCGCGCGTAGACCTGATCATCTGGTGCGAGCGGGGAGCCGAAGCGCTGCAATGGAAGGCCGCTGAGCTGATTGCCGATGAGCTGACGGACGGCAAGAGCGGCCGGGAGCTGGGTCGGCAGATAGACAAAGATGAGTCGCACGTCCGTCGTATGCGAAAATGCTGGGTGAAGCGCGCGGACTATAGTCCGCACCGATTCAAGTCGTTCTCTGATTTCTACAACTCCCCGGAAATCCGGGGGCCATCGGCCGCGAAGCAGGTAACCGCAGGGCCGGCGAAGTCCCCTCCCATCGCCGCCCCGGACCCCTGGACGGGTGACACCGACGACAGCAACGTCGTGGACGGCGAGATAGTCCCTGACAAAACACTCCCATCCGGGATGACGCAGGAAGAAGCACTCGCGCGAATCCGCGAAGGCCCAACACCGGAGCCACCCCCGCTGAAGGCGTGGGATTCGCTGCGCAAAGCGAACTCACATTTGCTGGCCGTATGCCAAGCCCTTGAGGCGGGGGTGCCGCTCGACAGCAGGTTCGCGGGTCCAACAGTCAAATCCTTTTTTTCACTAACAGCGAGAATAAGCGCCTGCTTGGAGGATCAGAAATGACCAAGAGACCGGGTCTAGAGGATGCATTGCGCCGTGAGCTTGGGACATTCCGCGACCTGGAATTGCCCTCGCCAGACCCAAAGAAGAGATGGATAAGTCTCCGCTGCCTTTTCTGCCAGGGCAAGCGCAAGAAGAAGACGGCTGCAATCAATTACGATCTAGGGTTGTACAAGTGCTTCAAGTGTGGGGTGAACGTCTCGGCAGGCAAGCGGGTTTACGAACAGCCAGCGGTTTACCTGCCAGACGTTAGCAGAGACCCGCCCGAGTTCCCGGCGGATGACTCTGTTATATCCAAGTTCCGTTTCCCGATCTGGAATGCGGCGTACGACGCCGCGCGCAAATGGCCGTCGTTTGATTACGAAGATATCCTGATCCAGGCTATGGAGTCTGCCTCGAATTACGTACGCGGCAAGGTTGGCGGTAAGCATGATGCCGGGAAGGCCAGAGCCTGGGAAGCTGAGGCAGGCGGCGATGCTAACAAACTCGATCGTTACGTCTATAAAGCGCTCTATGGTGACCTGATCAATTGGTGCAAGCAGGAGGTCAGGAAACGGGAATATGACGACGGCAAGTACGCCGTCGAGACTCCCGTTCCCCCTGAGTTTTACGAACTGCCTGAGTATGGGCACATCACGGAGGCATTGGAATGCCATCTAGCTTCACGCAATGACCTATGTTCAACGCGGTCATGGGTAGACAAAGTAGAGAAAGACTATCCGGTCCTGGTGCTGCGGTACGTTGACAAGCTCACTCAGCCAGAAATTGCTAAGACGCTGGGGAAGAGTGTCGCCACTATCAGGCGCAGGGAAGACGAGGAACTTGATCGCTTGCTTAAGAGCGCTAGTCCACATTTCAAGGTCAAGCGGACCCAACGACTAGCCGCTTGACCAGCAGGTTGAGCTAAATGATCAGCTATTGGGGAGTAAGATAAGTAGCCGGGTTAAACACAAGTAAAGCTAGTCTAGTCAAAGCTAGTCGCCCTGCCATTAAAGGCAGGGCGGTAAGACTATGAGGGTTGTAAACAGTGATAGTGAAACTACCTGGTCACATTACTAAGAAGATCGATTTTGCCAGTGCTCAAGTTTATCTCAGTAGCTCTGAATGGATTGGTGCGGCTCTTACGGCCGCACTGGCTACCCAGGCGCAGCATTCCCCAGAGCTGCGGTTGCTATTCGCTTATCTCGATGACCACGATGGCGATAGCGCGGCATAAAGCGTCCAGCCGGGGTCCGCTCTCCCTTGGCTGGCAGCCGCAAGAGCCGGACTTGCGGGATATAAAAGCGCAACCGGCAAACGCCATTGAACGCCCGGCGTTAAATCGCGTTCATTTTAGAAGGGTGCGCGATGTGGCTCCGGTCCTTCTCCAGAGCCGGGCCACATCGCTTTTGCAAGCTTCAGGGGATTGCCTATATCCCAGCAGGAATGCCAGGGGAATGGCCGGGGCCATTCAGGAATGGCCGGGGTATCCTCGGATGCTTGTTCGGTAACATCCTCTGACCTGGAGGGTATGAGGGTAGGGGGGGTCTAAAGTCGGGGGTTTCCGGACGGCCGTCACCCGGCTCTTCGCTCGTGCCCCTGCGCTCAACTTTTCAGAATTTGCTTTTTTGCCGCCCTTTGCCATTTTCCAGGCAATTCCATATTAGACGCCGCACCATTCCTGACCTGCGCCAACGCAATTCTTCTCAGCTCCGCGCCTTAGTATGGAATAGTCAGGGGAAGGCTGCTTTCCTTTGTTTTGGAGCACTTAATGCCATCGAAGAAAACACCGGCTGAGCAATTGCGCGCCGGCCGGTCACCTGGCCGTGACAGCGGTGGCCGCGTAGTCGGCGCGCAGGCTAGCACCATTGGATGCCCGCACGCCGCACGGAAGCTGGCCAGGGCTAATCGCATTCTCGATGACGAGAGCATGGCTATCTATGAGGAAGCGATATTCCGAATAGAAGTTCAGACTCCCCATTATGACGGCGGTTACCACGGCGTACCCGAGGATTGGGAAGATATCGCCATCGTGGAAAATGCCATCAACGGAGTTGTTCCGCCCGAATTGCAGCTTCGCGCTAGCGCGCTTTACGACCTGATCGAACGCTCAGCCCCGGGCGAATAGCTTTACCCAGCTCGCCACTCACTCTGTGAGCCGGTTAGCTGTCATTGCACGAGCTTCGCTTGTGGCTTTCACTCGTGCTCTTATTTCCCAAAGTCACCCCTTAGCGACGGCAGCCGGATATCACCACTGCTTTAGCTGCACATCGCAAGGAATTGCAATGAATTACGAACCACCGCAGGACTCTATCAAGGAACTTAAAGAGCGTCACACCCGGACGGTTGGCCGGATGCGGTCACTCGCGGATATCGCGGATTCCCGCAAGCTCAGCCCAGCGGAAAGAGACGAGTTTACTACGCTCACCCGCCAGTCGAAGGACATCGCGGTTACCATCAAAACGCGCCAGGCCGACAAGCGTAAGGCCAAGGGAGCGGATGACCGAACCGAAGGCCGCGCGCACGAGATTCTATCGCGCAAGCAGAACATGACGACATGGGTCAGCCGGGCCGCCGAAAATGGCGTGACCGTTCAGACCTCCGAAGGTAACCAGGTCCGCATGACCGGCGGTAACTTCGACGAGAATGCTTATTGGGGCCAGCGGATGGGATTCGCAACCCCTGGCGCTGAATTGCGGGCTCTTGGCGAGGACACCGCAGGTTCCGCGCAGGCCATTACCCCGCAGTCCTGGCAGGCGAAATTCATCGACTATCTTTACCCGCTGACTCTGATGGGCAAAGCCGGCGCTAGCCGGATGCCCATGGAAACAGAGCTTGTGAACGTCCCCCAATTCACGTCGCCGACGCAGCCTGTCTGGGCAGCGGAGAATGCGGCTACATCTCTTGACGCCTCGCCGGCCTTCGCCCCGGTGCAGCTTTCTGCTCACGGCTCTTTTTATGACATTACGCTCTATTCGATTGAGCTAGCGCAAGATGCTTTCATTCAAGGGACGCTGCCGGGAATGCTCGCGCAGAGCATGAGCAAGCGTTACGCGAATATCATCGACCAGGCGGCCCTATACGGGATAACCGGTAACACCGGCTGTCCTGGCTTTCTGAGTGAGGCCGGCGTTAACGTCCGAAAGTACGCCGGGCACACGGGAACTACCGGCCAGGTTCCGGCTGACTTCTCCGAGCCGTCTATTCTTGCCGAGACGGTAAGAAACGCGAACGCGGAGCCTAACGGATTCCTGACCTCACCTCAGCTTGTCGGACAACTCGCCCGGACATCCGCAAGCACATACGCCAAATACTGGGAACCCTCGTCGGACGTAGCCGACCTGTGGAATAACAGCAAGCACTATTCCACCACCATCCCGGTTACCGAAACCGACCCTGCCAGCGGTACCAACCCCGCGCAAACCGGCGGTACCTTTACATCGCTGTATTGCGGCGACTTCACCAGGGTAATCATCGGCGTCCGCCTGGACATGACCACGGCTGTCCTTAAAGAACGCTATATCGATCAAAAGCAGTACGGGCTTTTCTCTGCAATGCGGTTCTCAATCCGCTGGACTCACCCGGAGGCTTTCGTGAGAAGCTACGGAGCGTCGGCATCGTGAACCTGACTGATAACGGCGGAACGTATATCCCCAACTTCCCGGCTCCTGAGCGCGCTTATGGTAACCGCTATGGCGAAGATGACAACTGGATGCCGGGCACACCGGGCACCGGAATGCAGCCGAAGGGGCCGAACAACCCCAAGGGTGATGTTCCGGGTATCCCCGTGATGAGCCTCTCGGCGGCCGTCTCCGGAACGCTGGCAGGTCCGCAGCCGGGGTAAAGGCCACCAGTGAACGACTGATTGCCTAGGTAGTCACGGTAGGCGTCGTTGAACGTCTCGTACCGAGTACCTAGGTACTCACGGTAGGCGCCGTTGAAGGACTTATAACCTAGGTTAGGGATACCTAGGTATCCGGTGCCCACGGCTGGCATAGCCTCTGCGTCCCTGAGTGGGCACTTAAGTGCCCACCTGATGATGGACGCGCCACGCGCGTCCGGAGCTTACGGCGGAAACGCTAACAACTGAACAACGAACCATCGTGGCGGCGCATGGGCATAAAAACAGCCCTCGGCAGGCCGCCACCTGCCGAGGGTTTCTTGTTTTGCTGCCTGCGTCCCATGGCGCCCACGTCGCGCTGTGAGCAAATCTGAGCTTGTCCAGGGGCAGGGGGATATCCGCACCTATGGAATCAGCCGCGCCGGCTCTGAGTGCCGTTAGAGCGTGCCGCAGCGGACATCTCAGCGTTAGGGCTCCGGGGATAGCGAAACCCCCCGGACGGAATCCGGGGGGTCGCCTGGTTCGCATAGTTGCTACCCCGCGTCTGCGGGGAGCCATGTAGGCGGGCCGATGGCCACCGAGTCGCCATAAGCCGACACGGATCGTTTCCGCAACTCTTCGCGGCGCTGCGCATCATCGAGGGAAGCGAACCATTCCCCCTCGGTCTGGTGCTGACATAGTGCGTGAGTTTCCCGAAGCGCGCCCCTCAGTGCCTCTGGGACTGCCTCGTATGCCACATCGGCGCAAGGGCCGGCAACCCTGTATTCCCAGTGCGCAGGCCGGCTTGGCAGCGTGGCCAGCCTGTCGGCTTCCGCGTCAAGTTGCATGAACCGCGCTTTGTCGCCGGCGCGGTAGGCGCTCATCGCTGCCTCACGCAGCTTGCCTATCTCGTCGGACCTGTCATCCCCCGGAACGAACACCCGCTCCCGGTGCGTCATCTGATCCGAAAGTGCGGATTCGATCACTGCTGCGTCAAGCTTGGCGAGGAGAACCATGTTCCCGCATCCCTTACGCTGCGGACCCCTGCCCGTGCAACGGTAATGGGGGATGCGATCCTTGCCACTGAACACGCGGTACATCGGGGAAGGATGCTCGCCCGTAGCATCGCAATCAGGGTTCCCGCACACGGGACAAAGCAGTGTCTTCTCATGCTTTACCGTGCCGCGCCCCGGACGCGTCCTAGAAGCTAGCGCCGCGTTGGCTTCCTGCCAGACCGAGTAGCTGACAAGAGCCTCTGTTTCGAGCGTGCCGGCGTTACGGCGCTGGCCGTAGTACACCGGGTTCTTGATCAGCCGGTTACCAAGGTATCCCTCATGCCACGGCTTGCCGTCTGTCGTCCGCACCCCCTGAGAATCGAGCCACGCGGCAATGTCGCGCAGCGACTTGCCGTCTATGGACATCTGGAATATCGCTGGCACGTACTTACGGCCGTCAGCCGTAGGCATCAGGAGCCTGTGATGCGGGCACTTCGGCCCGCACTGGCACTTGCCTTCCGTCCCGCAGTGCTCACAGACGCTGCGGAATCCCCACGCGGGCCGGCCGACCAGATAGCCTGCCTCGCGCAACTTGCGCTGCATACGTGTGTAGCGCTTGGACGTGCTCACCCACTCACGGCGCGCTTGATCAGCACCGTCATTCCAGCGGCTGACGTCATCCTCGCTCGCCGGCGGCCACTTCATGTTGCGGTCAACGATGAACAGCGTCTTGCCGTTGTCCTCCGCCCACAGCCGCAGGCGCGCTTCGTCGGCCCACTTCTCACGGGAGAGCCGATCCTGCTTGGCCGCGACGATTCCGTCATACCTCGCCATAAGGTCCGGCTGCGTTACCCACGGCTTCAGGTTCGGCCGGTCCCACATCGCAACAGTGCCCGATTTCTTATCGGGAACCGTGGCGATGACCTCGTGCCCGTTGTCCTCTGCCCACTCCTGGGCATCCTCGTCTTGCGTGTCCAGGCCGGTCTGTCCCTCGGCATCCTGGCTCAGCCTCGCTGCCACGATGACTTTCATGATCCCTACCTTACGTCGCGTCTAGGTTGACTGCTTCTCGCTTCCTGACATGACCGTGGTGAACGTGGCGCTGCCGTCCATCCAGAGCGCCCTGCACTTCTCCCAGTCCAGCCTGGCCTGGGTGGTCAACGCCTACCTGATCGCCTTCGGCGGCCTGCTCCTGCTGGCGGGCCGGCTCGGCGACCTGCTGGGCCGCCGCCGGGTGTTCCTGGCCGGCCTGGTCGTTTTCACCGTCGCATCCCTGGTGTGCGGGCTGGCCACCAGCCAGGCGATGCTGGTCGGCGCCCGGTTCCTGCAAGGCGCCGGCGGCGCGATGACCTCGGCGGTCATCCTCGGCATGATCGTCACGATGTTCACCGAGCCCCGCGAGCAGGCCAGGGCGATCGGTGTCTACGCCTTCGTCGCCTCGGCCGGCGGCGCGGTCGGCCTGCTGGCCGGCGGCGTGCTCACCCAGCTTCTCAACTGGCACTGGATCTTCTTCGTGAACCTGCCGATCGGGCTGGCCACCGTGGTGCTCACCCGTCGTGTGATCCAGCCGGACGCCCCAGGTCAGGCGGGCGGCCGCGCGGACGTGCCCGGTGCCGTGCTGATCACCGGGGCGATGGTGCTCAGCGTCTACACGATCGTCGGCCCGGCCGCCCAGCTCGGCTGGCTAGCAGGCCGCACCCTGCTGCTCGGCGGCTGCTCGCTGGCGCTGCTCGTGGGCTTCGTGGCCAGGCAGGCCACCGCACGCCAGCCGCTCATGCCGCTGCGGATCCTGCGCTCCCGCAACCTGACCGGCGTGAACCTGCTCCAGGTGCTGGGCACTGCGGGCATGTTCGGCCTGTTCTTCCTGGGCTCGCTGTACCTGCGCCAGATCCTCGGCTACGACCCGCTGCGCATCGGCCTGGCCTTCCTGCCGGTCACGGTCGTCATGGGCACCCTGTCCGTGCGCTACACCGACCGGCTGACCGGCCGCTTCGGCACCCGGCGCCTGGTGTTCGCCGGACTGGCGCTGATCGCCGGCGGGCTGGCCACTTTCACCCAGATCCAGGCCGGCGGCAGCTATCTGACCGGCATCTTCCCGGCCGCCATGCTGATCGGCACCGGCGCCGGCGTCTGCTTCCCGGCCATGATGACGCTCGGCATGTCCGGCGCCACACCAGCCGACGCCGGCCTGGCTTCCGGCCTGCTGAACACCACCGCCCAGGTTGGCGGCGCGCTCGGGCTCGCCGTGCTGGCGACCGTGTCGGCCGCGCGCAGCAGCTTCCTGATCGCCCAGGGACACCCGGTTGCCGCGGCCCTGACCGATGGCTACCGCCTGGCCTTCTGGATCGCCTTCGGCCTGGTGATCGCCGCGATCGCGGTCGGTGCCGCGGTGCTGCGTCCCGAGCGTGCGCCTCAGCCGGTGATCACGCAGGCCCTGCCGGACCGCGAACTGGCCCCCTGCTCCGAGGCCGCCTGACGGGGCCTTTCTGACAGAGGGTGCCGCGACAATGGTGCTGACGGCACCGCCCAGACGACCCGGCTGGCACCACGGCCGGGTCGCTGGGCAACCTGGCGGCGATGATCAAAGCATCGCGCGGAGCATGAAGGGGCTTGCCTTGGACAAGGTCATCTCGGCGGACGGCACGGCCATCGCCTACCAGCGGTTCGGCGCCGGCGGCCCGCCGGTCATCCTGGTGGGCGGCGCCTTCAACGACGCGGCATCGTACGTTCCGACGGCCGAGGCGCTCCGCGGGTCGATGACCGCGGTCACCTATGACCGCCGCGGCCGGGGTGCCAGCGGGAACACGCTGCCCTACGCGATCGCCCGCGAGGTCGAGGACATTGCCGCCCTGACCGCCGAACTCGGCGGCCAGGCCTGCGTCTGCGGCTTCTCGTCCGGCTCCATCCTGGCCTTCGAGGCCGCCGCGGCCGGGGTGCCCATCCCCCGGCTGGTCATGTTCGAGCCGCCGTTCCGGCTGCCCACCAGCCCGCCGCTGCCGCCGGGCTACCAGGAGCAGATGGCCGCGTTCATCGCCTCGGGCCGCAACGGCGAGGCGGTCGGCTACTTCATGACCAAGGCCGTGGGCCTGCCAGCCGACGCGGTCGCCCAGCTGCGCAAGGCGCCCCACTGGCCGGCCCTGGAGGCGCTGGCCCCATCCGCCGTGCACGACGACCTGCTGGTCGGCGACGGATCCGTCCCGGTAGACCGGCTGGCCGCCCTGACCGTGCCCACCTTGCTGCTGGACAGCACCGGCAGCGCCCCCTGGCTGCGCAACGCCGCGGTGGCCGTAGCGGACGCTCTGCCCAATGCCAGCCACCGCAGCCTGGACGGCACCTTCCACAAGCTTCCGCCCGAGATCCTGACCCCGGTGCTGACGGAGTTCTTCCTTGCGTAACAGAAGGCTCCCTATGCCGGACGCTGTGCCCAATGCCGGTCCCCACAGCCTGGACGGCACCTTCCACAAGCTTCCACCCGAGATCCTGACCCGGGTGCTGACGGAGTTCTTCCTTGCGTAACGGCGGCGCCCACACATGATCGCGGCGAGCCCCCTATATCTCGGCGCTCTCCCATCCTCCACCTGCCCACCCAAAACCATCCTCCCCGGGCACCAAATCCTGTGTAAACGTTTCCCGCCAACCTCGCGGGCCGGGATGGTGTGGCGGTCAGCTCTCGCCGTGCTCGGCGAGCTGCTGCTGCGGCGGATCGGCGACGGTCCACTGGCCAGCCCCGAGGTCGCCCAGGCCTGGCGGGCGATGCTGGCCGGCTGCGGCACCGCCGCCGTGCCCGAGCTGGCCCGCGAGGCGGGCTGGAGCAGCAGCAGCGGCGAGGCTAGCCGTCGTCTACCACGATGCCCAGGGCCTCGGCCAGTACGGGCGCGATGGCGGCGAGCTGGCCGGAGTTGATGATCGCCCCCCGCAGCGGGTCGGGCCCGACGATCAGGCCGAGTTCCGAGCCGCGCAGATCCACCCGGTCCAGTCTCGCCTTGCTGAAGTCCACCTCGGTCAGCCGGCAGCCGGTGA
This sequence comes from Streptosporangiaceae bacterium, assembly GCA_035308365.1. Lineage (GTDB taxonomy): Bacteria > Actinomycetota > Actinomycetes > Streptosporangiales > Streptosporangiaceae > PALSA-505. Next base: position 10,607 of record DATGGU010000060.1, read on the forward strand.
ACGCCGTCCTGGCCAGCCTGGCACCGCCGAAGTCCACGTCGCGCAGCAGGCAGTCGGTGAACGTCACCTCGGTCAGGCCACAGTCGCGGAAGTTCACCGAGTCGAGCTTGCAGCCGGCGAAGACGACCCGGGTCATCCGGGCGCTGAACGCCTGGACCCCGGCCACCACGCCGCCCAGGAACGTGGCGTCGGTCCACTGCGTCTCGGCCAGGTCGGGCAGCGCCATCCGCACGTCCTTCAGCCACACGTCGCTGAACCTGGACCGGCGGAACCGCCCGCCCTGCACCGACACCCGGGTGAACGCGCACTCCAGGAACCGCGCGCTGGACGCGTCCTCATCCTCGAAGCTGACCTGATCGAAGTGGACAGTGTCGTAGTCCCCGCCGTCCACAAGCCCGCCCTCGTACTCGGTGAGGTGAGCACCATAGGGCAGTTCGGCGATGTCGGTGGGCCATCCGGCGGCAGCTCGGCTCATGCGACGAGCCAACCACTGTTCGATCGACGGCGCGCCACGTTTACCGCCCAATTGCTGCAATATCCCAGGTAGATGCCCCGGACCCGGCCCTTCGCGGCCGTCTGCCGCTGGCTTCCGGTCCACAGGCGGCTGCCGGTCAGGAGCCTACTTAGGCTCCTGACCCGCAACGGCTGGGGCGGGAATAAGGCATCTGCCCAATGCGTGGCAAGCGGCCTTACGGCGAACCTCAGGGTGTGGGCAGAGAGGTGGCCCACGACGAGGGGAGAAGCCATGAACCCGTGCGTGATTCAGAGTCTGGTAGAGGCCTACGACCGGGACCTGCTCCGGCAGGTGGCCGCGGCGCAGCGGATCAGGATGCCGCGCTGGGTCCGCCGTAGTGCGACCGTGCCGTCCGGGCGCTGAGGCAGGTGCCGCATGGTCATGATGCAGACCCTGGCGCTTGCGCCCAGCGATGCCGAGTTTCCCTGCCTGACCGACCCGGACCTGTTCTTCGCCGAGTCGCCGGCCGACATCGCCCGCGCCAAGCAGCTCTGCCTGAGCTGCCCGGCGATGGAAGCCTGCCTGGCCGGCGCGCTCGATCGCGGCGAGCCCTGGGGAGTCTGGGGCGGAGAGCTCGTGCTGCGCGGCACGGTCGTCGCCAGCAAGCGTGGCCGGGGGCGGCCTCGTGGGTCCAAGGCCCGCCGGGACCGTCAGCCGGCCGCCTGAACGGCACCGGACCTTGACGGTCCGCCGGCCGGGCATTGATGTCGTAAGCAGCGGTGAGGAGGTTCCGATGCACGCTTACCCGGTGGACTCCTACGCAATGCGTCTTTACCTCGGGCAACGTCTCGCCCGTCTGAGCCGGGCCGGGTGTGCTCTGGCCCGTGCCTTCCGCCGTGCCTATGCGGCCGTGCAGCGGTTCAACGACCAGCAGCGACGGTTCGCCGGCCGGCGGATGTCGGTGGAAGGATTCATGGGCCAGCCGGACAGCGCACCGGAGAACTACGGTGAGTTCCTGTTCCGCACCAGCGGACCGCTGCTGCACGAGCCGTCCGCGACCGCCCGGCTGTCCGGACGGGGCGTCCGCTGACATGGTCGCCGTCACGGGCAGGAGACGATCGGCCGCACGGCTTGGTGGTGCGGAGGTTGCGCCGCCGGCTGGTGTTTCCCGGGTGACCAGCCCGGTGTTCGTCGGCCGGCAGGCGGAGCTGGCCTGGCTGGTCGGCGGGCTCGCCCGGGTACATAGCGGAAGCCCGGCCACCCTGCTGATCGGCGGCGACGCGGGGATCGGCAAGTCGCGGCTGATCCGTGAGTTCGCGATGACGGCTGGGCCGTCGGCGCGGGTGCTGATCGGGCGCTGTCCCGAGCTTGGCCCGGTGGGCCTGCCCTACGCGCCATTCACCGCCGTCCTGCGGCTCCTGGTCCGGGACCCGGCGACGGCCAGGCTGGCCTGCCCGCCCGGCAGCGAGCTGACCCGGCTGCTGCCCGAACTGGGCACCCCGGGTGACCCCGCCGCGGAAGCGGCGCCACGGGAAGCCAGGGCGCGGTTGTTCGTCCAGATGCTCTCACTGCTCGAACAGCTCGGCAGCTACCGGCCGGTCGTGCTGGTCATCGAGGATGCGCACTGGGCCGACGAGTCCACCAGGAACCTGCTCTCCTTCCTGGTCGACAACCAGCGGACCATGCACGGCGTGATGATCGTCGTCACCTACCGGTCGGACGAGCTGCACCGCAGCCACCCGCTCGGCCCGCTGCTGGCCGGGCTCGGCAAGCTCGGCTGGGTGCAGCGCACCGAGCTGGGCGGGCTCAGCCGCGACGAGTCCACCGAGCTGACCACCCGCATCCTGGGTGGCCAGCCGGCGAGTTCGCTCATCGATCGGATCCGCCACCGGGCCAGGGGCAACCCGCTGTTCACCGAGGAATTGCTGCGCAGCGGCCGCGCCCCGACGGCCACCCCGCGCGACCTGATGCTCGCTGCGGTGCGCCGGCTCCCCGAGCAGACCCAGGACGTGCTCCGGGCGGCCAGCGTCGGCGGCCAGCGCACCAGCCGCGCGCTGCTCGCCGCCGTCACCGGCCTCGACGCCGGCCAGCTGGCGGCTGTTCTGCGCCCCGCCGAAGCGGCCGGTGTGCTCAACGCGTGCCAGGATCCCACGGCCGGTCACGACTGCGTCTTCCGGCATGCGCTGATCGGGGAGGCGCTGCACCAGGACCTGCTCCCTTGCGAGCACACTGAGCTGCATCGCCGCTTCGCCACCGTCCTGCAGGCGGACCCATCCCTGGTCCCGGCCGGGAGTGCGGCCATCGAGCTGGCGGAACACTGGCACCACGCGCACGACCCGGCCCGGGCGCTCGGCAGCGCCTGGCAGGCCGCGGCCGAGGCGGGCCGCGTCCTGGGCAGCGCCGAGCGCCTGGCCATGCTGGTCAGGGTGCTCGAACTGTGGGGGAGCGTCCCCGATGCCAAGGACCTGACCGGCACCAGTCACACCGACGTGCTCCGCCAGGCGGCGCAGGCCGCCGACGCCGCCGGAGAAAACCAGCTCAGCAGTACGCTGGCGGCCGCAGCCAACGCCGAGGATTTCGTGGACATAACCCCCGAACGAGCCGCGAGGCTGCTGGGCCGCCATGACCACACCCCATCAGATGCTGGCCACGCGCCCTGCTGAAGCCAAGCGGTCAGCGGACCCCGGTCAGCAGCGTGGGGGCCGGAGGTCGTCCCACCGTAAACCGTAAAACGGCCCCAGCCCCGATCGTGGGGGTCCGGGGGCTCGGCCCCCGGGAAGATACTGCGGGCTACGGCGCAGGTGGCCAACTGCCACCAAGCAGCATGAGCCGCCACGGCCCTCTCAGGCGCTCAGCCCGGGCGGCGTGATGTCCCCGGCCGGAGCGACGGCGCCGTCGACGTAGGTGACCGAATTGGTCGGAAGCGCGGGCACCCGAGGGCCGGGAAGCACGATCCCGGCCAGGTTGAGCGGGTCGGCGGCCGACACCGTGACCCGCTCTCCTGACAGCTTGAGCTTCCGCACCGAACGGAGCGCGTCGACCGCCTCGGGCAGCGCGAACTGCTCACCGCTGAACCCGCTGACGAACCGGCCGCCGCGCAGCGTGCCCCGCGCCTCCATCCGCCGCATCGCCCAGAGCAGGTCCCGCCAGCTCACCGCGATGTTCTCCCTGGTCATCAGATCCCGGAAGACAACCCCCCAGCGGGCGGCGAGTTGCTCGGCGACCGCCTCGGCCAGCTCGTCGGGGTCCTCGGCCGCCATCGCTCCGGGCAGCAGCGACCAGCGGCCCGCCGATCCGGTAGCCAGCCCCCGCCCGGCCCGGCGCAGCCTGCGGCCCCGCGCGGCGACGGCCGCGCGGCGGCCGAGCAGCGACCGGATCGCCCGGAACCCATCCGCCGTGACCAGGCCACGGGCCACCCCGTCCCACAGTGCCTCTTCCACCTCGGTGGGCAGCCGCCCGGTCAGCGCCGCGATGTCCGGCTGGAACAACGCCCCCCGCTCGGCCAGCGCGTCGAGCACGTCCCGGGTCCGGCCGGGACCGGGCTGGGGTGGCTGCCGGTCGCCGCGTGCCGCGGTGAGCAGCCAGGGCAGGTCGTCGCGCACCACCAGGGTGATCGGGGTCGCCCGGGACGGGGTCAGCCCGCCGCGCCGGGGCACGGCGTCGGGGTCGGTGCTGCGGATCGACAGCCTGCCCCAGGCGACCGCGCCGGACAGGCAGGTCTCGTCCAGCCACTCGGTGCGGTAGCCCTCCACCCGGGCGGCCAGGATGGACTCCCAGGCGCCCGCGGCCAGCTCGAAGCCCTGCAACTGCTCGACCGCCGGCAGCACGCCGAACCGGCCTTCCAGCCTGCTGCCCGGCGCCACGTGCTGCCAGCGCAGCAGGAACCGCATGAAGTCCCGCGCGGTGACCGGCTCGATCTCCCGGCGTTTGCGTTCCCGCGTGTAGGCGTGGATCCTGGCCAGCACCCGGCGGGCGCAGTACTCATCCGGGCTGCCGGGGGCGGTGAAGTGGCCCTGCAGCGCGAAGCCCTCGGTCTCCAGCCGCACCAGCGCGCGCAGCACGTCCGAACCGCCGAGGCAGGTCGCGTGCGACAGGTCGGCCACCGTGGACGGGCCCAGATACTCCAGGTGGCCACGAAGCATGGTGGCGGCCACCTCGTCGGGCTCGATCTCCCCGGCGGTGACCGGGCAGGGGTGGTCGGGGGTCACCGCCGCCCCCGGGAACAGCGCCTCCAACCTCGGCCTGCGCTCGACCGCGCACCACAGGTCACCGCCCGGCGCGTGCAGGGTGACCGCCCGCCCGGCCATCACGAGCTGGTTGAACAGGTCCTCCCACTGCGCCGCTGGACGGTACCCGAGCACGGTCATCAGCAGGTCATGCAGCTCATCGACGTCGCGCACCACAGGGCTGACCTGATCGCGCACCAACTGGATCGCGGCCGGATCGAGGCTGGCCAGGTCGCGCGCCTCCACCGGCAGGCCGCGGCGCAGCGTCACCTGCCTGCTGCGGCGCTCCTCCAGCGGCGCGTCGTCCAGGTAGGTGAAGGGGCGGCCGTTCAGGATCTCGTGGGCCAGCACCGAGGGCTCGGTGGTGTCCCGCACCACGACGTTGACCGCACCCGATTCGATCTTGGACACCAGCTCCCTGAGGCCGTCGATGTCCATGGCCTCGTGCAGGCAGTCCGCGAGCGTCTGCCGGACCAGCGGATGGTCGGGGATGTCGATCGGGCCGGGGGCGACGTTCTCCTGGCAGGCGGCCAGCGTGGGGAAAACCGCGGCCATCAGATCGTCGGCCTCCATCCGCTGGATGGCCGGCGGGTTCTTCTTGCCGCCACGCATCCGCAGCACGGTCAGCGAGGTGTTCAGGTTCCACCGCCAGCGTGCCTGGAACATCGGTGAGGTGAGCACCGCCTGCCTGACCACGGTTTCCACGGTCTTCGAGGCGAGGAACTTGGGCACCCGCTCCAACGGGAAGCTGTGCTGCGGCCCGAGCGAAAGCAGGATCGCGTCGTCGCTCGCCGCGGCCTGCAGCTCGAAGTCGAACGTCACACAGAACCGCTTGCGCAGCGCCAGGCCGAGCGCGCGGTTCAGCCTGGCGCCATAAGGCACGTGCCCGACGAGCTGCATTCCGCCGCTCGGGTCGAAGAACCGCTCCAGCACGATCGTGTCCATGGTCGGCAGCGTGCCCAGCTCGGCCAGGCCGGTCGCCAGGTAGCGCACGATGGTCTCGGCCGCCACCTGGCCGATGCCGCTCTCCGACTGCAGCCAGCCAATGGCCCCGGCCTGCTGGTCCGCGCCCGCGCCGTCCTGGGACGGGCGCAACCGTTCAGCGATTTCCTGACGGAGCCTGGAAACCTCATCGGAGAGCTCGACCGTGCGCCCTGGTGCCTCGCCCAGCCAGAACGGGGCGGACGGAGGGGCACCATGGGCGTCCACCACCCGGACGACTCCCGGCTCCACCTTGCGGATGCGCCAGGACGTGGTGCCGAGCAGGAACACGTCGCCGGCCTGGCTTTCGATGGCCCAGTCCTCGTTCACCGTGCCGACCGGAGTCTCGTCCGGCTCGGCCACCACCCGGTAGTCGCCCAGCTCGGGGATGGCCCCGCCGGAGGTGAGCGCCGCCATCCGGGCTCCGCGCCTGGCCTTGAGCTGCCCGTTCACCTGGTCGCGGTGCAGGTAGGCGGCCCGGCGGCCGCGGCCGGTCCGGATGCCCTCGGACATCAGCTCGACGACCTCGTCGAAGTCCTCCCGCGGCAGCCCGGCGTACGGCGCCGCCCGGGTGATCAGCTCGAACAGGCCCTCCTGCGACCACTCTTCGGCCGCACACTCGGCCACCACCTGCTGTGCCACGATGTCCAGCGGCCGGGCGGGAACCAGGATCGCGTCCAGCCGGCCCGCCTTGACGCCGCGCAGCAGGGCGGCGCACTCGACCAGCTCGTCCCTGGTGGTCGGGTAGAGCCGTCCGGTGGGTATCCCGCTGAGGGTGTGGTTGGACCGGCCCACCCGCTGCAGGAACGTGGCGAAGCTGCGCGGCGAGCCGATCTGGCAGACGAGTTCCACCGGGCCGACGTCGATGCCCAGCTCCAGTGAGGCCGTGGCCACCAGCGCGCGCAGGTCACCGGCCCGCAGCCGGGCCTCGACCCGCTGCCGGCGGCCCGCCGACAGGCTGCCGTGGTGCGCGGCGACCTGGTCTTCGCCGAGCCGCTCGCCGAGCTGGTGGGCGATCCGCTCGGACATCCGCCGGGTGTTCACGAACACCAGCGTGGTCCGCCGCTGCTGAACCTCGGCCGCGATGAGGTCGAGGATCTGGGCCATCTGATCGGACGACGCGACGGCCTCCAGCTCGTCGTCGGGGAGCTGCAGGGCGAGGTCGAGTTCGCGCCGGTGGCCGGAGTCCACGATGGAGCACAGCGGCGATCCGTCCGGGGCTGACCGGCCCGGGCCGTCGCCGATCAGCAGCCGGGCGATGATCTCGATGGGGCGCTGGGTGGCGGACAGCCCGACCCGCTGGAGCCGCCCGCCGGTCAGGTGGTCGAGCCGCTCCAGCGTCACCGACAGGTGTGATCCTCGTTTGTTGCCGGCCACGGCGTGGATCTCGTCCACGATGACCGTCCGTACCGAGCGCAGCATCTCCCGGCTGCGCTCTGAGGTCACCATCAGGAACAGCGACTCCGGGGTGGTGACCAGGAAGTCGGGCGGGTGCCGCAGCATCGCGGCGCGCTGGGCCGCCTGCGTGTCGCCGGTCCTGACCGCCACCCGGATGCTCGGGACATCGAGGCCGAGTTCGGTGGCGACCTCGCCGATCTCCCGCAGCGGCGCGTCCAGGTTCTGCTGGATGTCGACGGCCAGCGCCTTCAGCGGGGAGACGTACACAACCTGGGGACCGGCCGGAGGCGGTGCCTTCGTCTTCGGCTTGGGTGCGGGCAGGCCGTCGAGGGTGAGCTGGCTGGGACCGCGCGGCTCGGTGCTGGGCGGCGCCACTTCGCGGCAGAGCCGGTCGATGCAGACGAGGAAGGCGGCGAGCGTCTTACCCGAGCCGGTCGGCGCCGCGATCAGCGTGTGGTTGCCAGCGGCGATCTCACGCCAGCCACCGGCCTGGGGAGCGGTCGGCCCATCGGGGAACCGGCGCTCGAACCAGGTACGGACGGCAGGGTGAAACGACTCCAGCACGCCGCCAACCTATCTCCACCCTCTGACATTTTGCGCAGCCCGGTCCGGGCCGATCTGGTCAGTCTGCCGGGCCGGTGGTCTCCTCAGCGGCTTCCGGGGCCGCCTCGGGCGCCGTCTCGTCAGCCCCGCCGCCAGCCTCGCCGCCAGCCTCGGAAGCCTCAGCCACAGCCTCAGACGCCTCTGCCGTCTGAGGCACCTCTGCCGTCGCTCCCGTCTCTGCGGTCCCGGCCGTCAGGGGAGGAACGCCGGTCAGATCAACCAGCAGAGCGTTGAGGTGGTCGACAAAAGCGGCCGGGTCGTCGACGCGCGCACCCAGGGTGAGAACCGCCTGGTTGTACAGGACGTGCGCCCAGTCCCCGAGGCGCGGGTCGTCCTGGTGCTCGTTGAGCCGCTTCACCAGGGGATGGTTCGGGTTGATCTCGAGTACGGCCTGCCTGGGCACGCCCGATCCACGCATCCGGTGGGCCAGGTTCACGTCGATGTCCGGCTCGTTGGCCACGATGCAGGCCGGTGACGTCGTGAGACGGCTGGTCACCCGCACGTCCCAGGCCTGGCCGGACAGGAGGTCCTTCAGCTTGGCCACCAGGCCGGCGTACTCGGTGCCGGCCTTCTCCTTGGCCGCGTGTTCGGCCTCGTCCTCCAGGTCGTCAAGGTCCGACGAACCCTGGGCGACCGACTGCAGCCGCTTGCCGTCGAACTCATGCAGGCTGCTGACCACCCAGTTGTCCACCGGGTGCCCGAGCAGCAGCACCTCGAGCCCCTTGGCCCGGAACGCCTCCAGGTGCGGGCTGGTCTTGGCGGCGGCGAGGGTGGGCGCGACGATGTAGTAGATCTTGTCCTGCCCCTCCTTCATCCGGCCCACGTAGTCGGCCAGCGAGACGTCCTCGTCGTCCGAGCCGGACTTGGTCGTGGTGAACCGCAGCAGCTTGGCTATCTCTTCGCGGTTGGAATAGTCGTCGGCCACGCCCTCCTTCAGCGCGGTGCCGAACTCCTTCCAGAACGTCGCGTACTTCTCCGGCTCCTTCTCCGCCATGTCGGCGAGCATCTTGAGCGTCCTCTTGACCGCATTGGTCTTGATGTTGTCGACCACCCGGCTGCTCTGCAGGATTTCCCTGGAGATGTTCAGCGGCAGGTCGGCGGAGTCGATCACACCACGGATGAACCGCAGGTATGCCGGCATGAGCTGGCCGGTGTCCTCGAGGATGAACACCCGGCGGACGTGCAGCCTGATGCCGTGCCGGGACTGCGGAATCCACAGGTCGTAGGGAGCCCGGGACGGCACGAACAGCAGCATCGTGTACTCGTAGGTCCCCTCGATCTTGCTGTGCAGGTAACCGAGGGGATCGCTGAAGTCGCCGCTGATGTGCTTGTAGAAGTCGTTGTAGTCGGCCTCGGTGAGCTCGTTCTTGGGCCGCGCCCACAGCGCCGATCCCTGGTTGACGGTGACGTCCTCCGGCGTCTGCGCATCCTTCTCGCCGGAGTCGCCGCTCGGCTCCTTCTCGCCGGGCATCCGGATCGGCAGGCTGATGTGGTCGGAGTACTTCTGGATGATCGAGCGCAGCCGCCATCCGTTCAGCAGCTCGTCTTCGCCGTCGCGGAGGTGGAGCACGATCGTGGTGCCCCGCTCCGGGCGCTCGATGGTCTCCAGCGAGTACTCGCCCTTGCCATCGGACTCCCAGCGGACGCCCTCGCTGGCAGGCAGGCCGTTGCGGCGGGTGGTCAGCACCACCCGCTCGGACACGATGAACGAGGAATAGAAGCCGACCCCGAACTGGCCGATGAGCGTGGCGTCCTTGCGCTGGTCGCCGGTCAGCGCGTGCAGGAACTCGCGGGTGCCGGACTTGGCGATCGTGCCGATGTTGTCGATCACTTCCTGCCGGCTCATGCCGATGCCATTGTCGCTGACGGTGATCGTGCCGGCGTCGGCGTCGAAGCTGACCCGGATCTGCAGCGGGCCGTCATCGTCATCCTCGTCGCCGTCCACGCCAGGCTGGGACAGCCGCTCCAGACGCAACCGGTCGATCGCGTCTGAGGCGTTGGAGATCAGCTCGCGAAGGAATATCTCCTTGTTGCTGTAGAGCGAGTTGACCATCAGGTCCAGTATCTGGACCACCTCGGCCTGGAAGCTGTGGTGCTCCTGGTTCGTCTGCGTACTCATCGAGCTATCCGTCCCCTGGGATGGCTGTCCGGGTTCGCCGGGATCTTTCGTCCGGGCTGCCCGGGGGCTGGGTAGTGGACAATTGGCCGGCCTGGCCGTCTATAGATTAAGGCTTTACCAACCGCGGTCAATCACCCTGCCTCACCGATCACACAGCACCACCCAGGTGGCCACCCTCTACCGGGTGGCCGGCATCGACGAGCCTGCCTCACCGATCACACTGCACCACCCAGGTGCGGTCCAGCTTCTGGACCGAGGGACAGCCGGTCAGCGCCAGCACGATGCGCAGCTCGCGGCGCAGGATCTCCAGGGCTCGGCGCGCACCGGCCTCACCGGCCGCGCCGAGCCCGTAGGCGAGCGCACGCCCGGTCAGGCAGGCGCGTGCCCCCAGCGCCAGCGCCTTGACGATGTCGGCGCCGCGCCGGATCCCGCTGTCGAAGTAGACCTCGGCGTCGCCGGCGACGGCGTCGGTGACCGTGGGCAGCGCCCGGATCGCCGCCGGTGCGCCATCGAGCTGGCGCCCGCCGTGGTTGGACACGATGACCGCCTCTGCGCCCAGGCGCACAGCCTGCCGGGCGTCCTCGGGGTGCAAAATCCCCTTGACCACCAGCCGCCCGTCCCAGCGATCCCGGAACCAGCCGATCTCGTCCCAGGTCGCGGACGGGTCGAACTGCATGTTGGTCTGGGCGCTGAACGTCGCGGCGGCCATCCCGCCCTCGGGGGGCAGGTTTCCCCAGCGGATCCGGGGATTGCGGACGAAGCTGGCCGACCAGCCGGGATGCAGCACGCCGCCGGCCAGGGCCGCCAGCGTGACCCGTGGCGGGATGCTGAACCCGTTGCGGCGGTCCCGGTCGCGGTTGCTCGAACACGGTACGTCGAGGGTCAGCACCAGGACGGACATGCCGGCCGCCTGGGCGCGCCGCAGCACGTCGGCGACCAGCCCCCGGTCGCGCCAGATATACGCCTGGAACCACAGCGGCCCGGGCGCGGCGGCCGCCACCTCTTCGATGGAGCAGGAAGCCATCGCGGCAAGCACGCTGACCGACCCAGCCTCGTGCATCACCCGGGCTATCGCGGCCTCGGCGGCCGGGTGCATCAGCCCGGTCAGCCCCATCGGGGCGCTGAGCAGCGGCAGCGCCACCGGTTCGCCCAGCACGGTGGTGGCCGTATCGACGTCCGACACATCGACGAGGACGCGCGGGCACAGTTCGGTGGCGCGCAGTTCCGCGGTGTTGCGCCGCAGGGTCACCTCGTCACCGGCCCCGCCGTCGACGTAATCGAAGACCACCCGCGGTACCCGGCGCTTGGCGATTGCCCTGATTTCGGCGATGGTGCCCGCCCGCGCGACCTGGCCTTCGGGTGACAGCCGCGCCCGGATCCGTTCGGGCAGTGTACGTATATCCGCACCGAGCTGGCTGACGAGCAACTCAGCGAAATCGTTCATGCCGGAACGGTATCTCCGCGGCGGTGCCCGGATGCGGGTGCCCGTGCCCAGATGTTCCGGGCACGGGCAGGCAGCCTCAGACCTGCACGAACTCGATGCCGGTCAGCTCGCAGAACACCCGCCAGTCGGCCGCGTGATGGCCCAGGTTCATCACCTCATGATGCGGCCCGCCCGCCCGCAGCCAGCCGTTCAGGCAGGCCTTCAGCCCGGACGCCGGCCGGAACTGGCCGTAGGGCATCTCCAGCGCGGGCAGCTCGCGTGAGTCCAGGTTCTCACCCTCGGCCACCACCAGCCGGAACCGCTCGGCCTCCAGGGACACCAGCGTCGCCAGCGTCGCGGGCCCCGGCTGGTACTGGAACAGGAACGTTGGCGGGTCCTCCAGCCGCCCGATTCCCAGCGGCCGCTTGATCAGCCGGACCGGCCGGTCCCGCCGGGCGATCCGCCAGTTGCCCTCGCCCATATGGCTCATCAGCACCGAGTCGGACGGGAAGTCCATCGCGTACATCTCGGTGAAGTGCGCGTCCCCGATCAGGTGGTGCCCGGCCGACACCAGGCAGGCGGTCAGCACGTCGCCCTCGGCCGCGTACCCGTAGCCGTAGGCCATCAGCGTGGACGCCGCGGCCAGCGGCAGCCGGGAGAACCGCCCGTCCTCGCCGATGGCGTCGAAGTGCGCCGTGTACGCGCCGAACCCGCGCTCGTCCAGGATCCGCTGGATCGCCACCTGCATCCGGGCGTGATCCTCGCGTTCCTCGGTGGACAGCCGCGGGTCGATCTCGAATTCCTCGTCCTCGAACGCGATGACGCCGGCCACCTCGCCGGCCGTGACGTGGCCCATCGCCCGGTACAGGTCGCCCTGGGCGACCGCGAGGATCTCCGGTCCGAGCGACCTGATCAGCGCCGACTCGTCCACCCTGATGTCGCCCATGTCGTTCATCGCATAGCCGAAGATGGCGACCTTCAGCGACCGCCACCGGGTGACCGCCGCCGCGGCCCGCGCCCACCGGGCGATCCCGTCGCGGAACGAGTCGGCCTTCCAGTCGTCGGTCAGCACATGGAACGCCCGGCCGGCCCGGACCATCGCGTTCGCCGTGTCCTGGGCGCCGTGCACGCCCTGGTTGTAGGTCATGTCGGCCATGTCCCAGGCCGGCGTGACCGTAGGCTCGGGCTGGATGTTGGCCAGGCAGATCGGCAGCCGCGACTCTGACAGCAGCCTGGCCACCCGCATGGCCGGCCCGTAGGTGAGCATGACGACCAGCACCCCGTCGAGCCCGGCCCGCTCGAACTCGCCCATCACCCGCTCGGCGTCCTCCCGGTACTTCACCGGGTCGCCCGGGATGAACTCGGCCACCCCGGCCAGGTGCGCGGCGATCTCGGCGGCATAGCCTGCCTGCCGCTGCGCGATGCCGGGGATCATGTCGTCGTACAGATCCTGCATTATCCCCAGGATCCCGATTCTGGGCTTCTGTCGTGAATTCATGGAAATATCTCCGAACGGCGGGGGCGGGTGCCAGCGGTCAGCGCTGGCCGTATTCGGTCGTGTAGCGCTGGTGCAACGCGTCGATCTGGTCCTGGCTGAGTGGCTGCGGGTCACCGTAGGCCCGGGCGAGGTGCACGGTCCGCGCCGCGTCCTCGCACATCACCGCGGCCTGAACGGCCGCACGCGGGGTGGGCCCGGTCGCGAACACGCCGTGGCTGCGCATCAGCACGGCGGGGGAGCGGTGCCCGGTCAAGGTGGCGACGACCCCCTTGCCGATCTCGTCGCCGCCGATCAGGGCGAACGGCCCGACGGGTATCTCGCCGCCGAACTCGTCGGCGATCGCGGTCAGCACGCACGGGATCGGCTCGCCGCGGGCAGCCCAGGCGGTTGCGTAGCTGGAGTGCGTGTGCACCACCCCGCCGACCTCGGGCATGTGCCGGTAGATGTAGGCGTGCGCGGCGGTGTCACTGGACGGGCTGAGCGACCCGCTCACCCGCTTTCCGGTCAGGTCGCACACGACCATCGACTCGGGGGTTAGCTCGTCGTAGGACACGCCGCTCGGCTTGATCACGATCAGCTCGGCCCCGGGCACCCGTGCCGACAGGTTCCCGGAGGTCCACGCGACCAGCCCGTTGCGCGGCAGCTCCGCATGCAGCTCGCACACGTCCCGCCGTATCTGGTCCACCAGCTCGCCGCTCACCGGTCCCTCCCGGCCCGGTCGGCGCGTGCTCCGGTCCCGGCCAAGGGTGCCGATCCGGGCTTCGGCCTGCTTTGGAGCGCGCTGAGGGAGGGGTGTCTAAGTGCCATTGACACTCCCAGCGGGGTGTCGATGTGCCATCGACCGCCTTCGGAGGGGCCCGCGCTGGTGGTGGGCGCCACGGTGAGGGTGGTCGATCCGGGGTTCGACCGCCACCTGAGGGTGTCGATCCGGGTTTCGTCCGCCTTGGTGGGGAATGGGGCGGGTGGTTCGGCTGGGCTGGCGGCCAGGGTGGTCGATCCGGGGGTCGACCGCCACCGGAGGGTGTCGATCCGGGTTTCGTCCGCCTTGGCGTGGGCGTGGGCGCGGGCGATGTCGGTCGGGGAACTCATGAGCGTGTGCCTTTCTGCGGCTCGCTGGACAGGACGCGGTCACGCAGGCCGCGCAGGCGGTGCATGACCTCGTTGCCGCCCCGGCCGAAGTAGTCGTGCAGCCTGACGTACTCCGCGTAGAGCTCGTCGTAGACGTTCGCGCTGGCCGGGTCGGGCCGGAAGACATCGCGGCGCACGCTGCCCATGGCCGTCGAGGCCGCCGGGACATCCGGATAGGCGCCGGCCGCCACCGCGGCGTGGATGGCCGAGCCGAGCGCCGGGCCCTGGTCGGTGCCGATCACGCTCAGGCTGCGCCGGGTCACGTCGGCGTAGACCTGCATGAACAGGTGGTTCTTGAGCAGGCCACCGGCCATGATCAGTTCGTCCACCGGCACCCCGGACGAGGTGAAGGCATCGATAATCACCCGGGTGCCGAACGCGGTCGCCTCGATCAGTGCCCGGTAGATCTCCGGCGCGGTGCTGGCCAGCGTCAGGCCCACGATCGCGCCGGACAGGTGGTGATCGACCAGGACCGACCGGTTGCCGTTGTGCCAGTCCAGAGCGATCAGCCCGGAGGCGCCGGCCGGGTGCCAGGCCGCCTCCTGGGCCAGCACGTCGTGCACGGACTCGCCGCGCCTGGCCGCCTCGTCGAAGTAGCCGCCGGGCACGCAGTGGCTGGTGAACGCGGCGAAGATGTCACCCACGCCGCTCTGCCCGGCCTCGTAACCCCACAGCCCGGCCACGATCCCGCCGTCCACCACACCGCACATGCCGGGCACCTCGGCCAGCGCGGCGGAGTTCATCACGTGGCAGGTCGATGTGCCGGTGATGGCGACCATCTGCCCGGGCCCGATGCCGCCGGCCGCCGGGGCGGTGACGTGCGCGTCCACGTTGCCGGTGGCGACCGCGATGCCCTCCGGCAGCCCGGTCAGGCGGGCGGCGCCGGCGGTCAGCCTCCCGGCCCGGCCGCCAAGGGGTGAGATGGGGTGCTCCAGCAGGTCGACGGCAAAAGTTTCAAAGCGTGGGTCGAGGGCGGCCAGGAACTCCGGAGATGGGTACCTGCCGTCCTGCCGGATGCCCTTGTACCCTGCCGTGCAGGCATTTCTGGTCTCGGTGCCGGTGAGCTGCCAGATGATCCAGTCGGCAGCCTCGATCCAGCGCTCGGTCCGCTGGTAGACGTGCGGCGCCTCGTCCAGAAGCTGGAGCGCCTTGGCGAACTGCCACTCAGCGGAAATCTTCCCGCCGTACCGGGCGAGCCACGGCTCGCCGCGCTCGCGGGCCAGCTCGTTGATCAGGTCCGCGTGCGACTGGGCCGCGTGGTGCTTCCAGAGCTTGACGTAGGCGTGCTTCTCGCCAGTAAGCTCACCGAGCTGGCACAACGGGGTGCCGTCCCGCAGCACCGGCAGCACGGTGCTGGCGGTGAAGTCGGTGGCGATGCCGATGACCTGCTCGGGTTCGATCCCGGCGTCCCTGATGGCGGCCGGGACCGTGGCGGCCAGCGCGTCGCGGTAGTCCTGCGGATCCTGCAGCGCCCAGTCCGGCGGCAGCGCTTCGCCGGTGGCCGCCAGTTCGGAGTCCATGACCTGGTGGGCGTACTCGTGGATCGCGGTACCTGCCGGTGTGCCGTCGCAGACCCGGACGACCAGCGCACGGGCCGACAGCGTGCCGAAGTCCACCCCGACCACGTATCTGTCGCCCGCCCTGGCCGGATGGCTGCCGCCCGCCCTGGCCGGATGGCGTTCGTCCGCCCGGTCCGGATGGCTGTCGCCCGCCCTGGCCGGATGGCTGCCGTCCGCGCTGGCCGGATGGCTGCCGCCCGCCCCGGCCGCGTGGCGTTCGTCCGCCCCGGCCGCGTGGCGTTCGTCCGCCCGGTCCGGATGGCTGCCGTCCACCCCGGCCGCGTGGCTGTCCGGATTGTTAGCGCTAACACCCGACATTTGCCGATCTGCTCCTTCCGTGCTCTCCGGTTCCAGCCTGGCCAGCGGTCAGGTGCGCGGCCTGGCCGCGCTGGATCTCACCACGAGCTCGGGGGCTACCGGAACCCAGGGCCCGGCCGTGTCGCTCTCCGAGCCCGCGATCCGGCTCAGCAGCCTATCCAGCGCGCGCCGGCCCAGCTCGCCGAAGTCCTGGCGGACCGTGGTCAGTGGCGGCAGGAAGTAGGCGGACTCGGGCATGTCGTCGAAGCCGACCACACTGATGTCCTCGGGCACCCGGCGGCCCTGTTCGGACAGTGCCCGCAGCAGGCCGAGCGCCATCTGGTCATTGCCGCAGAACACGGCGGTGACTCCCGGCGTCTGGGCGAGCTGGTGGCCGATCTGGTAGCCCGATGCCGACGACCAGTCACCGGCCAGCATCTCCGGCTGCGGCGCCTTGGCCATCCGCAGCGCCTGCCGCCAGCCGTCGATCCGCTCCTTGGCGTCCAGGAAGGACCGTGGGCCGGCCAGGTGATGGACGGTCCGGTGGCCGAGGTCGAGCAGGTAGCGGGTGGCCAGCGCGGCACCGGCCGCGTTGTCGATCGCAACCGAGGCCAGCGAGGCATGCGTGCCGCAGCCGACCGCGACCAGCGGCAGGTTCGCGGGCACGTGACGCAGCGCCGTCACCGCCGTGGTGTGTGGCGCGATCACGATGATCCCCTCGACGGCCTGGCCGAGCAGCCGGTCCACCGCGCTGAGCACCGAGCGCCGGTCGAACGCGGGCACGCTGGCGATTGTTACGAAATACGAACCGCTGGCGGCCCGCTCGATGCCGTACAGCATCGATGCCGGGCCATACAGCGTGGTGTCGAAGCTGACTACCCCGAGCGTGCGGGTACGCCGGGTGACCAGGGTGCGGGCCGCCGCGTTCGGCCGGTAGTCGAGCTGCCGGATGACGGCGAGCACCCGGTCCCTGGTCTGCGGCCGCACGTTCGGGTGATCGTTGAGCACGCGCGAAACCGTCTGATGTGAGACGCCCGCCAGCTTGGCGACGTCGGCCATGACCGGCGGCCGGCCCGCTGGCGTACTGGTGGCCCTGGGCGTGCTTGTCACCCCCCGGGTTAGCGGCTGAGTGCAGTGGGCGGTGGACCGTGAGGCTCACCCGGACCCGAAGCCTGGGCAACCCGAGGCTGCGCAGCAGGAATCCGGATGGGTCTCATTGTTATCGTTAACATCTTAGCTGATCTGCGTAATCGGCTTACTCGGCCGATGAAGCTGTGCCCTGGCCAAAGTCTCAGTTTCCTCAAGAAACCCGCTCCGGTTGCCACAGTTCCGGGGCGCACCCTGCCGCATTCACGCTGCGGCTCTTCAAGAAACCCACCTGGTTGCCGCTGTGGCACCGGCACTCGGGCAGGCAAAATCCGTCTGTCTTTGCTGGCCGGGCTGAAGGGCCTTCGCTGGGCAGCCGGGCGGGCCTGATCGCCTGTCTTTGCTGGCCGGGCTGAAGGGCCTTCGCTGGGCAGCCGGGCGGGCCCGATCGCCTGCCTTCGCTGGCCGGTCATGACGAACCCTCACTACGCGACCCGCCCGGGTTACTGCCTGACGCTCTTGCCTCGGGTGGCTCCGCCTCTTCGCCGGAACTCGACGCCAGCCTCCTCAAGTAGCCGCCTCACCCTGCCGATGCTGTAGCCGGTCTCGCCGCAGATGTCCCTGATGCTCTTGCCGCTGTTGTAGCGGCGGAGCAACTCGGCTGCGACGTCGGAGCGCTCTTGGTCCCGTAGGCGCTTGCCCCGGGGGAGACGCGGCACCTTGGTCATCGTTGAATCTTGCCTCTCCAGCCTCTGCTGACGCCAGTAGTCCCATACGCCGGCCATATGCCGGAAACTGCCTGCCGCGCGGGGTCACCTCGGCCGCTGCCTCATCGCCCCACGCTGACCAGCCCATACGCGGGTAACGGGCAAACAGTTCGAGGTAAGGAGCGGGGCTGCAAGCCTCGATGATGTCATATGTTTCGTCCGGTTTGCGGGAATGCTCACGTTTGCGGGTCTCGATCATATTGACCTGACGCCGGCCGGGCGGCAATGTACGCATCGACCCGCGCACGCCGAACAGGATGAGTTCGGTCACATTGCGGAAATAGAAGCCCACCCCCCGGCCGTCCGGGCCGCCGTCCTTGCGCCGCTTCGCCCAGACGAGATTGGACACGTAGCGGTACCCCCAGGCCTCCATGACCTGCAACCCCTCGGGGAGCAGGGCGTTCGGCACCCACAGGTAGAGGTGGGAGTTCGGGGCGGCCACCTCGGCCACGGGCAGCGCGCAGATGCCGTCCTGGGTCATCGTGTCGTAGCGGTCAAGGCGCCGGTGCTCGGGCGCGACCTTGCCCGTCCGGTTGGTGAACCGCCACGGCGGGTCGGCGAGGATGGTCGCCCAGCCGCCGGGTATCTGCGGCAGTTCCGGGACCGGGACGCCGGGGCGTTCCGCACTGTCCGCGCGCAGCGGTTCCGCGGCACCCCGGCCCCGGCCCGGCGTTGAGCCGACGGCCACCGAACCTCCCGATCGAAATCTGACCGGCATGGTAGCGAATACCAGGCCGCGCCTGGCAGGCCCAGAGTCCGATTCTCAGCCGATTGTCAGGTGGCGGAGAACTCCAGCAAGGCTGGAGGCCACGGTCTCATCGGTCCGCCGCCTCCTCGGCGAGATCCTTGAGATCGTCCGCGGTGAGGTCCTCCACCTTCACTTTTTTACGGCGCAGCCAGACCCACAGGTTCGGCAGCCCGGCGTCCCTGGCGAGCTGTTTGACGTCGTTCACCAGCTTGTCCAGCGACTGCACGACCCCGTCGGCCTGCTTGATGACGACGGTCACGCTCAGCAGCACGGCCACGGCGGTCACCGGGTCGCGCACTGGGTCCGCGACCCGCGCCTCGGCCTCGTCCACGCCGGGCAGCGCGGACACCGTCTCCCCGACCGCCGCCGCCGAACTCTCCAGATCGGCGGCGCCTTCTCCGGGCTCGAGGTGAAAGTCCAGTTCGAGGGTCTGGACGTGATCAGTCATGGCCGCTCCCCTCCGGCTCGGTTACCGTCCGCTGGACGGCACGGCCCAGCCTGACCAGCTTGTACGGCGCCCAGTGGAACATCGAACGATTCGTATCACGCACGTCAAGCATGGCCTGGCGCAACGCGGCTTCGGCAGGCAGCCCACCGATCAGGTACTGGTGGAACGCGCACATCAGCGCCCGCCCCGAGACATCGGATACCGGCCAGAGGGCGCCGAGGACCTGCCGCGCCCCAGCGGCGAAGAACGCGGCCTGCAAGCCGAGCACTTCGTCACCGAACAACTCTTCCTGGCCGGCTGTCGCCACCTGCCGTCCGCTGATCGCCCGCCGGCCCGAGTGGCACGCCGACAGAACCACGAGGTCCGCGCGCAGCCGCCACTGGCTGATCCCGAGCCCGTCGATCTTGCCGTCGGCCAGGTACAGCCCCGCATCGAACGGCGCGGAGACCGGAACGTCGTCGCCGTGCGTGACCAGGTGCAGCGTGCCGAACGCGCCGAGCGCGCCCTGTTCTCGCAGGTCATTGACCCGGCCGGTGGTCGCCTCGCCCTCGGTCAGCAACGTCACCGGCACCGCCGCCCGCCGGTACAGGTCCGCGACCGCCGCCGCCTCCGGCCCGGCGTTCGCCAGGGGTCCCAGCCCCGGGCCGAACGAGGACACGCCAAGCGCGAAGACCTCATCCGCCGGCCCCACAGCGGGCAGCAGCAGGCTGGTCAGGTTGGGCACGTAGCTGACCGCGAACCGCTCGGCCAGCGGAGCGCCGTCGAAGCCGAGCGTGTGGAACGGCAACTGGTGCAGCAACCGGTGCGGTGACACGATCAGCCGCTGTTTGCCGGCCAGCAGCTCCCGGCCCTGTTGCGGCAGCAACAGCCGCCCGAGCCTGCGGCTCTCCCGCTCCAGCCAGGGCGCGTCCAGCGTGATGGCGCCGATGCTGGCGGCGATGCCGTCCAGGTCGGCCCGCCGCGCCTCGTCCATGGTGATCTTCTCGGCGACCAGCGATCCGGCGTCGATGGTCGCGGCCATCAGCGTTCGCCGGCTCAGCCAGTGATAGGTGATCACCGCTTCGTCCGGTGCGAGGGTGGCTTGCAGGGCTGCCATGCTGAAGGCCGGCCTGACGACACCGCGGCGGCTGCGGTCCGTCATCAGCCGCTCCCAGAGAACGTGTCTCCTGGCGGCCATGAGCGCTCGCTCGTCGTCGGTCAGCTTCGCCCCGCCGGCCGCCAGCGCGCGGGTCAGCTCGTGGAAGACCTGCTCGTCCTCGTGCCCGCTGCCATCTCCGGCCGTCTTGCCGCCGGTGACGGCCCAGCCGAGCACACCCCGGGCCTTGGCCAGCTCCGACCGGGTGAGCATGAGCTCGTGCTGGCCGGTCTGCTGCGCGGCGAACACCCCCCAGTCGTAGAGGTTGCTCCGGCCGCGCAGGTAGCCGTCCTGGAGGTAGGGCCCGTTGACCTTGCCGCGATCCAGCTCGGCCTCGGCGATTCCCTCGCCACACAGCTCGGACATCCGGCCGAAGTCGCCGCGTCTGCCCTCGGCCATCACCGCCCGGCCGATCACCGTCACCAGCAGCGAGCGCCGCTCGGCGTCCGCCAGCCCGGGCTCACCGGCCAGCCCGCCGGTGAGCCCGGCGAGGACGGCCGCGGCCGCATCGACGCGGCCGAGCTGGATCAGCAGGTCGGAACGCAGCACGCCTACCGTGACGACGGTGGCGGCCAGCCCGGCCAGGTTCTTCGCCCGCAGCCGGTGCTCCAGCGCTTCGGCGCCGGTCAGCAGTTCCTCCAGCTTCGCGGGATCGGAGCAGCGGGCGGACTCGTCGAGCAGCCGGTTCAGCTCCTGGTTCTGCTCCAGCAGCCAGTTCTGCCGTTCCGCCGACTCCCGCCTGACCCGCCTGGTCCTGTCCTCCCCGGGTTCGCTGCGCGCCGGTGGCACCCCGATGGTGGCGAGTTCGGCGTTGAGCTCGCCGGCTGCCTGCTGGGCCTGGCTGCCGAGCTCGCTGGCCAGGGTCGCGAGCTGGCGCAGCAACGCGGTGCCTGCCTCGGCCTGGCGCGGGTCCGTGGCCATCCGCACCTGGGTGATGCCGGCCCAGATCTCGGTGACCACACTCAGCCTGGCCTGCGTCTGGTTGGCGGCGAGCACGCCCATGTCCTCGGCGCAGTCCGCCGCCATCCAGGCTGCGAGCACGGCAGGGACACCGGGTACAGCCGGCTCGGCCGATGTGGCCGGGTCGGCCGATGTGGCCGGGTCGGCTGATGTGGCCGGGTCGGCCGGTGTGGCCT
>DATGGU010000061.1:0-40252 GCA_035308365.1 Streptosporangiaceae bacterium
TGAAGGCCGAGTCTCGCTACTACCGCGCCGAGCCTCTCCAGGTCGGCTATGTCGGCCGCCGTCTGCGCGTTGGTAGTGTGCGTCGCTGTCTCCAGGCGTGCCCTGGCCTGCTCTTGATCCATTTTCCTGTCTCTCCGCAGCAACTGTCTGTGTTAATCCCCTGTGGAGCCTTGCAGGTCACGGGCGGTGTCGCTACGGCCACCCGGGAAAAGTGCTAGTCCGTGAACTCCGGTGGAACTAGGCTTGATCGAGTGGAAGACAGCAGGTCAGTGGTCAAGGCATCGGCCCTGGCGAAGTTTGCCGAACAGCTTCGAGCGTGGCGTAAGAGTCGCGGTTGGTCACAGGTAGTGCTGGCTGACAAACTCCTGTGCTCAGACTCGCTCGTGAGCGGTGTCGAGACAGGCGACAAGACGCCGACGCTGGAGTTCGCGATCAAGTGCGATGAAGCGTTCGGCACCCCGGGTACGTTCGTAGCTCTGCACGAACTGATCTCCCGTGAGGCGTGGCCGTCCTACTTCGCGCCGGTCATCGACTTCGAGACGCGCGCTATCCGCATTCACGAGTGGGAGTTGCGCGTCATACCTGGCCTGCTCCAGACGGAGAACTATGCACGGTCGGTGATCAGGGCCGGTAAGCCCAGGCTGAGTGCAGACGCTCTAGACCGTGCTGTCAGCGGCCGGATGGAACGTCAGCGGATACTGACGCGCGACAACCCTCCGTTGCTCTGGTCCGTGCTGCACGAGGGGACGCTAAGGCACGTGATTGGCAGCCGGGCGATCATGGCCGAGCAGCTAGACAAGATCATCGACGTAGCGCGGATGCCCGACGTGGTGATACAGGTGCTGCCGTTCACTGCATGCGATCACCCAGCCACGGACGGACCCATCTCAGTGTTCGATTTTGCGGACGCTCCCACCGTCGCGTATACCGAGTGCAATGGTGGCGGCATGATCGTAGAGTCGCCTGAGCAGGTGGGAGAGCTGGTCACAGCCCTCAACCTGATTCGCGCAACGTCACTACCGCCGCAGGAGTCTATTAGTCTGCTAACGCAGATCAGGAGCGAGATAGGTGATGAATGAACTGAATTGGCAGAAGTCGAGCTATTCCGGCTCGCAGGCCAACTGCGTAGAGGTAGCGCGCAATCCGGTCGGCGCCATTGCCGTGCGTGACTCGAAAAACCCTGATGGTGGGCACTTGGTGCTCACCCGTAGCGAGTGGCAGACGTTCACAGCCAAGATCAAGGCTGGCCACCCGGGCTAGGAAAGGGTCAATCCCCCGAAACCCGCCGCTGAGAAGTGCGGCGGGTTTTCGGTGTGATCAGGTCAGCCTCCATCGGCTGCCTGTGCTGTGGAGCCTTCATAATCGCGCTGACCTCCCGGTGGCTGGCCGCGGTGTTCATCGTCGGCGCGGTATCCGCGGTGCCTGCGACCCGCAGCCTCACCCGAGCCCGGCAGGCGGCCGGATCCAGCTAAGGCCTGGCCGCAACTGCGCAGCAGGTGGTGGCCCAGCGGGGTGATCGAGTGCAGGACGGCCTTGCCTGCCCGGGCGGTCACGATCAGCCCGGCCGCCCGCAGCGTTTTGGTGTGCGCGGACACGGTGGCGAGGCTGATCTGCAGCTCGCGGGCCAGGTCGGTGGTGGTCCGCTCGATGACCATCAGGCGCAGCAGTGCGGCGCGGGTGTGGCCGAGCAGGCTGGCCAGCGGGTCGCCGTGGGCCTGGGTGATGAGCGGGAGCGGGGTGAGGGGGGCATAGATCATCGCCAGCGAGCCGTCCGGGTGCCAGGTGAACATGGGGCGGCCGGTCCAGTACACGCATGGCATGAGGGTCAGTCCGTTGCCGCCGGGGTGCACCTCCCAGTGGTTGGCCGAGGTGATCTGCAGCACCGTCCCGTCCCAGCTGATCGAGGGATGCAGGGCCGGCAGGGTGGCCTGGACGCCGGATTCGGCGATCATCCGGCTGCGCCAGGCCAGTTCGGCCTGATAACCCTGGCGGGCGCGGACGGCCGTGCCGTCGACCAGGGTGCGGTAGGCCAGGCGCTGGGCAGCGTGCAGGTCACGCCAGGCCTGCCGGTCGCGGTTGGCCAGCAGGCGGGCCCATGAGCCGGGCGGGCCGGCCGGGTACAGCCGCTGCAGTTCTTCGTGGATGAACGTGGTGGGGGTGCGCTGTACCCGCTCCAGTCCTTCGGCCAGGCTGGTGCTGACCGGGTCCAGGAACAGCGGGCCGGTCGCGGTGGCCGGGATCAGGTCGAGCAGCGGGCGGCAGGCGGCGGGAAGCCGGGCCGCGGCGCCGCGGCGCCAGGTGCCGAACAGCGGATCACAGCGCTGCAGGGCGGCCAGCGCGTGACCGAGCTCGATCAGCGGCGCGGGCTGGCTGGCGAACCTGACCCGCAGCAGGTCCTCGGCGGTCAGGTGAACGCGCAGCACGGGCCGGGCACCTCGCCTCCAGGCTCAACCTTTCGGTTCTGATCTAACGGATCCTGCTACATGCTCGGCATCCGAACACTTTAGTGACAAGAGCTGACTAGATCAGCAAAGCAACCGAGACAGGAACCCCAGATCTCCAGCGACCACGCCAAACACCGTGGCGCACCTGGAAAGCCTCGCCGCCGCGCTCACCTGGCCTTCTTAACCCTGGAGGCCGGGAGCGTGGCTGGCACCCAGATGGTGCCGTCCCGGGCTGGCGAAACCAATCGCTGGCCCGGGTCGTTTCCTGGGCAGTGAACGCGGTTGCCGTTGCGGCGATCGAGATATATCTTGGTCGTGTCGGACCAGCCCGGTTTGGGGCACGGAGGGCAGATGGCCACGGAATGGAACATCCGCGTCAGCGACACCGAACGGGAAGCCGTTGCCGCGCAACTGCGCGAACACTACGCACAGGGCAGGCTCACCACAGATGAGCTGAACGAACGCCTCGACCGGGCGTTCGCGTCCAAGACACGCACCGAGCTGGCGGCCGTGACGTCGGACCTTCCGTACACGCCGCCGTCGGGAGCGCTGCCGTCCGACGGCATGCGTGGCGGGTACCAGCAGGCAGGCTGGGGCGGCCAGAGCTGGGCTGGCTCCAACTGGACCGGGCCTGGCCAGGGCAGCTACGGGCCGGGGCCGTCCCGGGGATCGGTCCTGCAGATTATCCCGTTGCTGCTGGCGGTGTTCTGCTGCTTCGCGGTGGTGAGCCTTTTCGGGTTCGGGTTGGGCTCTGGGCCTTCGCTCGCGGTCATCCTGCTGGGCGCACTGGCCGTGATCCGCTGGATCTTCGGCCGAGGCCCCCGTGGCGGCTGCCGGCGTGGTGGCTGCGGCCGCCGCCGCTGGTAGCGACGCCCGCCCACCTCGGCGCCGGCCCGCAGGCGATCAGCCGGTCTGCCCGGCTTCGGCGCGCAGTTGGCGGAGCAGGCCGTCCAACTGCTCGGCGGTGCCTTCCTCACGGTCTTCCGACCTGGCCAGACCATCCAGGAAGGCGCCCTGCTCGGTGTAGGTGAGCCTGGTACCGCCGTCGGCGGGCACCATCTCGATGGTGGCCACCGACACCGAGATCCGCGCACTGTTCTCATACATCTCGTAGCAGTACACGATCCGCTGGTCAGGCACGATGTCGTAGTAGAGGGCGTCGTAGCGGTACGGCGTGCCATCGGGCGCCTTGCCGCCGAAGCGCTCCCGGCCGCCGACCCGGAAGTCGAACTCGGTCTCGCTGCCATCGGAAACGTAGTCCGGGTCATCTATCCAGCTCAGCTTCGCCTCGGCAGACGAGAACGCGGCGAACACACGGGCAGGCGTGGCCGGATAATGACGCTCGATTGCGAACGTGCTGTGGGTTGCGGAACGTTCGGTCATCTGCTGCTCCTGAAAGAAAGCTGATCACTCAGCGTCATGACCGGACCCAGGGCCGGGTTCGGCTGGCTGACCTGCGGTCACGGCCAGGTAGTCACCGAGCCGGTCGAGACGGCGTTCCCAGGCGATCCGGCGCCCGGATATCCAGTCCTCGGCCGACCGCAAGGTAGCCGGCTCGATGCTGCAGGTACGGATCCGGCCCACCTTCTGGGACCGGACCAGTCCGCTGGCCTCGAGCACCTGGACGTGCTGGAGCACAGCGGCCAGGGACATATCCAGCGGCCCCGCCAGCTCGCTCACCGAGGCCGGGCCCCGGCTGAGCCGCTCCATCATGCTGCGCCGGCTCGGGTCGGCGAGCGCCTGGAACACCCGGTCCAGCGTCGCCCCTTGGTTAACCACGCACTTAAGTATTGCCCTCGTCTCCGCTAGAGTCAAGCAGTTACTTTAGTAACACTATGTAAGGTATTCACTGTGAAAAAGTTGAACCCGCCCACGGCGAGCCATACCGTGGGGGTCCGGGCCATCGTCAAATTATGAATGGCAAGGACCCAGCCAGCGCCTCCCCGGCCAGCCCGGCCTCGCCAGCCGGCAAGCTGGGAAACCAGCTGACGGCGGGAAGCGGCGAGGTCTGTGGCGGCGGAGCGCGGCCCGCAGCGAAATCGGCCAAAGGGCGATGAGCAGGATCAGCTGGCTCGTTAATGCGGACGTGAGCAACCTCAGGTGCTGCCGGGCATGCGGAGCGGCACGACCAGATAGCGGAAGCTGGCCGCGTCGCCGTCCGCCGCAGCGGCGGTCTGGCCGTTCGGGCTGGAGGCGCGGTCGCCACCGGGAACACAGGTGATCACGGCGGGGCGGACCGCGCTGGTGAACTCCAGCCGGATCCTTCCTGGCTCGGCGGAGGCGCTCGCGGTCTCGGAGCTGTCACCGCTCCCGGCTTCGGCCGGAGCCGGCCGTCCGTGGACGGCAGCGGTGGGAGTCGCGGCCGCGTTGAGACCGTCCAGGAGGTACTGCGGATTGAAGGCGATCACCCGTTCGTCCCCCTCGAACAATGCGGGCACGCGCTCGACCGCGCGGGCCTGGCCCTGGCTGCCCGCCTCGATCACCACCTCGTCGTCGCCGAACGCGAGCCGGACGGGGCTGCCCCGCTCGGCAACCAGCGACACGCGGCGCACCGCCTCGATGAGTGGGCCGGGCGCTACCTCACCACAGGATCCGAACTCAGCGGGGAACCTGGAAGCGTATTTGATGAACTCGCCGCCGAGCAGCCGTGTGGTCAGCCGCCGGCCGCCGCCCTCGAAGCCGATCATCCCGTCGGCCGCCCTGGTGTCCGGCCCGGCGTTCGCGGCTGGCTCATCGGCGTCGCGCAGCGCGATGGCGACCCGGCCACCCGCAGTCATCGTGCGGGCCGCCTCGGCGAGCGACCTCGCCGGGATCAGCGCCGATGCCCGCAGGCCGGGGCGAGCCGGAGCCCAGGGCAGTTCCCTGACCGCCAGCCGGTAGCGGTCGGTGGCGACCAGCGTGATCGTCTCGTCCTGGATCTCGGCGAACACCCCGGTGAGCATCGGCAGGGTGTCGTCCCTGCTGGCCGACGGGGCGACCTGATTGACCGCCGCCGCGAGCTCGGCACCGTCCACGGTGCCGGCCGCCGGGGGCAGCGTGGGCAACGACGGGTATTCCTCTACCGGCAGCCTGACCAGCGTGAACTCGGCGGCGCCGCAGGTCAGGCCGATGGAGTCCTGGTCGGACACGAACTCCGCTTGGCCACCGGCCAGGCTGCGGGTGATCTCGGCGAGCAGCCGGCCGGGCACCAGTGCGGTCCCCGGCTCCACGACCTCCGCGCCCACCTCGAACCGCGCGGACACGTCATAATCAAAGCAGGACAGCACCAGCCCGTCACCGGCCTCGAGCAGCATCCCGGAGAGCACGGGAACCACGGGCCGGGCCGGCAGCGCACGAGCCACCCAGGCGACCGCCTCGGCCAGCGCGTCCCGTTCGATCTTGAATCTCATACCTCAGATCCTGTCACGCAGGTCTGACAATGCTGGTACGAGCGCCGGCCGGAGCTCTGGTCAGGCGAGCCCGGGGGGTACTGAAGCCAGGGTGGTCTCGATGGCCTTGGCCAGGGCGCGGGCCGAATCCGCGGTCAGCTCGACGGCCACCCGGGCCGAGGGGCCCTGGCCCGGGTTGAGGAAGTCGATGTTGAGGGTGTGCTCGGCGGCGGCATGCACCGGGTGGTCGAAGTAGACCGTGGCCTCGCTCAGGCCGAACCAGCCCGCCGAACCCTTCCCGCTGCCGGTGACCTCGATCTTTTCGGTGAGGTAGGTACACATGACCGGGGTCCTCCGTCAGTGAGCCAGGTAGCGGCCGAACCAGTCCCAGATCCGCTGCCAGCCGTCGTTCGCCGCCTCGGGCCGGTAGGCCGGCCTGTCCACCGCGAAGAACGCGTGCCCGGCGCCTTCGTAGCTGTGGAACTCGTGGAGCTTGCCGAGCCTGGTGAGTTCCTTCTCCAGCTCGTCCACCTGCTCCGGCGAAGGGTGCTGGTCCTCGGCACCGAACAGGCCGAGCAGCGGGCACGACAGGTTCTCGGCCAGGTGGATGATGGGTCCCACCTTCAGCGGCATGCCCTCCGGCGGTGTGCCGACCACGAACGCGCCGTAGCAGTCCACGGCCGCGTCGAACGGCAGGCTGCACGCGGCGAGGAAGGCCTGGCGCCCACCCGAGCAGTAGCCGATCACGCCGACCTTGCCGTTGCAGGCCGGCATCGCGCGCAGGTAGGCCGCAGCACCGCCGACGTCACCGACCAGCCGCTCGTCGGGCACGCCACCCTGGGCGCGCGCGGCCGCGGCCGCGTCGTCCGGGCTCGCGCCCGGCGCCTCGCGGTGGTAGAGGTTCGGGCAGATCGCGATATAGCCGTTGGCCGCGAACTTCCTGGTGATCTCCATCGTGGGCGCGTCGTAACCGGGCATGTGATGGATGACCACCACACCTCCGTACGGCCCCTGGCCGAGCGGTCTGGCGAGATAGGCCTCGATCACGTGACCGCCGTGGCCGGCGATGCCGACGGTTTCCGCCATCATCGCGTCATACATCTCTGGTTCCTCTCCCGCCGGTGCTCTATGTCGTGTGCGAAAGCCGCGTCATGCAGAGATCGCCTGCCTGGTGGCTCTGCCGCCGAGCTGGCCTGATCGCCTGCGCAGGCCCCCCGGGCCCGCGCTCGCGATGCAGCCTTGCACGAGGCTCCTCGCGACCGGATTGACTGGGCAGTTGTGTGCTGGCAACCCGCCTTATTTTGCCAGGTGCCGATCTGCCGTCGTTGCGTCCCGCCACATATGGGCGGACGATGACACGATCGCGCCAGTGAGAGGATGACACGCGTACCCATGATCGCCGCGACCAGGTTCGCAGGAAGGTGGAGTCCCGTTGACCTACACAGCCGCTGAGGACCGTTACCAGCAGATTCCCTACCGGCGGTGCGGCCGCAGCGGGCTGCTGCTGCCCGAGGTGTCGCTGGGGCTCTGGCACAACTTCGGAGACGAGCAACCGATCGCGACCCAGCGGGCCATCCTCAGGCGCGCGTTCGATCTTGGGGTCACGCACTTCGACCTGGCCAACAACTACGGCCCGCCGTACGGTTCGGCTGAGATCAACTTCGGGCGCATCATGCGGGAGGATCTGCGCCCCTACCGGGACGAGCTGATCATCTCGACCAAGGCCGGCTATGACATGTGGCCGGGCCCGTACGGCGAGTGGGGATCGCGCAAATACCTGCTGGCCAGCCTGGACCAGTCGCTGTCCAGGATGGGCCTGGAATATGTCGACATCTTCTACAGCCACAGGTTCGACCCGGACACGCCGCTGGAGGAAACCATGGGCGCGCTGCACACGGCCGTCCATTCCGGGAAGGCACTGTATGCCGGCATCTCCTCGTATTCGGCCGAGCGCACGCTGCAGGCGGCCCGGATACTCCGCCAGATGGGCACGCCGGTGACGATCCACCAGCCCTCATACTCCATGCTCAACCGCTGGATCGAGGGTGGATTGCTGGACGTTCTCGGCCAGGAGGGGATCGGCTGCATCCCGTTCTCGCCGCTGGCCCAGGGCGTGCTCACCGGCAAGTACCTGGACGGCATCCCGGCGGGCTCGCGGGCGAGCCGGGACTCATCGCTGTCGGCCGACCAGCTCACCGAACAGACCCTGGGGCATGTTCGCAACCTGGCCGCCATCGCTCGTCAGCGGGGCCAGTCGCTGGCACAGCTGGCGCTGTCCTGGGCGATGCGGGACCAGCGGGTCACGTCGGTGCTGATCGGCGCCAGCAGCGTCGCGCAACTCGAAGAGAACGTCGCGGCGGCCGGCGCCCCGGCCTTCACCGACGAGGAACTCGCCGCCATCGACCGGGACGCTGTCGAGGCCGGGATCAACCTCTGGGCCCGTTCCAGCGAAGACTAGCCACCCGAAGGGAACATGGACGCGGCCCTTTGACGGTCCGGCCGGCGTGCCTGGTCAGGTGATCGCCTGGGGGAAGCTGAACAGGCGGCCGGGGTCGTAGCCGGCCTTGACCTGGGTGAGCCGGGTGTAGTTGGCGCCGTAGTAGGCCTGCTGCCAGTTGGCCAGGCCGGGGTCGATGTAGTTCTGGTAGGCCTGGCCGCTGGCGTATGGGCGCATCGAGGCATAGAAGGCCTGCTGCCAGGCCCGCTGAGCGGCCACGCCGCTGGCCGCCGCGCCGGTGTTCCAGGTGGTCGTGTACTGGGCCAGGAACAGCGCGTTGCGGTGCACGAAGGCAGTATCGCCGGGGCTGACCCGGTTGATGGCGCCGCCGCAGGCGTCGAACGCCACACCCCCGGTACCCCCGGGAGCGCCCCGCACACTCCGCAGCTTCTGCACCCCGGTCAGCAGGGTGCCGATCGCCGAAGTGCTCAGCGGGCGGGTGAAGAAGCCCGACTTGGCCAGCTCGGGCTGACGGGTCAGCTGGCCCCCGCTGGCCTGCCAGGGCAGGTGGCACTCCGGGACGCTGAGCTGCGCGCAGCCCGCCTCGACGAGCATGGCATTCAGGTACGACGACGGCGAGACGTACGGGCTCGGCGGATCCGAGCCGACGGCGCCGTAGAGCCGGTCGAGCTGGGTCTGCAGGGCCGCCGTGTCGCCCAGGTAGGTGCCGCCGACCTGGATCGCAGGTGCCGGGCCGGCGGGTGACGCGGACAGGTGCAGGTTCGACCACAGTTCGTCGGGAGCGCCGGGCGCCCAGGACTGCCAGGCGGCGACCACGCGGTCGGCCACCGGCCACGGCCAGCTCAGGAAGAACAGGACCAGGTCGGCGGCCCGGTGGGTGCGGAACGTGAACGAGGTGGCCACACCGAAGTTGCCGCCGCCACCGCCGCGCGAGGCCCAGTACAGATCGCTGTTGCGGCTGGAGTCGCAGGTGCGCATGGCCCCGTCCGCCGTCACGATCTGTACCGAATCCAGGTTGTCGCAGGTCAGCCCATAGGCGCGGGACACCACTCCGACACCGCCGCCCAGCGTCAGCCCGGCGATGCCCACGTTGGGGCAGGAGCCGCCCGGCACGGTGACGCCCTGGGCGGCGAGCGTGCTGTACAGGTCGATGAGGAACGTTCCGGCGCCCACCTGCGCCAGCCCGGAGCCGCTGTCGTACCGAATGGACCGCATGGCGGTCACGTCGATGATCAGCCCGGACGTGCTGGACCAGCCGGCGTAGCTGTGGCCGCCGGAGCGCGCCGCGATGGGCACGACGTGACCGCGTGCGAAGGCCAGGCAGGTGGCCACGTCGTGAGGATTGGCACAGTAGGCGATGCCGGCCGGCCTGATGCCGTCGAACCGTGGGTCGAACAGGAGCCGGGCCGTGGGATAGTAGTGCTCCCCCGGGCGGATGAGCTGGCCGTCCAGGTCACCGCGGAGCGCGTTCCAGTCGGCGGCCGTGGGCGCGCCGCGGCTGGCTGACGGCGACGCCGACGGGGAACGGGTTGACGACGGCCGCTTGCCCGGGGTGCGTGTACTGCATGCGGAAAGCCCGGACGTCAGGGCCGCGGTCGCTGCCACGCCAAGAAACGCCCGCCTGCCCAGGGCTGTCGTGGCTGGGACCTGCCCGCCCGAGGCCAGCCTGGCTGGGACCTGCCCGCCCGGGGCCAGCCTGGCTTGGGGTTGCCCGTCTCGGGCCGGCCGGGCAGGGGCTTGCCCGGCCGGGGCCGGCCTGGCTTGGGCTTGGCCAGACTGGGTCGGGGCATTCTGAGTCTGACCGGCTTTGAATTGCCCGCCTGACGCTGCGCTCAGCCGGGTCACCCCGTCACCACCACGTGGGTCTTTCACCCGGCCGCTCCCGCCTGCGCTCGTGCGCGCACCACCCTGCTGGGGACCAAGACCCCGCAGGACACCGTTTGGTTGGGCAGTCGTATGGAACCAGCTAGGCAAGCACATGAGCGGGTTATATGCCTTGCATCGAATATACTGATCTGGTTATATTCCTCAAGTGGCAACTTCGTTCCAGGTGCTCGCCGAGCCCACCCGGCGACGCATTCTCGACCTGCTGCTGGAGCGGCCCCGGCCGGTCGGCGAACTCGTCGGCCAGCTCGGGCTGAGCCAGCCTGGCACCTCCAAGCACCTGCGCGCGCTGCGTGATGCGGGGCTGGTGCGGGTCCGCAAGGACGCGCAGCAACGCTGGTATGAGCTGTGCCCCGAGCCGCTGACCGAGATCGACCGGTGGCTGCAGCCCTACCGCAGGCTGTGGGCGGCCAGCCTGGACGCCTTGGAGCGCCGCCTCGATTCCATGCCCGATGACGACCCAGAAGGGACCCGGCAGTGAACGCGACCCTGGAGACCATGGACGGCCGGCCGACGCTGCGGTTCGAGCGCAGGCTCGCCCACCCGGCGGAAAAGGTGTGGAAGGCGATCACCGACCCGGCCGAGCTCACCCACTGGTTCCCGCAGGACCTGGTGGGAACGTTCGCGCCGGGCGAGAAGCTCCGCTTCGCCTTCCGCGGCGAGCGTCCCGTTCTGGATGGCGAGCCCATCCCTGACTTCACCGGCGAGGTGCTGGAGATCGACCCGCCGCGCCTGCTCGCCTACACCTGGGGTGAGGACACCCTGCGCTTCACACTGACCCCGGACGGCGACGGCTGCCTGCTGGTGTTCACCGACACCATGGCCGACCGCGGCAAGTCGGCCCGGGATGGCGCGGGCTGGCACGTCTGCCTGCTGGCCCTGGATGCGCGCCTGGATGGGACGCCGAAGCCGGCCGGCAACCGGTGGAAGGAGTACTACGACGCCTACGCCGAGAGCTTCGGCCCCGAGGCCGCCTCGGCCCCGTTGCCTGGCTGACCTGGGCAGGCGCCAGGGTGTGCGTCAGGATTGTGGGAAGTTTTGATTTGTGCAGGTCACGCGCCTGGTCGGAGTGATGTTCTCACTCAGATTCAGAACCCGCAGATAGCAGGCCTGCCGAGGCGTGCGGGAGAAATCTGGCCGACCGTAGGTGTCGCCAGGCCCGTCGCAACGAGGGTCTGACAGACACCGCAACTCAGAACTAGCCTGGCCAGCCGCCGAGCAAGATCATTCCCAACAATGCTGGCGTGCACCCGCGGGCGCCACTATCCGGGCAGGAATGTCAGTACCTGCCCGGATAATTCTTTTGACCGATCTGACGGTGGGGGAATACGCTTGAGCTACTCAAACGTTGAGCTACTCATCGGAGGGAGGCGTCGGCGGTGGACACACAACAACAGGGCAATGTTCAGCAGGGCAATGCTCGGCAGGACAGTGTTCAGCAGGGCAGTGCTCAACAGGACAGTGCTCAGCAGGGCACTGCTCAGCAGGACAGCGACAAGCTGGTCTTTGAGATCGGCGACGCCTTCGGCGAGCTGTTCGAGCAGCTGGTCGAGCGCTTCGAGGAGCTCGCCAAGCGCTTCTCCCTGCCGGCCTTCTGCCTCAAGGCCCTGCACATGCTCGGCTCGCCCATGGCGATGAAAGAGCTCGGGCAGCGGTTCCACTGCGATCCGTCGTTCGTCACGGCGATCGCCGACATGCTCGACTCACACGGACTGAGCCGGCGGGAGACCGACACACGGGACCGCCGGATCAAGAACCTCCTGCTCACCCCCAAGGGCCTCGCGCTCAGGGAGCGGGTCGAGCGGGAGATGGCCAGCTTCGTGCCCTGGGCCTATGCGCTCGACGCGGAGGAACGGCGAACCCTGCTCCGCTTGCTGCGCAAGATGATCAAGGCCGAGCACGAGCGGCGGGCACGGGAAGGCTGTAGCCCATCCGGCAAGCGGCTCGGTGCTGCCGCGCGATCCGGGCGCGGCAAGGTCACCGGCTCACTGACCAGCACGACCCCACCGGTAACCGCCGGGGGATACCGCGCGGGGGAGGTGACGCCAGCGTCTAGTGCGGCCACGCCCGGCAAGAATTAGCGGGGCGTCGCGCTGAGCGGGAGGGCTCACTGGCACCGTTCGGCAGAATCTAAATGAATATTTTGAATTTCAGAGCCTTTGACGCACCTGGCGGATGTCGAGCCAGGGTGATGGACAACTACGCTTTTCAGCTTTGAGTTCAAGGCGTCCGATGTGCCGACGGGATGTCACCGCAGCGTTGCAGATGTCACCAGGCCATCGGATGAGAACGCTCAACAGCTTTGAATTTCAGGCTTTCGACGTGTCCGGCCGCTAATGGGCCTGGGGCGGCGATGTGCCCGGCAGAGCATCACGCCAGGGTGTTGGTTAACTGCGCCTTCCGGCTTTGATTTTCAAGCGTTCGATGTGCCCGGCGAATATCGCGTCAGGGTACCGGATTACTACGCTTTCAGCAAGGAGTTCACCATGTCCACCGCACAGTCTGAGGCCGGGCGCCAAGCCGCCCTGTCCGATCTGACTGCGGCCGGTCCCGCCCAGCGCCGTCTGGGCCTGGCGCTCGTGGTCATCGCCACCGCTCAGCTTATGGTGGTACTCGACGCGACGATCGTGAATGTCGCGCTTCCGCACATCCAGCACGCGCTCGGTTTCTCCGGATCCGGGCTCGAATGGGTGGTCAACGCCTATGCCCTGACCTTCGGTGGATTCCTGCTGCTTGGCGGCCGGGCGGGCGACATCCTCGGGCGGCGCCGAATGTTCGTCGTCGGCGTGCTGCTGTTCTCACTGGCCTCGTTGCTCGGCGGTTTCGCCACGACGCAGGCCTGGCTGCTGGCCGCCCGTGCGATCCAGGGAGTCGGCGGCGCGATCGTCGCCCCGGCGGCGCTGTCTCTGGTCACCACCACGTTCCCTGAGGGCCCACCGCGCAACCGGGCGATGGGCGTGTACGCGGCCATGAGCATCGGCGGGGCCGCAGTCGGGATGCTGGCCGGTGGCCTGCTCACCAGCTACCTGTCCTGGCGCTGGGTGCTGTTCGTCAACGTGCCGATCGGCATTGCGGTCGCGGCTGCCGCGCCGTTCGTGCTGGGGGTGTCGGAGCGGCTGCGTGGCCGGTTCGACCTGCCGGGCGCGATCACCGGGACGGGCGGGCTGGCCGCCCTCGTCTACGGCCTGTCCAGTGCCGCGCCCAGCCAGGGCGGGTCTTCGCACTGGGGTGACGGCAAGGTCATCGGATCGCTGATCGCCGCCGTGGTGCTGCTCGCCGCGTTCGCTGTGATCGAGGCGCGCAGCGAGCACGCCTTGATGCCGATGCGGATCTTCCGCAACCGGGACAGGACGGCGGCGAACCTCGTCATGCTGTGCATCGGCACCGGGATGTTCGGCATGTTCTTCTTCCTGACCGTCTTCGTGCAGGAGGTCTGGGGATACAGCGCGCTGAAGACCGGCGTCGCCTACATGCCGATGGTGGCCATGATCATGGTCATGTCCGGGGTCAGCGCGCAGTTGGTCACCAGGATCGGGGCCAGGCCGCTGCTGCTGGCCGGTTCGACGATCGCGGCCGGCGGGATGTTCTGGCTGTCACGGATCACCGAACACAGCACGTACACCGGCGGGCTGCTCGGCCCGATGCTGGTCACCGCGGCCGGCATGGGCATGCTGTTCATGCCGGTGACCCTGATCACTCTGTCCAGGGTCTCCGACCGGGACGCCGGGCTGGCCTCCAGCCTGCCCAACGTGGGCCAGCAGGTGGGCGGCTCGATCGGTCTGGCGATCCTCGGGACGGTGGCGTGGACCGCGGTCACCGACAACCTGCGCAGCCAGGCGGCAGCGGCGGCCGCGGCGGCGGCGAAGGCCGGTCACGCGGTGGCGGCCAAGACCGGGGCCTCGATACCGACCGCCATCTACCATCACTCGCTGGCCTACGGGTTCGACCGCGGGTTCTTGGTCTCGGCCGGGATCACGCTGCTGGCCCTTGTGGTGACGGTCATCATGATCCGGGTGCGCCGCGAGGACCTGATGGGTGCGCAAAGCGCGATGATGGGCGGCTGAGAGCCGTCTGAGCCGATCGCGGCGCGCCGCCATAAGCGGCGCGCCGCGATCACGTGTCTGGGTGGCCCGGCGTCACGTGTCTGGGTGGCCCGGCGTCACGTGTCCGGGTGGCCCGGCGTCACGTGTCCGGGTCGCCCGGCGTCACGTGTCCGGGTGGCCCGGTGTCACGTGTCCGGGTCGCCCAGCCTCACGTGTCCGGGTGGCCCGGCGTCACGTGTCCGGGTCGCCCAGCCTCACGTGTCCGGGTCGCCCAGCCTCACGTGTCCGGGTCGCCCAGCCTCACGCGTCCGGGTCGCCCAGCCTCACGCGTCTGGGTCGCCCAGCGTCACGTGTCTGGGTCGCCCGGGGTCAGGTCGCGGCGGTTGCCCGTTGGGCTTCGTCGCGGGTCGGCGGGTCGGCACCGGCCCGCTCGCAGGTAAGCGTGGCGATCAGGAGCGACCAATCGACCAACTCTGCCAGTCCCTGAGCAGTGAGTTGACTGAGGGCGGCGGTACCTGCTCCGCCCAGCAGGCCGCGACGGGCCATGGCGTCAAGCAGGGCTGCGCAGAACGCGTCGCCGGCGCCGACCGTGTCAACGATCCGGGTGGGCCTGGCCGGCCGGAGCTGGCCGGTGCCGTCCGGGCCGAGTGCGTAGGCGCCCCGCTCCCCCAGCGTGATGACGACGATGCGCGGACCGAGCCGTTGCCAGGTGTGGGCCACATCTTCGAAGGACACGCCGGGGTAGAGCCAGGCGGCGTCCTCGTCGCTGGCCTTGACCATATGGGCCAGAGCAAGCTGGCGCTCCACCCTGGCCAGCTCGTCGGCATGGGCGGCGGCGAGGGCGGGGCGGATGTTGGGGTCGACGCTGATCGTAACCTGGCCACGGGCGCGTTCGGCGGCTAGCAGCTTTTCGATGGCCTGGGCGCCGGGTTCGAGCGCGAGCGCCAGCGATCCGGTGTGCAGCGCCTCGACGTCGGGCGGCAGCACGTCGGGCAGCTCGGCGGTGGTCCACTGCCAGTCGGCCGTGCCGTTGGCATAGAACGAGTAGCTGGCACGGGCATCTGAGTCCAGGCTGGCCAGGGCGAGCGTGGTGGGCTCTGTGGCCGGGACCACGTCGCGCAGCGAGACGCCGTTGCTGGCCAGGTGGGCCGTGAGCTGGCGGCCGAGAGCGTCGCCGCTCACCCTGGCGAGTATCGAGCACGGCGCGCCGAGCCTGGCCAAGGCCACGGCGACGTTCGCCGCAAAGCCACCGGGATGGGCCTGATAGCGTCCCGAGCCCTCGTCGACCAGATCGATCAGGGCCTCGCCGATGACAGTGATCACTGGACCTCCCCAGAGTGGACGGCCGTGGCCCGGGCAGCCAGGGTGAAGGCCTCGGCGCCAGCCCGCCAGGTCCGGTCGAGGTCGGAACCGTCCGGATAGCGGCGGTCGAGTTCCAGGATGACCATTCCATGCGCGAACGACCACATCGCCTGGGCCAGGTAGGAATCCCTGGCGACGACAACCCACGGCTCGCCCGCCCACTCCTCCAGCCCCGGGGTCAGCTCGCCGCGTGGGAGCCGGCCAGTGGTGGTCAGGCGGTACAGATTCGGCCTGGCCAGGCATTCGGCCCGGTAGGCGGCCATGAGGGCGGCGATGGCGCCGTCCTGGTGGCCGGGCTGAGCCCCGGTGACGGTGCCGGTGCCGTCTTGGGGACCGGGCTGAGCCCCGGTGACGGTGCCGGTGCCGTCTTGGGGAGCGGGCTGAGCCCCGGTGACGGTGCCGTCTTGCTTGCGGGACTGCGCCTTGGCGACCGCCCCGTGCAGTGCCTCGCCTATCTCGGCGAAGCCGGCCTCCATGAGGGCCACCTCCACGGCGTGCTTGCCGGGCAGGTGCTTGTAGATGGACGGGGCGCGGATGCCGAGTGCCTGGCCGAGGCGGCGCATGGTGAGCGCATCGCGGCCCTCGCTCTCCAGCAGCTCGCGGGCGGCAGCGATGATCTGCGCGGCCCGGGCTGGGAGCTCGCGTGGCTCTGGGCGGCGGGCCATCCGGCGGTCCAGGTCAGGAGACGGTTTCGAGCTGGAACACCGGGTGCTTGTGAGCGATGCCGCGGATCTGCTCATCGGTGGAGTCCGGGCCGATGCCGTCGAAGAAGACGCCCACCTCTGCCTTCCAGCGCCGCAGGTAGGCCCGCAGCACTGGGATCTTGGCGTCGCCGGTCAGCTCCTGGCCGCGGTAGTGCTGGCGCTTGCTGCCAAGCAGCAGATCCAGCCGGCCTTCGTCGGCCCGGACGTTGCGCACCCACTCGGTTTCGCCCCGGGGGGCGACCAGGTACTGGCGTCCATCGAAGGAGAGCAGATTGACCGGGGTTTGCCGGGGCAGGCCGGACTTGCGGCCCTTCACTTCGAGCACCCGGCTGCCCAGGACGCTGAATCCGGCCCGGGTCAGGATGGCGACCAGCTTGTTGAAGACGTTCTGGGTGAACCAGCCTGGCTTGCGGTAGTGGCTGTCGGGCATGACGCTCTCCGTTTCGTGTTGCGCGTCCGCGGCTAACAGCGTTAGCCGACCATGTCTCTCAGTATGGCTAACGCTGTTAGCCTCGTCAAGCCCGGCTTGTTTCCCACCAAGGCGGACGAACCCCGGATCGACACCCACCCAAGGGGGACGAACCCCGGATCGACCGCCAGCGAGGAGGGGGAGACGATGGCGCCGCAGTTCCCCACCCAAGGCGGACGAACCCCGGATCGACCCCCACCCAAGGGGGACGAACCCCGGATCGACCGCCAGCGAGGAGGGGAAGAGGATGGCGCCGCAGTTTGCGGCAGCTGTTCGTTACGGACCGACTGTGGATGGTAGCCGAGCGTCGCATCTTGACATACGGTAGCGGTCGTGAGTTCATCCTAGACATCGTTGTCATCAACTCCATGTAAGCGCCGACCAGGGAGGCTCAGGTGAGCGACGCCGGGCCTGTGGTGCTGGGACCGAACCAGCCGCAGAGGTTCTACCGAGGCGGAGCGAGGATCGCGGCATTCCGCGGTCTCGCGCGGCCGGAGCTCGCTCCGGCCGCTCATGTGCCGGAAGACTGGGTCGGATCGGCGACCGCGATCTTCGGCACCGCCGAGGATGGTATGACCCGGCTGCCCGACGGACGCCTGCTCAGGGATGCCATCGACAACGACCCGGAAGGCTACCTCGGGGCCGGGCACGTCCGGCAACATGGAACGAGCCCGGCGCTGCTGGTTAAGCTGCTCGACGCCGGGGAGCGGCTGCCCGTGCACTGCCACCCAAGCGATGGGTTCGCCCGCAGGCACCTGGCCTCGGCCTGGGGGAAGACGGAAGCCTGGATCGTCGTTGACGCGGCGCCCGGCAGCGAGGTCTACGTCGGGTTCACCGAAACCGTCTCGCCCGGCAAGCTCGCCGGATGGGTGGCCGACCAGGATCCGGCCATGCTTGCCGCGCTGAACCGGATGGCCGTCGCACCCGGCGACGCCATCTTGATCCCGGCCGGGCTGCCGCATGCGATCGGCGAGGGCGTATTCCTGGTTGAACTGCAGGAGCCGACCGACCTGTCCGTGCTGCTCGAATGGGAGTCGTTCCCCATTGACGGGCGCACGGACGGTCATCTGGGGCTCGGCTATGACCTGGCGCTGGACTGTGTCGACCGGTCACCCTGGGACGCTGGGCAACTGGCCGCCCTGCGCGGAGTGGCCGGGCACTCCCCCGTGGCCAGCGTGTTCCCCGGTGCTGCCGACCCGTACTTCGCGGCGCAGCGGATCAGGCCCTCTGGTGGCGTGGTAGCCCTGGACCCAGGGTTCGCGATCCTCGTCGTGCTGTCCGGCACCGGGGTGCTGCGCAGCGATGCTGGGAGCCTCGATCTGAGCGGTGGGATGACCATACTGATGCCCTATGCCGCCGGCCAGAGCGAGATCACCGGCGATTGTGAGCTCATCCGGTGCCTCCCGCCGGGCGGTGTTTAATCAGTAGAACCAGCTCCGGTCGCTCCCTAGGCTCTGGCATGACGACCACGGTCTGGCCTGCCGGGCCGGCCGGGGAACTTCAGGCGTGGCGGCAGGTGCTGCGTGCCCGTTCTGCCGGGCGAGCCGTCCCAGGCATGATGAGCGGTGACTCAGGAGGGAGTGTCCGATGATCGGCACGTTGCGTGCGGTGGCGCTCGACGCACCCGACCCAAGGCGGCTCGCCGCGTTCTACACAGCCCTCGGCGGGTGGACTGAGCAGGACGCCGACGACGAGTGGATCACGATGGAAACCGGGGACGGGTGGCGCATCGCCGTCCAGCTCAGCCTGGGCCACGTGCCGCCGCGGTGGCCCGATCCGGCGTACCCGCAGCAGGCGCACCTCGACCTGCGTGTGCCGGACCTCGATGCCGGCTCGGCGAAGGCGGTCGAGCTGGGCGCCGAACTGCTGCGCAAGAACGAGAACTGGTACACGCTGGCCGACCCGGCCGGGCACCCGTTCGACCTGTGCCTGTTCCCGGCGAAGCAGGAGATCACGCTCATGGGCGTGATGCTCGACTGCCCGGACGCCAAGGAGCTGAGCACGTTCTATGCGGAACTCCTCGGTAAGCCCGTCACGTACGAGGGCGAAGGCATGGCGATGATCGGCGAGGACGGGGCGCAGCCGGTGATGTTCCAGCAGATCACCGAGTACCACGCGCCACGGTGGCCCGACCCCGCGTACCCGCAGCAGCTCCATATCGACGTCACGGTCGACGACGTCGACGCGGCCGAGGCTGCGGTGCTGAAGCTCGGCGCCACCTCCCTGTCCTCCGGCGGGGTGAACTGGCGGGTCTACGCCGACCCGGCCGGCAAGCCGTTTTGCCTCTGCTGGGACTAACGATAGGTAGTTAATTCGGAATGTACCGGTGCAAGTCTTGGCCTGCGAACGCTCGCAAGAGCGCAGACCTCCGGGCTAAGAAGCTGGCTCGAAAGTTCGATCTGCCGGACGGTGGCTCTGGGGGGGAGACTCGAACTCCCAACCAACCGGTTAACAGCCGGTTGCTCTGCCGAATTGAGCTACCCCAGATTGAATTTTCCGCAGGTTTTCGGTGACTGGAGCCACTTCGTACCCTACGGCAACGCACTGACCTGCATAGTTATCCTCATCAGAGCCTCTGGGCCGGAAACCTGCCGGTTAACAGCCGGACGCTCTGCCGAATTGAGCTACGCGGGATCAGCCGACACAAGATCACAGGCCGTGGCTCTACCGGGAACCCCGCCGCTATCTGCGTCGCGGACAAGCGTAGCGCATGCTGCCGGGTGCCTGCCCCACCCGGGAACGGTGCGGCGCTGCTCGTCACCCGTCCAAGCTGCTCATCCCCATCAAGGAGTACCCGCAGTCATATGGGGAAGTGGACAAAGGCAGGAGCACTCAGGGGAAAGAGGTGCCACATGCGGTACCGAGTCACCTTCCTCGCCGGTCTGGCCGCGGGTTTCGTCGTGGGCACACGGGCCGGGCGGGAACGGTATGAGCAGATGAAGAGGCTGGCGCGCAAGGCCGCGGACAGTCCGGCTGTGCAGCAGGCGGCGGGGACGGCGGTGGCACAGGCGACAGGACTGGCGAAGACGGCGACGTCCAGGCTGAGCGACAAGGTGCAGCAGCGCAGCCCGGCGCTGGCTGATGCGGCGAAGAAGGCCGGGGAGCGACTGCCCACCCGGATCCCTGGCTGGCGGGGCAAGGCAGCCGGCGCCGGGAATGGTGCCGGGCAGGCCGCCAGCGATGTGTCGTCCGTGCCCGCGCCCGGGGGGCCGTCCGATAACTGACGGCCCCTGCCGGGCGGCGGTGCGCCCCTGCCGGGCGGCGGTGGGCCCCTGCCGGGCGGCGGTGCGCCCCTGCCGGGCGGCGGTGCGCCCCTGCCGGGCGGCGGTGCGCCCCCTATGGGTGACGGTGGCTTACGCGATCCGGCAGGCGCGGGTGATAACCGGGTGGTCATCCGGTGATCAGGTGCTGGAGTCGGTCAGCTTGAGCGCGGACGAGGTGCCGGCGGCGGCCACAGACGCCGCGATGTGGTCGCCCGGGCTTCACGGTCGAGCCGGCCGAGCTACTGCACCTGGCCGGGTACACGTCCCACCAGGTGTAGTAGCTCGTGGTACGGCCGCCGCAGAAGGCGAGCGAGCCGTCCTGCTCGACCGTCTGGCCGCTGAAGCCGTCGATGCCGGCCCCGAAGACGGCCAGGGCCGTGGTGGTGCCGCGCCGGCCGGCGGGTTCCGTCCAGCTTCCGCAGACGTGGCTGAGCTTCCTGCCGGGGTTGCCTCTCGGTTATGGCACTTCGGGCGGCCACCGGCCGGACAGGAGAATTGCCGAACTGGTGGACGGCGTCTGACCTGCCGCCTATGCTGCTCATCGCGGTCGGTGAACGGCCGATTTGTTCTGGCCCCGGGCTCAGACAGGATCGCAAAAATGCCCCCAAAGACAGCTCCCGTCACAATGTATGATTCCGTTACCCCCGGCAATATCCCGACATCGGCGCAGGTAGTGGCGGGATATATCGACGGTGATTACGCGTGGACAAGTGAGGACTGGGCCCGGTTTCCGGACGCCGAAAAAGTCCTGATCACGGTTAATGGTGACCTACGAGGAAATGTCGCCGATGTCGAGAATGGTGACATGACACCGGCCGATGCGCTGCGGTGGATCGAGACCAAGCAAGGCAATGGCATCGGCGGCTGCACGATTTATTGCAACCGGTCCAGCCTGCAGTCGGTCTGGGCGGCCTGCCGCGGCCACGCCTACTACGTTTGGGTGGCCGACTGGACCGACAGCGCGCACCCCGTCAGCAGCACCGTCGCCACCCAGTACAGCAACGTGGACAACCTGTACGACCTGTCAGAGGTGTACTCACAGCAGTGGCTGGACACCCTGTTCCGGGTGAACCGCCCCTGGCCGCTGTAACAGCACCACGCGCTCGGGAGAGCGCCGTCAGTCCAGGTACTCCCGCAGCATCTGAGCGCGGCTCGGGTGACGCAGTTTG
This sequence comes from Streptosporangiaceae bacterium, assembly GCA_035308365.1. Taxonomy (GTDB): domain Bacteria; phylum Actinomycetota; class Actinomycetes; order Streptosporangiales; family Streptosporangiaceae; genus PALSA-505. Next base: position 21,165 of record DATGGU010000061.1, read on the forward strand.
GCCAGGGTCTTGGACTCGATCTGCCGGATGCGCTCCCTGGTCACCCCGAATTCCCGGCCGACTTCCTCCAGCGTCCTCGGGTGGCCGTCGGTCAGGCCGAAGCGGAGCTGGATGATTGTCTGCTCCCGGCTGCTCAGCGTTTCCAGGATCCCGTCGAGGTGATCCTGCAGCATGATGAACGCCGCCGCCTCCATCGGCACCACCGCGTCGGCGTCCTCGATGAAGTCACCAAGATCGGAGTCTTCCTCGCCGATGGGCGACTGCAGCGAGACGGGTTCCTGGGCGACCCGCTGGATCTCCGCCACGCGCTGCGGGCAGATCCCCATCTCGGCCGCGATCTCCTCGACGCTGGCCTCCCGGCCGAGATCCTGATGCAGCTGGCGCTGCACCCGGACCAGTTTGTTGATGGTCTCCACCATATGCACCGGAATGCGTATGGTCCGGGCCTGGTCGGCGATCGCTCTGGTAATAGCCTGCCTGATCCACCAGGTGGCGTAGGTGGAGAACTTGTACCCCTTGGTGTAGTCGAACTTCTCCACCGCGCGGATGAGGCCCAGGTTCCCTTCCTGAATCAGGTCGAGGAATATGAGCCCGCGACCGATATAACGCTTGGCAATCGACACGACCAGCCGGAGATTCGCCTCGATCAGCCGCTGTTTCGCCCGCACCCCGTCGGCGGCGAGCTGGGCGAGTTCGTCGTCCTGCGTCCGCACGCCAGTGAACACCGGCGTTCCGCGCAGCTTCTCCTCGGCGAACAGGCCCGCTTCGATCGACTTCGCGAGCTCGACTTCGTCTTCCGCCGTCAGCAGCGGAACGCGGCCGATCTCGCGCAGGTAGATGCGCACCAGGTCGCCGGGCGAGGCCCGGCGGCCCAGCTCGCTCTGGTCTTCTCTGCGCAGGTCCTCGACGTCGTCTTGAACCGGCTCGAGAACTTCCACACCTTCATCGGCGAGCAGCCGCAGCACGCCCTCGATCGCGTCGGGTGGCAGGTCGGGGTGATCGAGAGCCGCCGCGATGTCGGCCATCGTGACGCCGCCTCGTTCCCTGCCGATGGCAACGAGGTCAGCCATCTGATCAGCCGATGGTGGTCCGCCGGGCAGCACCGTAAGGCTCACGCAGACCAGTCTGCACCGTGACGCTGCGGTTATGGGGGACCCAATTTTGTCACCTCGATGACAGTAACGCCGACCGGCCTGAGCGAGATATACAACACCCCTGCTGACCAGCACCTCCGAGGGCTCCAGCAGCCTTGACCGCGGGGTTTGGGCCCGCTACCGGGTCGCATCGCCGGCGAATCACCCCGGAATCACAGCGCCCCGGAGGCCTGCTCGATGAGCACCTTGCGCCGCTGTTCGAGCCCGATGAGATCGCCGAACAGCCGGTTGTACTCCGCTTGTGCCTCCGTCGGGTCCATCCTCTGCAGCTTCGACTTGACCCTGGAGATCTGACGGCTGACCGCCAGTTCCTCGACCCTGGCCAGGTGCGCGGAGACATACCTGGCGTCCGGCTCGCCGTCCGCACCCGGGGTGTGCAGCGGCTCGACGGCCAGTTCCGTTACCAGCGCCTGTGTCCGGTCGTCCGGGGCGGCCTCGCGCAGGCTCCTGGCCCATTCCCGGCCACCGAGCGAGCGAGCCCCCCGAGCCGGATCAGGCGCAGAGACATCGGAGCTGTCACTGGCACCATCCCAGCCACCGCAAGCGCAGATGAGCCGGAAAACCTCGGCGTGGGCAGGCACGGTGAAGGCGGCCGGGCCGAGCGCCGCGACGGCCGGACCGCACAGCCCGGGCCGCTGCACGGCGAGCTTGAGCGCCTCCCGCTCGACCTGCACCGCCGGGTCGTTCGGGTCGTAGGAGCCGGCCCCGTTCTCCCCCGCCTCGCCGTTCAGCGGGGTTGCGCTCTCCCAGGGACCCGGCCCGGCCGGGTTCCGGGGCCCGCCGCCCCCCGCAGGCCGTCCCGCCGGCCCCCGGCCCGCAGGGGACTGGCCGGCTGGGCGCCCGCCGGGCGGGCGCCCGGCCGGGACGGCCTGCCCACCGCTGCCGGCGTGCTCGCGAATCCGTGCCAGCACGAACGTCTCGTCCAGCAAGCCGAGCCAGCGGTCCAGGCTGATCGCGTACTGGTGCCGGTGCCCCTTGTCCTTGATCCGGGCGACGATCGGGGCGGCCGCGTCCAGCGCGGCCAGCCGCCCCTCGATGGTGTCGAGGTCGTACTGGCTCACCGCGCTGCGGATGGCGTACTCGAACAGCGGGACGCGGCTGGCGATCAGATCCCGCACGGCCGCGTCTCCCCGGGAAAGCCTCAGGTCGCAAGGGTCAAGACCATCGGGCTGCACGGCGACGAAGGTCTGGGTGACGAACTTGTCCTCCAGGCCGAACGCGCGCAGCGCGGCCCGCTGCCCGGCGGCGTCGCCGTCGAAGGTGAAGATGACCTCGCCGCGGAACTCGCTCGCGTCCATCAGCAGCCGGCGCAGGATCCGGATGTGCCCCTCACCGAACGAGGTGCCCGAGGTCGCCACCGCGGTCGGCACCCCCGCCAGGTGGCAGGCCATCACGTCGGTGTAGCCCTCCACCAGCACGGCCTGGCGGCGTTGCGCGATCTCCCGCTTCGCCAGGTCGGCGCCGTACAGCACCGAGCTCTTCTTGAACAGCGGGGTCTCGGGCGTGTTGAGATACTTGGGCCCGTCGTCGCGGTCGAACAGCTTGCGCGCACCGAAGGCGATCACGTCGCCGGTGAGATCCCTGATCGGCCAGATCAGCCGCCCGCGGAACCGGTCCATCGGTCCGCGCCGGCCCTCCTTGGCCAGCCCGCCGGTGAGCAGTTCGGCGTCGGAGAAGCCACGGCCGCGCAGGTGGCTGGTGAGCGCCTCCCAGGCCTCCGGCGCGTAGCCGACGCCGAACCGGTCCGCCTGGTCGAGGTCGAAGCCGCGGGAGGCGAGGAACTCCCGCCCGGCCGCGGCGTCCGGGGTGCGCAACTGCTCGGCGAAGAACTCGGCCGCGGCCCTGTGCGCGGCAATGAGCCTGCGCCGCTGGCTCTGCTCCTGGCCCGGCACGTGCCCGCCCTGCTCATAACGGAGCTCAATGCCTGCCCTGGCGGCCAGTCTCTCGACAGCCTCGGTAAAGGACAGGCTGTCGACCTTCTGCACGAACGAGATGACATCGCCACCCTGGGCGCAGCTGAAGCAGTAATAGAGTCCCCGGCTTGGCGTGACGTTGAACGAGGGGGTCTTCTCGTCATGGAAGGGGCACAGCCCCTTGAGCGAGCCGCCGCCCGCGTTGCGCAACTGCAGGTACTCGCCGACAACCTCGTCGATGGGCGAGCGCTCGCGAACCGTGGCTATGTCCTCGTCACGAATCCGCCCAGCCACGTGCCCTCCGGCCTTCCGCCCGTGCCACTCCTTGTCGCGGCGAGTCTAGTCCTTCCTGCCGACAGCGGCTGGCCTCCCTGGAAAGGGCCGGGCCACGCCGCTGATACCGTCGCGGGGTGCGCGGGCATCTGGTGCTGTGGGACATCGACTACACGCTGATCGACGGGGGCGGCCTCAGCAGGCAGCTCTACCGCACGGTTTTCGCTGAGCTGTTCGGCCGCGAACTGGCCGTGGTCGCCCCGATGGACGGGCGGACCGACCGGGCGATCATCCTGGACACCCTGACCCAGGCCGGGATCGCCGACCCGGGCAGCCATGTCGCGCCGTTCATCGGCAAGCTGACCGGCCACGCGCCACGGTTCGCCGAGCGCGTCGCCGCACATGGCCGGGCGCTGCCCGGCGCCGCCGCCGTGCTCGCCGCGCTGGCCACACCCGACGGGCAGGCCCGCGGCCAGGTGGTCCAGTCCGTGCTCACCGGCAACATCAGGGCGCTGGCCGAGGCCAAGCTCGGTGCCCTGGGCCTGTCCGCCCACCTCGACCTGGCCGTCGGTGCCTACGGCGACGCGCACGAGGACCGGGCCGACCTGGTCCAGTTTGCCCGCCGCGCCGCCGGCCAGGCCTACGGGACTGACTTCGGCGGCGAGGCGACCGTGCTCATCGGCGACACCCCGCACGATGTGCGGGCCGCCCTGGTCACCGGCGCCCGCGCCGTCGCCGTGGCCACCGGCGGTTTCACCGCGGCCCAGCTTGCCGCCGCGGGGCCGCACGTGCTGCTGCCCGATCTCACCGGCACCGGGGACGTGATAGCGGCCATCGTCGGCTGACCACCGCTCCGGTTCCCATCGTCAAATATTCCGCTGCTTTCAAGAACGAAATTCTCCGTTACGGTAGGGGCCGGCGCCGTCGGTCTCGCTCAGCCGTCGCTGCTCAACGGCACAGTTTCCGGTGCCAGGCGATGGCGGACGTATCGGTGAGCGAGGCGATCTGATCGACCACGACGCGGCGCCGCTCCTGGCCGGACCCGGCCGCCGCCCAGGCCGGGCGCAGCAGCGGGTCCAGCGTTCCCGGTGCGCCAAGCTGGATGGCGGCGGCAAGCTCGGCGACGAGGTCGCGCTCGGCGGCCTGCGCCGCGGCGGCCCCGTCCCGGTTCATCACGTAGCAGGCGGTCACGCCCTTGAGCAAAGCGCATTCGAGGCGCTGGGTCCGCGGCACGGCGAGGTCGGCGCCGTACCTGGTCAGCCGGGTGGCGCCGTTGGACGAGGCAAGCGTCGCCGCCTGCGCGGCCTGGCAGAACCTGCCGATCAGCTCGCTGGTCAGGTTCTTCAGCGCGGCCAGCGAGCGCGGCCCGCCGTCGAACTCGGCCGGCCAGCAGTCCAGGGCCAGCAGCCGGCCGAACACCCCGGTCAGCTCGCCGAGCGTCACAGAGCCTGGGTCGCAATAGGTCTGCGCGGTGAGTTTGGCCACCTCCTGCTGCTGGGCGGGGTCGCGCAGGGCCGGCAGGGTGATCAGCCCGGCCTGCAGCCCGTCCTCCAGGTCGTGGACGGAGTAGGCCACGTCGTCGGCCCAGTCCATGATCTGTGCCTCCAGGCAGGACCGGCCGGGCGGCGCGCCGTCGCGGATCCACTCGAAGGCCTCGGCGTCCTGGGTGTAGGCACCGAACTTGCCGGTGCCGCCCGGGTCCGCACCGGCCAGCCACGGGTATTTCAGCGTGGCGTCCAGGGTGGCCCGGGTCAGGTTGAGCCCCGCGCCCGGCACCTTGGTCTCCAGCCGGGTGAGCAGGCGCAGGCTCTGCGCGTTTCCCTCGAACCCGCCGCAGTCGGCCGCGAGGACGGCCAGGGCCGCCTCCCCGTTGTGACCGAACGGCGGATGGCCGAGGTCGTGTGCCAGGCAGGCCGCGTCCACCAGGTCCCTGTCGCACCCGATCGCGCCGGCCAGCTCGCGCCCGATCTGGGCGCACTCCAGCGAATGGGTGAGCCTGGTGCGCGGGAAGTCGGCCTCGCCGGGCGGCACGACCTGGGTCTTGGCGGCCAGCCTGCGCAGCGCGGAGCTGTGCAGCACCCGGGCACGGTCCCGCTCGAACGGGCCGCGCCCGGGGCGCTTGGGCGGCTCGGCCACCCACCGCTGCACCGCCGCGGCGTCATAGCCGGAGCCCATGGTCACCTGCTGCGCGCCGACCGCCTCCCCACTACCGCCGCCCGCCGCCGGGCAGCGGGCCTGTCACTGGCTCACCCATCGCTTGAAACGTTACCCCTACCTACTGTCACTGCCGCTGTGCTCACCGGCGAGCACGACGGCGCGGCCGGCCTCCAGCCTGGCGACCGGGACCCGGAACGGCGAGCAGGAGACGTAGTCGAGCCCGGTCCTGTGGAAGAAGTGCACCGAGTCCGGGTCGCCGCCGTGCTCGCCGCAGACGCCGATCTTCAGGCCGGGCCGCGCGGCCCGGCCCTCCTCGACGGCGATGGCGACCAGCCGGCCCACGCCGTCGGCGTCGATGGTCTCGAACGGCGACACGCCGAAGATGCCCAGGTCGATATAGCGGCTGAAGAACGCCCCCTCCACGTCGTCGCGGGAGAACCCCCAGCCCATCTGGGTCAGGTCGTTGGTGCCGAAGGAGAAGAACTCGGCCGCCTTGGCGATCTCGCCCGCGGTCAGCGCCGCCCGCGGCACCTCGATCATGGTGCCGATCAGCGTGTGCACGTCGGTGCCGGTTTCCGCGGCCACCTCGGCGAGCACCTTCTCGGTTTCCTCGCGGGCGATCTCCAGCTCCTGCACGGCGCCGACCAGCGGAATCATGATCTCCGGGCGCGGGTCGCCGCCCGCCTTCGCCCGGTCGGCGGCGGCGTGCGCGATGGCCCGGACCTGCATGGCGAACAGGCCGGGAATGACCAGGCCGAGCCGGACCCCACGCAGGCCGAGCATCGGGTTCTGCTCGTGCAGCCGGCGCACGGCGTCGAGCAGCTTCCTGTCCTTCTCGGTCGCGTTCTCGCCGGCCAGCGCCACCTTGACCGACAGCTCGGTGAGGTCGGGCAGGAACTCGTGCAGCGGCGGGTCGATCAGCCGGATGGTGACCGGCAGCCCGTCCATCGCCTCGAGGATCTCCACGAAGTCGCCACGCTGCAGCGGCTCCAGGGCGTCGAGGGCTGCCTGCCGTGAAGCAGTGTCCTCGGCCAGGATGAGCCGCTCGATGAGCTGCCGGCGCTCGCCGAGGAACATGTGCTCGGTCCTGGTCAGGCCGACGCCACCGGCGCCGAACCGGCGGGCCCTGGCGCAGTCCTCCCCGGTGTCGGCGTTGGCCCGCACGCCAAGCCGCCGCCGTGCGTCGGCGTGTCCCATGATCTGGTGCACGGCCTGCACGAGCTCGCTCGCGTCAGCGGAATCCGGCGCGAGCTTGCCCTCGAAGTACTGCACTACCTGCGAGGCGACCACCGGAACCTCGCCCAGGTAGACGGCGCCGCTGGAGCCGTCGATGGAGATGACGTCGCCCTCGCTGACGGTGACGTCGCCGGGCGCGGTGAACCTGCCCGCCCTGGTGTCCACGTCCAGTTCGTCCGCGCCGCAGACGCAGGTCTTGCCCATGCCGCGGGCGACCACGGCGGCGTGGCTGGTCTTGCCGCCCCGGCTGGTGAGGATGCCCTGCGAGGCGATCATGCCATGCAGGTCATCGGGATTGGTCTCCCGGCGGACCAGGATGACCTTCTCGCCGCGCTCGGCCAGCTCGACCGCGCGGGCCGAGTCGAACACGGCCTTGCCGACGGCCGCGCCCGGGGAGGCGCTGATCCCGGTGGTGATCTTGGTGACGCCGGACCCCGCGTCGAACCTGGGGAACATGAGCTGGGCAAGCTGCGCGCCGCTCACCCGGGTGAGCGCCTCGTCCTCGTCGATCAGGCCCTGGGCGACCAGCTGGGTGGCGATGCGGAACGCCGCGCCGGCGGTACGCTTGCCCACCCGGGTCTGCAGCATCCACAGCTTGCCGCGCTCGATGGTGAACTCGATGTCACACAGGTCGCGGTAGTGGTTCTCCAGCGTCGCCATGATGTCCATGAGCTGGTCGTAGCAGGCCTTGTCGATGCGCTCCAGGTCCTGCAGCGGGACGGTGTTGCGGATGCCCGCCACCACATCTTCACCCTGCGCGTTCTGCAGATAGTCGCCGTACACACCCTGCTGGCCGGTGCCCGGATCCCGGGTGAAGGCGACCCCGGTGCCGGAGTCCATGCCCAGGTTGCCGAACACCATGGCCACCACGTTGACCGCGGTGCCGAGGTCGGAGGGGATCCGCTCCTGCCGCCGGTAGAGGATGGCGCGATCGGCGTTCCACGACTTGAACACGGCGCCGATCGCCAGGTCCATCTGCTCCCGTGGCTCCTGCGGGAACTCGCGCCCGGCGTGCTCGCGCACGATTGCCTTGAAGGTCTCGGCGAGCTGGCTCAGGTCGGCCGCGTCGAGGTCGAGGTCGTTCTTGACACCCTTGGCCTTCTTGGCCTCCTCCATGGCGTGCTCGAAGGCCTCGCCCTCGATGCCGAGCACCGTTTTGCCGAACATCTGGATCAGGCGGCGGTAGGAGTCCCAGGCGAACCGCTCGTTGTCCGCCTGCTTGGCCAGGCCGTGCACGGACTCGTCGGAGAGCCCGATGTTCAGCACCGTCTCCATCATCCCGGGCATGGAGAACTTCGCGCCGGACCGGACGCTCACCAGCAGCGGGTCGGCCGGATCCCCGAGCTTGCGGCCAATCGCCTGCTCCATCGCCCGCAGGTGGGCGGTCACCTCATCGGCCAGGCCGTCGGGCATGGCGCCGGTGTCCAGGTAGGTGCGGCAGGCGTCGGTGGTGATGGTGAAACCCGGCGGAACCGGCAGGCCCAGGTTCGTCATCTCGGCAAGGTTGGCACCCTTGCCGCCCAGCAGATCCCTCAGATTCCTGTTGCCCTCGGTGAAGTCATAGACAAGCTTGGCCACGGCACGTTCTCCTCGCGATGCCACCCGCACACGACGGTCCCGACGCGGGGCGGCTGATGATGGCGGACTTACGGCTCTTTCGATGGGACTCTACCGAGAGTGGGCGCATCCCGTGGACACGGCTGCTCATTGGTCTGGACCTATCCGGGTGTATGCGAAGAAACCGGCCACAGCGGGACGTGACCGGAGCAACCTTCAACCCCGATCCGCGTCTGTGAAATGTGGGAGCCGACATTGTCAGCGTTGCCCGCCTTCCCGATGTGCTCGAAATCGGCCCCGGCGGCGCCCGGCTGGCGGATCCACCCGGCCATCGCGATGCCGACCTGGCTCTCACCATCCTCTACCAGGAGCATGCCGTCGGCCTCATCCGGCTTGCCTTCGTCATGCTGGGCGACCGGCCCGCCGCCGAGGACGTGGTGCAGGGGGCGTTCTGCGGGCTGTTCCGGCGCTGGCCGCACCTGTCCGGCCAGGCCAAATCGGTGGCCATCATCCTGGCCTGGCTGGCCGGTTTCGTGGTGCTCGCCGCGCTGTCGGTGCGCAGCACCGCGGAGAAGATCTGACCAGGCCTTCTTGACCGGCCAGGGCCCGGGATGCGGGGCGTCCCGGGCCTTTTGGCGAACGGCGTGCTCGCAGTGGCAACGAACGCACCCGCTTCGCAATCGCTCGGTCAGCAGCCGGCCAGCCGCTCGGCCAGGTAGGACTCGACCCGGTCGAGGCCGATCCGCTCCTGCCGCATGGAGTCGCGTTCCCTGACGGTCACCGCCTGGTCGGTCAGTGTGTCGAAATCCACCGTCACGCAGAACGGCGTGCCGATTTCGTCCTGGCGGCGGTACCTGCGGCCGATCGCGCTCGCGTCGTCGAAGTCGGCGTTCCAGCGCTTGCGCAGGGTAGCGGCCAGGTCCCGGGCCTTGGGCGACAGGTCCGGGTTGCGGGACAACGGCAGCACGGCCACCTTGACCGGGGCGATCCGGGGGTCGAGCCGCAGCACCGTCCGCTTCTCCATGCCCCCCTTGGTGTCCGGCGCCTCGTCCTCGGCGTAGCCGTCGAGCAGCAGCACCAGCATGGTCCGGTCCACACCGAGCGCGGGCTCGATGACGTAGGGCACGTAGCGCTCGCCCGACTCCGGGTCGAGGTAGGACATGTCCACGCCGGACGCCTTGGCGTGCACGGTCAGGTCGTAGTCGGTCCGGTTCGCGATGCCCTCGAGCTCACCCCACTCGCTGCCGGGGAACCCGAAGCGGTACTCGATGTCCACCGTCCGCTTGGAGTAGTGCGAGCGTTTCTCTGCCGGATGCTCGTACAGCCGGAGGTTCTCCTTGCGCACGCCCAGGCCGGCATGCCAGCCGAACCGCGCGTCGATCCACCGCTCGTGCCATTCCTCGTCCGTGCCGGGCTTGACGAAGAACTCCAGCTCCATCTGCTCGAACTCGCGGGTGCGGAAGATGAAGTTACCCGGGGTGATCTCGTTGCGGAACGACTTGCCGATCTGGCCGATGCCGAACGGCACCTTCCGGCGCGAGGTCTGCAGCACGTTGCGGTAGTTGATGAAGATGCCCTGCGCGGTCTCTGGCCGCAGGTAGGCGACCCCCGACTCGTCCTCGGTGGCCCCGAGAAACGTGCGCAGCAGTCCGTTGAACATCCGGGGCTCGGTGAAGGCCCCCTTGGTGCCACAGTGCGGGCAGGCGATGTCGGCCAGGCCGTTCTCCGGGAGGTGGCCGTGCCGTTCCTGATAGGCCTCCTCCAGGTGATCGGCGCGGAACCGCTTGTGGCAGGACATGCACTCGGTCAGCGGATCCACGAACTCGGTGACGTGGCCGCTGGCCTCCCACACCTCACGGGCCAGGATGACCGATGAGTCCAGGCCGACGATGTCCTCTCGCTCGGTCACTACCGAACGCCACCACTGCCGCTTGATGTTGTTCTTCATCTCGGCACCGAGCGGGCCGTAGTCCCAGGAAGCGCGCAGACCTCCGTAGATCTCGCTGGACGGGTAGACGAACCCCCGCCGTTTGCAGAGGCTGACGAGAGTGTCCATGCGATCGGTGCGTCGGGCCATCAAGGTCTCCATCCGGCTGGCGGTCGGAGGGCTGCGAGCGCGGGCAACCCGGGGTCTGGCTTCGCGGTTCCCCAAGCTTACTGGCCACTGGCAGCCACCTCGACCGAGTTACCGGCCCGTCCCGGTCCGCACGCATATCAGCCGTAGACGGCACCCCCGACCCAATCTGAGTCTATGTCGAGTTTGATACCGCCGACCGTTACCCAGTGGCCGCCCTCGTACTGCTTGATCCGGTGGTCCCCGGTCCACCAGGAATTCAGCACATAGGGCGTGCCGGTGAGGTTTGCCTGGTTATCCCACAGCGCGAACCAGATGGATTCGGGCTTGACCAGCGTGCGTCCGTAAACGGTGCTCGCATTGCCCATATCCTCGACGCCGGACGCGGCGCTCGAATACATCCCGGAGACGTAATGCAGGTTCCCGAGCTCCTGGTCCCAGGCGTTCATAAAGGACAGCACGCTGTCCCGGCAACTGCTGTCGCCGCTGTTGTAGGCCTCCATGTCAAAATAGATGGGCGAGCCGGTGCCCAGGCCGAGCGACTGCGCGTCGTGCACGGCGTCGCTGGCCGCCCAGGTCCCCTCGGGAGCGGCCTGGCTTGGCTGGATCTCCTGGCTGAAGGAGTCGCACGGCGCCTGCCGGCCGACGTAGACCGGGATCAGCGACCAGCCCATGGCCCGGACGGACCGCACCCAGGACGCGGACAGGTTGCCGTAGTCACAGGCCATCTCCGCCCCGCCGATGTAGATCGCGGCCACCGAGTAGCTGTGCCGCCAGGCCTGCATGGCCTGCAGTGAGGGTGCCGTGCACGTGTCGAACCCGGCCACCGGCGAGGTCATGTAGGACGTGCTCACCGGCGTACTCGCCGGGCTGGTCACCGGCGACGATGACGGGGAAGGCGACGGGGACGGCGAGCTAAGCGGCGTGCTGGCTGGCGGCAGGGACGGGGACGGGGACGGGCCGGCCGGCGGGGATGAGGGGGTCAGCGCAGACGGGGTGGCCGATGGAGATGGGCTGGCCGGCCACGCCGGGCTCGTCGCTGCGGATTGCTGTGATGGCGACGCGGAAACCGGCGGTGTCGCGGCGGCAGCCGGTGTCACGGCGGGTTGCGCCGCCGGGGCGAGATCGCGCGGGACAACGGGCCAGGCCCCTGGGGCACGCTGATGGAGCGCCACGGGTGCGGCGGTGCCGGCGCTGTGCAAGCTGCTCAGCACCCGCCGCACGGCGCCCGGGTCCGCGCCATAGGTGGCGGTCACGGTGACACCGGGCTGCGGCGTCGCCGCGGCGGCCAGCCCGCCGCCCACCTCGGCGCTCTGCATCTGGACCGCCGGGCCTGCGGCGGGCCGGCCGGCCTCGCTGGACGGCGCGATGCTCACCGTGCCGGCCCGGCCGATGAGGTTCGGCGGGCACTGCTGGTTGACCCCTGGACTGCCAAGGTAAACCGCGTTTCTGTCATAGCGCACGCATTGTGCCGAATTACGGCCGAGCTGGTATACGGGCCAGTTAGCAGGGACGTTGAAGGTATATCCGTCATACCGGACTGTTTTGATCCCCGGCTGTGCCCTCGCCGACGCCTTAACGCTGCCTGGGACGAGCAGAATCCCAAACGTGGCTGCGAAAGCAGCGCATGCCACGGCCGTGCGCCTCATAATCCCCCCTGGCAGAACACCTGTGCTTTATGCGAAGCTCGCGATGCGGATTTGCATAACGCTCCGGGCACGGGATGTACCCGAGGAATCGCCAGCTCACGCCTGGCCGGCCGAATTGCCAAGCCAATTTTCCGGCCCGGCGGATCCTTTTCAGGGGTATGCGCTATTTTGGCCCTGGCTACACATGTTCCACGTGGCGCAGCGAGCGGATCGAATGCTCCAGATGCCACTGCAGGTAGGCGGCGACCAGGCCGGTGCATTCCACCCGGTGCCTGCGCTCGCTCGCGTCCGCCAGATTCCAGTCGCCGCGCAGCAGCGCCGTCATCAGGTCCACCGTCGCCGTGGCCGGGGTCGAGGCGCCGGGCGGCCGGCAGGACTGACAGACCAGCCCGCCGGCTGCTACGGCGAACGCCCGTGATCCCGCTCCGGCGACCGTGGCCTGCCGTGATCCGCAGTGCGCGCATTCCTCCAGAGCGGGCGCGTACCCGGCCACGGCGAGCGTGCGCAGCAGGTAGGCGTCGAGCACGAGGCGCGGGTCGTGGTCGTGTTCACCCAGCGTCCGCAGGCCGCCGACGAGCAGCAGAAACTGCCGCAGGGCCGGTTCCTTTTCCTCCGGTGTGATCCGCTCGGCGGTCTCCAGCATGGCGATCCCGGCGGTGTACCGGGGATAGTCACCGGCCAGCCGCTCGCCGTACGGGTGCAGCGTCTCCGCCTGGGTGATGATGTCGAGCGAGCGCCCGGTGTAGAGCTGCAGGTCGACATGGGTGAACGGTTCGAGTCTGGCGCCGAACCGTGACTTCGTCCGCCGCACGCCCTTGCCGACCGCGCGGATCCGTCCGGTCCGCTTGGCCAGCAGCGTGATGATCCGGTCCGCCTCACCCAGCTTCTGGGTGCGCAGCACGATGCCCTCGTCACGGTAGAGGCGGCTCACCCCTCCATTGTCCCGCGTCATGGCCCAAAACGGGGGCACGGCAGGCCGGCGCCAGGGACCTTCCCGGCGCCGGCCGTTCGTGGATCAGCCTTGGCGGGCCCGGTTGACCGCGGACACCACGGCGCGCATCGAGGCGGTCACGGTGTTACCGTCGATGCCTGCTCCCCACAAGGTCTGCCCGCCGACCGAGCATTCGACGTAGGCAGCGGCCTGCGCGTCGCTTCCCGCCGACAGCGCGTGCTCGGCGTAGTCGAGCACGCGGACCTCAATCCCGATCGAGCCGAGGGCATCGCAGAACGCCGAGATCGGCCCGTTGCCCACGCCTTCGAGCTGCCGGTCCTCGCCGTCCACGCGGACCTCGACGGTGAGTGCGTCCTTGGACTCCACCGCGGCGGTGCTGTAGTGGCCGAGCAGCGCGACCGGCCCCTGAGCCAGGTAGGTGGCGTGGAACGCCTCCCACATCTCGCCGGGAGTGACCTCGCCGCCCGCTGCGTCGGTCCGCGCCTGGATCAGCCGGGAGAACTCGATCTGCATCCGCCGCGGCAGGTCGAGCTGGTGCCCGGCCTTCATGATGTAGGCCACGCCGCCCTTGCCGGACTGGGAGTTGACCCGGATCACGGCCTCGTAGGTGCGGCCCACGTCCTGCGGGTCGATGGGCAGATAGGGCACGGCCCAGACCCGGTCGGCCGGGTCCTGGCCGGCGGCCGCCGCGTCCCGCTCGAACGCCTCGAAGCCCTTCTTGATCGCGTCCTGGTGCGACCCGGAGAACGCCGTGTAGACCAGCTCACCGGCGTAGGGGTGACGCGGGTGTACCGGGAGCTGGTTGCAGTACTCGACGGTGCGCCGGATCTCGTCGATGCCGGAGAAGTCGATCATCGGGTCGATGCCCTGGCTGAACAGGTTCAGCCCCAGCGTCACCAGGCACACGTTGCCGGTCCGCTCGCCGTTGCCGAACAGGCATCCCTCGATCCGGTCCGCCCCGGCCAGCACGGCCAGCTCGGCATCGGCCACCGCCGTGCCCCGGTCGTTGTGGGTGTGCACCGACAGGCACACGTGCTCGCGCCGCGACAGCTGGCGGCTCATCCACTCGATCTGGTCGGCGTAGACGTTCGGCGTGGACCGCTCGACCGTGCAGGGCAGGTTGAGGATGATCTCCCGGCCCGGCCCGGGCTCCCAGACGTCCATGACGGCCTCGCAGACCTCGGCCGCGAAGCCGAGCTCGGTATCCATGAAGATCTCGGGCGAGTACTCATAGCCGAAGTCACATCCGGCCAGGTAGGTCTCGGCGTGCTTCATCACCGAACGAGTACCGTCCACCGCGATGGCCTTGCACTGGTCCCGGTCCACTCCGAACACCACCCGCCGGAACAGCGGCGCGGTGGCGTTGTACATGTGCACGGTCGCCCTGGCCGCTCCGGCCAGCGACTGCACGGTCCGTTCGATCAGCTCGTCCCTGGCCTGGGTGAGGACGGAGATCTGAACGTCGTCGGGGATCCGGTGTTCCTCGATCAGCTCGCGGACAAAGTCGAAGTCGGTCTGGCTCGCCGACGGGAAGCCGACCTCGATCTCCTTGTAACCCATGCGGACCAGCAGATCGAACATCTGCCGCTTGCGCGCCGGGCTCATCGGGTCGATCAGCGCCTGGTTGCCGTCCCGCAGGTCGGTCGACAGCCACCGCGGCGCCGCCGTGATCGTCTTCCCCGGCCAGGTCCGCGCAGGCAGGTCGACCGGCTTGAACGGCACATAACGATGGCAGGGCATGCCGCTGGGCTGTTGCTTGATACGCATGTGAATGCTGCTCCCTCGTGGGGCCAAAATGGGCTAGCGGCCAGCGCGCGCGCCGAAGCTCCGCGGCGAGGGAGCCGGCCGTTATCGGCCCCCGCCGCGGCCGCTAAGGAGGAGCAGCTCGCGCAGCATCGCCTACGAGGCTATCAGCCCACCGACCCGTCCGTGCTAACTCTGCGCACACACCCACCACACGCTTCCCCGCCGCCTCCCGCCTGCTCTCCACGCGCCCTCAGCCCCGCAACCCCGGGCCCCGGAACGGAGGGTCAGTCGCTCGCGGCGGCGCGCTCGGTTACCGAGATGACGCTGTAGGCCTGGGCCTGGGTCATGCCGAGGCAGGTGGCCACGGACTGGACGGCTTGCCGGACCGGATCGCCGAGCGGGCCATCGGACATGCCGATGCGGACCACTTCGGCCAGGAACCACTCCTTGGCCTGCGGAGCGAGCTGCCTGCCGAGCTGACTGAGCGCGGCGGCGTCCTCGCCGGATTCGGCCAGGTCCGCGTCGAGCCGGGTCTCGTCGTAATCCTGCCCCCCGGCGCCGGCGATGGCCTCGACAGCCCTGCGGCGGGCACCCGGGCTGGCCGGATCTCCCGAGCGCAGCACGGCCAGGGCAGCCGCCCGCATACCGGCTGGCAGCGCCGCCTGCATCTGCTCGGCGGTCGGGGTCGCCAGCGCGTTGGTGTGATATTTCGTCTCACAGGTCAGGCACTGAACGTGGTCGTCGGTCTTGTTCAGCGGAATGACGGGGGTGAACAGGACGGTGGCGAACCGCCGGCCGCCGCGCAGCCGGTACTGCCGGTCGCCGCCGCAGCTGCGGCAGTGAAAGGTGCCCTGTCCGATCGTCCGGTGGATGACCAGCACTCCCCGGATACGCAGCAACGCCTGCTCCCTCCGTCACCGCCGGTTCGGCCGGTTCGGCCGGCGATTTCAGGCTGTTCGCGGGCACACCGCTCGGCCACGCGACCCCGACCCTGTTTCATCTTCCCGCACATCGGGAACCGGGCGAGTCTTTTTTACCGGAAACCGGGGCCCGCACCGGCCGGAAAATGGGTGGCGCGGCCGCCCTGGCCGGGCTTTGCTTGACGGATGCACCTTGAGCAGTTCGATGCCGTAGCCGACACCGAAAAGACCCGGGCCTGCTACGACATGTACGTGGCTGGCAAGCCGTACGACGACCCGCCCGGCCCGCTGATGTCGTACCCGTCGTTCTCCATCTGGCTCGCGCACGGCTGGGAAAACGTCCCCAAGGAGACCTGGATCATCCCGCGCGACGAGACCGGGGTCTGGGCGGGTGGCTACTCGCTGGACCTGCCGGACAAGGAGAACACGCACCTGGCCCGGTTGCAGCCGTTCGTCACACCGGCGCGGCGGCGGACCGGGATCGGCACCGCGCTGCTGCGGCACGCGGCGCGCCGCGCGGCCGGCGCCGGCCGGACCCTGCTGAGCGGCAACTGCCGGGAAGACACACCCGGATCCGCCTTCGCCATGGCGGCCGGCGCGCGCCAGACCGGCACCGAGGTCAGGCGGGTGCTCGAACTGGCCAGCATCCCCGCGGGTCACCTGGCCGCCCTGCGGGCCAAGGCAGCGGCCGCCGCCACCGGGTACTCGCTGGTGTCGTGGCTCGGGCTGACCCCCGAGGAACACCTGGACCAGGTGGCGAAGGTGATCAACGCCATGGAGGACGCCCCACACGATCCCGGCGAGGAACCGGCGATCGCGGATGCCGGCCGCCTCAGGGAAAGTGAGCAGCACATCCTCAGCACGGGGGCGCGCGCCTACAACGTGGCCGCCCGGCACGACGCGACCGGAGAGCTCGCCGGACTGACCAGCGTGTTCGTGGAGCCGACGCCACCGGACTGGGGATACCAGGGCATCACGGCGGTCACCCGGGCGCACCGGGGGCACCGGCTCGGGCTGCTGATGAAGGTCGCCATGCTGGACTGGCTGGCCCAAGCCGAGCCGCAAATTGAGCGAATCACGACCGGGAACGCCGGCGCCAACGCCCACATGATCGCCATCAACGCCGAGATCGGCTATCACGTGCTCGACAGCTGGCCGTCCTGGCAGCTCGACGTGGCCCAGGTGCTCGGCGACCCGGTACCCGGCTCCGCCGGGACAATAGCGAATTGACACCATCTCTCTGCGAAAGCCGCGTTATGCGAAACAGCTTCCTGGTTGCACCGCTGACTGTGCTCCGTAAATAATCCCGCTGCTCACATGATCCGGAACGTTGGTCAGTCGTAGAAGCCCAGACGGCGCAGTTGTTTCGGGTCGCGCTGCCAGTCTTTGGCGATCTTGATGTGCAGGTCGAGGTAGACCCGGGTGCCAAGGAGCGCCTCGATGTGCTTGCGGGCGGTGGTGCCGACCTCCTTGAGCCGGGCGCCCTTGGCCCCGATGACGATCGCCTTCTGGCTGGGCCGCTCCAGGTACATCAGCGCGTGCACGTCGATCAGGCCGGCCCGTCCCGGCCGGGGGCCCATCTCCTCGACCACGACGGCGATGGAGTGCGGCAGCTCATCCCGGACGCCTTCGAGGGCGGCCTCGCGGATCAGCTCGGCCACCATCTCCCGTTCGGGCTCGTCGGTCAGCTCGCCGTCCTGGTACAGCGGCGGCCCCTCGGGCAGCCTGGCGATCAGCACATCCGCGAGCACGTCAAGCTGGAACCCGGAAACCGCGGACACCGGGACGATGTCCGCCCATTCACCGAGGCCCGCGACGACGGCGAGCTGGGCGGCAATCTGCTCCCTGGAGGCCTGGTCGGTCATGGTCACGATGGCCACGACCGGGGTGTCCGGCAGCCCGGCCAGCTCACGGGCCAGATACTTGTCGCCAGGCCCGGCCGGCTGGGTCGCGGGCACACAGAACCCGACCACGTCGACCTCGGTGAGCGCCGACCTGGCCAGGCTGTCCAGGCGTTCGCCGAGCAGGGTCCGCGGCCGGTGCAGTCCTGGGGTGTCCACGATGACCAGCTGCGCGCCGGGCCGGTGCACGATCCCCCTGATCACCCGTCTGGTGGTTTGCGGGCGGCTGCTGGTGATGGCCACCTTGGCGCCGACCAGGGCATTCATCAGGGTGGACTTGCCGACGTTTGGCCGCCCGGCGAAGCAGGCGAACCCCGACCTGAAGCTCGCCCGTGCTGGCCCTGGCTGTCCTGGCACCGTCTGTCCTGACGTCCGCGGTGTGCCCACCCTGGTGATTCTCCCGCGATTCACGGGTTGCGCGAGGTTACCAGACATCGCCGTCCCGCCAGTCGCAGGTGAGCTCGCCGGTCAGGTCGAGCGGAGCCGTCCCGGGCAGCACGTAGATGCAGTCTTCTTCGTCCTGCGTACGGACGACTCCGGCCGGCGTGAGCGCGAAGCAGCGCCCCTGCCAGAGCCGCCAGCCACGTGATGCGTACCAGTCCGCCGCCTCGTCGGTCGCCCCCAGCGCACCAAGGTCGTAAGCATGGCGGATGACCCGCTCCAGTGCGTCCATCATGGCCGAGCCGTGCCCACGGCCGCGCCGGTCCAGGCGCACCCCGACGCCCTCCACGTAACCGGCCCGCAGCGCCCGGCCGCCATGCATCAGCCGGCGCTGGATGACCGACGCGTGCCCGATCAGCTCGGCCCCCTCCCACACCAGCGCATGCACGCCGCCGAGGGAGTGCTCCCAGTCCTCGTCGGTCATATCGCCGAAAACGTCATAGAGCAGCGCCCGTCCCGCGTCCAGGACGCCAGGATCAAGCTCCGCCGTATGCGCGATCTGCAGTTCAGCCACGCCACATCCTCAGCCGCCGCGCGCCGCTACGCGACCAGGTTCCGCCGCGCCGCTAGGCCGGGATGCTGGCGCGCAGCGACCCGTCCGGGGCAGCGTGGAACACGGTGATCCCCTCGCCCAGGTCGCGCAGCACCGCCAGATCACCGGGATCGGGCTTGTCCGCCTCGCTGACCACTGCCGCCGCCTCCAGGGTGACCGCACCGCTGGACACGGCCATGGCCACCGCCAGCCGCAGCGCCGAGAGCTGAAGCGAGGGCAGGGCCACGGCCGCCGCCGCATAGGTCCGCCCGGTCTCATCCCTGACCGCGGCCCCCTCCGCCGCCGTCACCCTGGCCCTTGCCGCCCTGGCCAGGTTGATGATCTTGGAATCCTCCGGATCCAGCCGCACACCCTCACGCACGCCAGCGAGTCTACCGGCGCTCCCCCACCCCTCCCAATGGCGGTCGATCCGGGCTTCGACCCCCTCCGTTGGGTGTCGATCCGGGCTTCGTCCCCCTTGGGTGGGTGTCGATCCGGGCTTCGACCGCCTTGGGTGGGTGTCGATCCGGGTCCCCCTCTGGTGGGTGTCGATCCGGGCTTCGTCCGCCTTGGGTGGGTGTCG
>DATGGU010000062.1:0-5494 GCA_035308365.1 Streptosporangiaceae bacterium
CCCGTAGCGCCTTCGGCAGGACCCGTGCCAGCGCGGCAAGCACAGCCCGGTCACTCCAGGACAGGTGCGGCTTCGGAGTCACGCGGCGCAGCACCGCGACCTCATGCCGGAGCGCGAGTATCTCCGCATCCTTGGACGAGAGGACCGCGTTAGCAACGCGAGCCAGGAAACCACGATCACCAGCAGCCGGCAGACCAGCATCACGCACACGAGCGATGATCATGGCGGCGTGGAAATCCCTGGTCAAGCCGATAGCCGAGTTCTCGACCAGCACAGGCAGTCTATGGCTCTTCGCCACTCTTCATCCGTCAGGCTCTTTGATTACTGCGTGGTTGCCGTTCTTGAATTCGAATTACTTACGTTTCCGGTGAAACGAACAGCCTGCCCCAGGGCACTGCGGGTGGCTGGTCCCTGGGACCGTTCAGCGGTGCTGGGCTGCGCTGGCGGTGACGGCGCTGGCGACTATGGAGGCCAGGTCGCCGCTGCGGCGGTAGGCGTTGCGCTGGAAGGTGGCACCGGTGCCCCGGCCCAAGACGGCGGTTAGCAGTTCGGCGGCGGTATCGCTGTCCCCGGCCTGAGCCAGTGCGTCCTGAACGTGCTCCAGCAGCATGGCCGCGACAACAGCTGATGGCTGGGGAAGGCCGGTATGAGGATTGAGCAGGACATCATCCATGCCTGAACGGCTGGCCCGCCAGGCGGCCAGGCGCAGCAGCTCAGCCCGCCAGGGCTGAGCTGGCTTTCCCTCCCGCCACCGGCGTGTTTCGGTTTCTACCAGCGCCCGGGCCAGGGCGGCTATCAGTACCGCGTCATCGGCCCATAGGCACACGTCGGCGATACGGATTTCCAGGGTTGGATAATGCTGGGACAGCCGTGCGTCGAAGTACACCATCCCGGCATCCAGCACCGTGCCGGTGGCTGTCATCTGCCGCACCGTGGCGTGGTAGGTGGCGGCGGTGCCGAAGGGCGCGGTGGGTCCCGAGCTTGGCCAGCGGCCCCACGCCTGATAACGGAAGCTGGCATACGAACTGTCGTGTCCCTGCCAAAACGGCGAATTAGCGCTGAGCGCCAGCAGGACCGGCAGCCAAGGCCCGATCCGGTCCAGCGCGGCCACCCCTTCCTCGGCCGAGGTGATCTCCACATGGACATGACAGCCACACACGAGCTGTTCCTGGGCGATCAGCCCGAATCTGCGGGTCATCTTCTGGTACCGGCTCTTATCCACCACCTCAGGCTCGGCCGGCACCGGTGAGGTCGCCAGCGCCGCCACCTGGACCCCAGCCTGCCCGGCGGCCTGCCCAGCCCATGCCCGGCACCGGCGTACCTCACGGCCCAGCTCATCAAGCCCCCGGCACGGCCGGGTATTGGTTTCCAGTTGCTGCAACTGCAGTTCAAAGTCCAGCGCATCCGCTATGTCCTGATCCGCCCCGGTACCAGCACTGTCCTGCTCATCTGCCTGGTCGAGAACCATCCCAGCTACCGCCCGGGGCTGCCCTGTCTCTGTATCCACCAGCAGCAGTTCTTCTTCCACGCCGACACTGCGAACGCTCATCCCCCCAGCATGCCCCCTCCTCCTCAGCCTTGCAGAATGGCGCAGCCCGGGCAGGCGCGGACGTCCCCTTGCCTGACCAGCGCGCTTCGCCGCTGCGTCCATCCGGTCCTGCGCCACGGCCGGGTCTGTCGGTCTTACTGGGCAGACTGGGTGTGCACGCAGCACGCATCGAGCATCAGCGTGAGGCTCGCGCCCGTGATCGTGACCCTCTCATCGGGCTAGCTCGGGTCGGCGGCGTCCAGCGCGGCGGTGAGTGTGGCGGCGAGTGGTTGGAGGCCGGTGATGAGCTGGTCCAGTTCGCTGGGTTCGAGGGCGTCGTAGGGCGGGGCGGCGAGGTCGTCGGTGAGCGCCTCGATCCGCTGCTTGACCGCGCGGCCCTGGGTGGTGAGCCAGCCGTCGGCGCCGATCAGGCCGCGGCCGCGCAGGCCGTCGATGACCGCCGCCAGCTGCGCGTGCGGCAGGTGACAGAGGCGGCCGAACTTCTGCGCTGGCATGCCCTGCGACAGGGCGTGCAGCACGTGAGATTGCGTGCCGCCGATCCGGTTGGCCACCAGCGCGGCGACATGTCCGTCGCCGCGGTGCTCGCGCAGCAGGTTGGCCGCATGCCACAAGAGGCCAACCGGCTCCTTGGGCACGGGCAGAGCCCGCAGCCCCGCATACAGCGGGCGGCCGGTCACCGGCGGGCTGATCGCCGCCTTGGCCAGCAGCCCAGCGGTGCGGGCCAGCCCCGGCGCCCCGGCCAGGCCGCCCAGCAGGCGGCGCAGCGCGATCACGCAACCCCGGTGGCGCGCCGCCAGCGCCGCCTCCGGGGTGATGATGTCCCACACGCGCGGGATGTGGCGGGCGGCCTCACCCGGGGCGAAGTTGTAAAAGACCGCGTGCACGACCTCAGCCGGCGCCCGGCCCAGCGGCGCGGCCCGCCCGGCGAAGTAGGTGTCCCAGTAGGTGCGCAGGCCCAGCGCCATCAGCGCCCCGGCCGGCTCACCGGTCACATACGGAATGAGCCCAATAGGCTCCACCAGCCCAAACATACGCCGGGCAGTGGCACCCGAAGCCAGCAGTGTCACGATCGCGGCCTTCCATCCGAAGTAGCTTCTCTCACTCCTGCTACGAACAGACCGGCCGCGATCCGACACCCTGGCCGACATTTCTCAGTTAGCCGAAGCACGTATGTCATAGCCGGTGACCACCGCGCCGAACTGCGAGCTTGGAGAAACGGCGTTCCACCGCATTGCGTTCTTCGTACCGCGCGGGATCGAAGGCGGGCGGCGGCGCGCCCCTTGGCGGGCGCCCTGCAGGATCTGCCAGACCGTGGAGGCCGCGATTGATGGCCGAGCCTGACGAGCTCACCTTGTACCCGCCGGTGCTCCCCGTGGGTCTGCGTCGCGATGCGGATCGGGAGCTTGCGGATCGCGGCTGCGGTGGACGGCCGCCCGGGACGGCGACGGCTCGTGCAGTCCAAGTTGCGCGCGATCAGCCGCCTGTGCCAGGCGAGCAGCGTCGCCGAGGTCACCGCAACACCTTGCCCACCAGTGCCGGGGAACCAATCGCGATAGCGCCGCGAGCCACAAAGCGGGGTGCCCGGTGCTGACCTGTGCCCGGCGGCACCGCCTCGCGCTCAGTCGTACCGTTGCTGAGATTGTGCGGTTGGTCACGGGGATCGCGGGTAGCCGTCGAGCGTGGCTGACTCCACCATTGCCGTCCTCGACATTGACGGGACGCTCATCGACTCCAACTACCAGCATGCGCTTGCCTGGTACCGGGCACTGCGCTCGGTCGGTGAGATCTATCCGGTATGGCGGCTGCACCGGCTGATCGGCATGGGCGGGGACCAGGTGCCCACGGCTATTGGAGGCGAGGACCTTGAGCGCCGGGTGGGCGATCAGGCCCGGGAACAGCAGGGCAAGGAGGTCGACGCGCTGCTGGAGGAGATGGCGCCGTTGCCCGGTGCCCGTGACCTGCTTGTAGCCATCAAGGAACGTGGTCACCGGCTGGTGCTGGCCAGTTCAGCTCAGCAGCGTCACGTGGACGTGTTCCTGGACAAGCTGGATGCCCGCGGCGTCGCCGATGAGTGGACGAGCAGCGCCGACGTTGAGGCGTCCAAACCGGCACCGGACCTGCTGCAGGTGGCACTGAAGAAGCTGGGCGTGCCGCCTGAGGCATCCAGCGTGATGGTCGGTGACTCGGTATGGGATGTCGAGGCAGCGAAAAGAGCCGCGATGCCGGCGATCGTCGTCCGCTCGGGGGGCTTTGGGGACGATGAGCTCAAGAAGGCTGGCGCCATCGCCATTTACGACACCCCCGGCGATCTCGCGAAGTCACTGGACGCCACCCCTCTTGCCTGAGGCCCGGCCACGACGGGTCCTGGCGGGATCCGGCTGTGCAGCGAAAGCGCCGGCCGCAAACCTAAGCTTGTTAGTTAACCGGCCTGGCTGTGACCTGGGCGTTTGGTGAATTGTGACCCGTTTTGGCCGGCGTGTGGCTGCCGGTGGAGTACGGCCTTCGCGTTCTCATGTGTTCTCGCCAAAGGGCAGAAGATCACCAGCGAAGCCGTGATGGACAGCTAGCCAGACGATGCCGGTGCCGTGCTGCCGCGGTTCCGGGCGGATTTCCCCGCCTGCCTGAGCGCCCGGGCCGGTGAACTGTGCGAGCTCACCGAGGCGGTGCTGTGCGCGGACGGGCCGGTGAAGACTCTGGCCGGACTGTCACTGGCCCCAGAGCACTGCCCAGACCGCCGGGGGGCAGGGTCGATGCCGGCGTCCTTGAGGATCTGCCATACCGTCGACGGCGCGAGCTCGTAGCCAAGGCTGGTCAGCCCGCCGTGGATGCGCCGGTAACCTGTGCCGCCCGAACATAGGGCCAGCGTCGTGACCCTGGGGTTCTCCGGGATATCAGGCGGCGCGTGCATGTTCGTTGATCAGGCCGCCCAGGACGGGTTTTCGGAAGATCCGTCTGCGGTCGAGGCCGGCAACGGCCAGGCGGCCACCGTCGTGGTTGCTGTCGGGGACGCGCTGGGCGGTGCCCTGGTGCGGCCGGGCCGTGTTGGAGTGCACCTGGTAGTCAGCCAGGACGGCGCGCAGGTGGCCTTCCCCCAGGATGAGCACGCGGTCCCAGAGTTCACGGCGCAGGGTAGCGGCGAGGCGCTCACAGATCGCGTTCATCGGCGGAGCCTGGGCGGCCGTGCGCACGATCCTGGTGCCAGCAGCCTGGAAGAGGGCATCGAAGGAGGCAGTGAAGTTCGATCCGCGATCGCGCACCAGGAACCTGATGTCCTCAAACCGCTCGCCGAGGGTGCGAGCGAGGTTGCGGGCCTGCTGCACCGTCCAGTCCCCGGCCGGGTGCGCGGTGACGCCGCCCAGATGCCTCCGCCGGGTCCCGTGCTCGATGAACACCAGCACGTATACGCGCCTCAGCAGCACGGTGTCCACGGGCAGGAAATCAACCGCGACGATCCCGGCGCCCTGCGCTGTCAGGAACTGCCGCCAGGTCGGGCTGGACCGGCCAGGCGCCGGGTCGATGCCCGCAGCACGCAGGATCTCCCACCCGGTCGAGGGCGCTACGGCGATGCCGGGCTGGGCCAGTTCGCCATGGATCCGCCGGTGTCCCCACAGCCGGTTCTCCCGGGCCAGGCCGACGGCAAGGCGGGCGGCGCCCGGGACCGCCGGCGGGCTCCCGGCTTGCGCCGTTTGCTCGTGTCCTACTTCCCCGCCGCCAGCCTGCGGTGCCAGGCCAGCAGCGTCGCGGGCGTCACCGGGAAGACCCCGGCCCAGCGCCTGCGCAGCCCAAGCCGCGCCAGCGCGGCGAACCAGGCCCGGTCAGCCGGCTCACCACCCACCCGGCCGGCGTGCCGCCGCAGTACCGCGTTCTCATGCCGGAGCACCCGCAGCTCAGCATCCTTGGCCAGGTCACCGCCGAACACCAGGACGGCCAGGCCGAGTACCCGGC
>DATGGU010000063.1:0-14540 GCA_035308365.1 Streptosporangiaceae bacterium
AACAACCAGCGCTACTACGACCCCACCACCGGCCGCTATCTCACCTGCGATCCCCTCGGCCTGGCTCCCACTCCCAACCCCTACACCTACGTCCGCAACCCCTACATATCCGCCGACCCCCTCGGCCTCGCTCCCTGTGGCACAGAAGTGCCTGCCCTGGAGGCGGGATTGCCAGGCTCGGTTGTTCCCAACGCTCTGGAGCCTCACGAGCTCGCACAGGCCCAGAGCATTGTTGATCTGCAGGGTGGTACGTTCATAGGAAATACTCTGAAGAGCGCTCCTGGCATTGACGGGACACTTGATGGCGTTCCGGTAAGCCTGAAGGCTTACTCTGGGTCTTCGCCGGTTGGCGTTCTAAGGCATGCGTCAGCTGCCGAACTGTCTGCGCGGAATGCGGGATATTCAGGGGTCGGACTGTACATCGATGCGCCGAACGTACCCATGAGCCGGCTGCTTGACTTCGGTCGGCACAGTCCGCTTAATTTGATACCCAAACAGGGTATAATTAATACCATCTACGTCAAGACAGCAGGAGGCTGGGTAGTCTTCCCGGGATGAGATGTCAGTAGAAATAGGGATTCACTTTGAAGTCCGCCCTGATCGTGAGGTGATCGAGCGGCTCGTCGGCCCAACGATGTCAGCCCTGCTCGGGGACCAGATGGTGGCCGCATGGATGGATGGGTCGCCCGATTTGTGGACTGTCAACTGGGGCGGGGCCGCGTCGGCCCAGATTGTATTTGTCCCACCCGGGCTCCACGAATTTGCAGATAGATGGTTCGCGAGTGTGTCGCCGGGCGAAAGAGGATTGGATCTGTCCCTCTTGCTTGCCGAAGTTGTCGCGATCCTCATTGCCGTCGTCTGTGACGGTCAGATCGTGGATGAATTGGAACTTCTTGGTGGCAAGCCGGGTACCGGCGGACAACTACTGATACGAGCGTTCAACAATCGTAATAAATCGGCAAAGGAGATTGTGGCCGCGCTCCGGATTCCTAACTGAGCCGCCGCAAAGCCTCGCGTACTGTCCGGGTGCTCATTGCGCGTACGCGTAACCCCGGACGAAGAGTGAGGATAGCTGAGCCGGAGTTCGAGCAGGCACTTTGTGAGCCAGGGCCGCGTGATGGACTTTGTCGTGGGATGGGCCAGGCCACACATGCAGTTGTGACCGCTCAACCTTGGGCCTGGAAAGGCTCGATGAGCTGCCGGGCCATCAGCAATGGGGCCGCCCTGGCCGAGACGTCCTGTTCGACCGGGACCGGTCGGCCGTCCAGGCCGGTCTGGCCTACGCCATCGCCCCGGACGGGGAATCTAGCCCGGCCCGCCAGGATGTCCCAGATTGTCAGGACGACGCCGAGGTTGGTGTTCTGGATGTCCGGCGCGTGGTGCAGGCGGTGGTAGGCGGGGCTTACCAGGACGCGGCCGAGTGGGCCGAAGGTCCAGCGCAGGTTGGCGTGCTGCAAGGTGCCGATGCAGATGTAGACCGTGATGAGGACCGGGGCGATCGGGCGGGCCGGCATCAGCACCGTGACCGGGATGGTTGCCAGCACGAAGCCGGTCGTGTGCATGAGCGGGTGAGCCCGGAATGAGGTGAGGACGCTCAGTTCCTCCTGGCTGTGGTGAAGGGCGTGGAAGCGCCAGAGGACGCCGAGCCGGTGATCAGCGTAGTGGGCCAGCCAGTTGGCTCCGTCCATGGCCACGATGGTGAGCGGGACGAGCATCCAGCCAGGCAAGTGCGCGGCCGGCCGCAGCTCGATCCAGTGTGCATAGCGGCTGGCCAGCGTTGCCGCGCCGACGCTGAGCAGGGTCATCAGCGGGATCACCACGATGGCGTGCAGGACCAGGAAACATGCGTCCTGAATGTGGCCACGGGCCAGGACGGGACGGCGCTCGGCCGGCCACAGGCGTTCGCACAGCCCGGTCACGACGACGAGCGCCACCAGGAGCGGCGCGGCCAGTTCGGCCCGGCCCGCCGACAGAACGGCTTCCAGGCGGCCCTGCCGCAGCAGGCCGGCGACGGCCACCCACAAGACGGTAGCCGTCAGCGCGGCCACCACGAACGAGGGGAGGCACAGCCGCCTCCACCATGCCAGCGGCGCGTCTGCCGGGCTGCTCGTGACGGCCGGTGCCGGCGGATCCCCGGCCGGCCGGGCTCGCAACTGGATCTGCGAGGTAGACACCGCTGCTCCTTGGCTCGCCTTCGATTGCAGGCTACGGCTCGCGTAGCGCAGATCAACCCCGCCCTTTTGAAGAACGGTGCCGGTTTCGGGAAGGTTCATCTCGTGGGCCTGTGACGCCATGTCGGTATCGATTACTCTAATTCGAGTTAACGGTTACTGACTGAGCTGACGTGTTCTGACCATGCCGCTCCCGGTCGGCCGGGCGGGCACCAGGCCCGCCCGGCCGCAGGGACACCGGCCGCCGCGCCCCGTGGGCACGGCCCGTCACCGGACCTCGTAGCGCAGGTGCACCGCGCCCTCGCCCTGGACGGTATCGACGCAGCGCAGGCCCGCCCGGGCGGCGCCGAACAGCGGCAGGCCGCGTCCGGCCAGCACCGGCACGAGGTGCACCCTGACCTCGTTCACCAGCCCGGCGGCCAGCGCCTGCTGAGCGGTGCTGACGCCACCGGCCAGCAGCACGTCCTTGCCGTCCGCCACCGCGCGGGCCTGCTCGACGGCGGCCTCGATGCCACCGGTCACGAAGGTGTAGCTGGTGCCGCCGCTCTTGTCGATCCGCTCCTGGCCGCGATGGGTCACGACGAAGACGGGGGCGTGGAACGGCGGGTTCTCGCCCCAGTTCGGATACCCGTAGTCGAACATCCGGCGGCCGACGATCTGCGGGCCGAACCGGGCGAAGTCGGCGCCCCACACCTGGGAGTCCACCGAGTCCTCCCCGCCTTCCATGCCCTGCTGTTCGCGCCAACTGCGCAGCGGGAACACCCAGCTCATGATCGTTTCGAACAGTTCCATGCCATCCGCGTCCGCGCTCTCGGGACCCGCTATGCCATCCAGCGACATCGTCATGCCCAGGACTACCTTGGTCATCTCTAACCCCTTCGGACGGGGCGCCTTGTGCGCCCGTTTGGCCCTGGGTCGGAGACGGCCACCGGTTCTCTACATCACCGGCAAAGTTTTTCTCCGCCGGCGAGCTGGGCGGCCCGGCCGGTCAGGTACCGCTGCTCGGGAAGGCTGGTGGTGCGGCGTGCGGCCTCCCGGTAGCTGGCCACCGCGGCCTGGTGGTCGCCGGACATTTCCAGCAGATGCGCCCGGGTCGCGTGCAGCCGGTGATGGCCCGCCAGCCGCTGATCGGATTCCAGGGTGTGCAGCAGGTCCAGGCCGGCCGCCGGGCCGCTCACCATGGCGACCGCGACCGCCCGGTTGAGGCTGACCACCGGGCCCGGGGCGAGCCGCTCCAGCAGCTCGTAGAGGCCGAGGATCTGCGGCCAGTCGGTGGCCTCCATCGACTCCGCCTCGTCGTGCACCGCGGCGATCGCGGCCTGCACCTGGTACGGGCCGACCTGGCCGGCCGGCAGCACCTCCGCCAGCAGCGCGACCGCTTCGGCGATCCGCTCGCGGTCCCACCGGCTCCGGTCCTGCCGGCCGAGCGGGATCAGGCTGCCGTCCGGGCCTGTCCTGGCCGCCCGGCGGGCGTCGGTGAGCAGCATGAGCGCGAGCAGGCCGGTGATCTCCGGGTCCTGCGGCAGCAGCCGGTG
Source organism: Streptosporangiaceae bacterium (assembly GCA_035308365.1). Lineage (GTDB taxonomy): Bacteria > Actinomycetota > Actinomycetes > Streptosporangiales > Streptosporangiaceae > PALSA-505. The sequence continues at coordinate 3,707 of DATGGU010000063.1, forward strand.
CAGCCAGCGGGTGAGCCGGATCGCCTCGCCGGACAGTTCCGGCGCGGTGAGGCTGGCGCCGGTGGTGGCCGTGTATCCCTCGTTGAAGATCAGGTAAAGCACGTGCAGGACGATGCCGAGCCGGGCCGGGCGCTCGGCCGGGCCCGGCAGCTCGAACCGGGCGCCGTTCGCCTTGATGGCCTGCTTGGCGCGGCTGATCCGCTGGGCCATGGTGGCCTCGGGCACCAGGAACGCGGCGGCGATCTGGGCCGTGCTCAGGCCACCGACCGCGCGCAGGGTCAGCGCGAGCTGGCTCGGCCCGGACAGCGCCGGGTGACAGCACAGAAACAGCAGGCTCAGGCTGTCGTCGCGGTCGGAGCCAGGCTCCTGGGCCTGTTCCGGGGGAGCCGCGGCAGCCTCCCGGCGCCGCCGGGCATGCTCGCTGCGGACATCATCGATCAGCCGGCGGGATGCGACCGTGAGCAGCCAGCCCTTGGGGCTGTCCGGCAGGCCGCGGGCCGGCCAGGAGGTCACCGCCTCCAGCATCGCCTCCTGGACCGCGTCCTCGCAGGCACCGAACTGGCCATACCGGCGCACCAGCGCGCCCAGCACCTCGGGCGCCAGCTCGCGCAGCAGCTCCCCGATGTCCCGCGCACCCGGTGCTTCGCCCGGTGCCGTCCCGCCCGCGCCGCGCCGTTCCTGCTGGCCCGGCTCGCTCACTGGTCAGCGGCGGAGGTGTGCAGGACCGGCCACAGCTCCACCGGGCTGGCGTCGGCGAACGGCATGTCCGCCGCGATCCGCAGCGCCCGCTCCTCGCTCTCGCAGTCCAGCAGCCAGAAGCTCGCCATGTACTCCTTGGTCTCCAGGTACGGCCCGTCGGTCACGGTGGGCACGCCATCGACCCGGCGGATCAGCTTCACCTGGGCCGCGTCGGCCAGGCCGTAGGCGCCGAGCAGTTCGCCGGTCTCCCGGTACCGTGCGTTGAACGCCTCCTGCCTGGCGACCGCCTCCCGCCAGGACTCCGGCGGCAGCGACTCCCACTTCTCCCGGTTACCGTAGATCATCAGCAGGTACTTCACTGCCGCCCCTCCTGGCCTTCAGGCTGATCCCGTCGCAGAACGCCCAGCGTACGCAACCCGGGGGTGCCGGGATGCGCTGGGCCGGAGGCGGTGCGTTCTGGCCCCGGGATCCTGGATGCGATCGACCTCGGGATGCTGCAGTTCGCCGAGTGTCGCCGGCGACTGCTGCCTGGCGCCGCAGGCGGCGGTCAGGTCGCCGGCCGCGAAATGCGTGTCGCCAATGTGGGTCAATGTGCCGGCCGGGAACCGGGCCGGCCGGGCGCGTGGTGATGGAGGCGAATCCCACCAGCCGGGGGATGCGCTTCATGCCCGTCCGGCTTAGCTGAGCAGGTCGGCGATCGTGGCGATGGCTGGTTCGATGGAATGCTCACTGACCTGGCCGAATCCCAGTACGAGCTGAGGCGGGTGAGCTGCCGCCGGAGTGGCCCGGTAGATGTCCATCGGGTACAGGCCGACCAGCCGCTGGCGGGCGGCCGCGGCCACGGCGTGTTCGCCGGCCGAGGCGGGCAGGTGCGCTACGGCATGGAACCCGGCGGCGAGCCCGGTCAGCCGGATGCCGGGCGCGTGCCGGGCGAGGGCGGCGATCAGCCTGGCGCGGCGCCGGGCGTAGACCGTCCGCATCCGGCGGAGGTGGCGGTCATAGCGGCCCGATTCGAGCAGGGCCGCCAGCGTGAGCTGGTCCAGCGTGGATGAGCCCCGGTCGCTGATCCGCTTCTCCGCCGCTACGGCGGCGGCCAGCGCCGGCGGGGTGAGGACCCAGCCGAGCCGCACCGCCGGTGCCAGCGCCTTGCTGGCCGTTCCGATGGTGAAGACGCGGTCCGGGGCCAGCCCCTGCAACACGCCGACCGGCTCCCGGTCGTAGCGGAACTCGGAGTCGTAGTCGTCCTCGATGATGAAGCCGTCGTTGCGGCGGGCCCAGTCCACCAGGGCGTGCCGCCGCTCGGCCGCGAGCACGACGCCCGTCGGCGACTGGTGTGCCGGGGTGACGACGGCGACCCTGGCGCCGCTTTCGCCGAGCGCTCTGACATCTATGCCAAGGTCGTCGACGGGCACGTGCACCGCGCGCAGGCCGGTCGCCCCGGCCGCCCGCACGGTCTCGCTGGTGTCGGCGCCGCCGTATCCGGGGTCTTCGAAGGCGGCGCACTGAACGCCGGCCCCGGCGAGTGCCCGCAGCACCAGGACGACGCCCTGGGCGAACCCGGTGCTGACGATCATCTGGCCCGGATCGGCGGCGGCGGCGCGCACCCGCCGCAGGTAGGCGGCGAGCACGCCGCGCAGCACGGCGCTGCCCCGGGGGTCGCCGTAGTCCAGATCGGCGGTGGCCACGCCGGCGCAGGCCTGCCGGGTCGCCCAGACCCAGTCGCCCCGCGGAAAGCTGCCCAGATCCGGGACTCCGGCGCGGAAGTCGGCGATCAGCCGCGGTGGCGGCTCGGCCTGCCGGGCCGGCTCCGGCGATGCCGGGCGGGCGCCCATCGCAACCCTGGTGGCCGAGCCGGCCTGGCTGGCCAGATAGCCCTCGGACAGAAGCTGGCCGTAGCACTCCTGGACCAGGCCACGGGACACGCCCAGTTCACGGGCCAGCTCTCGGGACGACGGCAGCCGCTCGCCGCCCTGCAGCCGGCCGCTCCGGATCGCATCGCGCAGGCCGCCTTCGAGCTGAGCCCGCAGCGGCTGGCCGCTGCCACGGTCGAGCCGCAGCAGCAGTTCCGGCCCCAAACCGGACCACTGAATCGCCATGGAATTGGAACTTATCAGTGGTCAACTCGGACTTTACGGTCACAGACATGAGCACCCTGACAACTGCCGGGCCGCGCCAGGACACCCCACAACCGGCCGGCGAGCGGCGCCGGCGCCTGGCCAGCGGCCCGCTCGCCGGTGTGTTCGGATCCGAGTTCGCCGCGCTGACCAGCTTCTACCTGCTACTCTCCGTGACCCCGATGTACGCTGCGGCGGGCGCGGGAAGCGTGGGAGCCGGTCTCGTCACCGCCGTGCTCCTGCTGGGTACGGTGACCGCGGAGCTGGCCGCGCCACTGCTGCTGACCAGGTTCGGGCACCGTACCCTGCTGGCAGCCGGTTCGCTGTTGATGGGAGTGCCGGTCCTGGCGCTGCTGCCGGGCGGCCCGCTAGGAATCATCGTGGCGGTCAGCTTCGTCCGCGGTGTCGGCTTCGGCCTCTGCACCGTCCTCACCGGCGCTCTCACCGCGATGCTGCTGCCGCCCGAGCGCCGGGGCGAAGGACTCGGCCTGTTCGGGGTCGTGGCCACCGCGCCGGGAATCATAGCCCTGCCGGCCGGTGTCTGGCTCGCCGGTCACAGCAGCGTCACCGTGGTGGTCGCCCTGACGGCCATCACCGCTCTGGTTCCGCTGGCCACCCTCCCCCGCCTGCCTGGCGGCGGCCCCGGCCACCGTTCGGCGCAGGCAGGTGGCGGCCGCCCGGCCGGCCTGCTGGCCAGCCTTCGCCAGCGTGGGCAGCTACGGCCCTTCCTCATCTTCGCGGCCACCACCATGCCCGCCGGCGTGATCGTCTCCTTCCTCCCGCTGGCCGCCGGGGTATCTGGCAACGTCGCCACCGTCGGCCTGCTGGCCCAGGCCCTGACCGCCACGCTCAGCCGCTGGTGGGCGGGCCGCTCAGGCGACCGGCACGGTCACACGAGCCTCCTGGTGCCGGCGCTGGCCATAGCGTCCGCCGGAATGATCACCATGCTCTGGCTGTCCTCCCCGGCGGCGGTCATCATCGGCATGTGCCTGTTCGGCACCGGCTTCGGGATCGCCCAGAACGCCACGTTCACGCTGATGATCGACCGGATGCCCCCGGCCGGAACCGGCACGGCCAGCGCCCTGTGGAACCTGGCCTACGACGGCGGCTACGGCGCAGGCCCGGCCCTGTTCGGCCTGTTCGTCACCCACACCGGCTTCCCAGTCGCATTCGCCCTGACGGCCGCCCTGATGGTCGCCGCCCTCCCAGCCGCCCGCCGGGAGCACGCGGCCCCGGTCACGCCCGTGGCCGCTCCTTGATCCCGGCGGCGAGCAACTCGACGACCTCGGCGATGCGTACCGCGCGCAATTCTGGCCGCCGGGCCGTCGCGTTGATCCAGCGCAGGTAGCCCTTGCGGTAGAACTGCGCCAGCGTGTCGAAGAACTCACCGGCGGCCGGGTTGGCATCCAGTGCCGCCCGGATATCCTCGGCGAGATCATCTCGCTGCGGACCCTCAGGCGCCAGCTCGGCGACCACATTATCGCCGACGGCGACCTCCGCGTCACGCACCCACATCGGGGCAAGGGCGAGCACCCAGCCACCATCGCCCCGCGTGATCCGCCCGCGAACCTGCCTGCCGTCGATCGTCCCACCCACGGGATGATCAGCCTTCACCCCCCACACCTGGTCCGGGTCGAACGGAATCACGATCACCGCGCTACCGCGCGGCCCAGCCTCAACGTGGGCATTGAATCGCTGCACCCGCATACCCATCATCGTGACACGCGGACCGCGAGGTTACCCGTTACGTGTAACGGAGAGAAGGTTGATCCCGGTCCGGCTGCCGCCAGCGCGCCGGGGCGGCACCGGGCGGTCACCAGGACGGGGCGGATGACGCAGGCCAGGCTGGCGTTCATCTCGGCGATGCGCTCCAGCCATCCCGGCCGGCCAGCAGCACCTGCAGCTTGGCCGGTGTGACCTGGCTGTGGCCGCCGAAGGTGGGCACCTGCTCCAGCCATTCGTCCCTGGTGTAGCAACGATCCCAGCCGAACTGCCACTGCTCCGGCTCGCCGGACCCACCCGCCTGGACCATCCCGTCGGCCGCTGTCCCGCACATGATCCGGTAGGAATCCATGACCGGCCTGACCCAGGGGTTGAACGGCAGGCCGGGCCGCACCTGGGCGTAGACCCCGGCAAAGGCTTCGGCCAGCTCGGGCGGGAGCTGAGCCGCGTTCCAGAACACCGCGAGCAGGCCGCCGCGGCGCAGCGCCTGAGCCGCCTTGGCCGCGCCCGCGACCGGGTCCACCCGGTGCCGTGCGGGAACCGCCGCCCTAGCTGCGGACCAGTGGCGTGTCCGGTTGCGTCTCGGCCAGGCCGCCGGCATAGAAATGACGCGCCGTGCCGATCAGCTCATCCAGCGGCGGCCACCACGGCCCGTGCCGCAGCGACCTGAGCGCGTCCAGCACACGGGCTGCCTGGTCCGGTTGCCGGGTGACGGCGGCGACGGCCACCCGGCGTGGCCGGGCCGCGCGCAGCGGTCCCAGGTACAGGTCCGGACCGGTACCGTCCGGCTGTGCGGAGGCCACTACCAGGTAATAGTCGGGCAGCTCGAACCGTTTGTCCCGCCAGGCTGACAGCGCCTGCGCGGCCTGTTCCTCGAATCCGCCCGCCCCGGCCGGCCCGCCGGCCACGTCCCACATCGACCGCCAGGCGGCCGCCACGCCGGCCAGCGGGTCCTCCGGCACGATCACGTAGGCAGCGTGCCGCCGGGTGGCCTCCCGCATCGCCAGCGCGCCGGGTTCCCAGGCGGGACGGGCCGCCGCAGCCTCTTGGCCGCCGGATCCGGCGGCAGGGGCGCGGGCCACCGAGACGTTCCCTGACCGGCCCAGCTCGGTCAGCAACCCCTCGTCAGCATCACCGACGAGGACCACCACCGTGGAAGACTCACGCCGCATCGCTCGATTTTAAGCGGCTGCGGGAAACTGCCCGTTGGGTGCGGGCAGCCCGGCGGGTGTGCAGCCTCCGGATCCCCTCGACGGCGGCGCTGATCATGATGGTAAGGCCGAGGGCGGCCAGCAGCCCGGCCGCGGGGCGCTGCACGAGCTGCTCAGCCCTGACCGGTGCGGCCGGGCGGCTGCGCTACCTCCAGCCGGGGCTGGGCGTGATCCTGCTCGGCGTCGCCGCCAAGATGCTGCTGGCCGACGTCTGGACCATCCCGGTCTGGGCATCGCTCGGCTTCACGGCCACCGTCCTGGCCGTCGTGGTGGCCGCGTCCCGGCTGACCACCGTCAGCACGCGCTCTTCCCCGGCCCGGGGTCGTAGTGCACGGTCAGCGCCAGCCGGGCCGCCGGGGTGTAGTTGAACGTGCCGGAGTGCCACAGGTCGGCGGCGTCGAACAGGATCACCGACCCGGCCGGGGCGATGATCTTCACCTCGTCCGGGTGCGGGCCCATCCCGGTCGCGTACCCGTGCTCCATGTCGATCGGCGGCTCGGCGCGCAGGTGCGAGCCGGGGATCACCCGGAGCGGGCCGCTGTCGCGGGTGAACGGCGTGATGCACCACATGGCCGACAGCGTCCGCCAGGTCTCGCCGGCCCGGCGATCCGCGTAGTCCGGGTGCAGGCCCTGCTCGCCCGCACCAGGGATGGGCGCCCGCAGGTCCAGGGACCTGACGTGCCAGGCATCGCCCAGCACCAGGGTGGCCGCGTCGGCCAGCAGCGGATGCTGGTGGAAGTCAGTGAAGTCAGGGTCGGCCACGTCGAAGCTGGCCATTACGCACGCTTCGTCGGTGTCCAGGCTGGGATTGTCGGCCCAGGCTGCCACCGTCTGCCGTACCAGCTCCGCCAGGCGGCTGCGCGCCGGGGTGATCGCCGTCTCATCCAGCAGGGATCGCACCACCAGGTAACCCTGGCCGAGCAGGAATCTGCGCTGCTGCGCGCTGAGCTTCGCCTGGGCGGCCACGAATCCGACAGTTGCCCGGTTCCGCCGCGTGCGCAACGCATTTTCAGCGGGCTGGAGCGTTGTAGGCCCGCTGGGCGGCGATCCCCAGCGGTTCACCGCCGCGAATGACGCCAGGGCCCGCCGGAACGGTGCCGGCGGGCCCTGGCGGCCGGTGCGTGCGTCAGGTGGACAGGATGACGAAGGCGTCGACGTCGACCCGCGGATGCCCGGACGTGCCGAGCACCTTCAGGACGAGCGTGTGCGATCCGTTCGCACCCGTGACCACATCAACGATTTCCGCCGTCTTGACGGAACTGGTGTGGGTGCTGATGGTCTGCGCCGTGCCGGAGTCCAGCTTGACCGTCGCGGAACCCCGGGTGGAACCCTCGGTCGACATCCAGGCGACCTGGAAGCCGGTGAAGGTCAGCGTCGCCGTCTTCCCCGCCAGGGTGGCGAAGTCGACGGATCCGCCGTTGGCGCCGGCCAGCGTCTGCCGCGTCCAGCCGGACGAGTACTTGATCGCAGTGCCGTTCTCCTGGATCAGCTTCAGCGTGTACACCTTGCCCGACTTGCCGGCGCTGGTATTGCCGGCGTTGTCAGTCGCGCTGACCTTGAACTGGTAGGTATGGCCGGCCGGCAGGTTCTTGAAGAACTGCGTTGCGGTGGTGCTGGCGACCGTGGTGAACGCGCCACCGTCCTTGCTCAGCGAGAGCGTGTAGTGGTTGATGCCGCTGGTCGCGTCGGTGCCATTCCAGGAGATGGCCACCGGGACCCCGGACGACCCGACCGGGCCGACGTTGTTGCGCAGCTTGACGGTCGGTGCCGAGGTGATGGATGGCGGGACGGAGTCATAGCACAGCGGGCCGTCGGTGACATCACCGGACTGCAGGCCCATGTTGTCCCACGCCTCCACGTTGACCGTGTGGCAGCCTTGCCCCTCCGCGGCCAGGTCGAGGCTGCCGGTGGTGGCGTTGACGAACTCGGGGCCGTCGTAGAACGAGTTGCAGCACCCCGGCGTCGCCTCACTGGTGGGATCGCCCGGGTCGGCGTTCCAGGCGTCGCTGAAGCCTGCCACACCGCCGGCCGGGAACGCGCCGCCGGTGTCGGTGACGAAGATCCCGATGGTCTGGTCGGTGTTGTACCAGACCCCGGGCGTCTGCCCGGAGAACGTGACAGCCGGCCGTCCGTCGTCGGCCAGCAGGTGCCAGTTGAACGCCCAGGCGAGCTGGAGCATGTTGGCCGAGCCCCATCCGGTCACCAGGTCGTAGCCGGTGCCCGCACAGTAACCAGGGCCGATGTCGTTGCTGTTGCAACCGGAGGTGATGTCGTAGAAGGGATTGTGCGGCGCGCCGTTGAGCGCCGACTCATAGAGCGGGTAGTTGGCGTTCCCGAACGGTGCACAGGCAGACGAGCCCGAGCCGCAGATGTTTCCTTCGTACAGCAGATAGGCATCCTCCTGGGCGAAGAACCCAGCCAGTTCCGGCGCGACGATGCTGGTCCCGCCGTTGCCGCTGAGACTTCCGCCGAAGTAGAAGTTCTGCGGCGAGTTGAACCAGTCCGCGTTCAGCGAGATGTCCGGGACCCCGCGCGACCCACTGCCACACGGCTGGTTGCCCTGGAAGGAGGGGGCGCCGAACATGGAGCTGCAGCCACCGCCCGAGCCGCCGTCGTTGGAGCCGCAGCCGTCCGGCCCGCCGGACCAGGCGACCTCACTGTTGTAGACCGGCCCGGAACTCAGGCTGAGCGTCGTCCCGCCGGCGCCGACCACGTTCGGGTCCGAGGCCGGGAAGCTGACCGACAGATTGGCGCAGTTGTCGTAGGCGCCCCGGTCCCCGGACGCCGCGGTCAGCGACCACCCCTGCCCGGTCATCTCGCTGAAGATGGCGTCGCGGGTGCTCATCTCGCTCGAGTTGCACCCGAAGAACTCGGTGCAGCTCCAGCTCGTGCTGAACACCCGGGCGGCGTTGTCGCTCACCATCTGGTTGTACATGTCGGTGAACGTGGAATCGTTGAAGTTGGCCCCGTCGTACAGGTACACCTTGGAAGTGTTCTGGAAGGCCCCGAAACTGTTGGACATGGCGGTCGACCACTCCATGTCCATGGTCCCCTCGGCGTCACAGCAGGAGGGAGTGCCGTCGATGTACACCTCCTGGATGTTGTAGGCCAGGTAGGGATACTCGGCCTGGAACCCGGCCATGTCGCTGAGGTTCTGCGAGCCGAAGGTCGCGATGGCGATCGACGTCGTGTTCGGTGAGCTGCCCGGGTTGCCCAGCGGGTTACAGCAGTGGCCCTGCCGGTAGAGCGCGTTGTAGTCGTAGGCCTGTGAGCTGTAGATATCTGTCGGGTCGTAGGCGCCGTTGGTGATGTGGGCCGTCACGCCGCGGGTGAGGTGTCCCAGCGCGTGCCGCCAGGACCGTTCGGCCGCGAGCAGCTTCGCGTGGCTACCGCTGGCCGCGGCGTGTGGGCCCACGCGGACGGTGGGCCCCGGCACGTAAGGCCGGCTGGCCGGCTCGGCGGCCGTGTGCGAGGCCGGGAACATGGTCTGCAGGCTGCTCAGGCCCTCGACCGATTCCACGATGCCGGCCAGCGACGCCGGCAGCACCGGGTCGTGGTTGTTGGCGAAGAAGGTCTTGGTGCCGAGCCGGTAGTTGTTGAGCTGGACCCCCAGCGCCTTCTCGATGGCGCCGACGTGCCCGGCCAGGTCCACGATCAGCCGGTTCGGGTACAGGTGGGTCACGGTCAGGCCGGCCCCCCTGGCCCAGGAGACGACCGCGCGCTGCTCGGCGGCGCTCGGGCCGAACCGGGCGGTCCACTGCGCTGTGCTCAGGTACTTGTGGAACAGCGGTGAGCGCTTGTCCTGGATGCTTCGGAGATACTGCGCCTCGGCGGCCATGTGTGGCGGCCGCAACCCGATCGCGAGCCGGATCGTCCGGGACGGGTTGTACGCCCCGAGGTCGTGCGCTGATCCGTTCCGGACCGGAAGCGGAGTCTGCGAGGTTGCTGGCCGGCCGGTTTGGACGGCGACGGCGCCCGTGGCCGGCAGCACGAACCCGGCGGTCACCCCCACCGTCATGAGCCCCACGGCCAATCGCAGCCGTCGCGGCGTAGGTCCAACGCGCATACTGACTACTCCTTCGCGTCTGTCGGCCCGGGACGGCTGGCCGCCCCCCGCAGCCGAAGGGCGGTCTTCGAAACCCCCCAGGAGGTACAGAGCTCGCTTCGTGCTGGTAAATACACGGCAAAGTAACAAGACTGGCGAAAGAGGTTATTTTTGAGCGAAGTTGCCGTTGAGACGTGTGTTCCTGACCGCTGGCGCCGAAATGTCTATCGCTGGTCGCCGGTGATCCACTTCTCCGGTGGGGCCGGCTCGGCCGCCGCCAGCACGGCGAGTGCTTCCTCGGCGGACCCGGCCCGCTGAATGAGACTCCGGCCGGCCGGCCTGAGCAATCCAACGCCGGCCATCCGGTCGAGCTGAGCCACCAGAGACTCCCAGAACCCGTCGACATCGAGCAGGACGAGGGGCTTGCTGTGCAGCCCGATCTGTGACCAGGTGGCGGCCTCGGCGACCTCCTCCAGCGTGCCGAGCCCGCCGGGCAGCGCGGTGAACGCGTCGGCCAGGTCATACATCAGCCGCTTGCGCTCGTGCATCGAGCCGACCTCGTGCAGTTCGGTCACGCCGGTGTGGTTGACCTCCCGGGCGAAAAGGCCCACCGGGATCACCCCGATGACCCGGCCGCCCTGGGCGAGCGCGGCATCGGCCAGCTCGCCCATGAGGCCCACCCGGCCGCCGCCGTAGACCAGCGTGATGCCGCGCCGGGCCAGCAGGGTGCCCAGGGCGCGGGCGGCATTGCGGTAGCGGGGATCCTCGGGAGCCGAGGAGCCGCAGAACACGCACACCGAGCGGAGAACTGTCACCAGCGCAACCTATCCGGCCAGTTCGGACGGGATCAGCCCGCCTCGTTCATTCCGCCGGCCCGGGCCGCCGGGCTGATCGCCGTGCTAACCCCTGCGCAGCCGCGAGGCAGCTCACAGTTTCCCGCCCGGGGGTGGGACGGTGCAGCCCATGCAGGCGGGCTTGCCCTTGAAGTAGGCCGGTAGGTCGGGTGAGTCGGAGGGTGGGTTGGTGGGCAGCAGGAACGGCGG
>DATGGU010000064.1:0-86548 GCA_035308365.1 Streptosporangiaceae bacterium
GCGATCTGGTAGTCCCGGTCGGACAGGTTCAGCGCCAGCAGCAGCTTGGCCAGTTCCCCGATGGGCAGCGCGCAGAACTCGGCGATTGACCTGCCGTCCACGCTCACCGCCAGAGACACCGGCTTCAGCCGGGCGCCCTGGCAGGTCGGGCAGGGCACCTCGCGCATGTACCCGGCGAACCGCTCCCGGCTGGAGTCGCTCTCCGCCTCCGAGTGGTGCCGTTCGATGTAGGGAACCGCTCCCTCGAACGAGGTGTAGTACGAGCGCTGCCGCCCGTACCTGTTCTTGTACCGGACGTGCACCTGCTCGCCGTACCCGTACAGCAGCGCCTTGCGTGCGGCGGCCGGCAGCCTCGCCCACGGGGTGGTCATGGTGAACCCCATGGTGTCGCCCAGCGCCTCGATCAGCCTGCTGAAGTAGTCGCTGATGTGCCCGCCGCCCCAGGGCGCGATCGCTCCCTCGGCGAGCGTCCTGGACTCGTCCGGCACGACCAGCTCGGGGTCGACCTCCATCCGGGTGCCCAGGCCCGTGCAGTCCGGGCAGGCTCCCCACGGCGAGTTGAACGAGAACGAGCGCGGCTCCAGTTCCTCGAACGACAGATCGTCGTAGAGGCAGGCCAGGTGCTCGGAGTACATCCGTTCCCGGTGCGGGTCGTCTTCAGGCAGGTCCACGAAGTCGGCGATGACGATTCCGCCGGACAGCGACAGCGCCGTCTCCACCGAATCGGTGAGCCGGCGCCGGGCCTCGGGTTTGACCGCCAGCCGGTCGATCACGACCTCGATGTCGTGCTTCTCGTACTTCTTCAGCGTCGGCAGCGCCCCGGACGCCGCCTCATCCAGGCGCACCACGACGCCATCCACCCGGGCCCGGGAGAACCCCTTGGTCTGCAGCTCGCGCATCAGCTCGGTGTACTCGCCCTTGCGCCCCCTGACCACGGGCGCGAGCACCTGGAACCGGGTGCCCTCGTCGAGTTCGAGCAGCCGGTCCACGATCTGCTGCGGGCTCTGCCGCGCGATCGGCCTGCCGCACACCGGGCAGTGCGGCTTGCCGATCCTGGCGTAAAGCAGCCGAAGGTAGTCGTAGACCTCGGTGATCGTGCCCACCGTGGACCGGGGGTTGCGGCTGGCTGCCTTCTGGTCGATGGAGACCGCCGGTGACAGCCCGTCGATGAAGTCGACGTCGGGCTTGTCCATCTGCCCGAGGAACTGCCGGGCGTAGGCCGACAGCGACTCCACGTAGCGGCGCTGGCCCTCGGCGAAAATCGTGTCAAAGGCCAGGCTGGACTTCCCCGACCCGGACAGCCCAGTGAAGACGATCATGGCATCCCGCGGCAGGTCCAGCGAGACGTCCTTCAGGTTGTGCTCGCGGGCACCGCGAACCACCAGTCGATCAGCCACTACGCTCTCTCAGCTCTCTGCTTGCCCAGCTCTCTGCTTGCCCAGCCCTGTGCTTGCCTGGCCCTGTGCTTGCCCAGCCCTCTGCTTGCCCCAGCCCTGGGCTTGCCAGGCATTGGGTTTGCCCAGCCCAGTGTTTGCCCAGCTCTGTCCTTGCCCAGCTCTGTGCATTTCCCAGCCCTCTGCCCATGGCGAGGTCACCGCAACGCCTACGTGTGGCAACGTCACCTACGCTGGCTGCATTTCGGTGACGCCACCCCACCCGCACGAGATGCCAAACAATGCTAACCGCGGGGTCCGACAATTTTGGGCCGCCGGATAAGCCCGCAGGTCAGCGACCGGATGAGCGACCCACTCGCCCAGCACTCCGCTCCGAAGCCACCCTCCGCCGCCGGTTCCCGCCGGCTCCCCAGCCAGGGTAGTCGAATTACTTTTCGGAGAGAAGTCACTTCCATACGGCGCGGGCCGCACTATCCCGGATCACCCGCCACCTGCGCGGCGGCCTCCGGAGTCACCGGCCGCGGGCTAAGGCGATGACATCCCATGCGGCTTGAACCGGGCCCGGTCCCCGGTTGTTCCGTTCCGGCTCACCGTGGGCGCGCACAGCGGCAGGGGGCCACCGCGACGCAGGCGGCCCCCTGCCCGGGTGGATCGTTTAGTGCCAGGGCATATGCGGCCACCAACCGTAGCCGAAGTTCGCTGGCACCTTGACGCCCCAGTAGAAGAAGGTGAACGCACCACCGATCAGCAGTGCCGAGGCGGTGAATTTGGCAACCCGGCCGGGCCTGGCCCGGAGCCAGTGCTGGAAACGGGTCATCGACAAGGCGAGGAACAGCACCGCCATCACCACGATGTTACCGAGCGAGACCAGAATGAAGGTGAGCGCTCCGTAGAATCCGTTGTGCGTCGAGGCGGCATACTGGAACATCTTGAAGAACAACGGCCAGGGCCGGCCGATGAGGAAGCCGCCGATAAGCGCACCCATGACCAGTTGCGGAGCGTAACGGAAACGCTGGCCTATCCGCCGCAACGGATCCGGGACCACATCGATCGCGGCGAGCCCCATGTAGAGGAAGATAAGCCCGATGACCGAGAAGACGATCACGGATTGCAGCACCCGCTCCGGCACGGTGCCGCCGATCATCGCGGTGGAAAGCTGCGGAATGCTCTTGCCCAGCGTCGCGCCGATGCCACCATAGGTGCCCGCCACGACGATGACGCCGACGGCGAGCCAGGCCAGCGGGCGCAGGGCGAGCCGCAGGCGGGCCCGCGCCGACTGCGCGTCCTCCATCAGCGGCGCAATGGCGCTGAACGCCGCGACATTGCAGGCGGTAAACGTACCCGCCAGGCCGATGGCAAAAGCGAAAAGAACACCGGCGGCAGACCCCGCGATGCCGGTGGTCAGGGTATTGTGGCCGAGCATGCCATTGGCGGAGTTTACGCCAATCTTGTCATCGACAAGTTGCGCCGACCATAGTATGGCGACGGCAAGTCCGGCCAGCAGGCTGAGTACGATCAGCGGCGTTCGCCGTACCGGACGGCTCTCGGTGCCGGACAGGCCGGCCTGGGGCATAGCGGTATTGATCTCCGCCACGCTGTCCTCCTTCACCCTAGCGGCTCCCGTGAATGGTGCGGCTCCGCAGAGCCGCACGATCACGGCCTATGCGCCCAGGCAGCTTCAATAGTCACTTAGTTTCCACAGCCGCGCAATAGCCCAATCGATTCCAGTCAGCGATGGCAGGCCCGAACAAATCCACCGTTAGCGGGCAATACGCCAGAATCGGCCGCCGGGGTACCGCCGCGCCGTTCTGTATGTGTACACGGGTAACGGCCGGGCGGTCGCGCTGTACGAGCGGCTGGGCTGGCGCCCTACCGGTGCGCCGTCCGCCCATCCCCGTTCGGGGAAGCCCGAACAGCGTTACGAGCTGGCCCTTTAGCCTGCCCGGGGCCGTTGGCGGACTCCTGCGCGGCCAGTTCCCCGGTGGAGACGCCCTCGGTGGCAGGCTCCACATCGGCGGGCGTCACGACCTGCGCGGGCTCGCCGGCAGCGGGCGTGACCGGGCGGAGCTTGCGGGCGCCGGTCAGCACGGAGGCCACGGCCGCGATGACGTTGGCCGCGATGGCGAAGACGAACGCGACGCTCAGTCCGTCGTGGAACGGGGTCGCCATCAGGTGCGGGAAGAAGCTGCGGCTGGTCAGGTAGGCCGCGTGCCCGGCCGGCAGATGGGCCAGCACGTGCGGCCCGAGGATCTGCTTCATCGGGTTGTAGCCGAGGAACGCCGAGAACAGCAGGGCGATCGGCGGCAGGTGCGAGACGTGCGCCGCGGCCACCTGCGGGACGCCCTGGGCGGTCAGGCCGCCGTACATCACCGAGGGCAGCGAGCTGGCCAGGCCGGTGACGATCAGCGAGAAGAAGATGCCGATGGACAGCACGAACGCGGCGTTCTGGAAGGTCGCGATCATGCCGCCGGCCGAGCCGCGCTGGTTGGCCGGCACCGAGTTCATGATCTCGGCCCGGTTGGGTGAGGCGAACAGCCCGGAGCCGAACCCGTTGATGACCAGCACCAGGGCGAACACCACATAGCTGAAGTTCACCGGGATGAAGAACAGGCACAGGAAGCTGCCCGCGGTCAGCAGCGCGCCGCCCGTGGTGAAGGCCCGGGCGCCGAACCGGTCGGAGATGATCCCGGACAGCGGCGCTGACACCAGGAAACCGATGGTCAGCGGCACCATGTAGATCCCGGCCCACAACGGGGTCACCGCGAAGTCGTAGCCGTGCAGCGGCAGCCAGATGCCCTGCAGCCAGATGATCAGGATGAACTGGATACCACCACGGCCGAGGGCGACCAGCAGGTTGGCGACGTTGCCAGCGGCGAACGCCCGGATCTTGAACAGGGAGAGCCGGAACAGCGGCTGGGCGACCTTAGCCTCGACGATCATGAAGACGGCCAGGCAGGCCAGCCCGCCGAACAGGGCCGTCATGACCCAGGGGTTGAGCCAGCCCATGGTGTGCGACTGGTAGGGCTCCAGGCCGTAGGTGATGCCGACCAGGATCGCGATGAGCCCCACCGCGAACAGCAGATTCCCCCACCAGTCCATCTTGGCGGGCTGCCGGATGCCCTGGTCACGCAGCATGAAGTAGGCCCAGAACGTGCCGAACACGCCGAACGGGACCGAGACGAGGAACACCAGATGCCAGTTGTGCGGGGCCAGCACGCCGCCGAGCAGCAGGCCGAAGAACGACCCGGCGATGGCCGCGATCGCGTTCATGCCGAGCGCGGTGCCGCGCTGGTTGGGCGGGAACGCGTCGGTCAGGATCGCCGTCGAGTTGGCGAACAGGAACGCGCCGCCGATGCCCTGGATGACCCGCCAGCCGATCAGCCACAGTGCGGCCGGGGCGCCGTGCATCCAGGAGAACGCCAGCAGGATCGAGGCCAGGGTGAAGACCGCGAAGCCGAGGTTGTACATGCGGACCCGGCCGAACATGTCGCCGAGCCGCCCGAACGCCACCACCAGCACGGCCGACACGACCAGGAAGCCCATCAGCATCCACAGCAGGTAGCCGGTGTTGCCCGGCGCCAGCGGGTTCAGGCCGATCCCGCGGAAGATGTCCGGCAGCGCGATCAGCACGATGGACTGGTTGATCGTCGCCATCAGCACGCCGAGCGTGGTGTTCGACAGGGCGATCCACTTGTAGTGCGGACCGTGGTCGTTCACCACACTTTTCTGGCCGGAATCCGGTCCTGCGGCATGCTCGCCACCCGCACCGCCGCCGCCACCTTTGAGCCGCATGAGCGTTCCGCCCTCCCTGGGGCATATCGGCGCCAGTTAGTTGCTTGCTTGATACCAACTAACTGTACACGGCTAGCATTCCGAAGATCAGCCCTGATGCCGCGCAATGCCGGCCAGCCAGCATGGCTCCCGGCTAGCCGGGAGCCCGGACGGCGACGGCACAGTTCTGCCCGCCGAAGCCGAAGGCGGTGGTGATCGCGGTTCGCACCGGTACCTGCCGGGCCACATTCGGCACGTAGTCGAGGTCGCATTCGGGGTCGGGGGTCTTGAGGTTGATCGTGGGCGGGACGACACTGTCGCGGATCGCCAGTGCGCAAACCATCACGCCAAGCGCGCCTGCGGCGCCGATCAGGTGCCCGACCATGGACTTGGGGCTGCTGACCGGAACCGCGTAGGCCCTCTCGCCGAGCGCACGCCTGATCGCCACCGTCTCGGCCCGGTCACCGGCCGGGGTCCCAGTGGCGTGGGCGCAGACGTAATCGAGCTGGCCAGGCCCGATTCCGGCCCGTTGCAGCGCTTGGCCGACAGCCCTGGCCGCGTCGATCGCACCAGGGCGCGGGGCGCTGGTGTGGAAGGCGTCGGTGGTGAGCGCGCCCCCGGCGATCGTGGCGTACTGAGTGGCCCCGCGCCGGGCGGCGTGCTCGGCCGATTCGGCAACGGCGACCACCGCCCCTTCGCCGAACACGAACCCGTCCCGCTCGGCGTCGAACGGCCGGCTCGCCCCGGCCGGATCGTCGTTCCGCCGGGACAGCGCGCCCATCCGGGCCAGGCCCGCGAAGATCACCGGCGTGATGGCCGCGTCGGTTCCGCCGCATACCACGACGTCCGCCTCACCGGCCAGGATGAGCTGGCGGGCCTGGAGAAAGGCCGCGTTGCCGCTGGCACAGGCCAGCGCGCTGGCCAGCACGGGGCCGCGCACGCCGAGGTCGATCGCCACCTCACAAGCCGGCATGTTGGCCAGGGAGGACGACACGAAATGGGGGCTCAGCCTGGAGTCACCGTCGGCGATGAGCTGGCGGGTCGTGGCCTCCACGGTGTCAAAACCGGCGACCGCCGCGTTGATGACCACTGCGGCCCGGTCCGCGTTCGCCGGGCCGATGGTGAGCCGCGCGTCGGCGAGCGCCTCGCGGGCCGCAGCGATGGCGAACTGCGAAAAGCGCGCCGTGCGCCGCAGCCTTTTATGGTCGAGAAACCGCTCAGGACAGAAGCCGCGCACTTCGGCGGCTATGCGAACCGGCAGGTCAGCCGGGTCGAACGCAGTGATCGGCCCGGCCCCGGAGTTGCCGGCGACGAGGTTTTGCCAGGTCGTCTCGCGGTCGTTGCCGACCGGGGTGATCGCCCCGAACCCGGTGACCACGACCCCGCTGGCCGCCTCGTGTGTCATGTCACCACGTCACGGACCGAAGCCAGCCGCCCGTACTGGCCCAGGGCATCCCCTGAGGCCGGCATCAGGACGAACTCCGTCACCCCGGCATCGGTGTACTCGCGCAGCATGGCCGCGACCACATCCGGGGGACCGTATGCCGTCCACCGCTCGACCCTGTGCAGCGGCATCTGGTACTGGCCCTGTACGAGGTCTGCCGCCTCACGCCGGGCGGTCCCGGCGTCGTCGTTGACGTTCACCAGCACCAGCATGGCAATGGACGGAACCGGCCGCCCCCGCTCTGCGGCGAGCGCGGCGAGTTGACGAGCGCATCTGCGCACCGTCCCGGCGCTCAGCCACATGCCCAGCCACTGGTCGCCATACTGTGCCGCGCGGCGCAGGGCGGCCTCGCTGCGGCCGCCCACCGACACTGGAAGCGGCGAGCTGACCGCAGGCCGCAGCCCGGACACGCGGACCGGCGCGAGCGGCCCGGGATGATCGACCGGCTCGCCCTGCAGCAGCGCGGGCAGGATCCGCAGGATCTCATCCAGGCGCTGGCCCCGGGTGTGGCGCGGCACGCCCGCGGCGAGGAACTCCGCCGCGAACTCTCCCCCGGCTCCCACGCCGAGCCGGAGCCGCCCTGGTGCCAGCGCCTCGATGGTGGCCAGTTGTTTCGCCGCCCAGGCTGGATGCCGCAGACCGAGTTGCAGCACGCTGACGCCCAGTTCGATCCGGCTGGTCACGGCGGCCGCCGCGGACAGTGCGCAGAGCGAGTCGAGCACTGGGGCGGGTGAGGAGAGGTGGTCTCCCGCCCACACGGCATCGAATCCCAGCTCCTCGGCGCGCCGGGCCGCCGCGGCGACCGGCAGCCTGCCCTGGCCGAGCGCGTCGAACGTCGGCAGCAGCACTCCCCACTTAACCCTGGGCGCGCCGCCTGCGTGAGGGCGCCTGACCGCGGCCGGATCAGCGCCGCAGATGACGCACCTCGCCGGAACTGTGCACATACGCCGGGCCACACAGCGCCGCCACCGCCACCGCGACAGCATCGGCGCCGAGCGCCTTATCCGCGGGCACCTCCGGCGCCACCCTTTCCAGCAGCCCGGTCCACACATAGCCGGGGGCGATCGCGTAGACGCGGATTCCGGCCTTCCGCCCCTCCGCTGCGAGCGTGGCGGTGAAGGTGTTCACGAAGCCCTTTGTGGCCCCATATACCGAGAAGCCAGGGGACGACACGGTAGCCGACAGCGAGGACACATTGATGATCACTCCCCCGCCCTGGGCGCGCATCGGCTCCCAGACGGAGCGGCAGCAGTACACGACCGAATTGACATTGCTGGTGATCATGGCGTCACAGTCCTCGACCGGCAGTTCGGTCAGCCCGCCACGCAGGCAGGCCGCCGCGTTGTTGACGAGCACGTCGATCCGCCCCAGCTCGCCCTCCACCTCGGTGACCGCCTTCGCCACCGCTGCCGCGTCGGTGACGTCCACGACCCACGGCAGGAAGGTGCCCCCCTCGGCGGCCACCAGCAGGCCCGTCTGCTTCAGCTGCTCACAATCCCTCGCGAACCCCGCCACCCGGGCCCCAGCCGACGCCAGCCGTCGCGAGATCGCCCGCCCGATGCCCCGGCTCGCACCCGTGACAATGACCGCTCTGTCCGCCAGCCAGTCACCCGGACCGCCGCGCTCACCATGCTGATCACTCATATCGCTCTCCATCACGCTTCATCCGGTGCCGTCAGGCGCTGCCCACTGAGGACATCGCGGGCGATCAGCATCTTGTGGATCTCGCTTGTGCCCTCTTCGAACCGTTGCGCACGGGCATCCCGGTAGATCCGTTCGATCGGGCTCTGCTGCCAGTAGCCGATGCCACCATGGATCTGGAGGGCCTTGTCGGTGACCCTGGTCAGCATGTCGACGGCGGTGAGCTTGGCCATCGACGCGAGCGTGGCGGCCGCGGCGTCGCCTGCCTCCCAGCGCCGGGCGGCGTGCAGGCAGAGCTGGCGGGCGGCTTCGATATCGGCGGCGTTTTCCGCCAGTGAGAACGCGATGGCCTGCCGTGCCGCGAGGGGTTTCCCGAACGTCTCCCGGACCTTGGCATGCCCGGCCGCCAGTTCCTGGGCCCGGCGGGCGAGCCCGACGCAGCTCATGGCCAGCGAGATCCGGCTGGGCGTGAGGAAACCGCCGAACGCGACCTGCAGACCCTGCCCCTCCTCACCGAGCCGGCTGGCCACCGGAACCGGTGTGCCGTCAAAGATCAGATGAGCGTGGTCGGTGCCGCGCACCCCCATCGTGCCGGGCATCGGCTGCACCGTTACGCCCGGCGCATGCCGGTCCACCATCAGCGCGACCGTGCCGTCGCGGCCGTGGGTGCCTGCCAGCCTGGCGACAAGCAGCCAGTAGTCGCAGCTCACGCCAAAGGTGATCAGGTGCTTTTCGCCGGAGAGGTAATACGTGCCGTCCTTGTGCTCCACGGTGGCGCGCAGGTCGGCCCCGCTGCCCGCGGCCGGCTCGGTAAGCGCGAACGCGACCCTGATGTCACCGGACACCAGCGGCAGGACGAACGCCCTGCGCTGCTCACTGGTCGCGAACTTGTCGATCGCTCGCCACACGCCATTGGACACGTGCACGATCATCCGCAGCGAGGCATGCCCCAGGGAGAACAGCTCCATCAGCTCCATGTAGCGCGGGAACGGAATGCCACGCCCTCCGTACTCCTGAGGGGCGGCCAGGCTCAGGTACCCGCGCTCCCGCAGCTCCTGCCAGAGCCGCGACGGGACGGCGTGGTTTCGCTCGATCTCGATCGCGTACTCCTCGCCCGGGCCGCGGACGAACGTCTCGATCTCGCGCAAGAGCCCGGCAAACGCTGACTGGTCCATGCGCCTCCTTACTCCCGGTTCGCCAGCGTGCGGAGCCTGGTCACCACCGCTCGCGAGGACTGGCTCATGCGGTGTCGTTCCTGGTCATGAACCACTGGAACAAGTCACCGCCGTGACCGTGGAGGACTCGGCGTTCAGCGCGGTCGCCGAGAATAGCGTGCAGCCGGCGCGGAACTTTCCCACCAGGCCGGATGCCAACTGCTGACGACCCATCCTTCGACGGCATCTCCGCCCCTTCGGCTCCCAGGTCCAGCGGCCCCGGCGCTGCGCCCATCCTGATGAGATACTAATCGTCATATCAGGTTTCGGTAATACGTCATGTCAGGGTTCGGCATCGCGGCATCGCAGCGGGACGGTCTGACCAGCGGCGGGACGGTCTGACCAGCGGCGGGACGGAGGCCGACTGGCCGGCGGGACCAGCCGGCCCGGTCCGTGGTACGGCTAGCACCACTCCGCCGGCACCGGCTGGTGTCGCCATAGGATGGCGCAAGGCCGTTACAAAGGCCGGCCGGTCGCACCGCACGGGTTGTTGAGGAGGCGTTTTGAGCTACACCGGAAACGTGAGTGTGGGCGGTCCGCCGGACTCCCGTGAGGTTACCGGGCTGAGCGTGACCAAGCTCGCCGTGGGCCCGATGGACAACAACGCCTACCTGCTGCGCTGCCTGCGGACCGGGGAGGCGCTGCTGGTCGATGCGGCCAACGAGGCCAACCGGATCCTGGAGATGATCGGTGACGTTCACGTCACGAGGATCGTCACCACCCATCTGCACGCCGACCACTGGCAGGCGCTCGCCGAGGTGCAGAAGGCCACCGGCGCGGCCGTCGTCGCCCACCCGAAGGACGCCGGGGCGCTGCCGGTCCCGGTGACCGAGCTGGCCGAGCACGGCGGGACCGTGCGGGCCGGCGACGCCGAGTTCGCCGTCATCAACCTGCGCGGTCACACCCAGGGCAGCATCGCGCTCTGCTATGACGCCGGCGGGGAGCTGGCCGGCACGCCGCACCTGTTCACCGGCGACTCGCTGTTCCCCGGCGGCCCCGGCAAGACGGTGAACCCGGCGGACTTCAACTCGCTCATGGACGACCTGGAGGCGCGGGTCTTCGGCCCGCTGCCCGACGGCACCTGGGTGTATCCCGGGCATGGCAAGGACACCACGCTCGGGGCCGAGCGGCCGCACATTCCGGAGTGGCGCACCCGGGGCTGGTGAGCGGTTTGGAACTTTTCTCACCGGTTGATCCGGTAACACGCCGATCGATGACGCAATCCTTTTCTGCGATCGAGCAATCCGTTTCTGCGTCTTAACGCAGAAACCGTTTTCTTGGCGCGGGGGTTGTTACCATGTCGCAGAATAATTGATAAGGGTCGCGCCGCAGTTCAGCGCGTAGGAGGGGGTGTAAGTTGACGGTCACGATTCGTGAGGTGGCCGACGCCGCGGGAGTTTCCACGGCCACCGTCTCCCGCGCGCTCTCGGGTGTGCAGACCGTGGACCCAGAGCTCGTCGCCCGGGTCAGGCAGTCCGCCGAAGCTCTCGGTTATCGTGCCAACCGGGTTGCCCGCGCGTTGCGCCGGCAGTCCACCCAGACGGTCGGTCTGGTCATTCCCGACATCACCAACCCGTTCTTCCCGCCCGTGGTGCAGGCGGTGGAAAAGGAGCTTCGCCGCGGCGGGCTGAGCCTGCTGCTGTGCGACGCCGGTGACGACGTGGACATCGAGGCCGAACTGGTGCGCAACCTGTTCGACCACCAGATCGACGGCCTGCTGATCAGCGTCTGTGACCGGGTGGCCAGCAAGCCGGCCGTGGAGCTGGCGGCCAGCCGGGTTCCTGTCCTGCAGATCGACCAGCGGGCCGCCGCCGATGTGCCCTATGTGGGTGTGGACCAGGTCGACGCGATCAGCCAGATCCTCGCTCACCTGCGCGAGCAGGGCTGCCAGAGCTTCGCCTACATCGGCCCGCGGCAGGAGATCTCACCGGCCACCGAACGCCTGGATGAGTTCCTTGCCCAGGTGGCGCCGCTGGACGCCGCCGCGGCCGGCCGGGTCTGCCTGGGCGACTCGTCGCTGTCCTGGGGCCACCAGGCGGCGGCCCAGCTGGTTGACGGGTCCGGACGGCCGGACGCGATCGTCTGCGCGACCGACCAGATCGCGCTCGGCGCCCTGCGGGCGCTGAGCGAGCACCGGGTGAAGGTGCCCGGCGACGTGGCCGTCACCGGCTTCGGCGACACCGTGCTCGCCTCGGCCTGCGATCCCGCGCTGACCTCCATCAGGCAGCCGCTGGAGGAACTGGGCACCGAAGCGGTGAAGGCGCTGACCTCCGCCATCGAGCAGCACCTGTCCCAGCCACAGTCGGCCCTGCTCAAGGGTGAACTCATCGTCCGGGCCTCGTCCCAGCGGAAGTAAGCCGGCGGGCACCTTCAATGACTGCAATGCTGGAATTGCAGTCAACTGGTGCGGGCGCGGAGGTAATGCGATCACAACGCTTACGATCAGGGGACTTGACCCCGTCATGCATGCCCGGCTGCGCGTTGAGGCGGCACGTCATGGGCGCTCGATGGAGGCGGAACCCCGGGCGATACTCCAAGAATGGAAATTGAACTGACTCGCTCGGTGATCGGCCTGGGTGGATTGTCAGGTCAGGTTGTGCTGGCCGGTCTGCACGCGGCGATGAAGTCGCGCCACCCGGCGGGGGCCACGGTCAGGACCGGGCGCATGGCTGAGCGTAGACCCGTAGGCCCAAGGCGTGCAGGGTGGCGAGTTCATCCGCCTCATCCGGGCCCAGGACGGTGGGCGTGCCTCGCGGGCAAACCCCGGTTACGACGGTCTGCCACCTGACGTGGTTTGCTGTCTCCTATGACCATCTCCGCCACCGCGCTGACCGGGTTCAACGCGGCTGACGCGGCCGACGCCGCGCGGGACGTCGCCCGGTGCTGCGGCTCCACGGCGTTCGCCGCCGCGATCGTGGCCGGGCGCCCCTACGCGGACCTTGGCGAGCTGAGTGCGGCGATCGACGATGCGTTCGGCAGGCTCGGCTGGGCGGATGTGGCCGAGGCGCTGGCCGGGCACCCGCGGATCGGTGAGCGGGCCGCGGCCGGGTGGTCCAGGGGTGAGCAGGCCGGCGCGCTGGCCGCGCCGGAGCGGGTCGCCCGGGATCTGGCCGAGGGGAACAGGATCTATGAGGAGCGGTTCGGCCACGTGTTCCTGGTGTGTGCCAGCGGGCTGTCCGGTGAGCAGATGCTGGCCATGCTGCGGGCCAGGCTGGCCAATGACCCGGCCACCGAACGTACCGTGGTCACCGATGAGCTGCGCAAGATCACGCAGTTGCGGATGCGGAAGCTGCTGAGCGGATGAGCCTGTCGACGCACGTGCTCGACGCGACGCTGGGACGGCCCGCGGCGGATGTCGCCGTCCGGCTGGACCGGCGTGGTGACGACGGAGGCTGGACCGAGGTCGCCACCGGGCGCACCGGGCCGGACGGGCGGCTGGCCGGCTGGCTGCCCGGCGGCGAGCCCGCGGCCGGGGTCTACCGGCTCACCTTCGGCACCGGCGGCTACTTCGCGGCCCGCGGCGTGGCCACGCTGTACCCGGAGGTCAGCGTCACCTTCCAGGTGCACGACGGCGACCGGCACTTTCACCTGCCGCTGCTGCTCAGCCCGCACGCCTACTCGACCTACCGAGGGAGCTGAGAGGTGGCCATCGTGCTCGGGCCCAACCAGTACGGCAAGGCGGAGATCCGCCTGGTGCACGTCGCCAAGGACGGCGGCCAGCATCGGCTGCGGGATCTGACCGTCGGTGTCACGCTCACCGGCGACATGACCGCCGCCCACCTGACCGGTGACAACTCCGCCGTGCTGCCCACCGACACGCAGAAGAACACCGTGTACGCCTTCGCCGCCGAATACGGCGTCGGCGAGATCGAGTCGTTCGCGGCGCGGCTGGCCAGGCACTTCACCACGTCCCAGGCCAGCATCGCGACCGCCCGGGTACACGTGGCCGAGCACCCGTGGGATCCGGTCGCGGGCACCGGCCATTCGTTCGCCCGCCGCGGCGGTGAGATCCGCACCGCCGAGGTGACCTGCGACGGGACCACCATCTGGGTGGTCAGCGGCCTGGCCGGGCTGGTCCTGCTCAACTCGGCGGGCTCGGAGTTCCACGGCTACATCAAGGACCGGTACACGACGCTGGCCGAGACCACCGACCGGATCCTGGCCACCGAGGTGACCGCCCGCTGGCGGCACGTGGCGGTCCCTCCGGCGGCGCCCGGCGGCTGGGACGCCTCGCACGCCGAGGCCAGACGGCACCTCATCGAGGCGTTCGGGCAGACCCACAGCAAGTCGCTGCAGCAGACGCTCTACGCGATGGGCAGCCGGATCCTCGACCACCGGCCTGAGATCGCCGAGGTCCGGCTGGCGCTGCCCAACAAGCATCACTTCGTGGTTGACCTGAGCCCGTTCGGTATAAAAAATCCCGGCACCGTCCTGTACGCCGCGGACCGGCCCTATGGCCTCATCGAGGGGACGGTCCTGCGTGACGATGCGCCACCTCCCGGCCTGGCCTGGTGAGGACCGATGGACTTCCTGCGGCCCGGCACCCTGGCCGGCGCGCTGTCGGCCAAAGCCGATCGCCCCGATGCCGTGCCCATCGCCGGCGGCACCGACGTGATGGTCGAGATCAACTTCGACGCGCGCAGGCCGGCTGCCCTGCTCGACCTGAACCCGGTGACCGAGCTGACCCAGGTGGCCACCGAGAACGGCAGGCTGCGGGTCGGCGCGACCGTCAGCTACACCCAGATCATCACCGGGCTCGGCCGGGAACTGCCGGGGCTGGCCATGGCCTCCCGGACGGTCGGCTCGCCGCAGATCCGCAACCGGGGCACGGTGGGCGGCAACCTGGGCGCGGCCTCACCGGCCGGTGACACCCACCCGGTGCTGCTGGCCTGCGACGCCCTGATCGAGGCCGCCTCGGTGCGCGGCACCCGGCTGATCCCGGCGGCCGAGTTCTACGCCGGGCCCAAGCGGAACGTGCTCGCGCCGGACGAGCTGATCACCGCGTTCTGGATCGCGCCGGCCGCCGGGCCACAGCAGTTCGCCAAGATCGGCACCAGGAACGCCATGGTGATCGCGGTCTGCTCGTTCGCCCTGTCGCTGTGGCCGGGCGGCCGCCCGGGTGGCAGTGCTTCATTTGCCGGAACCACACCCTACGGCGCAGGCGGGACCGTGGGAACCGGGATCGGCTCGGCGGGCCCGGTGCCGCTGCGGGCGGTGGCGGCCGAGGATTTCCTGACGGATGAGCTGGCCGCCGCCGGCCTGTGGGAGTCACGCGGCACGCTGCCGGACACGGTAGCCAGGCGGTTCGGCGAGCTGGTGGCGGGTGCGGCCAGCCCCATCGACGACGTGCGCGGCAGCGCGGCCTACCGGCGTCATGCCCTGTCCGTGCTCGCCCGCCGCACCCTGGGCTGGGCCTGGGAGTCCTACCGGAAGGAGGCCGGGCAGTGCGGGTGAACCTGCGGGTGAACGGGCGGGAACTGACCGCCGACGACGTGTGGGAAGGCGAGAGCCTGCTGTATGTGCTGCGCGAGCGGCTCGGCCTGCCGGGCTCGAAGAACGCCTGTGAGCAGGGCGAGTGCGGATCCTGCACGGTGTACCTGGACGACGTGCCGGTGTGCGCCTGCCTGGTGGCGGCCGGCCAGGCCGAGGGCCGGGACGTCGTCACGGTCGAGGGCCTGGCCGCCGGGGGTGAGCTGGGCCAGGTGCAGCGGGCGTTCGTGGCGGCCGGGGCGGTGCAGTGCGGGTTCTGCACGCCGGGCCTCATCATGCAGGCCAACGACCTGCTGCGGGCCACCGTGGGCGCGGGCGGCCCGGCGCCCGGCGACGCCGAGATCCGCGAGGCGCTGGCCGGCAACCTGTGCCGCTGCACCGGGTACGAGAAGATCCTTGACGCCGTCCGGCTGGCGGCGCTTTCTTTCCCTGAAGCATCCGCTGCGGCAGCGCGGACGCTCGGCGGCGCCGAACCCGATCATGAAGCGGAGGACCGGCGGTGAACCCCGCGAGCCCGGAGATCATCGTCATCGACCGGTGCGCCGTCGCGGCCATGGACGGCTCCAGCGTGGCCGACACCGGCACGGAGTACACCGTCGGGCACGTGATCGTGGCCGGTGGCCGGGTCGCGGCGGTGGGTGCCGGGCCCGCCCCGCCGGTGGACGACGCCACGGTGATCGACGGCACCGGCTGCCTGGCCACGCCCGGGCTGGTCAACACCCACCATCACCTGTACCAGTGGCTCACCCAGGGGCGGGCGCAGCAGTGCGGCCTGTTCGGCTGGCTGACCGAGCTGTATCCCATCTGGGCCCGGATCGAGCCGGACCAGGTACACGCGGCGGCCACCGCCGGGCTGGCCTGGCTCGCGCTGACCGGCTGCACGACGACCATGGACCACCATTACGTGTTCCCGAAGGGCGGCGGCGGCTCGTTCGCCGGGCCGCTGGAGGCCGAGATCGCCGCGGCCGCCACGGTGGGACTGCGGTTCCATCCCTGCCGCGGCTCGATGGACCTGGGTGAATCCCGCGGCGGGCTGCCGCCGGATGAGGTCGTGGAGGACACCGGCACGGCGCTGGCGGCCACGGCGGCGGCGATCGAGGAGTACCACGACCCGTCGCCCGGCTCGATGCTCCGGATCGCGGTGGCGCCGTGCTCGCCGTTCTCGGCCAGCGACGACCTGATGCGCGAGGCCGCCGCGCTGGCCAGGTCCACCGGCACCCGGCTGCACACGCACCTGGCCGAAACCCGCGACGAAGAGGACTCACTCCGGGAGCGCAAGGGCCTGGCCCCGGCCGAGTACGCCGAGGAACTCGGCTGGCTGGCCGACGACGTATGGCTGGCGCACTGCGTACACCTGGGCGACAGCGCGATCCGCCGGTTCGCCGCGACCGGCACCGGGGTGGCGCACTGTCCCAGTTCCAACGGCAGGCTGGGCTCGGGCATCGCCCCGGTGCGTGCGCTGCTGACCGCGGGTGCGCCGGTGGGCCTGGGCGTGGACGGGCCATCGTCCGGCGACGCGGCCTCGATGGTCGGCGAGGTGCGCCAGGCCCTGCTGGCGGCCCGGTCCAGGGATGACGACGGCGCGGCGGCGCTGACCGCGCGGCAGGCGCTGTGGATGGCGACCCGGGGCGGGGCGACCTGCCTGGGCCGCGACGGGGAACTGGGCCTGCTCCGCCCCGGCACCCTGGCCGACCTGGCACTGTGGCGGCTTGACACGCTGGCCAGCGACGCGATCGCACATGGGCCGGGCGGCGACCCGGTGGCCGCGCTGGTACTCGGGCCGCCGGCGCCGGTGGAGCTACTGCTGGTGGGCGGCAACCCGGTCGTGCGGGACGGCGAACTGCGCACCGCCGACCCGGCGCAGGCCGTGCGCGCGGTGCGGGAGGCCAGGAACCGGCTGTTCGGGGAGGCCACATGAGTACACCGACCCGGGTCGCGGAGGGTGTTGGCGCCGGTGGCCGGATTGGCGAGAGCGCCGGGCGGCCGGACGCCAGGCAGAAGGTCACCGGCGAGTTCGCCTACTCTTCCGACCTGTGGCTGGACGGGATGGCCTGGGGTGCGACACTGCGCAGCCCGCATCCGCGTGCGGTCATCGAGAACCTGGACATCGGCCGGGCGCTGGCCGTGCCCGGTGTGCACGCCGTGCTGACCCACGCCGACGTGCCCGGCCGCAAGGTGTACGGACTGGAGATTCCCGACCAGCCCGTGCTCGCCTGGGACCAGGTCCGCTACCAGGGTGAGGCCGTGGCCGTCGTGGCCGCCGACCATCCGGAGACCGCCCGCCGCGCGCTGGACCGGATCGTGGTCTCCTACACCGTGCTCGACCCGGTCACCGACGCTCGCGCGGCCCTGGCGGACGGCGCGCCGCTCGTACACTCCGGCGGCAACCTGGTCCGCCACGTGAAGATCCGCAAGGGCGGCCCGCACCCCGTGGCCGAGGTCGAGGTGTCCGGCGAGTACCAGATCGGGATGCAGGACCAGGCGTTCCTCGGCCCCGAGTCGGGCCTGGCCGTCCCGGCGGCCGACGGCGGCGTGGACCTGTTCGTCGCCACCCAGTGGCTGCACGTGGACCGGGCGCAGGTCGCGGCGAGCCTGGGCCTGCCCGAGGAGATGGTGCGGATCACGCTCGCCGGGGTGGGCGGCGCGTTCGGCGCCCGTGAGGACCTGTCCATGCAGATCCACGCCAGCCTGCTGGCGCTGCGCATCGGCAGGCCGGTGAAGATGGTCTACTCGCGCGAGGAGTCCTTCTTCGGCCACGTGCACCGGCACCCGGCCACGCTGCGGTACACACACGGCGCGACCGCCGACGGGAAACTGGTCTACCTGCGGGCCGACATCGTGCTCGACGGCGGCGCCTACGCGTCGAGCTCGACGGCCGTGGCGGCCAACGCGGCGACCCTCGGCGCCGGCCCGTACGAGGTGCCGAACGTGCACATCGACTGCCGCGCCGCCTACACGAACAACCCGCCATGCGGTGCGATGCGCGGCTTCGGCGCGGTACAGGCCTGCTTCGCCTACGAGTCCCAGATGGACAAGCTGGCCGCCCGGCTCGGCCTGGACCCGGTGGAGCTGCGCATCCGTAACGCCATGCATGAGGGCAGCACGATGCCGACCGGGCAGCGGGTGGACTCCGCCGCGCCGGTCGCCGAGCTGCTCAAGCTGGTGTCCGCCCGGCCGCTGCCGCCCGCCGCCGGCACCGACCTGCGGGCGCTGCCCGGTGGGGTGTCCAACACCACGCATGGCGAAGGGGTGGTACGCGGCATCGGCTACGGCGTCGGGATCAAGAACATCTGCTTCTCCGAGGGCTTCGACGACTACTCCACCGCCCGGGTGCGGCTCAGCCTGGCCGGCGGCGTGCCAGCCGCCGACGTGCACACGGCCGCGGCCGAGGTGGGCCAGGGCCTGGTCACCCTGCAGGAGCAGATCGCCCGCACCGAGCTGGGCGTGGACCTGGTCCGGGTGGTGCCCGCCGACACCTCGGTGGGCAGCGCCGGCTCCTCGTCCGCCTCCCGGCAGAGCTACATGACCGGCGGCGCGGTCCGGGCAGCCTGCCAGGAACTCCGCGAGCTGCTGCTGAAGCGGGCCAGGGCGGCCTTCCCCGGCCACGCCGATGTGACGCTGGCCGGTGGTGAGCTGGTGTCCGCCCGAGACGGTGTGCTGGCCGGCCTGGCCGAATTGCTGGCCGAGCCCGCCGAGGTGACCGTGACCTGGCGGCACCGGCCCACGACCGCGCTGGACCCGGAGACCGGGCAGGGGAACGCGCACGTCCAGTTCGCGTTCGCCGCGCACCGGGCGGTGGTGGACGTGGACACAGAACTGGGCCTGGTGAAGGTGGTAGAGCTGGCCTGCGCGCAGGACGTGGGCCGGGCGCTGAACCCGCAGGCGGTGGAGGGGCAGATCCACGGCGGCACAGCCCAGGGTCTCGGCCTGGCGCTGATGGAGGAGATTCAGGTGGCCGGTGGCAAGGTGCGCAACCCGTCGTTCACCGACTACCTGATCCCGACGATCCTGGACATGCCGCCGATGCAGCTCGACGTGCTCGAACTCGCCGACCCGCACGCCCCCTACGGGCTGCGCGGGGTCGGTGAGCCGCCGACGCTGTCCTCCACCCCGGCCATCGTCGCGGCGATCCGCGCGGCCACCGGCCTGGCCCTGACCCGGATCCCGGTGCGCCCGGAGCACATCACCGGCACGGCCTGACCGGGCGCCACCAGATACCGGTCTTGCAGCGCCGTCACAAGAGGGTTACTTCTTGATGGCGACGAGGAACCCCCGCCAATCCTCCCTGTCCACCACCAGCACTCCGCCGTCCCGGTCCTTGGAGTCACGGACGGCCACGGCTCCGGGGAGGCCGGCGGCGACCTCGACACACTCCCCGTTCTGCGTGCTGCGGCGGCTCTTGCGCCAGACCGCACCGGACAGGGCGGCGACCTCGACGCAGGCTCCGTTCTGGTGGCTGCGCCTGCTCTTGCGCCAGATTGCGCGGGACAGGTCAAGCTGGGGCATCCCGCGCCTCCTCTCAGGGTTCCTGCAAGGCTGCTGAAGCTGCAAAAAGCATAGCGCGGGTGTCGTCGGGGCTGAGCGCGACGGCCCGCAGATGGTCGAAGGCCGTGGTGTAGTGCCGGACTTCCTCGGGCTTGTCGACGGACATGTTGCCGCCGATGGTCTCCATGTAGACGACGTCGATCTCATTAGGATCGGCGAAGCCGAGGACGATGAACGAACTGGCAGTGCCCGGGTGGGCGCCCACGCTGTAGGGCACCACCTGGATGGTGGTCTTGCCGTGCTCGCCCTGGCCGAGCAGGTGCTGGAGCTGGGCGCGCATGACCTCCGGGCCGCCCACGACGCGGCGGATGGCACTCTCGTCCAGTATGGCCCACAGTTGCGGTCGGTCAGGCTTGGCCAGAACTCGCTGACGGGTCATGCGGACCTCGACCCGGCGTTCTATTTCGTCAGGGCTGAGTTCGAGTGGTCCGCCGCGTGCCAGGGCGCGGGCGTAGTCCTCGGTCTGGAGCAGGCCGGGTACGACGGCCAGCTCGAAGGTCTGGATGGAGGCAGCCTCTTCTTCCAGGCCGATGAAGAACTCATAGCGGCTGGGCAGGACGTCGCGGTAGGAGTACCACCAGCCGCGCTGGCGGGCGTCCTTGGCGAGCTGGACCAGAGCGTCGCGCTCGGCGCGATCGGTCACGCCGAAGACGTCGAGCATGACGCGCACGTCGTTGGGGTGCGGGCCGGTGCGCCCGGTCTCGATGCGGAAGACCTTGGTGGCGTGCCAGTCCAGGCGCTCGGCTACGTCCTCCTGCGTCATCCCGGCGGCTTCGCGCAGGCGCTTGAGCTCGGCGATGAGCTGGCGGCGGCGGACGGTGGGGCTGTGATCGGCGGCCATGGTGGGGTTCCTCTTCCCAAATTATGTACAGGTCGTTATTCTAGCGCTATGTTAGATACAGAGCTGCATATTCATGAGATGTAGATGACTGATGGACACAAAGCATGCCAGTTCCAGGCAGGTGCGCACCGGACAACACGCAGACGGGTGGCGCGGATGATGAGTCAGACACTGATCCCGCCCCCGGCGAACCAGTCTGCGACCGGCTTGGCCTTCCCCGCTGAACTGCGCCGTCTCCTGGCCACAGCGAGCCGCGAGCTGGACCGGCACGTGCGAGACAGCCGCAGGCACTGCCGGGCGTGTCATCGCGCCTGGCCGTGTGAGCGGGCACAGCTCGCCGCCACCGCCCTGGACGGCCTGTGAGCGCGCTTCCTGAGCCTGGAGCGATCACGACAGGCTGGCCGCTGCGGAGCTACCTGGAGCTGGGGGCACTGCCGGGCGCGGTGCCCTGCGCCCGGCTCCATACCAGGCACGTGCTGTGGGAGTGGCACCTGGAGGAGCTGGCGGACGCGGCCGAGCTGGTGGTGTCCGAGCTGGTGACCAACGGGCAGCGAGCGTCAGCGAGGATCACCGGCAG
Source organism: Streptosporangiaceae bacterium (assembly GCA_035308365.1). Lineage (GTDB taxonomy): Bacteria > Actinomycetota > Actinomycetes > Streptosporangiales > Streptosporangiaceae > PALSA-505. The sequence goes on from DATGGU010000064.1 coordinate 20,918, forward strand.
CCGGTACGAGGGAGTGTGGCGTCCGGGCTCACCCCCGATCCGGCTGTGGCTGTGTGCCGGCCGGCGGCAGGTGCTCGTTCAGGTCTGGGATGGAGATGACCGGCTGCCTGAGCCGCAGGGCTTTGATCTGGAGGCCGAGAGTGGCCGGGGATTGCTGCTGGTCGAGAGCTTGTGTGCGGATTGGGGAGCGTACCGGCTGGAAGGCAGCAGCGGGAAGGCCGTGTGGGCGGCGATCACGCCATAATTCTTGGGTGGACACTCATGGGCTGAGGTTCGACGTCAACTGCTCGATCCTGTTCACCGAGCTGCCACTGCTGGAGCGGCCGGCGGCGGCAGCGGCGGCGGGGTTCGACGCGGTCGAGTTCTGGTGGCCGTTCGGCGACGACCCGGTGCCCGGCGACCGGGAGGTGGAGGAGTTCATCGCCGCGCTGGTCGACGCCGGGGTGTCGCTGGCCGGGCTGAACTTCGCCGCCGGGAACCTGGCCGAGGGGCATCGCGGCTGGCTGTCCCAGCCGGGCAGGTCGGCGGCCTTCCGGGACAACATCGAGGCGTGCGTGGGCATCGCGCAGCGGACCGGCTGCCAGGTGCTGAACGCGCTGTATGGGAACCGGGTGGACGGGGTGCCCGAGGCCGAACAGGATGAGCTGGCGCTGGAAAATCTGACGCTGGCGGCCACGGCGGCGGCGGGGGCAGGCGCGACCGTGGTCATCGAGGCGCTCAACGGCTATGAGTCCCCGCACTACCCGCTGCTGTCCGCGGCGGGTGCCGTCCAGGTGGTGGAGAAGGTGCGCGCGCACGCGGGCCTGAGCAACGTCGCCTTTCTTGCCGACCTGTACCACCTGGGCCGGATGGGTGAAGACCTCTCCGGCGTGCTGGCAACCTACGCCGGCATGATCGGCCACGTGCAGATCGCTGACGTCCCGGGCCGTGGCGCCCCCGGTACCGGCGAGACCGACTTCGCCCTGCTGTTCGCCGAGCTGGCCAGGCTCGGGTATCCAGGCAGAGTCGGCCTGGAATACAAGCCGGCCGACCCCGGCGGCAGCTCGGCCAGCTTCGGGTGGCTGACCTGACCCGCGCCGCGGCTTATGGGTTGCCGCAGGATTATCATGCAGTTGGCCGACCAGCGGACGTGCGGGTGAGGACGGGGCATCGGGTGGATGAGGCTGAGCTGCGCCGCCGGGAGTTCATCCGGGCGCATCATCCTGACCGGGGCGGCGATCCGGATGTCTTTATCTCAGGACTGCGATCGTTCGGCGTGGAGCAGGAACGGGACCCGCCGCAACCGCTGTCCCCGGTGGTCGTTGTGCCGCATCGGGGGTGGCTGGTCAGGCTGGTAAGCGCGGTGCTCACGCGGCTTCGCGCCGAAAGCAAGCCGCCCCGGGTGCGCTAGGCCGTCGCGGCTCCCTGGCAGGCGCGGCTAAGGCAGGTCACTAATCGCCGTCGGTGAGAACGTCGTCGACGGTGACGTTGACGGTGACGGTCTTCAGCCCGATGCTGTCTCGCAGGGTGGCGATGACGTGCTGCTGGATGTCTTTGGCTACCTGGTGGACGGGCTCGCCGTAGCTGACGGCCACGGCCAGGTCGACTGCTGCGGTGCGGCCGAGGACGCCGACGGCGGCGTGGGGGTGGCGATGGCCGGAGGTGGCGCGCTCGGCCAGCGCGGCGAGCCTGCCGTGAGTGCTGCGGCCCAGGGCGACGCGGACGCCGGGGACCATGCGGGCACTGTCGCGGGCCAGGGTGGCCACGATCCGGGCGGCGATCCGGATCGACCCCAGATCGTTGGTCTGCAAGGTGTACCACACGTCGCGGACCAGCACGCGGATCCGGCTCATCACCGCCGCGACCAGCCCCGGAGGGGCTGGCACCGGGTGGCCTGCCAGCTCGGTCACCGGCTCCCACAAGGTGGTGAACTCGCCGATCGCGGCCTGGCAGTGCACGCACTGGCGCTGGTGGGCGTCCAGGTCCGCTCCGCGGCCGTCGGCGACCTGTTCGAGCAGCAGGTCGACCTCGGCCCCGCACGGCAGGGTGACCGACCGCAGCAGTTGCCGGCCTGGCTCCCGGTGCGACGGCGGGCCGCTCACGGACCTGGTCACCTCCACTCTTCCAGCTTGGTTCCCAGTGTGCGCCTTGCCCGGAACAGATGGCTACGGACCGCCGGGAGCGTACTGCCGGTCACTGCGGCCACATCAGCGTACGACAGCCCCTCGAAGTGGTGCAGCACCACTACCGCTCGCTGAGGGAACGGTAGCGCGGCCAGGGCGTCGGTGACCGCGTCGACGGCGAAGTTGCGCTCTGCCTGGGCTGCGGGCTCGGCGCTGTGGTCGGGTACGTCCCCGAGGAGATCCAGGGAGTGATGGGCGCGGCCGCGGTTGATCTTATTGAGCGTGCGGCGGGTGACGATCTGGTAGAGCCAGGTGGCAAAGGACGAATCGTCCCGGAACCGGTCCAGGTTCTCCCAAGCCGCGATCAGCGCCTCCTGGGCGATGTCTTGCGCGTCGTGGTGGTTACCGCACAGCCGCAGCGCCACCCGGTAGGTCATGGCCGAGTGCCGCTGCACGAGCATCTCGTAGGCGTCCAGGTAGCCGTCCCGGGCTCGGGCGACCAGGTAGGCGTCGCCCACGTCAGGCCTGGATCGCATCTATGCCCCCGCCACCGGTTCGCCCGCAAGATCGTGCCGCGTGCTACTACCCGCGCCCCGCGCCGGCATGCTGGGAAACCGCCTGCAGACGGTCAGCACCGCCTGCAGGCAGCAAAGTGCGATCTGCCCGGGAAGGCCTGCGACGATTTTCCTGGCGCTGTGTCTAACCTTCTGACGCCCCCGAGGCGGCGAGACTGACGCCGTCTGGCGGGTGCTTGTTTCTTTCCGGAACGCGATTCAAGGGAGCGTGTCAGATGAGCCAGCCGACAGTACCCAGGGCGGGCGGCGAGAGCCTGGCGACCACGAGCACGGCCGCCAGCCCGGCGACCCGGGATCGGATGTCCACCGATACCGGGCAGATATCGGTCGCCGAGAACGTCGTGCAGAAGATTGCCGGGAAGGCGTGCCGGGAGATGGGCGGGGTGCACGCGATGGGCACCACGGGCGCCCGCGCGTTCGGGTCGGTTCGGGAACGCATCCCCGGCAGCTCCGGCCCGAACTTCTCCCAGGGCGTTGGTGTGGAGGTCGGCGAAACCGAGGCCGCGATCGACCTGGACATTGTGGTCGAATACGGCGTGTCCATAGCCGAGCTGGGCCGCAGCATCCAGCGCAACGTCAAGCAGGCCGTCGAGCGAATGACCGGGCTGCGCGTGGTCGAGGTCAACATCGCCGTGGACGACGTTTACCTCCCCACCCCCGATGACGACCAGGGCACTCCCTCGCGCGTGTCATGACCCTGCCTTCAGCCAGCAGTCCGCCGGGATCGGCGGTTGTCGACGGGGTGAACGTCGACACCGTCGCCGCGGCCGTCCTGGGCTGCGCGGGCGTGGCCGGGCTGGACGGCGGCCGGTTCGGTGAGGTCGCCACCCATTTGCCCGGCCGCCGGGTTCGGGGTGTCGTGGTCAGCGGTGGCCGGGTCAAGGTGCAGATACGCTCCCGCTGGGGAGTGCCGGTGCCCGAGCTGGTTGCCCTGATCACGACCATCCTCATACCGCTGACCGGACCACGACCGGTGGACGTGGTGATCGCCGACATCGACGACCCGCCCGGCACGCCGGGACCTCATCCATCAGAGGATGCCATCGGCGCGCCGGGACCTGCCGTATGGCCGTCGACCTGAAGGCCCGGCGTTTCCCGCCTTCTTCTCAATCTGGATGTGAATCATGAACCGTACCGCGCTTGCCACGGTGACCGGCCTGATCCTGGGCCTCGCGCTGGTATTCGGCAACTTCGGTGACATGCTTATCGTGGCCCTGCTCGGCGCGATCGGCTACGGCTTCGCCAAGGTCCTCGACGGGGACCTGGACGTGCAAGGCTGGCTGTCGCGCAGCCGCAGCCGATGAGCACCGAAACGCAGCTCGCGACCGCCGCGGCGGGCACCGGGGAACAGGCTGGGCCGGTAGCCCGCTCTGGCCGCAATGAGCTGGGAATGATCCGCATCGCCGACGGCGTCGTCACCAAGATCGCCGCCCGGGCCGCGGCCGAGAACCCGAGCGCCGGAGCCGCGGCGGCACGGATGCTGGGCCGCGCGGTGCCCGGAGCCAGCCGCCTGCCCGGCGTGCGCGATACCGACCTGCAGGGGCTGCCGAAGACCTCCGTCATCGTTGACGGGTCGAAGGCATATGTGACGCTGGAACTGAGTGTCCGCTGGCCCGCCTCGATTCCGGACGTCACCGGGCAAGTCCGCGGCCACGTCCGCGACCGGGTCAGGGAACTGGCCGGGCTGGACGTCGACGAAGTGCACATCACCGTCGCCGACCTGGCCCTCGACGTCGCCCCGCCGCCCCGGGTCCAGTAAAGGAGGACCCCGCATGCGCTTGCTCAACCGGCCGCTGGCCTTCATCCTCGCGGTGGCCCTGGCCGCTGCCAGCATCATCGTGATCATCGAGGTCGTCGCGGCCGCCGCGCATACCAGCCCGGTCGTGATGCACTGGCCCACCTGGTACCACTGGGCCAAGACAACCCGCTGGGACGCTCAGGTGATCAGGGTCTGGTCGGCCGTCTTGATCGTCATCGGCGTGCTCATCCTGGCCATGGAACTCAAGCCCCGGCGGATCACCCGGCTGCCGCTGCGATCCGGCGATGAGGGCACTGACGCCGCGCTGACCCGCAGCGGCCTGGCCGGAACACTGCGCGCGGCCGCCACAAGCATCGACGGCATCACCAGCGCCACTGTCATCGTGCGCCGCCGCCGCGTCCGGGTCGCCGCCAAGTCGGCCGCCCGCAGCCGCTCCACCGCCGGTGCGCTCAAAGACCCGGTCACCCAGGCGGTCCGCGGCCGCCTCGACGACCTGGACCTATCCCGCCCGCCGCGCCTGAAAGTGCACGTCATCTCACGGAGCCGCTGATGCACGCCGACCGGACCAACCGCTTCGCCCTGGGCCTGTTCGGCCTGCTCGTGCTGCTGGCGGGCGCCGCCGCGATGACCGCCTCGGCCGGCGGATTCGGCACCACCTTCGCCCGCCGCACCCTGTTCGGCAACCGGGTTAGCAGCTACATCGGGACCAATGGAACCTGGGTCTGGGCCGCGGCCGCGTTCGTCTGCCTGCTGCTCTTCCTGGCCGCGCTGCGCTGGCTGCTGGTCCTGCTCGTCTCCACCGACCGGGCCGGCGACATCACCGTCCCAGGCAGCAAAGACCAGGGCCTCACCACACTGCGGCCTGCTGCCCTCACCGGCGCCCTGGCCGGGGAAATCGAAAGCTATCACGGCGTCGACGCCGCCAAGGGCCGGGTCATCGGCGACTCCAGCGACCCGCAGATCGTGCTCACCGTCACCGCGGCACAGACCGCCGACCTGCCCGCGCTCCGCCGCCGCCTGGAAGCCCAGGCCCTCACCCACGCCCGCCAGGCACTGGGCACCACCGACCTGCCCATCCGGCTCGACCTCGACGTCACCCGGCGGCCCGCCTGATCATCCCCTCAAGCTTCCCGCCCATTCAGTTCCACGCCTGGTCCACCCACTGACCAGCAGAACAAGCCGAAGATCAACGCTTCCGGTCAAGAGCGGCTTCGCGGCCGGCATCGCACACCGGACCCTAGCTCCATGATCGTTTTCACGGTCTGAGATCGTCGTCAGATGACCGACCCAGCCGCTTCGTCCGTGCAGGCGGCCTACGACGCTATCGCCCGGGCCTACGATGCCCAGTTCGCCAGCGAGCTCGACGCCAAGCCGCTGGATCGCGGGCTGCTGGCCGCCTTCCTCGATCTGGCGGGCGAGGGGACGGTCGCCGACGTGGGCTGCGGGCCCGGGCACGTCACCCGGTTCCTCGCCGCCCGGCACCACGGCGTGACCGGCATCGACCTGTCCCCCGGCATGATCGCCGCCGCCCGCGAGCGCGCGCCGGAACTGGACTTCACGGTGGGGTCGATGCTGCGGCTGCCGGTCACCGACGGCGCCTGGGCCGGCGCGATCGCGCTGTATTCGATCATTCACCTGACCACCGCGCAGCGGGCCACCGCCTGCAAGGAGTTCGCCAGGGCGATCCGGCCGGGCGGCTGGCTGCTGATCGCCTTCCACATCGACAGCGCCGATTTCGCCGCTGGCGAGGTGAACCACATCACCACGTGGTTCGGTGAGCCGGTCCAGATCGACGGCTACTTCCTGGACCCGGCCGAGGTCACCCGCGATCTGGAGGCGGCGGGATTCTCGGTCATGGCAACCACGGTCAGGCAGCCCTGGCCCGGCATCGAATACCCGAGCCGCCGCTGCTACCTGCTGGCTCAGCGGCCCGGCTGACGGCTGGAACGGTACGGTTGGCGGGCCATGAGTTACGACTTTGTGATCAGGTCGCGCCGGGCCGTGCTGCCCGACGGCGTGCGGCCGGCGGCCGTCGCCATACGGCAGGAACGGATCGAGGCGGTGACCGGCTACGGGGCGCGGCTCGACGGGGCCCGCGACGAAGACCTCGGGGATATCGCGCTGCTGCCCGGCCTGGTGGACACGCACGTGCACGTGAACGAGCCCGGCCGCACCCAGTGGGAGGGGTTCGGGTCCGCCACCAGGGCCGCCGCGGCCGGCGGGATCACCACCATCTGCGACATGCCGCTGAACTCGCTGCCGCCCACCCTGACCACCGCGGCGCTGGCTGAGAAGCGCACCGCGGCCTGCGGCCAGTGCGCGGTGGACGTGGCCTTCTGGGCCGGGGCGGTGCCGGGCAACCGGCGGGATCTGACAGCGCTGCACGAGGCGGGCGTGACCGGGTTCAAGTGCTTCCTGGCCGATTCCGGCGTGCCGGAGTTCCCGCCGCTGGACGCGGCCGGGCTGCGGGCGGCGCTGACCGAGCTGGCCGGCACCGGCGCGGTGATGGCCGTGCACGCCGAGGACCAGGCCGAGCTGGGTGAGATGACGGGGGCCGGCTACTGGTCCTTCCTGGCCTCCAGGCCGCCGCGGGCCGAGCGCCGGGCGATCGAGACGGTCATCTCGGCGGCCGCGGCCACCGGGACGCGGGCGCACATCGTGCACCTGTCCGCCGCCGAGTGCGTGGCGCTGATCGGCGGCGCGAAGGCGGCGGGTGTCGCGCTCACCGCGGAGACCTGCCCGCACTACCTGTTCTTCGCCGCCGAGGAGGTGCCACCGGGCGCGACCGAGTTCAAATGCTGCCCGCCGATCAGGGACGCGGCCAACCGGGAAGCGCTGTGGCGGGGCCTGGAAGCCGGCGTCATCGACTGCGTGGTCTCCGACCACTCGCCCTGCCCGCCGGAGCTGAAGAAACGGGAGAGCGGCGATTTCGGCGCGGCCTGGGGCGGCATCGGATCGCTGCAGGTGGCATTGCCTGCGGTGTGGACCGCCGCCCGGGCGCGCGGCCGGACGCTGGCGGACGTGGGCCGCTGGATGGCCACCGCTCCCGCCGGGCTGGCCGGGCTGCCCGGCAAGGGGGCGATCGAGCCGGGCCGCGACGCCGACCTGGTCGCGTTCGACCCAGGCGCCGAGTTCACCGTGCACGGCGCCGCGCTGGAGCACCGCAGCCCGCTCACCCCGTACGAGGGCCGCGTGCTGGCCGGGGCCGTCCGGCAGGTCTGGCTGCGCGGCCAGCCGGTCCGCCAGGGCGGAGCCCCGGCCGGGCGGCTGCTGCGCAAGGGAGGAATTGGTGGTGACTGACCCTCCCGCCCATGCCACGCTGCCGGACCTCGCGTCGCGCTCGCTGCGCGGGTCCGTGGTCGCCGCGAGCGACGAATTTTTCGCCGAACGGGACAACCTGATCAAGCCGGAGATCCCGGTCCACCAGGCGCGGGTTTTCGGTCCGAAGGGGCAGCTCTACGACGGATGGGAGACCAGGCGCAGGCACCTGCCGGACGGTTCGCTGCCGGACCGGCAGGCGCACGACTGGGCAGTGGTCCGGCTCGGCGCGCCGTGCGTACCGCGTGAGATCGTGGTGGACACCGCGTTCTTCACCGGCAACCACCCGGAGTCGTGCTCGGTCGAGGCCGCGACCGTCCCCGGCTACCCGTCGGCGGCCGAGCTGGCCGGGGCCGGCTGGGCGGAGATCGTGCCGCGCAGCCCGCTGCGTGGGGGCAGCGAGCACGTGTTCGCGGTCGCCGGACCGGACCGGCGCCGCACGCACGTGCGGCTGAACATCTTTCCGGACGGCGGGGTGGCCAGGCTCCGCGTGCACGGCGAGGTGGTGCCCGATCCCGCACTGATCGCCGGGCTGACCGTTGACCTGGCCGCGGCCGAGCTGGGCGCGGACGTCGTGGCGTGCAGCGACCGCTATTTCTCCGCCCCGCGCAATGCCATCTCCCCCGGCCTGCCGGCGGTGATGGGCGAGGGCTGGGAGACCAGGCGCCGCCGCGGCGAGGGGAACGACTGGCTGATCGTCCGGCTGGCCGCCGCCGGTGTGGTGGCGCTGGCCGAGATCGACACCCTGCACTACAAGGGCAACGCGCCGGGCGCGGCCGCGCTGTCCGGCTTCGACGCGCGCCGCGTCTCGCTGTCCGATCCGGGCGCCTGGTTCCCGCTGCTCCCCCGGGTCCGGCTGCAGCCGGACACCGCGCACCGGTTCCGGGTGGACGGGCCGGAGGCGACGCACGTCCGGCTGGACATCTTCCCGGATGGCGGCGTGGCCAGGCTGCGCTTGTACGGCTCGCCGACCGCCGAGGGCCTGGCCGATCTGGAGCACCGCTGGCGGGCAACTGACTGATGCCCTGGTGGGATCCCCCCACCGTAAAAAGAGAATGTGGTTTTGACCGTCAGCAGGTCAGCCAGTAGTGCGCAGCCACTGCCGGAGTTGCTTACGGTCCAGCTTGCCGACGCTGGTCAGCGGGACGGCAGGCACGATCTTGACCTCGCGCGGGTACTTGGTGGCCGACAGGTGTGCCTTGGCGTGCTCGATGAGTTCCTCCGGGGTCGCGCTCGCGCCAGGCCGCAGCGCGGCGAAGGCGACCACCTCCTCGCCGAGCCGCGGGTCGGGGCGGCCCACCACCCCGGCCTGGGCCACGGCCGGATGGGCGAGCAGGACGTCCTCGATGTCCCGCGGGTAGACGTTGAACCCGCCGCGGATGATCAGGTCCTTCTTCCGGTCCACCACGTACAGGTAGCCGTCGGTGTCCAGGTGGCCGATGTCGCCGGTGTGCAGCCAGCCGCCGATGAGGGCCGCCGCGCTCGCGTCCGGGGCATGCCAGTAACCGGACAGCACGCCCGGTGACCGGACGCAGATCTCGCCGTCCTGGCCGGCCGGCAGCACGTTCCCCGCGTCGTCCTGGATGGTCACCTCACAGCCGGGGACGGGCATGCCCACGCTGCCCACCCGGCGGGCGCCCAGTGGGTTGGACGAGATGATCGACGCCGACTCGGTGCACCCGTAGCCCTCGTAGATGATGGCGCCCGGCACCCGCCGCTCGAACTCCTCCCTGACCTCGGCGGCCAGCGGGGCCGCCCCCGAGGACACCGCGGCGAGCGCGGACAGGTCGGCCTGCTCCAGCGGCTGGGCCAGCAGCATCTGGATCATCGACGGCACCAGCGTGCTGCGCTGCACCCGGTGCCGCTCGGCAAGCTCCAGCCAGCCGGCCGGGTCGAACCAGCGCATCAGGATCGACGTGCCCGGCTCGCTCTCGTGCATGGCGACGCAGGTGACCAGCAGGCCATAGGCATGCGCCAGCGGCAGCGGCATCAGCGTGCTGGTCAGCCCGGACCCCTCGGAGGCCTGCCGGGTGGATGACCCGCACCAGTACAGGTTGGCGTGGGTGAGCGGTACGCCCTTGGACCGGCCGGTGGTCCCGCCGGTGTACAGCAGCGCCGCCAGATCCTCATCGGCCCGGTCCACGATCGATCCCGGCCCGGCCGTCTCGACCTCGCCGAAGCCGAGCACCCGCACCCCGTCCTGGCCGGATGCGGCCGGGGGGTCGCCGGTCACCACGACGAACCGGACGCTGTCCACACCGCCAGCCGTGCCCTTTCCGCCGGATGGACGTCCTATGGCGGCCTGAACCTTGGGCAGGAACTCGGCCGTGGTCACGATGCCGACCGCTCCGGAGTCAGCCAGCGCGTGCCGCAGCTCGTCCTCGCTGACCAGGAAGATCAGTGGTGTCACCACCGCCCCGGCGCGCCAGAGCGCGTTGTAGGTGATGAGAACCTCGGGGCAGTTGGCCATCAGCACGACCACCCGGTCGCCCGGCCGCACGCCCAGCCCGGCCAGCCCGGTGGCGAAGCGCGATGCCCGGCCGGCCATCCCGGCCCGGGTGTACCACGTCCCCTCGAAGAACAGCGACTTTCCATCGCCGTGCCGGTCGAGATGCCGCTCCGCCTGCCTGGCCAGGTTCTGGTTGCCCACCGGAAAATCCTAAGCCCGGCCACCTTGATCACCGCCACCGGTGTTTCAGCCACCGCTGAAATCGTGTGCCCTGGGCGTGACCTTGCCGGAGTATCACAGACGATGGCTGGCACGGTGTTGTTAATGGCTGGCATGGCCCGGCCTGGTCTGGTCGGCTGGTCCTTGTGAATGACACTGTTCCGTCCGGGCGTGAGCTGGCCCGGCTCTTTCATGACGATGCGGTGGCGCCGTTGCTGGCGCGGGCGATGCCCCGGCTGCGCTACGCGGCCGGCCGGCTTGGCTCGGGATCGGACGTGCTCGGGCTCGACGACGCGATGAGCCGCGATCACGACTGGGGTTGCCGGCTGACGCTGCTGGTGGACGGACCCGACCGTGACGCGGTACCGCAGGTCCGTGAGCTGCTCGAACGCGAGCTGCCCGAGTCCTGGAAGGGCTGGCCGGTACGGTTTCCGGTGACCTGGGACACGTCGCTGTCACACAAGGTGGAGGTCGCGACCGTCGGCGATTTCGCCGCCAGCCGGCTGGGCGCGGACCCCACCGCCGGGCTGGCGGTGCCGGACTGGCTGATCCTGACCGGCCAAAGCGTGCTCGAGGTGATCGCCGGGCCGGTCTTCACCGACCAGATCCGTGAGCTGGCGCCGGCCCGGGCGCTGCTAGCCTGGTATCCCGCCGACGTCGGACGCTACGTCATCGCCTGTGGCTGGCAGAAGATCTGCCAGGAGATGCCGATGGCCGGCCGGATCGCCGACCGTGGTGACGAACTCGGTTCCCGGCTGCTGAGCGCCCGGCTGGCCGATGACATGATGTGGCTGGCCTTCGCGCTGTCCCGGCGCTGGCCGCCGTATCCGAAGTGGCGGGGCACCGTGTTCCGGGAGCTTCCGGTCGCGGCGGATCTGGCCGGCCCACTGGCCACGGCCGTCACGGCGCCCGGCTGGCGGGAGCGGGAATGTGGTCTTGCCAGCGCGTGTGAGGTGCTGCTGAGCCTGCAGCGCGCACGCGGCCTGCCCGGTCCCACGGCTGCCGTGACGGCATTTTGGGATCGGCCCTACCGCACCGTTGACGAGGCCGTTCCCAGAGCCTTGCTGGCGGACATCTCCGATCCGCAGGTCGCCAGCCTGCCGCCGGGGATCGGATCGATCGAACAATGGGCCGGCAATGTCGACCTGCTCGCCCACCCCAGCCGCAGGAGGGCCCTGCGAACCACCTACCACACCTGGGCCAGCCCCAGGTGAGCCGGCGCCGCCCGGGGGGTCATGCCCTGTCTGCGCGCACAGGTATTGCCGGGGCCTGCTGGCCGCATGAAGTTTTGTGTTCACAATCCCGGACAGCGGGCAGTACCGGTGAATTGGGCCTTCAACGATCTGGCCCAGGGAAGGTAGTCAGGAGGAAGAAACGATGTCCGCAACTGGAGTGGGCAGGCCCAAGAGGTTAGTGGTCCTGGGCATGCTGCCCGCCGCATTCAGCCTGGTGCTCGCCATCGGGGTCCCTGCCGCCCGGGCAGCGGCCTTTCCGGGTTTTGACGACCAGGCCTCGCAGTTCAAGATCTTCTGGGACTGCTCCTCATCCCCCTGCCCGCAAAACGGCTCGGTGACCGATGTCCCGTCGCCGAGCGAGGACGGCGACGCGCTGAATATCAACTATGCGAGCGGCAATCAGTCCTATGAGGGCCTGGATGCCTACATCCCGCTCGGGACCGACGCGTCGGCCCTGCGCTATCAGGTCAATTACGACTTCTACTTCCCGAACCGGACGCCGGTCCAGGCGCTGGAGTTCTGCATGAACAACTACTTCGGTGGCAAGCGCTACCAGTGGTGCATGCAATGGGAGAACATCGGGACCGGCGCCCCGCAATGGCGGATCTGGGGTGGCGCCGACAGCGGCGTGAAATGGAAGTCCATCGGCATCTCCGATAACAACATCAACCCCGGGACCTGGTACACGCTCACGATCGACGGCAACATCATTGGCGGCCAGGTGCACTACCTGGACTTCATCATCCATGGGACGACGCACTCGCTGACCCAGTACACGTTCCCGCCCGATTCGTCGAGCGGGCCGGGGCTGGTGGCCGCCGTCCAGGTCGACGGGGACTCCCACGCCGATCCCTACCACCTCTACATCGACAACGCCCATTACTACTGGAGCAACACGGCGAAGAGAAGCTGACGCTTCCGGGCGGCACCCGGCGAGGCGCGCCGAACTGAGATGAACGTCAGTGGCTGGAGGTGTGCTGGCGAGCCCGCTGATTAACCGCGCGGTGGCAGGATCCGGCCGGTCACCTCGCCGAAGCCGATCCTGGCACCGTCCGGACCGGGCGCGGTGGCGCTGATGCTCACTTCGTCGCCGTCTTCCAGGAAGGTGCGGGTGGTGCCGTCGGGTAGCGTCAGGACGTCGCGGCCGCCCCAGCTCAGCTCGATCAGCGAGCCGCGCTGGTCTGGCCGTGGGCCGCTGACCGTGCCGGAGGCGAACAGGTCGCCGGGACGGACCGAGGCGCCGTTGACGGTCATGTGCGCGAGCATCTGTGCTGGGGTCCAGTACATGGTGGCGTATGGCGGGCTGGACACCAGGTGCCCGTTCAGCCGCACCTCCAGGGTCAGGTCCAGCCCCCACGGCGCAGCGCCGTCGTCGGCCAGGTAGGGCAGCAGTGGCTTGTCCCTGGGGGGCGGGGCGACCCTGGCGTGCGCCAGCGCGGCCAGCGGCACGATCCACGGCGACACCGAGGTGGCGAAGGACTTACCCAGGAACGGGCCCAGCGGCACGTACTCCCAGGCCTGCAGGTCCCGGGCCGACCAGTCGTTCACCAGGCAGACGCCGAAGACGTGGCCGGCGAATTCGCCGAGCGCGACCGGCTGGCCGAGCGTGGAGCCGGTGCCGACCACGAAACCAACCTCGGCCTCGATGTCGAGCCGCCGGGAGGGCCCGTAGGTGGGGGTGTCGTCGGCCGGTGCTTTGCGCTGGCCTCGTGGCCTGACCACCGGGGTGCCGGAGACCACCACGGTGCCTGAGCGGCCGTGGTAGCCGACCGGCAGGTGTTTCCAGTTGGGCATCAGCGGCTCAGCGCCGGGCCGGAAGAGCTGGCCGATGTTGCTGGCGTGGTGCTCGCTGGCGTAGAAGTCCACGTAGTCGCCGACCTCGGCCGGCAGCAGCAGGCTGACCTCGGCCAGCGGGTGCAGCGCGGCCTCCGGCGGCCCGGGCTCCCCGGCGAGCAGTGAGATGAGCTGCTGCCTGACTTCGCGCCAGCGGGCTGGCCCCTGAGCCAGGAATGGATTCAGCGCCGGCCCGGCGAAGACCGGGTCGCCGAGCGCGGCAGCGAGGTCGAGCACCTGGCCGCCGATCCGCACCCCGGCCCTGGGCGGGCCGCCGGCCGGGGCGAACACACCATAGGGCAGGTTGGCCAGCCCGAACGCCGAATCCGCGGGGATCTCCACCCGGGCCATCAGGCGGCCGCCCTTGTGGGCAGCAGGCCCAGCCGGATGAGGTCGTCGCGCGGGCCGGTCACGCTGCAGGTGCCGAAGGAGGTGAAGCTGGCCCGGGCGGCGGCCAGCCGCCCGGGTCCCAGCCCGGCCACCTGACCCGCGACCGCGGCGTCCCGCCGGGCGAGCAGCGCGGCCAGCTCTTCGGGCGCCGCGCCGCGCAGCGCGGCCTCGGTAGCCAGCAGCACGTTGAGGAAGCCGTGCTGCTCCAGGTCGCCATCGGTGTGCCGGATCGCGTGGTGCAGCCCGGCGGTGCACTTGAAGGCCAGCCCGCGCGCGACCGCCCCGGTCAGCGTTCTGGCCAGTTCGGCCTCGCTGGGGTGGGCCTGGGGCACCAGGCCGCCGGTGCGGAACTTGGCCCGGTACCGTGAGCTGGCCAGCGCGTCCAGCACGGTAACGCCGCGCTCGTCGCGGGGCACCTCGACATAGCCGGTGACGCTGTCCGGCAGGGCGGCATCCAGCGCGGCCAGCAGCTCACCAATCCCGGCGCCGGCCGCCAGCGGCGTCTCCACCGCAGCCAAAGTCACCGTGTCCAGCGCGGCTGCCGCGGCGACGGCAGGGGACACCGCGGCGGGCTCACCCGGCAGTGTCACGCTGACCGCCAGCGGGGCTGTGCCCGGCTCCAGCAGCGGCGCCAGCCCACCCAGCGCGGCAGCGGGCAGCACCAGCGGCCCGACCAGCTCGGCATATGCGCTGTGCCGGTGGCCGTAGTGGGCGGTCACCGCGTCAGCCAGCGGCAGGTTTCCCGGCGGGAAGACGGCCGCGTCATCCAGCAGGGCCGTGAAGGCTCGCAAGGCTTCGGTCAATGCTCTTCCTCCTTTACGGCCATCACACACCTACCGGTCCAGCCGCCCTGCACCGGCCCGGCCCGGCTCACCGGCCACTGCCCGCGCCCCGCGGCGGTAGCACTCACTCCCACCGCGGGCGGCCTGCGCGATCACCGTCATTGAGGAACGTGACGGGGATGGACAGCCTTCTGGCTGAGCCCGGGTTCAGTCAAGCACCGAGAGATCTTCAACCCGAGACGATCGGGAGGCTGACCGCATTCGATTCTCCCCCCACCGTGGTCACCTGCAGCGCGGCGGTCGTTCCCGGAACGACGTGGTAGGTGTCACCGCCCGGGCCGCTCGGCGTGGGGACCTGGAAGACGATCCGCTGATCGGCCCACTGCAGGACCCGCAAGGTGGGGATCGTTCCCGGCGCGCTCCACGTGATGCCCTGGTCGGTGAGCTGCAGCGCGCTCGACGTCCCCTGGGACCGGCCGAAGCCCGACCCTTCGACCGTTACGATCTCGCCGGCGGCGGCCCTTCTCGCCGACAGGCGGGAGATACCCGGCGGCCCGAGTTCCCGGACGGCCGCCAGCTCGCGCTGGCCCGTCGTGGCGTCGGTATAGGCGGCGCGGACGGCCAGGGCCGCCGTGACGGTGCGGGACCGGCCCCGAGGGGCGGTAAGGCGCCACCGCCCTGTGACGGTCGTGCCGGCGGCCACGCTGGCCGCGGCCGGCGAGCCGAGCGGGGTAACCCGCCAGCCGTGCGGTGCCTCGACGGCCAGCCGCAGGCCGCGGACGGCACCTGGGCCACTGTCGCCGAATGTGGCGGTGACCGTCGTCGAGCCGCCGGCGCCGACGTGGATGGCCGAGGCCGGGTCGGCGCGCAGCGATGTCGCGGCCGGCGTGAGCTGGAGGTGCCGGAGGCGGACCGTCACGGACGGGGTTCCAGGAGCGATCGTGACGGTCCCAGCGGCCTCGTTCACCTGGCCGGTGGAGGTCCCGGCGATGTTGTTGACGAAGGCCGGCAGGTCGAAGACGACCGGCCCGGATGGGGTGCCGTTGAGGCTGAGGCTGACCGCGTGGCCCGTCGAGGCGATGTGCAGGCCCAGCCGGTGGCCGTCGGTGACCGGGAAGTTCGACACGTTGATCGACTTGCCCGGGGCCAGCCAGCTGTTGGGGACTCCCCGCCCGGCAATCAGCGTCCCGTTCGCCATCTGAGAGGCCAGGGAGTCGAGCAGGCCCTGCGCGGCGAGCGAGATACCCCATGAGTGCGGTGATGCGCCGCCGGCCGAGGACGGATGGTTGCCGATCCACGGCGTCGTATCGGCCGGTGCCGCCGATCCCTCCCACCACGCATAAGGGCCGGACTGGTCGTTGGCGAGCATGAACTCGTTCGCCAGGATCGACTCGTCCCGGTAGCGCGTGCTGCCGATTCCCCATGCCCCGTAGCCCGCGTTGTAGGTGGTCGAGTAGAAACCTTCGCCCGGGTAACCGCCGAAGGTGGTGGGCGGTACCACGCCTGCGGTCCCGGCGAATCCGTGGCTCAGGGTGCTGTCGAGCCATGCGGCCATGCTCCGCCCCGCCAGACCGGACACCTTGGCGCCCATCAGGTAGCCGTGCCACGCCTCGTTGGTGTAGACGCCGGGCGCGGCCCAGTTCCCGTCCAGCGGGTCGGCGCAGCGGTTGTAGCTGTTCGGCTCGACCATCGAGCACGGCAGGTAGTCCAGATGGTAGGTGGCCACGGTATGGGCGAGCGTGGCGTCCACCGCCTTTTGCAGGCTCGCATACTCGTTCTCGCCCCAGCTGGCTTGCGCCTGGTTCCCGATCGCCTTCGCCAGGTAAACATACGACGCCAGGCCCAGCAAGGACTCGAAGTTGTCGCTGGTCCAGTAGCCGTTCGCGTCGATGTCGCTGGTCTCCTCCATTATCCCGCCGGGACCGGTACGGTCCGCGGCGGTCTGGTGCGCGGTGGCTTCGATGCTCGGCTGCTTCGCCGCACCCAGCGGCCCTGGCTTGGTGAAGTGCTGCTTCAGGAAGGCCAGGTCACCGGTCTTTTCCAGGTATATGGCCCACAGCCACGGGTAGGTCCACAGCCCGTCGGCGTATTGGCCGTTGGTGCCCACGACCGTGTCGACCTCGTTCAGCAGGGCATGGGCGCCGGAGAAGTCGCCCTCGTTGAACATATTGGCGAGGATGCCGATCACGTCGTGCTCATACTCGGCGTGGTAGCCGTTGGTGCCCGTGTCGAGCTGATTCCCGCTGCGGTCGATCTGGGTGTAGATGAAGCCCGCCCTATAGGCGTCGGCAAGCTGGGGGTCAGGAAGTGAAAGCTGGGTGATCCCAGAGAGCCGGGCGTTCCAGAAAGCCCGCATGTGCGCGAAGTGCCCGGCCCAGCTGCCAGCGTGCTCCAATTGCGAAGCGGTGGGCCACGGATAGCTGTTCCCGAACCGGTCCGACGCGACGACGTAGTCGTGGTCGACGGTCCGGCCGGGCGGCACGGTGTTCGGCGCCTGGTTGAGCGGCAGCAGGCCCGGCGACGGCTCGGGGTTGACCCTCACCGGATGCGCCGTCGGGTTGTGCACGGCCACCTGGCTGTAGATCGCGACATAGGCGTGACCATCGAGCAAGACCCGGTCGCCGAAGTTGGTGATCGACACGTGCGCGCCCCGGTCGGTGAAGCCGGTCACCAGGGCCGGCAAGTAGCCGCCGGCCTCGGTCCAGGTGGTCGGCGAGTAGTTGTACACGCCGTAGCCGTAGGTGGTGTCGATCCCATTCTGGACGTAGAAACTCCCGCCCAGGCACGCAACAGCGCCCTGGTCGTTCCCCAGCCACCCGATCGCGGACACGTCCACGGCCAGGCCGGTGGCCGGCTGGAACCCGGTATTGTCACCGGTCGAGCACGGGTACGGCGACCCGGCCGGCCCGGCCTGCCCTGTCACGCCGGAAGATTCAGCCGCGGCGCCGGCAGGCGCGCCGAGCAGCCCGGCTAGGGTCACTGCCGCCGCCAGCGCTCCCAGCGCCCCGCGCATCTGTCGTCTGTCCATGTGCTCTCCAGCCGGGGAGAAGCGCCGCCACAGCACAGAACTCGGGGCGTGGCGGCATGCGCCACAGTTCTATGTGAAATTTCACCACACCGCGCGGCGGATTTGTCAAGGGATCTCGCGACGCGCGCGGTCATGACAGCCCTGGAGGGTCTGGTATGCGGCTAGTGCCGCGTCGAGGGCGTCCTGCTCGGAGGGGAGGGTCTGGGCGCGTTTGACGGCGGCCTCGCTGAGCCGCGTGGCCAGGGCGGGGTCGTCCAGGACTGAGGCGACCGCCCCGGCCAGGGCCGCGGCGTCGCCCGGCGGCACCAGCAGTGCGGCATCCTCCCCGGTGAGGCCGGGGATGCCGCCGGCCCGGGAGGTTACCAGCGGCAGACCAGCCCGCAGCGCCTCCTGCACGGCAAGTGGCTGGCCTTCCCAGACGCTGGGCAGCACGAAGACGTCCGCGGCGGCCATCAGGGCGGGCACGTCGCGGCGGCGGCCGAGGAAGCGTGCGTTCACCGCGGCCGCGGTGGCACGCCTGGTCAGCTCCGCCTCCAGCGGTCCCTCGCCGACGATGACCAGGAGTGGTGCCGGGTCGCGGTCACGCCAGCGGGCCGCCGCGTCAATCAGCGTGTCCAGGCCCTTCTGTGTGGCCAGCCTGGCCACAGTAAGCACGACCGGCGCACCGCCCGCGCCGAGCTCGGCCCGCAGCCCGGTAAGCGTGTCCGCGGTGGCGGCGGCCTGGGCAGGAGGCGCGGGCACGAGGGCGCGGGCCACCCGTCTGGCTCGCAGCCCGCGCATCCGCGACTCCAGGTCGCTGGACACGCACAGCACCTGGTCGGCCCGGTGGGCGACGAGGCGCTCCAGGAACTGGTACACCGCCCCGGTGAGGCCGCCGGCCGGGGCGGCGTTGTGCACGGTGACGACCAGCCTGGGCCGGTATCTGGTGCTGGCCACCGCGAGCGCGGCCAGCGCACCCGCCCGCATCCCGTGCGCGTGCACCACGTCGGGCCGTGACCGGGCGAACAGCGTGCGCAGCCGCCGCACCGCCACCAGGTCACGTGACGGCCTGGGCCGGTCCGCGATCTCGACCGCCGTGAAGTCTGGACCTCCCGGTTCACCGGTGAAAGCCCAGGTGCCGGCTGGGCCGTACACGCTGACGGTGACACCCCGCCCGGCCAGGCCATCGGCCAGCATACGGACATGACGCGCGGTGCCGCCTGCTGAGGTGCCCAGGACGTAAGCGACCTTCACCGGCCCAGCCTCGCTCCGGCCCGGGTCAGGAGTGAGCGCATTTCGCCTCCATCGAGGGCGAGGACAACCAGGGCAAAGGCCAGGACCACGCAGACGCAGGCGAGCAGCACCACGCCGGCGTTGGGCAGGAAGCCGTAGACGCGCAGGGCCGCCGACAGTCCGGCGCCTGCCGCGGCCCCGGCCAGGGCGCCGGCCAGCCCGGCGGCGCCGGCTCTGGGGACGCCGCGCAGCGCGGCGCGGCCACGGGTCCGGTGGATGGCGGCGGCCAGGGCTGCACCGGCCACGGTGAGGCCGATGGTGTTGCCGAGGCCGAGGGCGGGGACGACCCAGGACCGCGAGACCAGCGGGACGATGATCAGGTCGGCCGCGATCACCAGGATCCATCCGCCGGTGACGGCGGCGGCCGCGATCTTGGTCCGGCGGCAGGCGAACAGGGCCCGGGACAGGTTGGCGGCCAGGCCGAAACCTGCCAGGCCCGGCGCGAACGCGGCCAGCGCCCAGGCCAGCTCGGTCGCGGACCCACGGTCGGCCACCGTGTTGTGGGACAGGAACACCCGGGCCGCCGGCACGCAAGCGCCAGCCAGCAGGGCGACACCGAGCCAGGACGCGAGCATGCCCGCCCGGGTGGACGAGGCGACGGCACGGTCGAAGTCTGGCGGGCTGGCAGTCCCACCGGAGGTGGCGTCCGGGGCCGGGCCGGCCGCGGTATCCCCGGCCGGATCTGGCGCCGGGCCGGCCTGCTTGCCTTCCGGCGCTGCGGTGCCCGTGCCGGTGCTTGCGGCAGATGCGGACAGAACCGGGAACGCACTGGTCGCGATCGGCACGGCCAGCACGGCGTAGGGGACGAAGAAGACCTGCCAGCCGTAGTTGTACAGGACCAGAGCGCCGGAGCCACCGTAAATATTAGCCAGCACGATGACCACCGCCGTGCTCACGTTCTGCGCGATCACGGCCGCGATCCCGGCGATGGCCAGGGAGCGCACCCTGGCCGCGACGCCGGGCGGGAAGTGCAGGGCGGGCCGCAGGCCGAGCTTGAGCCGGTGCACCGGGACCAGCGCGGTGACGGCGAGCGCGGCTACTCCGGCCGTGGTGCCGATCGACAGCATCAACTCTGCCGGGCGCGGCAGGGCGGTGATCGGCCGCCCGTGGTCCAGCGGCACGAAGAGGAAGTATGCCGAGGCCACCACGATGCTGGACAGCACCGGCGCCAGCGCGGGCGCGGCGAACCTGCGGTGCGCCTGCAGGATGCCGTAGCCGACGACGGCCAGCCCGTACAGCGCGATCTGCGGGGCGAAGACGGCCAGCATCCGGGATCCGGATGCCAGCATGCTGGGGTCCGCGCCGCGCGGGGCCGGGTGCCCCAGCAGCAGCGACACCACCGGATGCGCCGCCACCGCGACGGCCACGCTGACCGGGACGAGCAGCAGCAGCGTCCAGGTGATCAGCGCCGACGAGGTCTGCCGGGTCTCGGCCTTCCCCCCGGCCAGCGCGGGGCCTGCCAGCACCGGCACGACCATGCCGGTGAGCGCGCCGCCCAGCACGATCGCGTAGATGATGTTGGGCACCTGGTTCGCGGTCGCGTAGGCGGTGCCCAGCGGGGTGGCGCCCACGGTGTGGGCGAACACAAGCTGCCGGCCGAAGCCCACGACGTTGGCCACGCCGGTGATCACACCGATGAGCAGGGCGGAACGGCCGATCCCAGCGCCGCTGCGGGCCCCCTGTTTCACTGTCCCCCGGTCGGTAGCCGGGGCGGTCACGGGAGGTCGGCGGCGGCCTGCTCCGGGATGACCACCGGGGGCCATGCGCCGTCGCCGGTGCCCTGCCCGTCCGGTGCGGCGGCCGGCTTGGCGGCGGGCGCGGCCACTGGCCGGCGGCCCAGCATGTCGAGCCAGCGCAGCGGCGGCGTCCGCTCGATGACCTTGGTGAAACTGACCACCTCGCTGGCGGCGGTCAGCCCGGCGATCCCGGCGAGCACCGCGATCCGCGCCGGCCGGGGCAGGCCGATCGCGGCGGCCGCACCGATCATGCCGCCGAGCGCGTTGGCGCCGGCATCGCCGAGCATGGCCCGCTCCCCCAGGTCCTCGGGCAGCATCGACAGCGCCGCGCCCACCGGGGCGGCCAGGGCGCGGGTCACGCTCCGCCGCGAGCGCCCGGGTGCCCCGGCGGTCAGCAGCGTCCCGCCGAGCAGCGCCACCTTTATTGCCCGGCCGGGGCGCAGGTCGAAGAGGTTGAGCAGGTTCGCTGCCCCGGCGGTCAGCGCCGAGTTGACCGAGACGTCCACCGGCGAGCCGCCGAGCAGCGCGCCGGTGGCCACCCCGGTAGCGCCGATACCCAGGATCTTCACCGCGCCGGTGGTCACCTCACCGTGGGCGAGCGCCCCCAGATGGCCGCGGAAACCGCGCCGGCCGCCGCTGCCCGCCAGGTCGTCGTAGCAGCCGAACGCCGCCGCCCCCAGTCCGGCGGCCGACAGCGCCGCCCGGGTGCGCCCCGGCAGTCCGGGGGTGAGCGCCGCGGCTGCGGCGGCCGACAGCGCGGCGGCGGGCCCCTCGGCCAGGGTGAGCTCGTCGCCCCGGTGGTTGGTCCGCATCCAGGTGGCCCGGCCACCGGGTGGCCAGCGGTTGAAGGCGGCGTAGGCGGCCCGGGCGGCCGCGGCCGACATCGCGGCACCGGCGAGTGCGGCAGTGCTTGCCTGGCCGGGCTTCCACCCTACGGCGCTTTTCTGGCCGGACTTCCACCCAGCGGCGGCACCGGCTGCGGCCGCCCGGCTAGGGGTCCTGATGGTCCTGCGGCTGCTCATGTCTTCCCTTTTGACTACTTCTTGCCCGAGCTTGTGGTCCCCCCGGAATGCGTGGCGCCGGTCACCTGCGTGCTGGTGGTCGCGGACGGGCTGGGGGCTGGGCTTGGCCCGGCGCCGCTGGACCCCGGCCCGTCGCCGTAGCTGCCCGGCTTGTGGCCGGTCAGCTCCTGGGCCAGGGCCTGCACGGCCACGATCTGGCCGATCACCGTGTCGGCGTCGTCCACGCTCGAGATCAGCGACCCGGCGCTGCTCGACCGTAGCGCGTTGATCGCGCTGCCGCTCACGGATCCGCTGATCGAGCCGGCCATCACCGTGCCGAGACCCGCCGTGTTCAGCTCCTGGGCCAGGGTGATCAGGCCCTGGTTCGCCGGGTCGGCTACCCCGCCGGATGGCGGGGTAGCCGGGGCGACCACGACCGCCAGGGTCGCCGGGGCGGTCGGCTGTCCCGCGACGCTGAGCGGGCCGCTGACGCTGAGCAGCCCGGCCTGGCCGTAGCTGGACAGGACGTCCTGCCGGGTGGTGGATGACTCGCCGGGATTGCCGCTGCTGGAACTGCTGGACGGGCTGTTCTTGGTCAGGATCGCGCCGCCGAGCAGTTGCGCGGCCTGCTGCAGCGGGGTGCCGTTGCTGGGCGCCGAGTTCGACGAGGCCAGCGTCTGGACCAGCGTGCTGAGGAACTGCTGATTGCTCTCGCTGTCGTCGAGCAGCTTGGGCTGCAGGTTGACCTGTCCGGTCACCGTGGCACCGGCCTGGCGCAGCGCCGCGGTGAGGCCGTTGGTCACCGCCCCGGGCGCCCCCGGCGCGCCGACCAGCACCACGCGCTGGTTGCTGAGCAGGCCGTCGAGCAGCCGGGCCATGTCCGCCTGCCCGAACCCCTGATCCCCGGTCACCTCCTGCTGGAGGGTGCGGTTCTGCACGCGCGCCGCGTTGAGCTCGTTGGCCAGGTCGTTGGAGGTCCGGTTGAGCGCGTCGAGCGCGGTGCCGCGCAGCTCGGTCGCGCCCAGGATGATGCCGACCGCCAAGGCGAGGAACACGGCGACGATGGAGACAACGTGATAACGGAAATTGATCACTAGAACAGTCCGGTTAGCCAGTAGACGAAGCCATCCCACTTCGATCCGAGATACCGGAGCAGGATGGGCCCGGCCGGGGAGAATACGATGGCCACCGCGATGGTCGCCACCGCGGCGAGCACGAGCACGACCAAAGACCAGCCGGATATGCGGCTGCGGTAGAGCTGGCTGACCCCTTTGGGCTCGACCAGTGTGCCGCCCACCCGCAGCCGGGTCAGGAACGTGCTGGCGGCCCCCGACCGCCCTTTGTCGAGGAACTCCACCAGTGAGAACCTGGTGCCGACCGCGACGATGAGGCTCGCGCCCTTCTCGTAGGCGAGCAGCAGTGCCACGTCCTCGCTGGTCCCCGCGGCGGGGAACTGCGTGCTCGCCATGCCCAGCTCCTGGACCCGGGCCAGGCCCGGTGCCCTGCCGTCCGGGTAGGCGTGCACGACCAGCTCGGCACCGCAGCCGAGCGCCTTGTCGGAGATCGAATCCATGTCGCCGACGATGATGTCCGGGTGGTGACCGGCTTCGAGCAGGGCGTCCGCGCCGCCATCCACACCGATCATGATCGGCTTGTACTCACGGATGTAGCCGCGCAGCACGGCCAGATCCTCGCGGTAGTGGTAGCCGCGGACCACGACGAGCACGTGCCTGCCCTGCAGCTTCGTGCGCAACTCGGGGACCCCGGCGCCCTCGATCAGCAGTTCGCGCTCGCGCTTGAGGTATTCCATGGTGTTGGCGACGAACGCCTCGAGCTGGGTGGACAGGCCAGCCTTGGCTTCGGTCTCGGCCTCGGCGACCGACTCCGGGGTCTGCAGGGCACCCTTGGCGATGATTTCGTCGGCCCGGTACAGCGCGTCTCCGTCCAGCCAGACGGTCTGGCCCTCCGACACCCGGGCGAAGATGTCCGGCCCGACGTTGTCGACCAGCGGAATGCCGGCCTCGACCAGCATGTGCGGGCCCATGTTGGGGTAGCGGCCGCTGATGCTGGGCGATGCGTTGATCACGGCGGCGACCTGGCAGCTGATCAGCGCGTCGGCGCTCACCCGGTCCAGATCGCGGTGGTCGATGATCGCGACGTCGCCCGGGCACAGCCGCTTGGTCAGGTTCTTCGTCATCCGGTCCAGGCGCGCGGTGCCGATCACCGCGGGCAGGTCCTCCGACTTGCCCCGGCGTGCCCAGGGAAGCAGACGGGACGGGGATTTCATCGCGTTACCATCCTGCCAGACACAACGGCCTGGAGCGGCCACACGCGTTATCACGGCGTGTTACGTCGTCGGCGCTGTTGGTAACGGACTGTGAACGTGGACCCTGGACCCGGTGGAAAATTTTGTCGGGGGGTCCGGATACGGTGGTTTTGTGTGGGACGCCCGTCCCCTGAGCCACAGGGGCTTCGGCGCGTGCGACAGGGTAGAGATGGCGACCATACGCTGCGACCAGAACGGAGCATCCGCGCCCTGACCAGCGACGGGAACCACCACTCCCCGGTTGGCCCCACGGTCATCCGGGGATCTGCCGCATGGATGCCGCCGCATCGTGGCGCGGCGGCCCTGGCCGCCGATGGGCCCGGAGCGCCCGGCGGCGCGCCGCTGTCCGAGGAGGACGCGGAGGCGCACATCCACGGGATCTGCTTCAAGACCGGCCCTCCCGGGCGGGTCGGCGTAGAACTCGAATGGCTGGTCAGCGACCGTCGCGACCCGGCGCTCCGGGTTCAGGCGGACCGGGTCATGCAGGCCGTGGCCGGCCTCACCACCGGGAATCCTCACACTGTTCTTCCCGGTGGCGGAAAGCTCAGTACCGAACCAGGCGGCCAGCTGGAGCTTAGCTCCGCGCCCGCCACCAGTCTCGGCGGCTGCGTCGAAGCCGCCGGTGCCGATCTGGCCACGTTGCGGGACGCCACCCGGGCGGCTGGCCTGCGGCTGTCCGGGCATGGCCTGGATCCCATCCGTCCGCCACGGCGCGTGCTCGACCTGCCGCGCTACACGGCCATGGAGAAATTCTTCGACCGCCGTGGGCCCTGGGGCCGGGTGATGATGTGCAACACCGCGTCCGTGCAGGTGTGCCTGGACGCCGGCCACGACGGTCAGGGCACGAACAGCTACCGGTCGCGCTGGCGGCTGGTGCACGCCATCGGGCCGGTGCTGGTGGCCGCGTTCGCCAACTCACCGTTGCGGGCCGGCTGGCGATGCGCCAGGCAGGCCGTGTGGGCACGGCTGGATCCGGTCCGGACCAAGGCGCCCGCCGGCGCCGAGCCCACGGGTTCCCGGCTGGGCGGTGAGGATCCCGATCCCCGCGACGCCTGGGCCAGGTTCGCGCTGGACGCCGAGCTGATGTGCATCCGCCGCAACGGGCAGGCCGGCTGGGCCGCGCCGCCCGGGCTGACCTTCCGCGGCTGGCTGCGCGGGGCCGGTGAGCGCAGGCCCACCGCCGACGACCTGACCTACCACCTGTCCACCCTTTTTCCTCCGGTACGGCCGCAGGGACATCTGGAGCTGCGCATGATCGACGCACAGCCTGCGGACGGCTGGGTCGTCCCGGCGGCGGTCGTGACCGCCCTGGTGGATGACCCGAAGGCGGCCGATGCCGCGATGGCGGCCACGGAGCCCATCTGGGCCAATGGCACCGTGAAAAGAGCTCATCAAAACACCTCCGACGCGAACCCGTGGTTGCGGGCGGCGCGGCACGGGCCCACGGACGCCGGCATCGGCCGGGCCAGCAAGGCCTGCTTTGAAGCCGCCGACGCCGCGCTGGGCCGGGCCGGCGCGCCCGCCGGGATCCGGGACGCGGTCGCCGCGTTCGCCGAGCGTTATGTGCTGCACAACCGATGCCCCGCTGACGACAGGCTGAAGGAGAGCAGATGACAGCGCATGGGGCGCTTTCTTCGCCGGAACCACGCCCTACGGAGCCTTCCAGGCCGGAACCACGCCCTACGGAGCTTTCTAGGCCGGAACCACGCCCTACGGCGGCACTGCGCGAACTGGACGGGCAGGCACTGCGGGACCGGATCGCGGCGGAACTGGCCGCCGCCCGGGCGCGCACCCTCGGGCTGACCGGCTGCGTGGACGACGCCGACCTGGTCCGCCAGCATTCACCGCTGATGTCGCCGCTGGTCTGGGACCTCGCGCACATCGCCAGCCAGGAGGAGATGTGGCTGCTGCGCACGGTCGGCGGGCAGCAGCCGATGCACCCGGAGATCGACTCGCTCTACGACGCGTTCGAGCATCCCCGGTCCGAGCGGCCGAGCCTGCCGCTGCTGGCCCCGGCGCAGGCCAGACGGTACGCCAGGCAGGTGCGCGGCCGGGCACTGGACCTGCTCGAAGCGGCGCCGCTCACCGGTTCCCGCCTGGTCACCAGCGGGTTCGCGTTCGGCATGATCGCCCAGCACGAGCAGCAGCACGACGAGACCATGCTGGTCACCCATCAGCTCAGGAAGGGCGCGCCGGTGCTGTCTGCGCCGCCGCCGGGACCGCCGCCACCGGACGCGCTGGGCTTGCCGCCGGAGGTGCTGGTACCCGGCGGGCCGTTCACCTTGGGCACCTCAACCGAGGCCTGGGCCCTGGACAACGAGCGCCCGGCGCACCAGGTGCAGGTGGCGCCGTTCTTCCTCGACACCGTGCCGGTGACCAACGCCGCCTACGCGGAGTTCATCGCCGACGGCGGCTACGGCCAGCAGCGCTGGTGGAGCCCGGCGGGCTGGGAGCACCGGCAGCGGGCGGGCCTGTCAGCGCCGCTGTTCTGGCGCTGGGACGGCCAGTGGGTCCGGACCAGGTTCGGCGTGACCGAACCGGTGCCGCCGGCCGAGCCGGTGATGCACGTCTGCTGGTACGAGGCCGACGCCTACGCCCGCTGGGCCGGGCGCCGGCTGCCCACCGAGGCTGAATGGGAGAAGGCCGCCAGGTTCGACCCGGCGGCCGGGCTGTCCCGGCGTTACCCCTGGGGAGATGCCTCGCCCGGGCCGGAGCACGCCAACCTGGGCCAGCGGCACCTGCAGCCCGCCCCGGCCGGATCGTACCCGGAAGGGACGGCGGCCTGCGGGGCGCGCCAGCTCATCGGCGACGTCTGGGAGTGGACGGCCAGCGATTTCCTGCCCTACCCGGGATTCTCCGCCTGGCCGTACCGGGAATACTCCGAGGTGTTCTTCGGCCCGGAGTACAAGGTGCTGCGCGGCGGGTCGTTCGCGGTGAGCGCGGTGGCCTGCCGCGGGACGTTCCGCAACTGGGACTACCCGATCCGGCGCCAGATCTTCGCCGGGTTCAGGACCGCCCGCGACGGCGAGGCAGAGCATCCGGGCGGGAAACACCGGACACCGAGGGAGGTGCGAGCATGACCGGGCTGCGGATCGACCGGCTGCTGCCGGAGGACTTCCTCGCCTCGGCGCTGCGCGAGGACGCCCGGGCGGGACTGACCGCGTCACCGAAGTCGCTACCGCCCAAGTGGTTCTACGATGCCACCGGCAGCGCACTCTTCGACAAGATCACCGAGCTGCCGGAGTATTACCCGACCAACGCCGAGCGGGCGATCCTGCGCTCGGCCGCCGGTGAGATCGCGGCGGCCAGCCAGGCGCGCACCCTGGTCGAGCTCGGCTCCGGCTCGTCCGACAAGACCCGGCTGCTGCTTGACGCGCTGCGCCAGGCCGGCACGCTGCACAGCTACATTCCGGTAGACGTCAGCGAGGCCGCCCTGGCGGCCGCCGCCCGTGGCCTGCTGGCCGAGTACCCCGGCCTGTCCATACACGCGCTGGTGTCCGACTTCGACCGGCGCCTGGGCCTGCCCGAAGCCGGCGAAGCGAATTCGCCGCGCATGCTCGCCTTCCTGGGCAGCACCATCGGCAACATGGTGCCGGCCGAGCGGGCGGAATTCCTGGCCAGGAGCCGGGCGGAGCTGCGCGCGGGTGACACTTTGCTGCTCGGCACCGACCTGGTCAAGGATCCGGCCACGCTGGTGGCCGCCTATGACGACACAGCCGGAGTCACCGCGGCGTTCAACAAGAACGTGCTCGCGGTGCTCAACGCCGAGCTGGGCGCCGACTTCGATCTGGACGCCTTCGAGCACGTGGCGCTGTGGGACCCGCGGGCCGAATGGATCGAGATGCGGCTGCGCTCGGCCTTCACACAGCGGGTGCGGCTGCCCGCCATCGACCTGACCGTGGAGTTCGGTGCCGGGGAGGAAATGCGGACCGAGATCTCGGCCAAGTTCCGCCGCGAGGGAGTGCAGGCCGAACTGGCGGCCGCCGGGTTCACCCTGCGCTCGTGGTGGACGGATCCGAAGGGCCTGTTCGGCCTTTCGCTGTCGACGCCGGCCTAGCTGTCTTGCCGGCCAGCACCTTGCCCGCTGGGGCCGGGGGGTTCGCAGTCAGGCTGGCGTGCTGCCGGCGGTATCTGATCGCCTCGATGCCCAGCAGGTCGTCGGCGAGAGCGTCGGGCACCTCGGCGTCGAACCGCCTGAGCGCGCGGGTCCGCCATGCACCGGACACGACGAGAACGAGCCCAACGGCACAGGCGGCGTAGAGCAGCCCGATCGCCCGGGCGGGCCCGCCGCCGAAGACGGCCCGCACGGTGTCGCCCACCGGCCCGCTCGCGGTCATCACTGGGCGCAGCAGCCGCGTCCCATACGGTCCTACGACGGCGAACGCGATGGGCTGGGTCGCCGCGCCCACGGTCAGGTTGATGGCGAACATGCGGCCCTGCAGCCGCTGCGGGACCTTGGTCTGGACGATGGTCGCGACTGTGCCATTGGCCAGGCCGAGCGAGAATGCCATGCCGAAGGCGCCCACCATGACCAGAACCAGATCCGGCCGCAGGCCGGTGAGCGCGCCGAACAGGGCCACCAGCAGCACGCTGACGCAGACACCGGCCATGCGGCGCTGTCCCGGTCCGCCCCATACGCTCATGGCCAGGCCGGACAGGACTCCCCCTGTGCCCGCGGCCACGGTGACAGCCGCGACCTCCGGAAGCCGGGCAAAGGACAGCACCAGCGGTGGGAGCAGGATGAAGAACGGCGTCAGCACCAGGTTGATCGCCGCGAAGAAGATGAGCATCGCCCGGAAGCTGCGCTGGCCAAGGGCGAAGCGGAAGCCGTTGACGATCTCGGCCAGCAGCGACTCGGCCCGCTGCAGCGCCATCAGCGGCGGGAACCTGACGAACAGCAGGATGCCGACGGCGATGGCATAGCTGGCCACGTCCACCGACAGGATCCCGCGCAGGCCGATCGCGGCCAGCAGCCCGACACCGGTCAGCGGCGCGATGAGCTGGCCGAAGCCGAGCCCCACTTGCACCATGCCGTTCGCATGGCCGAGATAGCGCTTGGGCACGATCTGCGGGATGGCCGAGGCATACGCCGACCGCTGGAATGCCACGGCGGCGGACAGGAGGCCGGTCAGCACATAGATGTTCCAGAGCTGGAGCCCGCTGATCCAGGACAGCACGAGCAGCACGACCTCGGCGGCTCCAGCCGCGAGGCCGCTCGCGATCATGATCTGCCGCCGGCCGCTGCGGTCGGCCACGGCTCCGGCGAGCGGCCCGAGCAGCAGGCCAGGCAGGACGCCGATGGCCGCGAGCAACCCGAACCTTTGCAGCGAGCCGGTATGCAGGTAGATCCATACCGGCAGTGCGAACCCGGTCAGGGTCGATCCGGTGATCGACACCAGCTGGCCGAGCGCGACCGCGACGAACCGCCGCATCCCAGGGGGGCGATGACCGGGGTGTGTCCCCGGCCCGGCGGTAACGCCGGGATGAACGGCCGTACCGGGTTCGGTGCCCGGCCCGTCCGCGACCGTGACGCTGTCATGCAGCCACCAGGTCGCGCCCGGCCCACGCCCGCTCCGGGTGAGAGCGGCGGTCTGTCCCGCCGGGATCGCCTGGTGGACCTGGGTCACGATCTCGGCCAGTTCGGCAGCGCGGTGGCCGGTGAAGAAGTGGCCTGCCTCGTCCAGCACCACGGCGGAGACCGAGTTGGACAGGAAACCCCACTCCAGGAAGCGTTCCTGATAGTAGTCGGTTCCCGGATCCCGGCTGCCGACCACGGATATCACCGGTGCTCGCAGCCTGCGGGTCCCGGTGGCCAGCAGGCGGGTGAAGTAGGACAGCGCGAGCCGGGCGTCCCTGCGCATGGCGCGGATCATGAAACGGCGCTGGTCCGGCTCCAGGTCAGCGATGTCACCGCCCATGCCCAGCAGCCAGTTCGCGTTGCTACGGTCGCTGTGCAGCCGTTCGGAGTCGAGCAGGCGGCTCAGCGGGCCAAGTATCCGGCCGGACGGCTGCGCGTACGGGAAGACGGCGCCCAGGTAGAGGGCGTCGACCGGCCGCCCAGCGGCTTCGAGGCGCTGCGCGATGGATACCGCGAGCGCGCCGCCGGGACCGCAATGACCATAGAGCACCAGCCGCCCGTGGACCTGCTCGAGTATTTCGGCGACACACCGCTCGGCCACCTGGTCGACCGGCAGGTGCCCGCCGCCGACCGCGGCGTCGTGGCCGGGAACCTCGATCGCGTACAGCGAGCAACCGGCCGGCAGGTTCTTGGCCAACGGCTGAAACACGCTGGCGCTGGCGCCGCCGTAGGGAGCGCACACCAGGGAGAGCGTCCGTTCCCCGCTGGTGACCGGCGGTGTGAGCTCGTACAGCAACCGGCGCCCGGCCGGCTCGCCGTGCCCGGCGGCGAGCAGCGCCGCGAGCCCGGCCACCGTGGGGTGGGTGAACATGTCCATGACGCTGACCGGCCGGGCGGCACCGTCGAAGGCCTTCCGCAGCTCACCGGTCACCCGTGTGGCGAGCAGCGAATGGCCGCCCAGATCGAAGAAGCTGTCGTGCACGCCAATCCGGCCGATGCCGAGCACCCGGCTCCAGATGCCGGCGATCGCCTGCTCCACGGCGGTTCGCGGTGGGGTGAAGTCCGGGGCCGCGTAGTCCGGGACGGGCAGCGCCGCGCGGTCCAGCTTCCCGCTGACGGTCAGCGGGAAGGCCGGCAGCACTAGCACGGCCGAGGGGACCATGTAATCCGGCAGCAGCCTGCCCACCTCCGCGCGCAGCGCCGCGCCATCCGGGGGCGGGGCGCCGGCCTCGGGGGTCACGTAGCCGGCCAGCCGCTTGTCCCCCGGCCGGTCCTCCCGGACCACCACCACAGCCCGGCCCACCCCGGGCGCCCGGGCCAGCACCGCCTCCACCTCGCCCAGCTCGATGCGGAAGCCGCGTATCTTCACCTGATCGTCGGCCCGCCCGGCGAATTCGAGCTGCCCGCCGGCTCGCCAGCGGGCCAGGTCGCCGGTCCGGTACATCCGCTCCCCGGCCGGGCCGAACGGGCAGGCCACGAACCGTCCCGCCGTCAGGGCAGCCCGGCCCAGATATCCCCGGGCAAGCCCCGGCCCGGCCAGATACAGCTCGCCCACCACCCCCGGCGGCACCGCCTGCAGCCGGCCGTCGAGCACGTAGGCCCTGCCGCCCGCGACCGGCCGCCCGATCGGCGGATCCGCCGTCGAGCCACCCGTCAGCGGCTCGCTGATCAGGCAGGTGATGGTCGTCTCGGTCGGGCCGTAGGAGTTGAGCATGATCCGGCCGGGCGACCATTGGTTCACCAGTGCGGCCGGGCAGGCTTCGGCGCCGGCGTTCAGCACGCGCAGGCTGGGCAGCGGATGCGGCGGCAGGCTGGCCAGCACCGAGGGCGAGATCTCGAGGTGGGTGATGGAGTGTCCGTGGAGGCAGTCGGCCAGTTCGCCGCCCGCCAGCACGCCGGGCGGCGGCAGCACCAGGGTGGCTCCCGCCCCGAACGCGGTGAGCAGATCCTCGGTCGCGACATCGAAGCTGAGCGAGGCGAGCTGCAGGATCCGTGCGTCCCTGGTCACCTGGGACACGGCGAGCTGGCTGGACAGCAGGCTGGCCAGGCCGGTGTGGGTGACGACCACACCCTTGGGGGTGCCGGTCGAGCCCGAGGTGTGGATGACATACGCCGGATGGGCCGGCCGCAGCGGGGCCGCCCGGTCCGCGTCGGTCAGGTTCCGGCTGGGGCAGGCCGCCAGGGCCGCCACCGTCGCCGGGTCATCGGCCAGCACCCGGGCCGGCCGCGCGCCGGGCAGCAGCGCGGAGGTTGCCATGTCGGTCACGACCAGGACCGGTGCGACGTCGGTCAGCACAGCTGCGATCCGGGCGGCCGGGAGCCGGGTGTCGATGGGCAGGTAAGCGGCACCGGTCTTGGCCACAGCCAGCAGCGCCACGATCGCGGGCGCGCCCTTGGGCAGCGCCAGCGCCACCACCTGCTCCGGTCCCGCGCCAAGCCGGACCAGATGATGGGCCAGCCGGTTCGCCCGCTCGTTGAGCTGCGCATAGGTCAGCTCTCCGGCCGCCCAGGCCAGCGCCACCACCCCCGGGACCTGCGCCGCCTGCGCCTCGAACACTTCCGGGAACGTCCGCGGCGGGACGGCCGGCGCCGTGTCGTTCCACCCCTCCAGGACCCGTTGCCGCTCTCCGGGCGCGAAGATGTCCACCTGGCTGACCCGCACTGCCGGATCGGCGACCACCGCCTCGAGGACCCGGACCAGCCGGGCGGCGATCGACTCGGCCGTGCCCCGGTCGAACAGGTCCGCGGCGAATTCCAGCTCACCGGCCATCCCGTCCGGTGCGCCACCGGCCGTTCGCGTCTCCACCAGGTCGAATGACAGGTCGAACTTCGCAATGCCGGGATCGAGCGGTTCCGGCGCGCACCGTGGGCCGGGCAGCCGCAGG
The DNA here is from genome assembly GCA_035308365.1 of Streptosporangiaceae bacterium. Lineage (GTDB taxonomy): Bacteria > Actinomycetota > Actinomycetes > Streptosporangiales > Streptosporangiaceae > PALSA-505. The sequence continues at coordinate 53,406 of DATGGU010000064.1, forward strand.
ACCATGCCATGCGCCTCGCTGACCGAGACCATCACCTGGAACAGGGGGTTGCGGGCCAGCGACCGGCCCGGGTTCAGCACCTCCACCAGCCGCTCGAACGGCAGATCCTGATGCGCGAACGCCGCCAGGTCAACCCCGCGCACCCGCTCCAGCAGCCCGGCGAACCCCGGATCCCCCGACGTATCGGTCCGCAGCACCAGCGTGTTCACGAAAAAGCCGACCAGGTCCTCGAGCGCCTCATCCCCCCGTCCCGCCACCGGAGATCCCAGCGGAAGATCACACCCCGCACCCAACCGCGTCAGCAACACCCCCACCGCCGCCTGCACCGCCATGAAAACCGTCACCCGGCATCCCCGCGCCAGCTCCACCAGTCCCCCGTGCAGCCAGGCAGGCACCGCAAACCGCACCCGCCCGCCCCGGTAGGACGCCACCGCCGGCCGGGGCCGGTCCGATGGCAGCGCCAGTTCCTCCGGCACCCCCGCCAGTTCCTTCGCCCAGAATCCAAGCTGGCCGGCGATCAAGCTTTCCGGGTCAGACTCATCGCCCAGCAGATCCCGCTGCCACAACGCGTAATCCGCATACTGCACCGGCAACGCATCCCATTCCGGCGCCGCGCCGCCGCACCGTGCCCGATACGCCGCCGCCAGATCCCGCCCGAGCGGCCGCATCGACCAGCCATCCGCCGCGATGTGATGCACCACCAGCAGCAGCACATGCTCAGCCGGGGACAACGCGAACAGCTTCACCCGCAGCGGCGGCTCCACCGTCAGGTCGAATCCGTGCGCCGCCGCCTCCGTCACCGCCGCCGCAAGCTCCGCCTCATCGCCGGCCTCCACCACCTCCACCCCCGCCCCACCCGTCAGCACCCGTTGCCACGGCACGCCATCAGCCTCGGGAAATACCGTCCGCAAACTCTCATGACGGCCCACCACATCCCGCACCGCCAATTCCAGCGCCACCCGGTCCACCGCCCCGCACAACCGCACCGCCACCGGAATGTTGTACGCACCCGCCCCGCCCTCCAGCCGGTTCAGGAACCACAACCGCAACTGCGCGAACGACAACGGGACCCGGTCAGGGCGCGACCCGGCGGCCAGCGGCCGGCGGGCCTGCCCGGCGCCCGCCACCACCCCGGCCAGGCCGGTTACCGTCGGCGCCTCGAACAGCGACCGGATGCCGAGTTCTGCGCCCAGCACCGCCCGTATCCGGCTGACCAGGCGGGTCGCCAGCAGCGAATGGCCGCCGAGCTCAAAGAAGCTGTCGTCCACCCCAACCCTGTCCACCCCGAGCACCTCGGCGAACAACAGGGCCAGGATCTCCTGCTGCGGGGTCCGCGGCGCCACGTACTCTCCGGCCGGACCCGCCCCGTAGTCCGGCACCGGCAGCGCGGCCCGGTCCAGCTTCCCGTTCACCGTCAGCGGCAGCCCGGCCAGCACCACCACCGCGGCTGGCACCATGTAATCCGGCAACCGCCCGGCCACCCACCGCCGCAGCCGGCCGCCATCCAGTCCCGCGGGAGCCACATATCCCACCAGCCGCTTGTCCCCCGGCCAGTCCTCCCGCACCACCACCGCCGCCTGGCCCACTCCCGGCGCCTGCCTCAGCACCGCCGCGATCTCCCCCGGCTCCACCCGGAAGCCCCGCAGCTTCACCTGATCATCGGTGCGGCCCAGGAAGTCGAGCTGCCCGTCGGCCCGCCAGCGCACCAGGTCGCCGGTCCGGTACATCCTCGCCCCGGCCGGGCCGAACGGGCAGGCCACGAACCGTCCCGCCGTCAGGGCAGCCCGGCCCAGATAGCCGCGTGCCAGTCCCGGCCCGGCGACATACAGCTCGCCCGCGACGCCGGGTGGCACCGGGCTCAGCCACTCATCGAGCACGAACACCCGTGCATTGGCGATAGGTCCGCCGATCGGGGGCGCCGCGCCGCCGCTGGCCGGCCGCAGCGTGGCCCACGTCGTGGCCACCGTCGCCTCGGCCGGCCCATAGATGTTGATCATCTGCCGGCCGGCCGACCACGTGGCCGCCAGCTCGGCCGGGCATGCTTCACCCCCCACCATCAGGCACTCCACCCCCGGCAGGGAGCCGGCTGGCACCCCCGCGAGCGCCGCAGGTGTCGTGGGCGCGTGCGTGATCCGCAGTTCGGCCAGCACGCCGGCCATTTCCTGGCCGGCCAGCCGCCCATGCCGGGGCACTGCCAGGCAGGCCCCGGCCGGCCAGGCCATCAGCAGTGCCAGCACCGCTGGGTCGAAGTTCAGCGTCGTCAGCTGCCCCACCCTGCTGGCCGGCCCGACCCGGAACCGCTGCCGCGCCGCACTCGCGAGGCTGGCCAGGCCGGTGTGGGTGACGACGACACCTTTGGGGGTGCCGGTGGAGCCCGAGGTGTAGATGACGTAGGCCGGATGCGCCGGCCGCAGCGGGGCCGTCCGGTCCGCGTCGGCCAGATCCCGGCCAGGCCGGGCCGCCACGGCCGCTGCCACAGCCGGGTCATCGGCCAGCAGCCGCGGCGGGCCACCATCGGGCAGGACCGCGGAGGTTGCCCGGTCGGTCACCACCAGTACCGGCGCCGCGTCGGCCAGCATGAGCCTGATCCGCGCGGGCGGCAACTCCGGGTCGATGGGCAGGTAGGCCGCGCCGGTCTTCATCACCGCCAGCAGCGCCACGACCACCGGCTCGCCCTTGGGCAGTGCCAGCCCGACCACACGTTCCGGCCCGGCGCCCAGGCCGGCCAGGTGATGGGCCAGCTTGTTCGCGCGTTCGCTGAGCTGTGCGTAGGTCAGCTCCCCGGCCGCCGAGGCCACCGCCGTCGCACCCGGGGTCCGGGCTGCCTGCGCCTCGAACAGGCCGGCGAACGTCAGCGGCGGGACCGCCATCGCGGTGTCGTTCCACTGCTCGAGAACCCGGTGCCGCTCCCCCGGTGCGAACACGTCCACCTGGCTGATCCGCGCCGCCGGATCGGCTGCCACGGCTTCCAGCACGCGGACCAGCCGGGCGGCGACGGACTCGGCGGTGGCCCGGTCGAACACGTCCACCGCGAACTCCACCTGCCCGGCCATACCGCCCGGGGAACCATCGGGCGCCCACGTCCCGGCCAGGTCAAAGGTGAGGTCGAACTTGGCGACCGGGAGCTCTACCGGCTCGGCCGAGCAAGTCAGACCGGGCAGCGCAAGCGGCACGCCGGAGGTCTCCCGCGTCATGACCATGACCTGGAACAGCGGGTTGCGGGCCGGCGACCGGGCCGGGTTCAGCACTTCCACCAGCCGCTCGAACGGCAGGTCCTGATGCCCGAACGCGGGCAGATCCACTCCCCGCACCCGCGCCAGCAGCTCGTCAAAACCCGGATCGCCGGACGTGTCGGTCCGCAGCACCACCGTGTTCACGAAGAACCCGACCAGGTCGTCCAGCGCCTCATCGTCCCGGCCCGCCACCGGTGTCCCCAGCGGAAGATCCGTCCCGGCTCCCAGCCTTGTCAGCAACACCGCCACCGCCGCCTGCACCACCATGAACACCGTCACCTGGTGCCGCCGGGCCAGCTCCGTCAGCGCACGGTGCAGCCCGGCCCGCACCGCAAACCGGACCCGGTCACCCCGGTAGGACGCCACCGCCGGGCGCGGCCGGCTGAACGGCAGCACCAGCTCCTGCGGGATCCCGGCCAGTGCCTCCCGCCAGTACTCCAGTTGCTCCGCGGCCAGGCTCGCCGGGTCTGCCTCGTCGCCCAGCAGCTCCCGCTGCCACAGCGTGTAATCGGCGTACTGCACCGGCAGCGGCTCCCAGTCCGGCACCTGTCCCGCACACCGCGCCCCATAGGCCGCCGCCAGATCCCGGCCGATCGGCCCCATGGACCAGCCATCCCCGGCGATGTGGTGCAGCACCAGCAGCAGCACATGCTCGGCCGGGGACAACGCGAACAGCCACACCCGCAGCGGCAGCTCGGCGGTCAGGTCGAACCGGTACTCCGCCGCCCTGGCCACCGCCGCTGCCAGCTCCGCCTCACCGTCAGCCGCCACCAGCTCAAGCTCCGGCGCACCCTCTACCACCCGTTGCTGGGCCACCCCGTCAACCTCGGGAAACACCGTCCGCAAACTTTCATGCCGGCCCACCACATCACCCAGCGCGAGCCGCAGCGCCACCCGGTCCAAGACCCCGGCCAGCCGCACCGCCACCGGGATGTTGTAGGCCGCCGAACGTTCCTCCAGCCGATTCAGGAACCACAGCCGTTGCTGCGCAAACGACAACGGAACCATCAAAAGGCGCCCCCCTCGGCTGGGGGCTGGTTGGCGGCCGGTGGCGGAGTGAGCGGTGCGTCCGGTCCTGGTCCGCCGGCCGGCCGCCGCATCGGCCGCAACGCTGGCCGGGCCCGCCGGGTGCCATGGCCGGCCAGCCGTGCGGTCAGCCGGGCCACCGTCGGCGCCTCGAACACGTCCTGGACCGACGCTTCCAGGCCCATCGTTGCCCGGATCCGGCTGACCAGCCTGGCCGCCAGCAGCGAGTGGCCGCCCAGCTCGAAGAAGCTGTCGTCCACACCAATCTTCGCCATCCCGAGCAGGCCCGCCCACACCGCGGCCATGGCCCGCTCGGCCTCGGTGCGCGGGGGCACGTACGCCACGGTCTGGTAGCCCGGCTCGGGCAGCGCGGCCCGGTCCAGCTTTCCGTTCACGGTCAGCGGCAGCTCCGCCACGACCACCACGGCCGCCGGGACCATGTAATCCGGCAGCCGCCCCGCCGCCCACTCGCGGATCCGCCTGCCATCGAGCCCACCCGCGGAACCCCCGGCAGCCGGAACCACATAGCCGGCCAGCCGTTTGCCGCCCGCCCGGTCCTCCCGCAGCACTGCCACCGCCTGGCCCACCCCCGGCGCCCCGGCCAGCACAGCCGCGACCTCACCGAGCTCGACCCGGAAGCCCCGCAACTTCACCTGGTCATCGGCCCGGCCAGCGAACTCGAGCGCACCGCTGGCGGTCCAGCGGACCAGATCCCCGGTCCGGTACATCCGTGCCCCGGCCGGCCCGAACGGGCACGCCACGAATCGCTCCGCGGTCAGCCCGGCACGGCCCAGATACCCGCGCGCGAGGCCCACCCCGGCCACATACAGCTCACCGGTCACCCCGGGCGGCAGCACCGCAAGGCGGTCATCCAGCACGAATACCCGGACGTTGGTGATCGGCTGGCCGATGGGCAGCGGGCCTGACCGGGTCGCGTCCGCTGGCCGTACCAGGTGATGCGTTGCGGCCACCGTGGTCTCGGTCGGGCCGTAGCCGACCAGCATCGTGCGCCCGGCCGCCCATGGACCGGCCAGCGACGCGGGGACCGCCTCGCCGCCCACGGTCATCGTCGCCACGCTGGCCAGCCGGCCCGCAGTCATCGCGGCCAGCACGGCCGGCGGTACCCAGGTATGCGTGATGCCGTGGTCGTCCACGAGCTGGGCGAGCTGCTCGCTGCCCATCCGGCCGGCCGGCGGGATGACCAGGGTGGCCCCGGCGGCCAGGGCCCGCCAGATCTCGGCCGACGAGGTGTCGAAGCTCAGCGACGCGACCTGCAGCACCCTGCTGTCCGGGCCGATGGCATGCATGGCCACATGGGTGGCCACCAGGTTGACCAGAGCGGCCTGGCTCACGACGACGGCCTTGGGGGTGCCGGTGGAGCCCGAGGTGTAGATGACGTAGGCCGGGTGGGCCGGATGCAGCCGGGCCAGCCGGTCCGCATCGGTCAGATCCCGCGCCGTGCATCCGGCGGCCGAAGCCTTCACCGCCGGGTCATCGAGAACGACCGGAGGTGGCCCGGCCGCTGGCAGGGCCGCCGAGCCCGCCGCGTCCGTCAGCACGAGCACCGGCGAGGCGTCGGCCAGCATGAACGAGATCCGCGCCGCCGGGAGGCCCGGATCCACCGGCAGATAGGCCGCTCCGGTCTTGGCCACCGCGAGCATCGCCACGATCACCGCCTCGCCACGCGGCAGCACCAGCGCGACCACTCGCTCCGGGCCAGCCCCCCGGCTCATCAGATACCAGGCCAGCCGGTTCGCCCGCTCGTTCAGTCCCGCATAGGTCAGCTCCCCGGCCGCCGGAGCCAAAGCCGGAGCCGGGACCGGAGCGGCCGGTATCACAGCCAGGGCCACCGCACCCGGCGTCCGCGCCACCTGCGCCTCCACCAGTCCCGGCAGGGTCGAATCCGGCACTGCCGAGGCGGTGTCATTCCACTCGGTGAGAATCTGCCGCCGCTCACCCGGCGCGAGCAGATCGACCGCGCCGAGCCGCACCGCCGGGTCGGCCGCCACCGCCTCGAACACCCGCATCAGCCGGGCCGCCATCGACTCCGCCGTGCCCTGGTCGAACACGTCCAGGGCGAACCGCAGCTCCCCGGCGAGCCCACCAGGACACCCGCCCCCGCCCGGCATCTCGCTCAGGTCGAAGACCAGGTCCATGTTCACCGTGCCGGTCGCCACCGGCACGGGCGTGCAGTCCAGCCCGGGCAGCTCAAGCGCGCTGCGGCCCTCGCCCGCCCCAGCGATCAGCATCACCTGGAACAGCGGGTTGCGGGCCAGCGACCGGGCCGGGTTCGCCGCCTCGACCAGCCGGTCGAACGGCAGGTCCTGATGTGCGAACGCGGCCAGATCCACCTCCCGCACCCGCTCCAGCAGATCGCTGAACTGGGGATCTCCAGAGGTATCGGTGCGCAGCACCAGCGTGTTCACGAAGAACCCGATCAGGTCATCGAGCGCCTCGTCGGCCCGCCCGGCGACCACCGTGCCGATCGGGACGTCCCTTCCCGCGCCCAGCCGGGTCAGCAGCAGCGCCACCGCCGCCTGGGTGACCATGAACGCCGTGGCGCCGTGACGGCCGGCCACGTCCACCAGGGCGGCCGGCACCGCGAACCGGGCCAGCCCGCCCCGCCGGGAGGGCACCGCCGGCCGGGGCCGGTCGAACGGCAGCACCAGTTCCTCCGGCGCCCCGGCCAGCGTCTTCGTCCAGTAGGCGAGCTGCCCGGCGACCAGGCTGCCGGGATCCCCCTCGTCGCCCAGCAGTTCCCGCTGCCACAGCGCGTAGTCTGCGTACTGAACCGGCAGCGGATCCCAGTCCGGTGCCTGCCCGGTGCACCGCGCCCCGTACGCGGCTGCCAGGTCCCGGCCCAGCACCCCCATCGACCAGCCGTCCCCGGCGATGTGATGGATCACCAGCAGCAGCACATGCTCCGCCGGGCCCAGCTCGAACAGCCAGGCCCGCACCGGCAGTTCGGCCGTCAGGTCGAACGGGCCACTCGCCGCCGCGGCCAGCTCCCCGGCCAGCTCGCCGGGATCAGTCCCGGTCACCCGCAGCCCGGGCAGCCCGGCCGCACCGTCAAGCACTCGCTGCCACGGCACCCCACCGTCCTCGGGAAACACTGTCCGCAGGCTCTCATGCCGGCCCGCCACATCACCCAGGGCCAGCTCGAGCGCCGCCCGGTTCAGCGGCCCGGTCAGCCGCGCCGCCACCGGGAGGTTGTAGGCGGCGCCTGCCTTGCCGGAACCATCCCCGGCGGCCGGCTCCCTCACCCGGTTCAGGAACCACAGCCGCTGCTGGGCGAACGACAGCGGCATCCGCTCCGGGCGGTGACCGGCGGCCAGCGGCGGCCGCACGGGGCCGCCCTCCCGGCCGGCCAGCACCGCCGCCAGCCCGGCCACCGTCGGCGCCTCGAACACGTCGGGCATGGTCAGCTCGGCCGCCAGCGCCGCCCGCACCCGCCCGATCAGCCGGGTCGCCAGCAGCGAGTGACCACCGAGGTCGAAGAAGCTGTCCTCGATTCCGGCCCGCTCGATGCCCAGCACCTCGGCAAACAACCGGGCCAGGATCTCCTCGCGCGGCGTCCGTGGCGCCACGTACCGCGATGCCGCACCCGCCGCATAGTCCGGCTCGGGCAGCGCGGCCCGGTCCAGCTTGCCGTTGACCGTCACCGGCAACTCTGCCAGCACCACCACCGCGGCCGGCACCATGTACTCCGGCAGCCGGGCAGCCAGCGCATCGCGCAGCACCCTGCCCCGCAGCCCATCCACCGCGTCGCCGTCCGGGCTGACATAGCCGGCCAGCCGCCGGTCACCAGGCCGGTCCTCCCGCACGATCACCGCCGCCTGCCCCACCCCCGGGCAGGCCAGCAGCGCCGCCTCTACCTCACCCGGCTCCACCCGGAACCCGCGGATCTTCACCTGCGCATCGGCCCGGCCCGCGAACACCACCCCATCAGCGGTCCACCGGCCCAGATCCCCGGTCCGGTACATCCGCTCTCCCGGCTCGCCGAACGGGCAGGCCACAAACCGCTCCGCGGTCAGCCCCGGCCGGTTCAGATACCCCCGCGCCAGCCCCGGCCCGGCGATATACAACTCCCCCCGCGCTTCAGGCGGCACCGGCTGCAAAGACCCATCCAGCACATACAGCCGGGAGTTCGCGGCAGGATGGCCGACTGGCACCACGCCGTCCGGGATGGCGTCTTCCGGCCCGATACGGTAGCCCGTGCAGCCCACGGTGGCTTCGGTCGGGCCGTACTCGTTGATGATCGCGACGTCAGGGTGACGGAGCCGCCACCCGGTGAGCATCTCGCCGGTGAGCTGTTCACCCCCGACCACCAGGTCCCCGGCGGGAATCGCCACCGGCAGAGCGGTGAGCGGGGCGAGGTGGCTGGGGGTCACCTTGACGAAAAGCGGGGAATCACCGTCGAGGCCGCGGTGTGCCTGCTTGTCTGTGAACGCGCCGACGTGGACGCAACCGCCAGCTGTCAGGGGCGTGAACAACGCGGTCACGGTGAGATCGAACGATACCGGCGAGTGCAGCCAGGAACGGTCCCGGGTGCTCGGGTAGGCATCCGCGGCGTACCGGACATAGTTCGCGACGGACCGGTGCTCCACCGCGACACCTTTGGGCACCCCCGTTGACCCCGAGGTGTACATCACATACGCCAGATCCCGCGGCCGTACCCGCGACGCCAGGCCGGCCAGCCCATCGCCCGGGCACGCGGCCACCGCCCTGGCAACCACCGGATCATCCACCACCACCCGCCGCACCCCGCTGCCGGCCGGCATCCGCCCGGCCGTCGCCAGGCTGCACACAACCGCCACCGGTCCCGCGTCCGCCAGCACGAACCCGGCCCGCTCCACCGGATACTCCGGCTCTACCGGCACGTACGCTGCCCCCGCCAGCATCACTCCCAGCACCGCCACCACCAGGCCGGCCGACCGGTCCAGCACTACCGCCACCCGCGCGCCCGGTCCTGCCCCCGCCCCCGCCAGATACCGCGCCAGCCGCGCTGCCGCCGCCCCCAGTTCCGCATACGTCAGCACGGTGCCACCACAAGCCACCGCCACCGCGTCAGGGGTCCGGGTCACCTGCGCCTCGACCAGTGCGGGCAGCGTCTGCGGCGCGACCGGCGCCACCGTGTCGTTCCAGTCAGCCAAGGGCGGATTGGGCAGAAGATCCTCCCACGCACGCGCCCGACGTCTAAGGCACTTGGTAACAACACGGTAACAGGGTACGGCGAGTCATCTCAACAAGGCATATTTACACATAAACCCAGCAACGGCTCCGGCCCTGGCGGCGCCGCACCCGGCCGGGGCCCGGTTACTGGCTGGCCAGCTCCGCGCGCTGCGCGGCGGCGATGCCGAGCAGTTCCTCCGCGTGCGCCTGGCCGAACTCCGAATGCTCCAGCCCGGCCAGCATCCGGGACAGCTCACGCACCCGGCCGGCCCGGTCGAGCTGGACGACCCCGCTGCGGGTCACCGAGCCGTCGTCGGACTTCGCCACCACCAGGTGCGTGTCCGCGAACGCCGCGACCTGCGGCAGGTGGGTGACCACGATCACCTGGGCCAGCCGGGCCAGCCGGGCCAGCCGCCGCCCGACCTCCACCGCGGCCTTGCCGCCCACCCCGGCGTCCACCTCGTCGAACACGAACGTCGGCACCGGGTCCGCCCCGGCGAACACCACCTCGATGGCCAGCATGACCCGGGACAGCTCGCCACCGGACGCACCCTTGTGCAGCGGCAGCGGCGGCGCCCCCGGATGCGCGGCCAGCCGGATCTCGACCTCGTCCCTGCCATAGGGCCCGGGTTCGGCGGACTGCGTGATCGCCACGGTCAGCCGGGCATGTGGCATCGCCAGCGCGGCCAGTTCGCCGGTGACCGCACTGGCGAACTTCTCCGCTGCCTGCTCACGCAGCCCGGTCAGGTCCGCGGCCAGGCCGTCCACGGTGGCGGCCAGCGCGGCTTCCCCGGCGGCCAGCGCGGCGATTCGGTCGTCGTCGCCCTCCAGCTCGGCCAGCCTGCCCGCGGCCTCCTTGGACCAGGCCAGCACGGCGGCCAGGTCACCGGTGCCGCCGCCCCGGCTGCCGAACGTGCGGATCAGGCGGGCAAGGTCGGCGCGGCGTTCCTGGACCACGGCCAGCCGGGCCGGGTCGGCCTCAACCGACTGGGCGTAGGAGGCCAGTTCCACGGCCACGTCGGAGACGATGTAGGCCGCCTCGGCCAGCCGGTTCGCCGCAGCGCCGAGGACCGCGTCATGTGCCGCGACCGCCTCCAGGGACTGTTTGGCGGCGACCAGCAGCGCCGTGGCGTCGGCGGTCTCGTAGGAACCGGCGGACGGGTCTCCCACCAGCGCCTCGTGCGCCGTGGTCGCGGCGGCATGCAGCGCGTCGGCGTGCGCCAGCCGCTCCTGCTCGGCCAGCAGTTCCTCGTCCTCACCCTCGGCCGGGTCGAGGCGCTCCACCTCGGCCAGGCCGTCGCGGAGCTCGGCGGCCTGCTCGGCCCGCTCCCTGGCCCTGGTGGTCAGCTCGGCCAGTTCCTCGCGCACCTGGCGGTGCCGCTGGTAGGCGCGCTGGTAATCGGCCAGCACCGCAGACAGCTCGCTGCCGGCGTAACGGTCAAGCGCCGCTCGCTGCCGGCCCGCCTTGAGCAACTGCTGCTGGTCGGCCTGGCCGTGCACGGCGACCAGTTCGTCCGCCAGGTAGGTGAGCAGGGACACCGGCACGGACCGGCCACCCGCGTGCGCCCGGGATCTGCCCTCGGCGGAGACAGACCGGCTCACCACCAGCGCGGCGCCGCCGTCGTCGAGTTCGCCGCCGGCTTCGTCCACCTGCTGCGCGACGTGACCGCCCGGCTCGATGCGCAGCCGTCCCTCCACGGTGGCGCGGTCGGCGCCCGGCCGCACCCGCGCGGGGTCGCCACGGCCGCCGAACAGCAGGCCGAGACCGGTTACCACCATCGTCTTGCCGGCCCCGGTCTCCCCGGTGACCACGGTCAGCCCTGGGGACGGTTCGAGGACGGCGTCGTCGATCACCCCGAGCCCGGTGATCCTGACCTCCTCAAGCATTGGCTCGCGAGGCCTCCTCTCCGCCCGATACAGCGCCTGATCCTGCCTGCTGCCTGCCGCGCCATCCGGTCACCGGCAGCCCGAACTTCACCACCAGCCGGTCGGTGAACGGGGCGCCGGCGCCGAGGCCACCGGTGGCCGTCTCGCTGCGGTGCGGCCTGGCCAGCAGCACCGGGCGCTCGCCGCGCCGCACCTCGACCCTTGCACCAGGCGGCAGATCTACGCTACGGCGACCATCGCACCACAGCACGGCGCCTGTCATCTCGCCACGCCAGGATCCTGAGTCCAGGCCCAGGCCGGCAGGCCCGGCCGGTGCGCGGGCGGTGCCGCCGAGCACCTCAACCGCGAGCGTCGAGGCCGGGGAGACCAGCATCGGCCCGGCGAACAGCGCGTGCGCGCAGATCGGCACCAGCAGCAGGGCCTCCACCTCCGGCCAGACGATCGGGCCGCCGGCCGAGAACGCGTAAGCGGTGGATCCGGTGGGCGTGGCGCAGATCACCCCGTCACAGTCCAGGTTGGACAGCGGCCGGCCGTCCACCTCGGTGACGACCTCCAGCATCCCGATCCGCGGCGTCTTCTCCACGGTGGCCTCGTTGAGTGCCCAGGTCTCGGCGGTGACGCCACCGTTGTGCCGGACCGTCACGTCGATGGTCATCCGGCTCTCCACCTGGTACTGGCGGGCGACCACGCGGTCCACGGTCTCGGCCAGGTCGTCGGGATCCGCCTCGGCCAGGAAGCCGATGTGGCCGAGGTTGACGCCCAGCAGCGGCGCGCCAGCGGGCCTGGCCACCTCGGCCGCGCGCAGCAGTGTTCCGTCACCGCCAATGACGATCACCACCTCCGCGCCCCGGGCCGCCTCCTGGCTGGCCGGGACGACCTCGGCCGGGCAGTCGATCTCGGCGGCCTCGGTGGCGAGCACGCGCACGGTCAGGCCGGCCGCGGTCAGCCGGTCCACCACGAACCGCGCGCTGGCCACCGCCTGCGGCCGCCCGGTGTGCACGACGATGAGCACCGCCCGCCTGCCGTCCGTCATGCCGTGCATCCCTTCCGGTGACGACGCCGCGGCCTACTGTGGGCCATCTTCGATCGCCTGCTGAAGCTCGTGCTCACCGAGCGGCGGCGCGCCGCGGCGCAGCCACAGGAAGTACTCGACGTTGCCGGCCGGCCCGGGCAGCGGGCTGGCCACCGTCCCGGCGACACCCAGGCCGAGCCCGGCCGCGGCGCGCGCCACCCCGGCCACCGCCTCGGCCCGCAGTGCGGGATCGCGCACCACACCGCCCTGGCCTACCCGGCCCTTGCCCACCTCGAACTGCGGCTTGACCAACAGCACGAAGTCCGCGTCCGGCGCCGCGCAGGCGGCCAGCGCGGGCAGCGGCGTGGCCAGCGAGATGAACGAAAGGTCGGCCACGACCAGGCCGGGCGGCGGCGCCACCTGCTCGGGGCGCAGCTCACGGACGTTGACCCGGTCCAGTACGGTGACCCTCGGATCGCTGCGCAGCGACCAGGCGAGCTGGCCGTACCCGACGTCCACCGCGACCACGTGCCCGGCACCGGCCCGCAGCAGCACGTCGGTGAACCCCCCGGTGGAGGCGCCGGCGTCCAGGCAGCGGCGGCCTGCCACGCTAAGCTCCCCGAACGCGGCCAGCGCCCCGGCCAGCTTGTGGCCGCCGCGCGACACGTATTCGGGACCCGGCGCGCCCGCGACGGTGATCGGCACGTCCCGGCCCACCTGGCTGGCCGGCTTGCCGGCGACCAGGCCGGCCACGCTGACCCGGCCGCTGGCGATCAGCTCGGCCGCCTGCTGCCTGGAGCGGGCGAGCCCCCGCCTGACCAGCTCGGCGTCCAGCCTGATCCGGTTGCCCACGGCTGACGGCATTCCGCTCAGCGCCCAACCCCGGACCCGCGGGCGGAGCCCGCATCGGGGGTTTCCGGGGGGTCGTCGAGCTGGCTGAGCACCTGCCGCAGCCCGGCGTGGATGTCCTCGAACACCGCCACGTGCTCTTCCAGCGGCAGGCCGTCCAGCCCGTCCAGCCGGGCGATCACCGCGTCGACCGGCGGTTCACCCGTCGGCACAGCCTGCGCCCGGCCGGCCGGCGCCTCAGCGCCGGTGTCTGGTGGGCACCGCAGGGAAGAGTTCTCTTCCTGGTTTGTATCTGGCATCAGCCTCTACGCTCCTACGCTTCTCCGAGGAACGCTACCGTCCGATTCCGACAGCCCGGTGCACTGTGCTTTACCTGCCGGACCCACACCCTACGGCGCTTTATTTGCCGGACCCACACCCTACGGCACCGCCCGGTGGCGCCATTACCAGGGAACTGCTGGCAGGATGGGGCACCAGCCAAGGAGGGTGAGAGCAGGATGGCGACCGCGGAAGAGTGCCGCAAGGCGCTGGAGGGCCTGGTGGGGCGGATCGCCGGGATGGATCCCGCCGACCGGGCGGCGCATTTCCCCGACCGGACGATGAGCGCCCGGATTCCCGACCTCAATCTGCTGTTCATCACCCGGATCGGGCCGCACGGCGCGGATCCGGTCGTGGCGGCGCCGCCCGGCACCAAGCCCGCGCAGGTCAGGTTCACCGCGAACAGCGACGACCTGGTCTGGATCGCCGAGGACCCGGCCCGGTTCGCCCGGGCCTGGCTGACCGGCAAGCTCAAGGTCGAGGCCAGCCTGCTCGATCTGCTCCAGCTCAGGAAGTTCCGCTGAGCTGGGCCCGGTCACGCAGCCGCGGCCGGGCCTTCTCCAGCCGGCACGTTGACGCAGTCAAAACTGCGCGAAGTGCTGCCGCCGCGTGCGAGCCGCCAGCCGCAGGCCTTGCCAGGCTTCCGGATATATCACGCCCGACAGCGCCTGGAGGCACGATGTCCCACATGATGGAAGAGGACGATCCTACCGGTCAGTCCGGTGAAAGCAGCCAGACTCCGCTCCCCTCGACGGCTGTCAATCAGCAGACCATGGAGATCATCCAGACGAGTGCCACAAACTTCACCGAGGCGATAGTCCAGAACCCGGGAGCCCAGCAGAACATTGGCCAGATCATCACCAGCTACGCCCCCATGACCGGTTCCTTCACCCCGGAAATCATGGTGCCCGAAAAAATGGAGGAAGAGAAAGAGCTGACAATTATGTGCGTGGTGTGCCAGGAAGAATACGCACCTGCTAAAATCTCATTTAGCTGCACTAAATGTGTGGAGGGAAAGTTGTGCGACGTCTGCATGCCACAGTACTTCTCCACCTGGAAGGCCAAAGCACTCCAGGATTGCGGCCTGACGATCGACACCGGCCAGCAGGTGTATTTCGTGTACTCCAAGCACCTCCTTTTCTGTCCATTCTGCAAAGCACCCATCACACCTGTCACATACGATCCAGCCCTGGCCTGGTACAAGCAACCTTCATTTCCACCGCCTGACCCTGGCAGGTACGCAGTGATCAGTGGCGACAATTCCACCGCCAACCTGGATGGCCACTCGTTCAAAAACGGTTTCGACCGGACGAGGTACTTCAACGACTATCCTGCGTACCTCCTGGCACAGCCACAGTTGCCCGGAGATTGCCCGCATTGCGGTGAGGGCAACGGACTATATGTGAAGATAAAAGCAAAGGATGCCGCCACACTCAACAGGGATCCGTGGCGTGGCGGGCCCCCTAGCTGTCTGATATGCCCGTCAGCGCGCAACTTCGGCCAGGATGAGGATTTGTTCTACTGCATCGGCTGCCAGCAATCAATCCTTCATCCCAAGCATTTCAGTACGACCGGCCAGGTCGAGAAGGGCACCTTCTACACAGTAGTTTTCCAGTAGTGGTTTTCCAGTAGTGGTTTTCCAGTAGTGGTGACCAACGGGCGCTAGTGCCGGGCTGGTCAGTGCCGGACTGGTCAGTGCCGGACTGGTCAGTGCTGCTGCGCGCGCAAGCCCTCCAGCACGTACTGGTCAAAGAGTGCCGCGACCTGCTCGTCGCTGATTTGTTGCTCGCTTATGCCGGTTTGCCGTATCTGCGCGAGGGTCTGCGCCAGCGCGGTGGCCCGGCCGGCCGAAAGCCGTGCGGTCAGTTCCTCCCCGGCCGGCGGCCCGGCCATCACCGGCACCTCTTGCATCACCTGCGCGTAGGAAAGCCATTCCGTGCCCGGCCTGATGTTGACCTTGTCGTCGCTGTAGGCGTATTCATAAATACCCTGCCGGTTGGTCCGGTAGAGCATCTGCCAGTTTTCATCCCAGACGGGAGCCGAGGACTCGTACTCGATCCCCTCCTTCTGCTGCCATTCGAGCATGAGGGCGTCGGCCTGCTCCTGGCTCATCCATACGCTGGGGACGGCAGGATCCTCCCACTCATAGACTTCGTACAGATTGTCGTACCGGTAGTTCATCTCGTAGTCGTCGGACCGTTCCGGATCGCCGTACCGGTTCTCCGGAACGGACCAGAAAGCCTCTCGCTCGACTGTGGTGATCCATGGCTCACGCTCGGCTTCCTCGCTGATATCGCCAAGCTTGTCGAGCAATGCCTTTCGTGGCTGACCAGGGTCGATGAGCTGCGCCTCGTCACTGTTGAGCCAGTCGAAGAGCTCGGTCTGGCGTTCCACCGACTTGTACCAATCCGGATCTCCCCAGCCAAAATGGGCCGAGATTCCTTCCCTGGCGTTATGGATACCGGTGTCATCGGTATCTGCCATAAGCCATTGAGTCGCCAGGAACTCAGTTATATCCATGCTCGCCTCCGGTGTGGCCACAATCTCGCCGCCACGATAGACGGCCGCTGCGCCGGATGCCGTGGGAAGGCGGTCATCAATGACGCGTACCGAACTGCCGGATCGGGTAATGAGCCTGCCACTTCCGGCAGCCACCGGTCAGCTCGCGGTGCCCCGCCACCAGATCGTGACCACCTCGCGTCCCGCCGACGCCTGGCCGAGAGCGCTCTGCGGCCCGGCCCCGGCCAGCGCCTCGGCGACCTCGCCGGCCCGCTCGGGCGGCAGGCACAGCCGCCGCCTGGTGATCTCGGCCAGTTCCTCAAAGCTTTCGTAATCGGCGGCGGGCGGCCGGTGCCACCGCTGGTGACCGGGCTGCAGTCCCATGACGGTCAGGATCCGCAGCAGATCGTCAGCGGTCGGGGCCTGCGGCCGGCGCAGGCCGTGGAACCTCAGCCACAAGTCGTTGAGCATGACCAGCGGGTGCTCGGCAGTGGTCTCGGCGACAACCAGCCGCCGGGCCCGCGCGGTCAGGGTGGTGACGAACGGCGCCAGACCGGGCACGTTGTACAGCACGTGGTGGCAGGTCACCACGTCGGCGGCCGGGACCTGCCCGGCCACCTCGGGCCAGGTCCCGCACACGGTCCTGGCCGTGACACCGTGGGCCGCGGCCCGCTCGGCCAGCAGTTCCAGCATCCCCTGATCGCTGTCCACGGCGGTCAGCCCGGCCGTCCTTGGCAGCAGCGGCAGGCAGGCCGCCCCGGCGCCCGCCCCCACGTCCAGCACCGCGCCGGGCGGTTCGAGCGCCGCCCAGGCCCGCTCATAGGACGGCCCGGACGGCTCGCTGCTCACCCGGTCGGCCCGGCGCGCGAACACCGGCCGCGGCAGCACCCAGGGATCCTCGGTGGCCGCCGCCCGGATGTCCGCCGGTATCGCCCACGCCTCCAGATCCCGCCGCCATCTCGCCAGCAACCCATCCAGCTCGGTCATCGGGCGAACCTCCACATGGATGCCAGAGCGCGCCGTTCCACCATGCTGGCGTACCGGCGCGCTCTCGCGGAATCGGCCCGCCGCTACCTCAGGAAGACGATCTGAACCTTCTTGAAGGTGACGTTGAGGTGCGGGAAGCCGTCGCCGGGGCCGTTCTGGCTGTCGTCGCCGGCCGCGGCGATCTTGCGCAGCACGCTCATGCCCTGGATCACGAAGCCGAACGGCGTGTAGTTGGGGGCGAGCAGCGGGTTAGCCTCGGTGTTGAAGAAGAACTGGCTGCCGTTGGTGTTCGGGCCGGCGTTGGCCATCGCCACCATGCCTGCCGGGTAGGTGGCGCCCTTGAGGTTCTCGTCGTTGAACTTGTAGCCGGGGGCGCCGGAACCGGTGCCGGTCGGGTCGCCGCACTGCAGCACGAAGATGCCCTTGGTGACCAGCCGGTGGCAGTGCGTCCCGTTGTAGAAACCGTGCTGCGCCAGGAACCGGAACGAGAATGTGGTGCACGGCGCGGCGTCGGTGAAAGCCGACCAGACGATCAGGCCCTGGGTCGTGAACATCTTGACGATGAACGGCCGCCGCGCACTGGCCGTGGTGAAGGGGGGCAGGCCCTTGTAGCGGTCGTAGGGAACCGCGTTGACGAAGCCGCACTTGTTCGCCGCGGTCCGGATCGCCGGCAGCCCGGCGGGCGCACGCACGGTCCGCGGCAGGACGGTCGCCGACGTCACGCGGGCCGGCTGCAGGGTGAGCACCCGGTCGGTGTGCTGCGGCGAGGCCTGGGTCACGGTGCTGCCTGCCACGACGCCAGCCAGGCCGAGCGCGACGGTGGCTCCGCCGAGAGTGAAAATTCTGCGCCTTCGCATAGTGTTGCCTCTCTGTTTTCTGAGCACAGCGGCGCAAGCCTAGATCGCGCCGGCCGCCGGCCGGAAGAGCATGACGGTTAATCGCGGAGGATTGACCGGAACGGCGAACATACTGGGACAGATGGCTTCTCTCATCCCCCGCGAGCGGGCCGAGGTCGCACCCGGCGCGGTGCACATACCCGGCTGGCTGAGCCTCGGCGAGCAGCGCGGGCTGGTCGAGGCATGCCGGGAGTGGGCCCGCCCGCCGGCCGGGATGCGTGCCACCCGGCTGCCCGGCGGGGGCGTCATGTCCGTGCGCACCGTCTGCCTGGGCTGGCACTGGGTTCCCTACCGGTACTCCCGGGTTGCCGAGGACGTCGACGGCGCTCCGGTCAAGCCGTTCCCCGGCTGGCTCGCCGATCTGGGCCGCCGCGCCGCCGGTGACGGTTACCATCCCGATGTCGCCCTGATCAACTACTACGACGGCGCGGCCAAGCTGGGCATGCACGCCGACCGGGACGAGAGGTCGCTGGCACCCGTGGTATCGCTGAGCCTCGGGGACAGTTGCGTGTTCCGCTTCGGCAACACCGAGAACCGCGGCCGGCCGTGGACCGACGTGCTGCTGGAATCGGGCGACCTGTTTGTCTTCGGCGGCCCGTCCCGGCTCGCCTACCACGGCGTGCCCAAGACGATGCCCGGCACCGGCCCGGCCGGCATCGGCCTGGCCACCGGCCGCCTCAATATCACTCTGCGTGAATCGGGACTGTGATTTCTTCCTGACGATGGCAGCCAGGCTCCTCGCGCAGGCCAGCCTCGTCCACTGTCACACGGGAAAAGACCGCGCGTGCAGGCTGACCGCATAGCCGCTGCCGGTGTTGACCATCCTGGCCGGGCTGCGCCCGGCGCGAACCCGGGTCCGGCCGTGGGAGAGCGGACGGCTGCCGTGCGTAGTGTGCTCGGCCATCGCCCCGGCGACCAGGCAGGCCACCTCCCAGTCCGGCTCGTCGCCCCGGTAACCGGGCGGCAGGACGAGCAGCCACGCCGCACAATCCAGTCCCGGCGCGGCGACCGGGATATGGACCGCACGATGCGGGTCGAACCGGACCAGGCCCCACCAGCTCTCCGGATCCGCCACCAGCAGCCGCAGGCAGGCGGCCAGGGAGCCGATGGTCGCGCGGGCGCCGTGGGCGGCAGCGCCCGGTTCCCCGGCGAGCAGGGCGATCTCGGGGGCGGCAGAGGTGTCGAGCTTCATGGGGCGTCCTTCGGATGCGGGACACGGCGGTCCCGGGGCGACGAATCAGGGTCGGCTGAAGGTCGTCAGCGACAACAACACGAAGGACACATGCAGCACAGGCATGCGGCAGCGCTACCGCGGAATCCGCGGTGCGAGAGCTCGAAGTGCGCTGCCATGCCCCGTAGCACACCGCAACCACGCAGCGTTGTCAAGCTGGACGGCTAGGAAACGCTGGCAAGTTCCTGGAGCGCGGCGTCGAGCCGGACCTCCTGGCCACCGGAGAAGGCAGTGCGGAAACCCTCGTCCGGCGGAGCCCAGAACTGAGTGCGCGGCTCGTCCAGCCAGTCGCAGGCGATCTCACAGCCCCAGGAGTGCAGGTAGGTCCGCTGGCCCTCCTGGCCGCCGTGGAACAGCGGGTCACCGGCGATGGGGAAGCCGAGCCAGGCCAGGTGGACCCGGATCTGGTGCCGGCGGCCGGTGACCGGCTTGACCACCAGCAGTGTGTGGCCGCCGCAGGCCAGCGCGACCGCGAACTCCGTCACCGAGTCGTAGCTGGGCTTGGACCGGTCGATTTCCGCGGGCGGCAGCGCGAACCGGCGTGCGGAGGCGTCGTACCCGATGGCCTTCCGGTCGCCGGCGATCCGGATGGTGCCCTTCCGGCCGGGGCGAAGCGGCAGGTCGATGGTGGCGCGGGCGGGCAGCTCGGTGCCTTCCACCCAGGCCAGGTAGCGCTTGTCCGCGTCCCGGCTGGCGAACTGCCGGGTCAGCGACGCATGCGCGGTCCGGGTCTTGGCCAGCAGCAGCAGTCCCGAGGTGACCTTGTCGATGCGGTGTACCCAGTGCACCGGCTCCCCGGCGGCCTCGGCCAGGTCGACCAGGGACTCGCCGTGCCGCTCACCCATGACGGAGATGCCGGGAGCCTTGTTGAGCACGAGAAGCTGGCCGTCCTCGTAGACGGGATCCCGCCGGAGTTCGGGCCAGCTGAAGGTTGCCATCGGGTCAGGCCCGGCCGAGCTGGCGCAGCGCCGCGCTGGCAGCCTCCGGGCTGAGATCCGGGGCCGCCCAGGCCGCCGCGGCCAGCGCTCTGAGCGCGTCGATGCGGTCTCCGGAACCGGTCAGTTCCAGGCTGCCGGTGCGCGCGGTCCAGCCACCGCAGGCGTAACCACCGTCGGCCGCGGTCACCTCGGGGTGCGGGTGCAGCAGCCCGGCCAGCCCCTCGGCCAGGTAGGACGGCCGCTGGCCAGGCGGCGCGAGCAGCAGGCCGGCCGGGGTGGTCACGCCGGTCAGCACCAGCAGGCTGTCGGCGCCCACCCGGCACGCGCCCTCGATGTCGGTGTCCAGCCGGTCGCCGACGACCAGGGGGCGTTTCGCACCGGTCCGCTGCACGGACTCGGCGTGCAGCGGCGGCTCCGGCTTGCCGGCGACCAGCGGCGTGACCCCGGTGGCATTGGCGATGACCCGGATCATCGACCCGTTTCCCGGTTGCGGTCCGCGTGGCGTGGGCAGCGTGGGGTCGGCGTTGGACGCGACGAACAGCGCGCCGGCCTCGACTGCCAGCGCGCCCTCGGCCAGCTCGGCGTAGCCCACGTCGGGCGAATAACCCTGGACGACCGCGGCCGGCTTGGCCGCGGCCGCGGAGACCGGCCGCAGGCCGCGCTCCCTGACCGCGGCACGCAGCCCGGTCCCGCCGATGACCAGCACGGCAGAGCCGGCGGGCAGCCGCTCGGCCAGCAGCCGGGCCGCCGCCTGCGCCGAGGTGACGACGTCGCCGGGGCTGGCCGCCACGCCGAGCCTGGTGAGCTGTGCGGAGATGGCCGAGGGGGTGCGGTAGGCGTTGTTCGTGACGAACGCGAGGCGCAGGCCGGCCCCGGCCGCCTTGCCCAGCGCCTCGGCCGCGCCGGGGATGGCGTTGCCGCCCAGGTAGACGACGCCGTCCAGGTCAAGCAGTGCGACGTCGTAGTGCGAGCTGAGCGGCTCGGCGCAGCCTTGCAGCGCACCCTTCGGGCCGTGGCTGGTCATGCGCCCGCCGTCTGCGTACCGGGACCGTCGTTGTGGGCGCCGTCGTTGTGGGCGCCGTCGTTGTGGGCGCCGTCGTTGTGGGCGCCGTCGTTGTGGGCGCCGTCGGCGCGGGCGCGCAGGGTGGCCCGGACATCCCGCAGGGCGGCCGAGTAGTGCGGCAGGTCGGGGCGCATGGCGGCGGCCAGTGCGAGGTATTCCGCGGCGTGACCTGGGTCACCGCACCGGGCCAGGGCGAGGCCCAGGCCGAAGTGGGCGTAGTCGTCGGCCGGGCTGGCCTCCACGATCTTCCGGAAGTTCTGCACGGCCAGCTCGTACCATCCGGCATCGAACTGTGCCCTGGCCAGCGCCTCGCGGACCATCCGCGACCCGGGCTCGGCGTCCGCGGCGCGTTCCAGAAGCTGCGCGGCCGCCGCCGGGCTGTGCTTGCCGAGCAGCTCGATCCCACGCTGGTACCAGGCATAGGCGTCGCCCTCGGGCTGCGTTCTGCCTTCCTGGCCGGAAACACGCCCTGCGGCCTGGCCGGTGTCCTCGGGTGGCTCTTGATCTCCCTGCCGGGAATCTTGACCACCGTACGGACCTTCTGTCATGTGTGCAGACCTTTCAATCGGGCCGGACGGCCGTCCTGCGGGACCAAACCGCACTGGTCCTCGAACCCTTCCGCGGCGTCAGGTACTCTCCCGGGCGGGTGAGCGGCCTCGCTGAAGTGACCTCCCCACCGTATGACGTGATCGGGGACGCCGCCGCGACCAGGCTGCTGGCCGCGGACAGCCACAACGTGGTGCAGCTCATTGTCCCGCAAACCGGCGGGAAGCGGAGCGAGGGCAGCTACGGCGACGCCGCTGGCACCCTGCGGCGCTGGCTGGCCGAGGGCGTGCTGGTGCCCGATCCCGAGCCCGCCCTGTACGTGTATGAACAGTCGGACGCAGCGGGCAACGTGCTGCAGCGCGGCCTCATCGGCGCGCTCAGTCTCAGCCCGCCCGGCGCCGGTGTGGTGCTGCCGCACGAGGACGTGATGCCGGGGCCGGTGCGGGGCAGGCTCCAGCTCATGACGGCCACCCGGGCCAACCTGGAGCCGATCTTCCTGCTCACCGACGGCACACCCGGGGCGGCGGCCAGGCTGGTGGACCAGGTCGCCATGGAGCGGGCGCCGCTGCTCGACGTGGTGACCGAGGACGGGCTAGCGCACCGGATGTGGGCGGTCACGGACCCAGCCGAGCTGGCGGCGGTCGCCGCGGACCTCGCGCCACGGCACGCGCTGATCGCCGACGGGCATCACCGCTACGCGGCCTACCTGGAGCTGCAGGCCCGGATGCGGGCCTCCGGCGCGGGAGCGGGGCCGTGGGACCAGGGGCTCGCGCTGCTGGTCGACTCCACCGTCTACCCACCCCGGATCAATCCCATCCACCGGGTCATCCCTGGGCTGCGTCCCGCCGATGCCGTGGCGGCGGCCCGAGCGGGCTTCCGGGTGCGCGAAATCGACGGCGAACTGGCGGCCGGGCTGGCCGCGCTGCGCGATGCCGGAGCCGCGGGAGCGGCGTTCCTGGTCGGGGGAGATGGCACGCTGAACCTGCTGACCGGCCCCGATCCAGGTCAGGTGACGGCGGCCATGCCGGCCGGGCGTTCGCCACACTGGCGGGGGCTGCCTGCCTCGATCCTCCAGGAGTTCTTGCTGGAACGGCTGTGGGGGATCCGTGACGACGAAGCCGCGGTGCGCGTTGTGCACGACAACGCCGCGACCGCCTTGCGCGCCGCCGGGGAAACCGGCGGGACGGCCGTCATCTGCAACCCGGTGTCCGCGCAGGACGTACAGGCGGTCGCGGCGGATGGCGAGCGGGTGCCGAGGAAGTCGACCTCGTTTGGCCCGAAGCCACGGACCGGCCTGGTGATGCGCACCTTCGACGCTGACTGACGCGTCCCGCCGGTCAGCCGGTGCGCTTGTAGAGGTTCTTGGTGTGGCCGGGGACCGGCTGGAAGTTGGCGGCGAAGTAGGCCCGGAGCGCGGGGGTCCAGGCGATCCGCCGGGCCACCGTCTTGTCGAAGAAGCTGTTGGACAGCCAGACGTACTGGGCCTTGTGGAAGGCGGAGTCCCAGATCGCCCGGACGGCCGGGTTGTGCGACGCGCCGCTGACGCCGTTGTGGCCCTCGCTGAGTGCGAGATCGGTGCCGACGCCATCCACCAGTTGCGGGCAGCCCGGCACGCTGGAGGTGAACCGGTCGGCGGCGATCGCGAACGACACCTGATCGGTCAGCACGCACGCTCCGGGCGGGATCTCGGCGTGCGCGGAGCTGGGATCGTCGGCCGCCTTCAGCACGGCTTCGGTGTGCCCCTGGACGATGGCCATCGCCAGCAGGGCCAGCACCGCCACCCCGGCGGCGGCCGTCTCAAGGCGCAGCCCCGGCGATCGCTGCCCGGACCGCTCCTGGAGTGCGGCGGCCAGGCGGGCCACCGCAAGCCCCACTGACAGGGCGAGGAACGGGGTGAAGAAGGCCGCATAGTGGTAGTAGAAATCGGCCGGGATCAGGAAGGCGACGACCACGAGCAGGCTGGTCACCAGGGCGAACCATTCCAGTGCTGGCGGCAGCCGGCGGGTCAGCACCGACGCGGCCACGCACGAGCTCACCACCAGCAGCGCGATCAGGAGGATCACCAGCACCGTGGTGGCCGTGGCGATCGGCACCTTGGTGCGCACGGTCGAGTCGATGCCGCTGAGGTCGGCCAGCCGGGTCGCCAGCGTGGTGCGCGCCGTGTCCACCCGGACAAGCTGGGCGAGGAACACTCCCCGCCAGAACACCGACGGGGCCGCGATCAGGAACGGAAGTACGGGCACGAGGAACCCGGCGATCACGCCGGCCAGGTAGATGCCCAGGCGGCGCAGGCCCGGCAGGCACAGCACCGCGATGACGACGATCGGGAGGACCGCCCACAGCTTGATCGCCCCGGCGAACCCGAAGGCCACACCGCCCCAGGCCAGCCGCCGGCCGTTCGCCGTGAGCCGGTCATCCTCGAACACTGCCAGCAGGCCGAGCAGGATGCACAGGACGAGCCAGGGCTCCTGCAGCACGGTGTGCGCGGCCAGGATCGCATCCGGGTAGACGGCCATGATGCCGCAGGTGAGGATCACCGCGAGCAGGCCACGGCGGCGCACAAGCAGCCCGGCCAGCGGCACCGAGGCCGCACCCACGCAGGCCGTGATGAGACGGCCGATCCCCATGCCCCAGGCGCTGCCGGTCAGCTTGCTGAGCGCCGCGATGGGGGTCATCAGCACGATGAGCCCCGGCGGCTGTACGAGGATGAAGTCCTTGTACGGCATGACGCCGTTGATCAGGCGGATAGCGGACCCGAAGTACACGCCGTCGTCGTACTCGGTCACGCCGAGCAGGTGACCGGGCCGGGTGAGCTGCAGCAGCCGCAGCACGAGACCGGCCACGGTGGCCACGAGGATCGCCATGCCGACCGGGGTCAGCCGCCCCCGCTTCGCCCGGACGGACGGGCTTGCCGTCTCCGGCGACCCTGCCCCGGCCGCCTCGGCATGCAGCGGAGCCTGGCTCATGGCCGGCCGCTCGACTGGGCGATCACTGATGCTTACTCCCGGTGCTTCAGGGAACGGGTGCCTTGTTCATTTTGCCGGAACGGCACCCTACGGCTGCCACCGACGGGTTCCGCAAGACCCACGGGGCGGGCGCGCACCGCTCAGGCACACTTGGCGATGCGGCTGGCACGAGCGGGCCGAACCGGCCGCGAACCGACTCTACACGCCCAGCCACAGGGTGTGGTTCCGGCCAGGGAAGCACCGCAGGGCTGTGGTTCTGGAAAGGAAGGCTCTGACACGATGGGTCGCATGAACCAGGAAACAGGTGGCCAGCAGCGGGCGCCCGGAGCGCCGGAGGTCATCGGCCTCGGCAACGACGTCTTCCAGATCGACACGCGCATGGCAGGCTATGACGGCATCACCGCCGGGTACCTGATCAGGGGCAGCCGTCCCTGCCTGGTCGAGACCGGCACCGCCCCGTCCGCCCCCATCGTGACGGGCGCGCTGGAGACGCTGGGCATCGGACCCGGCGACCTGGCCACGATCGTGGTGACCCACATCCACCTGGACCACGCCGGCGGAACCGGTGACCTCGCCGTCCACTACCCTGGCGCCGAGATCGTGGTGCACGAACGCGGCGCGCGGCACCTGGCCGACCCGTCACGCCTCATGTCCAGCGCCCGCATGGTGTACGGCGACGCGCTGGACGCCCTGTTCGGTGAGCTGGCACCGACCCCGGCGGCCCGGATCCGGGCGGTCGAGGAGACCGGCAGCATCGACCTGGGTGACGGCCGCCGGCTGGACAGCCACTACTCCCCTGGCCACGCCAAACACCACGTCGGCCTGCTCGACTCGGTCAGCGGCGACCTGTACGTCGGCGACGCGGCCGGGATCTACCTGCAGGAGACCGGCGACATGCGGGCGGCCACCCCACCGCCGGACTTCGACCTGGACCAGGCGCTGGAGTCACTGCGCAGGTTCGCCGCCCTGCAGCCCTCTCGCCTGCTGTTCAGCCACTTCGGCCCGGTTACCGAGGTCGGCGAGACGCTCCAGCGGTCCGCCGACGAGATCCTCGTCTGGGTCGAGGAGACCCGCCACGCCCGGGGCACCGGCCAGGACCTCGACCACGCGGCCGCCATGGTCGCCGAGCGCACCAAGCACCGCTACGCCGCCTTCGCCGACGACGCCGACGAGGCCCTGGCCGCGAAGCTGCGCCGGATCAGCGGCACGACCGCCAACGTCAGCGGCATCATGCACTGGCTGGACACACAGGCCTCGCCCGGAAAATAGCCCCCCGGCCTGCGGCAATCGCCGGGCGGATATCCGGCTGACGCGGTTATCCGCAGCCCCAGCGGGCCCAGCCAGCGTCGCTCAACACGGGCGAGCCTTGGCCATAGCTGTCAAACCACTCCGAGGCCGCCTTACGGTTCCACGCCAGGGCGGCGTCGCCGGCGCCGGATTCTGAGGTGAAGGCCGCCACCCCCCACAGCGGGGCGAGCGTCGCGCCCCGGCGCACCTTGGCCTCGTAGGCCGTCGGCCCCAGGTGCAGCCGTTTCAGGCCCTGCCGGTAGGCATACCGTAGCGGCAGGTAATAGCCGAGGTTGAAGTACTCGAACGCGTCGCACAGCCGGTCATAGTCGAAGCCGCAGCGCCGCATGTACAAGGTCTCGCCATGCGGATAGCCGAGGGCGAACCCGGCCAGTGCCCCCTCCCGCCGGGCGCTGAACACGACCCCGCGCTCACCGAGCAGAGCGGCCATCTGGCCCAGTTCGCCGCGCCACACCTCGTCGTCGTCCATATGCCCATACCTGTGCTGCAGATTGCACACCAGCAAGCCCGCCTCCGGCAGGCAGTCCCTGAGCCCTACCTCGGCGGTCTCG
This sequence comes from Streptosporangiaceae bacterium, assembly GCA_035308365.1. GTDB lineage: Bacteria > Actinomycetota > Actinomycetes > Streptosporangiales > Streptosporangiaceae > PALSA-505. The sequence goes on from DATGGU010000064.1 coordinate 79,888, forward strand.
TAACCAGCCTTCCCGAACACCCGCATCTCCCGCCTGATTTTCCGGCGGTACTGCGGCGGAATGGCCGTAAGGTAATCACCAAAACTGCTGCCTGGAACGTCGATCACACTATCTACAATGGTCAGCACAGGAACCTTAGCGGCGCATCCGTCGCGGTCGGCGGACAACAGTTCATCGGCAGCCGCAGTGGTCAAATGGAGGAACAACACACCGTCCGCGCCGCGTTCCCGCACGCGCTCTCCGATGGCCACAAGCAGCAGATGAAACGCCTCATTCCGCTGCCGTGCGGTCAGGTTCGGGGCGGCCAGAACACCATTGATGAATCCGCGCCGCGCCCCGGCGAGCAGATAATGTCCCGGCCAGCGGCCAGCGGCCAGAGAGCCGGCCTGGTAAAGCCGCAGTGGCTCAGTGTCGACGTCATATACTGGCACTGCGGCAATAATATCCTGACCGTCATTGACAAGCAGGTATTCGGCGGTGGCTGACTTGTCGGCTTCGACCATGCGCAGCCATTCATAGGAAAGATAGAAGCCACCGTCGCCGGCCAGGCTGTCCCATTCGGCAGGGTCGATCTCGTTCAGGGAACCAGCCCGCCGCACCCATAGCACAAATCGGTCTTACCCCGGCAACCCGGGCTCATGCCTTCCCAGGCCCTCCTCAGACTCACCCGGCCCACACGTCAGGTTATGATCATGAAACCCGGCGTGGGCCATGATCTGGCTCTGATCGATTGTGCATGGCGCTGACCTGCGGCTGCGCTGTTCGCGGCCACTGAAGTTGCGCACTGATCCGTCCGGTGGAGTGAGGTGCACTAAATGCCGGGCGCTGAAGTACGCCGGTGGGTCATCAGGTCAGCTTCTTCGTGCTGCCGACCGGCCTGCCGGGCATGGAGTGGCCATCCGGGCCACTGGCGGACCTGACGACGTTCCCCCGGCCCAGATCACATTTCCCCAACGGAAGCGGGCAAGACCCGGGCATAAGCGCGGCACGCCGCCAGGCCAAGGGCCATGGCAGCACCATCGCGGCTGAACCCGAGGCATGTCACTCATGAGGCATGTCACTCATAAGTCGCCCGGCCCCGGTCACGCACGCATGAGCGCCCACGCACCGGAAACTTGTGGGAGGCGCTCCGCCGCATCCCCGAGCATTCAGGGGCGCACTAATCTGGGCCCACTCAGGGCTGCAAACAGGTCAAGGACGAGCTGGGCTAGGCCGGCTTTCAGGTCCGCTCCGGCATCATAATCCGCCGCAGCCAAGAAAGCCCCGTAACGACCCACTCGCCGAGTTAAGACGAAGCTAACACGAAACGAAGTTATTACAGGAGTGCGCGATGCAAGCGTAACCTGAGTGCCCGCAGCCCACGTAGTAGAAGCAGCACTGTCCGGATGGGCACGCGCGGCCACCGTTGCAGTGGTACGGAGAGTACGTATACGAAATGCAGCAGTAGCGACGGTTCGGGCCCTTGGCTGCGGCGAACGCCGACGAAATCCCGACCGCTTCAGCGGTGCCAGAGAGTGCTGCTGCGACAGCTGCGGTGATCCCGGCGCGGCGCAGGAACTGACGCCGACTGGTATCTGGCTGATCGTCCTCGTGACTTAATGGGGTACGCGTGTCGCGGTTGCGGTGCTTGCCCAGCATGACTCGCTCCTTCCCGATGACTTCCCGGGAGCCGCCATCCGCGGGCCGGAACGGCCATCTCACTAAAGCTTAAGCTCGTTCGCTGGCGACGGCCAGAGCCGCGTCCATTGATGCCGCGCCTTTCTTACCATAGCCAAGGACCGCACGCCGATGTAGCATCGCAACTGTTCTGCACCTCCTACAGCTTGATGGCGGCTTGCCACCGGGATCCCAGGGCCGCCACTCAGCTGGTCGGTAAAGCTGAAACTGGAGCGATTGGTGGGACTTGCCCTCCTGGCGGCGCGATTGATCATCGCCGGGATTTTCCTGCGATCCGGGCTCGCCAAAGCGAACGGACTGGCGGACTTCCGTTCGGCAGTTTCGAATTACCGGCTGCTTCCGCCTTCCCTGGTAACGGTGGTGGCCGCGATCCTCCCGTTCGCCGAGATCGCGGCGGCCGTGCTGCTCGCGGCAGGCATCCTGACGGTGGTGGTGGCTAGCGTGCTGGCCCTGCTGCTGGTGGCGTTCGCGGTCGCTATCGCCGTCAACCTGGCCCGCGGGCGGGTGTTCGACTGCGGCTGCGCGGGAGCGACGGCCCCGCGCATGATCAGATGGCGCCACGTGGCGGCCGACCTGGTGCTCGCGGCGGTAGCCGCCGCGGTCGCGGTGGCACCGCCGGCCGCTGCGCAGGCCTGGCGCGGCCCAGCAGGCCTGGTCCGGCTGAGCACGCCGCCCGGTGCTACCTTCCCGATTGTTACCGCCGTCGTGGTGAGCCTGGTCATGATGGCTGTCCTGCGCCGGGCGGTGGCCGTCAGATCGCTGGCGGCCGCGGCTGCCAGGCAATCCCACGGCGATCCGTTCTCCGCGACATCCGGGAGGCACTGATGCCCGTCGGCTGGGCCATCGCCGTGATCGTCCTCGCCGTGGCTGTGGTAGCCTTGGCGGTCATCGTGCTGGGACTACTGCGGCAGGTGACCCCGGTGCTAGAGCAGGCGGCGGCCGCCACCCGGCTGGGGATGAACGTCGCCTCGCAAGGACCGGTGATCGGCGAGCCGGTCCCGCACTTCTCAGCCCGCGGGCCGGACGGCGAAGTCACCGATGACATGCTCCGCGGCCAGCCCGCCGTGCTGTTGTTCCTGAGCGTGGGATGCGGTCCGTGCCAGGCACTAGCCCAGGAGATGAGTCAGGTCGGCCTAGACGGCCTAGACGGCCAGCTCATCATCGTCACCTCGCCCGGCGCCCCGCAGGAACTCGGCCTCCCGCCAGACGTGCGGGTGCTCACCGAGCAGGACCGGGCGGTGTCGCAGGCGCTGTCGGTGCTCAGCGCCCCGTTCGCCGTCGCAGTGGATCCGGACGGGATCGTCAAGGCGGTGGACATACCCAATACCATCAAGCAGATCACCAGCCTCGTCGCTGATCGGGTGCACGACTAGTGTTCCCGCCTGCTTCTACTCGCAGGCGTAACACCAACTCGCTCCAAAGCCAGCAAATTACCGTTAGCCGCCGGGATATCTTCGTTGCCCGCTTATGCGAGTTCCTCATCGCTGCTCACCTGGACATCGTTGCGAGTCTCCAGGTCCTTCTCTTCGCTAGCTTTGGCCGCGTCGTCCTCGCTGGCCCCCGAGTGATCTCCTTCATCAGCCGTGAAAAGATCCTCGTCGTTGTCCTCAGCGAGATCCTCGATGGTGACATCGTCGAGCTCGTCGAACCGCTCCGCCGCGTCCGTCTCCCCCTCCGGATCGGCGCCCGCCGCCCGCCCGAACCACGTCCGCGCCTCGTCGACGCGCCCCGCTTCGAGCAGCACGTCTGCGTAGGCATACAGCAGCCGCGCTGACCACGGATACAGCCGTCCATCGGTCAGCTCCGGCACCTGCAACGCCAGCAGCGCAGCCTCCGGCATCCCCTGGTCCCGCCGGATCCCAGACTCCACGATCTTGAGTTCGATCTGGGTCTCCCGGTCCAGCCCGCGAACCTGCGGTCCGTGCACAATGGCCAGCGCCTTGTCCAGCCGCCCCAGTGCCCGCTCGCTGTCGGCCATGAGCGGCAAACTGCTCTCCCGCCCGGTCAGCCGCCGAGCCGCCCGCAGCTCGGCCAGCGCCTCGGCCCAGTGCCCGGCACGATAGGCCGCGATCCCGCAGGCTTCCCTGACCACACCAACCCTGGCCGCGAGCCGCCGGGCCTCCTGGGCGTGCAGGTAAGCCCGCTCAGGGTCTTCTTCAAGCCCAGCCGCCACCAGATGCCTGGCAACGCTGTCAGCCAAGTCGGCCGGCAGCGTCATCAGTTCCGCCCGCGCCCCCGGATCGAGCTGGTCCGCACTGATCTCTTCGGCCGGGCGCAACCGAGGAACCCTGTCCCCCTGCGTCCCGTGCCCCAGCCTCACACGTCCATCCCTGGCAGCCCCTCCAGCCTGCTCAGATCGCCAGCCACGGCCGGGACGGCTGCCACGGTCAGGCCGGCCGCCCTGGTCAGGCCGGCGAGTACGAGCCGGCCGTCCAGGCCCCCGGGTCGCTCCAGGCCGTCCAGCACGCTCTGGTCGCTCATCCCGGCCGGCCCACCCAGAATGCCTGCCTTCATCGGCCTGGCCGGCCTCCCGGGACCGCCCAGGCCGCGCACCCCCGTCATCCCATCCACCCATACCACGCCCGGCACGCTCAGGCCGGTCAGCTCCCGGACGCCGCCTCCACCCATCAGCCTGGCCAGGCTCCCCGGACCACCTCGGCTGTGGACCACGGCTGGCACCTGCGCCGTCGCCATTTCTGGCACGCTCCGGCCGGCCGCCTTTGCCGGCCTGTCTCGATCGCTCGGACCAGCTGGGCCGTGTTGATCGTTCATCCTGCCCGGGGGCACCACGCTCTGTTCGGGGAACGTTACTGGACCTGGCCGGTGAGTCGCTCCGGCGGCCGTCCGCTGTAGCGTCGTTCCGGCCGGCTCGCGGGACTGCGCCTGGCCGGCTTTGGCCACGGCTCCCCCTGGGACCAGCCGGACGGCCGCTACCGGGCCCGTCGCCGTAGGCGCGGCGCTGATCGTCGCCGTAACTGTCACGCGGGCCATCGCCGCGTCCCCGCGTCGCCCCTGAGCGGGAAGCGCCGGGACCCACTGCCCGGGGGCCGCGTGGCCGCCCGCCCGGCGGGCCATCGCCGCGAACACCGCGCGGCCCTCCGGCCGGCCTGGCGCGGGTTTCATCGTCTTTCGGCGTGGATCCACCTGGCCGCTGTGTATAGCCCGCTCCCCGCTCGCCGCGCTCGGCAGGTGCACCGGTGTTGCCACCGAACCGTCCGGTAGCACCGCGTCCCCCACCGGCACGCCCGGTACCTGGCCGGCCATTGACACCAGAGCGGCCTGTACCGGAGCGGCCAGCGGGTGGGCGGGGGTCGCCGGAACGACCGCTGCCGGAATGACCGCTACCGGAATGACCACTGCCGGAACGGCCGGCCGCTGGACGGGTATCACCGGTGCGGGGGGCAGTGCCTCGGGGTTGCCTGGCTGACTGGGCGCCGGGTGGGTTGCTGCGTCCCTGGCGGGCGGATGGCGGCTTGCGGGCGCGGCCGCCGTGTTGTTCAGGCGCCACGGTCGTCCTCCGCCAGGCCGGTGAGCCAGTAAGCCAAGATTCTTATCCCAACACTGTGATTCGGGAAACACTTCGATACGAGAAGGATTGCACATCCCTCCGGGAACCCCGGGGGAGCACCATGGTGTGGCGAAGATGGCCCAACGCCAGCAGGCGCACGCAACGATGCGTTGAGGGCCGCCTACCTGACGGTGGCGGCCCTCAACGAAAGATGCCCGGCGGCGTCCTACTCTCCCACGAGGTCCCCCTCGCAGTACCATCGGCGCTGAAGGGCTTAACTTCCGGGTTCGGAATGGGACCGGGTGTTTCCCCTTCGCTATAACCACCGAGACTCTATGGAGATGTCACCCCTAAGGGCTCCCGGCCGATGACCGGTGCCAGTACCTTGTTCTCCCCCGTTCAGAGAACAAAGCCCGACCGCATCTCGGGAACCGCACAGTGGACGCAGAACAAAAAGAGTAGAAGCCAAGCCGCTCGGCCTATTAGTACCGGTCAGCTACACACGTTGCCGTGCTTCCACCTCCGGCCTATCAAACCCAGTCGTCTAGCTGGGGGCCTTACCCGGTTAACCCGGAGAGAGACCTCATCTTGAGGCGAGCTTCCCGCTTAGATGCTTTCAGCGGTTATCCCTTCCGAACGTAGCTAACCAGCCGTGCTCTTGGCAGAACAACTGGCACACCAGAGGTTCGTCCGTCCCGGTCCTCTCGTACTAGGGACAGCCCCTCTCAAGTCTCCTGCGCGCGCAGCGGATAGGGACCGAACTGTCTCACGACGTTCTAAACCCAGCTCGCGTACCGCTTTAATGGGCGAACAGCCCAACCCTTGGGACCTGCTCCGGCCCCAGGATGCGACGAGCCGACATCGAGGTGCCAAACCATCCCGTCGATATGGACTCTTGGGGAAGATCAGCCTGTTATCCCCGGGGTACCTTTTAGCCGTTAAGTGGCGGCGCTTCCACACGCCACCGCCAGATCACTAGTCCCAGCTTTCGCTCCTGCTCGACATGTCTGTCTCACAGTCAAGCACCCTTGTGCACTTACACTCGACACCTGATTGCCAACCAGGCTGAGGGTACCTTTGGGCGCCTCCGTTACCTTTTGGGAGGCAACCGCCCCAGTTAAACTACCCACCAGACACTGTCCCTGATCCGGATCACGGACCCAGGTTAGACATCCAGAACGACCAGAGTGGTATTTCACCAATGACTCCACGAGAACTAGCGTCCTCGCTTCACAGTCTCCCACCTATCCTACACAAGACGTCCCAAACACCAATGTCAAGCTGTAGTGAAGGTCCCGGGGTCTTTCCGTCCTGCTGCGCGTAACGAGCATCTTTACTCGTAGTGCAATTTCGCCGGGTCCGTGGTTGAGACAGTGGGAAAGTCGTTACGCCATTCGTGCAGGTCGGAACTTACCCGACAAGGAATTTCGCTACCTTAGGATGGTTATAGTTACCACCGCCGTTTACCGGCGCTTA
>DATGGU010000065.1:0-18033 GCA_035308365.1 Streptosporangiaceae bacterium
GAAGCCGGTCACGGCCGCGTGCGCGGCGCCCGGCGAGTTCACCACCATCACACCGGTGAGCACGCTCACCGTGAACCCAGCGACCAGGGCCATTCCGCGTGATCGCAGTCTGCCGACTGTCATGCCAACCCCACCTTGTTAGGAAACTTTCCTTACATACTTGCGGGGAAGCTACAGTCGCTCCGATCTGCCCGTCAAGGGGTTCTGCACACTTTGAGGGGGCCCCATTACAGGCTGTGTACGCCGAGATGCCCCGGCCAGTAGCTCCCGTTGGGCTCCCAAAGCCGGTCACATGGGGGTTGCCGCCTGCGCCGAACCCGCGCAGTTCATCGGCCTCACCGGGCATTGTGCAGATCGGGTGCAGCTCCAGCCGGCGCGCAGCCGCGACCAGGCTTCACCCTGCACGGGCACGGGCGGCCTTGAGCAGCAGTTCCGCCGGAATCTCCACTCCAGTTCCGCCCTTCTGTAACCTCGGCGGCCACCAGTCCCGGGCCACCGCCGAGCTTGACCTGCCTGCCCCCGGGTGCCGGCGGACGGCGTCTGACCCGGCGGCTGGGGGTCCCGCTGGCGGTCAGTGAGTAGTAGCGGCGGGCAGGCCGCTTCTCCGTGCGCGGGTCGATGTCTTCCACGCGGCTGGTCACCCAGCCTGCGTTCTCCAGCCGGAGCAAGATCGGATACGTCGTGCCGGGCAGCAACCCGGTCTCCGCGGAGATCTGCAGCCCGTAGAGCTCTTGACTGGGGTCGCGCAGCAGGGCCTGCAGGACCAAGAGCGTGTGGACGGTCATCCGCGGTGCCATATATGACATCTATGGCTCGGAACCCCGATGGACGACCCGTCCAGGCTGGAGTCGGCCGGAGGGAAGAAACGCGTTGCCCGGCCAGGCCTGGGGCATTAGGCTCGGCGAGCCGCCGCGGTCGCGCGGCGCACCTAGCCGAAAGGAGGCGCGATGTCCAATCATCTTCAGGCGCCTCCGGAGACTGGCCGATAGCAGTCCCGGTCGCGCCTCTGCTCAGCAGAGGAAGAACATGACTTCGGAATCAGCTTCACAGTCGATCGCGGCCGGCCGGGCAGACGACGTCCCCTCCAGCTGGGACGAACGCACGATCTTGACGACGTTTCTGGACTACGCCCGCGACACTGTGCACGCCAAGTGCGCGGGCCTGCCGGACGCGGACGCCCGCCGGGCGCCGTTGCCGAGTTCCCCGCTGAGGACAGTGTCCGGGCTGGTCAGCCACCTGCGCCGGGTCGAAAGCTCGTGGATCGAGAAGACGCTGCTCGGCCGGGCGATCGACGCACCATGGACCGACGATGATCCCGATCGCGAGTTCAGGATCGCGGTCGAGGTGCCGCTCACTCAGTTGCTGGCTGAGTACCGGGCTACCTGCGCCCGGCACCGCGACCTGGTGGCGGCCCTCGATCTGGACACTCCGTCCAGGGGCACCCTGGACTGGCGGACTGAGCCGGTCACGCTGCGCTGGATCCTGTTCCACCTGATCGAGGAGACCGCCCGGCATAACGGTCACATCGACATCCTGAGGGAACTCGCCGACGGCGCACGCGGACGGTAACCGTCCGGACTGTGCCGGCCAGCCGCAGATCAACCCGTTCACGATGGCGGCGGACCGCCCTCCCGGCGGAATCGGTACAAACCACTCCCGGCAACCCCACCGGGCCAGCATGAGTGGCAGGCCCCAGACCTGCCTTCTGCCACTTAAGCTGGCCTGTCAGCTCTTGGCGCCAGTCACTCAATTAGTCTCTCGACGGTTAACGACGGTCGGGAAAGACCCCTCACTAAGACTGGTGAGGGACCTCTGACCTGGTCAAACTTGGTCGGGGTGGCCGGATTTGAACCGGCGGCCTCTTCGTCCCGAACGAAGCGCGCTGCCAAGCTGCGCCACACCCCGCCGACCGCACGGGAAGTCTAGCCGATCCGCGGCACCAGCGTGAGCAGCGTGGCCTCCGGACGGCAGCAAAACCGGACCGGAGCCCATGGCGACGTGCCGAGACCAGCCGAAACATGCAGCCAGGCTGGGCCGCGCTCGAAGTCAGGGTACCGGTTCAGGCCGCTGGCCCGCTTCCGGTCGATCCCGCAGTTGGTCACCAGCGTGCCAAACCAGGGGAGACAGACCTGGCCCCCATGCGTATGCCCAGCCAGCAGCAGTTCGTAGCCATCAGCTACGAACTGGTCTAGCACCCTGGGCTCTGGCGAGTGGAGCACACCCAGGCGCAGATCGGCCGACGGGTCTGTAGGACCAGCGATCTTGTTGTAGCGGTCGCGCTTGATGTGCGAGTCGTGGACGCCGCCTACTTCGATGTCGAAGTCGCCGACCTTGAGCCTGCCGCGCCGGTTGTTCAAGTCTAGCCAGCCACCTGCCGACATGCCCTCGCCGAGTTCCTCTGTGGGCAGGTCGGGGGTGTTGCGGCGATGGTCGTTGGCGCTGGTGCGCCAGAGGTACCTGGTGGGGTTCTTTGGGCGCGGGGAGTATAGGTCGTTCGAGCCGTAGACGAAGGCGCCGGGCCGGTCGAGCAGGGGGCCCAGGGAGTCCAGGAAGGGGCGGACCGCTTGGGGGTGGGCGATCGAGTCGCCGGTGTTCACGACAAGGTCCGGGTCGAGGGCGTCCAGCGACCGGAGCCAGGATTGCAGTCTGGTCCGGCCGGGAGTCAGGTGCGCGTCCGAGAGGTGCAGCACTCGCAGCGGCTTGGAGCCTTCCGGCAGGATGGGGATCTCCAGGGAGCGGAGAGCGAACCAGTTGCGCTCGATCACCGACGCGTAGCCGAATACGGCGCCGCCGGCCAGGAGGCCGAGAGTGAGCGGGTAACGCAGTTGTCGTGATCGCATGGATCAATGGTGCCATGCCCGGCGGGGCGCTCGTCCCCGCAAGCTCTCACTTCACACAATCGCACCACCAGCACCCACTACCTCACGACAACCGCGTGCTCGCAGCATGATCGGGGAGCCTGCCCATGAGTACGGCGGACCGCCCGCGGACGTGGGGGACCGCCTGCTCGTCAGCACGGCGGGCAGCATGCCTGTCAGCGCAGCGGGGAGCTTCTCGTCAGCATGGCGGGCGGCAGGGCAGGATTACCTGCATGGCTGAACTCAAGAACCGGCTCCGGGCCGACCTGGCCACCTCGATGAAGGCGCGCGACCAGGTTCGTACCAGGACGCTCCGGATGGCGCTGACCTCGGTGACGAACGAGGAAGTATCCGGCACACAGGCGCGGGAGCTTACCGACGACGAGGTCGTGAAGGTTCTCACCAGGGAGGCGAAGAAGCGCAGGGACGCCGCCGAAGCCTTCGAGGCTGCGGGCCGCGAGGACCGGGCCGCCGCCGAACGCGCCGAGGGCGAAGTCCTCGCCTCCTACCTTCCGGTGCAGCTCTCCGATGAGGATCTCGCAGCCATTGTGACCGCCGCCATCGGGCAGAGTGGCGCGACCGGAATGTCGGCCATGGGCCAGGTCATGAAGGTGGTTCAGCCGCAGGTCGCGGGCCGCGCGGAGGGTGGCAGGGTGGCCGCCGAGGTCCGCCGCCAGCTCAGCACCGGCACCAGCGCCGGCACCGGCACCAGCGACTGACAAGAGGCCAGACGATGAGCATGGAGCCCGCCATCCGCTGTGGAGAAACCGAGCGTACGTATCCCGAGATCCACGATAGGGCGGCGCGGATCGCCGGCGGGCTGGCAACGCTCGGGGTCGGTCACGGTGACCGGGTCGCCCTCGTCCTGCGCAACTGTGTCGAGTTTATCGAGCTGACACTTGCGGCCGGGGTGGCCGGAGCCAGCCCCGTCCCGGTCAACTGGCACTGGCGCGGCGACGAACTCGCCTACCTGTTCGGTGATAGCGGCAGCAAGGTCGTCTTCGCCCACTCGGACTTCATGCCGGTGGTGCAACGGGCCGCACCTCCCGGTGTCCACGTGATCGAGGTGGCACAACCCGGAAGCCACGCACGAGCACCCGAGCTTGAGGAATGGCTCAAGGGTCAGCAGCCGCTGGCCAGCGACGGTGGCCTGCCCCGGTTCGGCATCATCTACACCTCCGGCACCACCGGACGGCCCAAGGGCGTCATCCGCAAGCCGATGTCCGCCGACGACCTGATCTACATGGCCGCCGCGCTGCTGCCCCGGCTGGGCATCGCGTCGGGCGAACGCACGCTGATCCCGGCGCCGATGTATCACACCGCGCCCAACGTCGTGGCGACCACGGCGGCCGCGCTGGGCCTGGACATGACGATTATGGACCGGTTCGACGCCGAGCAGATGCTCGCCCTGATCGAAAAGCACCGGGTGCAGCAGGTCCAGATGGTGCCGACGATGTTCATCCGGCTGCTCAGGCTGCCTGAAGAGGTCCGCAACGGCTACGACCTGTCGTCGCTGACCAAGGTCGTCCATGCCGCCGCGCCGTGCCCGGTGAACGTCAAGCGCCAGATGATCGACTGGCTCGGGCCGATCGTGGAGGAATATTACGGCGGTACCGAGACCGGTCCCGTGGTGTGGTGCGACTCGCAGCAATGGCTGGCGCATCCCGGCACGGTTGGCGCGCCGGTGGACGGCGCCGAGGTCCGGATCGTCGGCCCGGACGGCGCCGCGCTGCCGGCCGGGGAAGTCGGGGTCGTCTACCTCAAGCTGCCGAGTTGCTGGCCGGAGTTCACCTACCTGGGAGACGACGAGAAGCGGCGTGCCATGGAGCTGGCGGGCTTCGTGACCGTCGGGGACATGGGCAGCCTGGACGCCGACGGCTACCTCTATCTGAGCGACCGGGCCAGCGACATGGTGATCTCCGGCGGGGTGAACATCTACCCGGCTGAGATCGAGGCCGTTCTGCTGGAGCTGCCCGGCGTGCGGGACAGCGCGGTGTTCGGCATCCCGGACGAGGAGTTCGGCGAGGCGCTGGCCGCCCACATCGAGCTGGAACCGGGCGCCGCGCTGACCGAGGACGACGTTCGCGGCCACGTGCACCGGACGCTGGCCGGGTACAAGACGCCGAAGGTCGTCGTGTTCACCGACAGCCTGCCCCGCGAAGACTCGGGGAAGCTGTTCAAGCGCACGTTGCGCGCTCCCTACTGGGCCGGCACCCACCGTAAAATTTAACCAAGCCGAGTACCTAAGGAAACTCACAGCTCAGGTACAGGTTCTGCGGTTCGGCCGGCTCCTACTATGGTCGCGTGCGGCAGACGACAGGTGTGCAGCCCACAGGCGGCGTACACGAGCCGGCCGCCAGCACAAGGCCCCCGTTGGTGTCTGGTGCTGCCCGCACGCCCACCGTCATCCTGGCCGCGATGTCCGCGGCGGTCACGGCGCTGATCGCGGCTCAGGTCGCGGATCACAGACAGCCTGGCTGGCTGGACAAGGCGGTCGACGACAGCATCCGGCTCGGCCGCGAGCCGCACGATCGCCTGCTGTCCATAGTTGCCGGGCTCGGCGGGCCGCTCAGCGTCACGGTGATCGCGGTGATCGTGGCCGGCGCCTGCCTGCTCACCCGCCGGTATCGCGGCGCGTTCCTGGTGGCGGTCGCGGTGCCCGCCATCGGCCTGACCGACATAGGGCTCAAACCCGTCATCGACCGGACCATCTCCGGTTACCTGAGCTACCCCAGCGGGCACACCATGGGTGCGTTCTCCCTGGCCACCACGATCGTGGTGCTGCTCACCGGCCCGCTGCACCCGCGGCTGACCCGCCGGGTGCGCGTCCTCCTGGCCATCGCCGCCGTGCTGGCTGCCTGCTTCGTCTCCTATTCGCTGATCGTTCTGCGGATGCACTACTTCACCGACACGGTCGGCGGGGCCACCCTGGCCATCGCCATGGTCCTGGCCATCGCCCTGATCATCGATCTTGCCGCCGGCCGCTGGGGCTCCGCAAAACGGCGGGAGGCCGGAGGCGTAGCACCGCCTCCGGCCCCACCGGCCTGAACCCTACGACGGCACCTTGTCCAGGAAGCCGAGAACGCTGGTCAGCTTCCCGTCCTCGCCGGCGACCGCCACATCGAAGCCGATGACCAGCGGCTCATCACCGTCGGTGCCCAGCCCCCAGGTGAACCGCGCCTGCCGGTGGTGGGTGTCGACCGGCCCGGTAAGGCTGAACGTCATCCCGGGGAACTGCCCCTGGGCCGCCGCGATCAGCCCGTCGATCTGCTCCCGGCCCTGCACCTCGGCCAGCGGGTCCACGTAGCTGCCATCGGCCGCCCATAGTTGGTCGATGAGCTCGCGCCGGGCCCGCGGGTCGGTCTGGTTCCAGCTCGCGATGTACCGCTCAACGATGTCCTGCATTGGATTCCCCTCTCTGATGTCCGTGTGTCATCACCGATGGTGCGGGAGCTGACGTCATGCCGTCGATTACTTCAGAGGTAAAGGAAGCAACTACCAGGCATACGGCGATGACGGTCGCGAGCCCGCCCACTCAGCTAGCCCACGACCGCCCCACTAGCCGTGGATGGCCATGGCAGCCGGCTCGACATGCTAGGCATTCGGTATGACCGAACTCATTCCACTGAAGGTTCTGTTTGGCAATCCGGAGCGCATCGCGCCGTCCATATCGCCCGATGGCACGAGGCTTGGCTGGATCGCACCGCACGAGGGCGTGCTGAACGTCTGGGTCGCCCCGATCAGCGACGAGGGCGTCGACTGGCAGGCCGCCCGCGTGGTCACCAACGACACCGACCGGGGCATCCGGGGCTTCGTCTGGGCCCACGACGACCGTCATCTGGTGTACCAGCAGGACACCGGTGGAGACGAGAACTGGCGCCTGTACAGCATGGATCTGGTCACCGACACCCACCGTGACCTCACGCCGTTCGACAACGTCCAGGCCAAGTTGCTGGCAACCGAGGCGAAGTACCCCAACGAGGCGCTCATCGAGCTGAACCTCGACAACCCGGAGCTGCACGACGTATACCGGCTCAACCTCACCACTGGCGAGCTGGTCAAGGAGGTGGAGAATCCGGGTTTCGCCGGCTGGGTGGCCGACGCCGACCTGGTCGTGCGCGCGGCGGCGAAGCCGCACCCGGACGGCAGCATGGACGTGCTGGTCCGTGGCGGCGCGAATGAGGACTGGGCGACGCTGCTCACCATCCCGGCGCAGGACGTCATGACGAGCGGGCCGATCGCGTTCAGCGCCGACGGCGGCTCGCTGCTCGCCCTGAGCTCGGTGGGCGCCAACACCGGCAGGCTGATCCGCATCGACCTGGCGACCGGGGCGACGCAGGTGCTGGCCGAAGACCCGGAGGCGGACGTCACCGGGGTCCGGCTGCACCCCGATACGCGTGAGCCGCAGTTCGCCACGCTGCTGAAGGACAGGTCGGAGTACATCGCGCTGGATCCCTCGCTGGAGCCCGACCTGGCGGCCATCCGCGCGCTGCACCCCGGGGATCCCAGCTTCGGCGACGGCGACGACGCCGACCTGATCTGGCTGGTCAGCTTCAGCAATGACACGGGCCCGGTCACGTACTTCGCCTATGACCGGCGCACCCGCAGCGGCCGGTTCCTGTTCGAGGCGCGCCCCGAGCTGTCCCGGTATGAACTGGCCCCGATGGAGCCGTTCTCGTTCACCTCGCGCGATGGCCTCACCCTGCACGGATACGCCACGTTCCCGCCGGGGGCGGACCGGTCCAGACTGCCGATGGTGCTCAACGTGCACGGCGGCCCCTGGGTCCGGGATGTCTGGGGCTACACCCCGGAGGCGCAGTGGATGGCCAACCGCGGTTACCTGTGCCTCCAGGTCAACTACCGCGGCTCCAGCGGGTACGGCAAGGCGTTCATCAACGCCGGCGACAAGGAGTGGGGCGCCAAGATGCAGGACGACCTGACCGACGCCGTCGGCTTCGCGATCGAGCAGGGCTGGGCGGATCCGAAGCGGGTCGCGATCTACGGCGGTTCCTACGGCGGCTACGCCACGCTCGCCGGAGCGGCCTTCACCCCGGATCTGTACTGCTGCGGCGTGGATATTGTGGGCCCGTCGAACCTCAAGACGCTGATCGAGTCCATTCCACCCTATTGGGCGCCCATGATCGCCATATTCCACGAGCGGGTTGGCAATCCGGCCACCGACGAGGCCTTTCTGTGGTCCCGTTCGCCATTGTCCAAGGCGAGCAGCATCCGTATTCCCATGCTCATCGCCCAGGGGGCCAACGACCCCCGGGTGAAACAGGCCGAATCGGAGCAGATCGTCGCCGCCATGCGCGAGGCCGGCGTGGACTACGAATACATGCTGTTCCCGGATGAGGGGCATGGCTTCGTGAAGCCGGAAAACAGGCTCCGCTTTTACGCCGCGGCCGACCGGTTTCTTGCCAAGCATCTTGGCGGCAGGGCTGAAACCACTGGTTAAAATTTACGAGGGGGAGCAAAGCACCGGTCAAGCGAATAGGCCGCACCGGGGACAAAGATCGCCTGCTGGCGGGCGGCCCAAGCCGGAATGGACGCCGGGTGAGCCGCTCTTGACCGGGGTGCTGCCCGGCCCGTTGCCTTTCTGGCAGGCCGGGCAGACCGACGGGAGGTCGCCGGGTGGCACCGGCTTCAGCGAGGCCTCGGCCGCGAGCTGGGGGGTCATCCATTCCAGCATGGGTGTGACCAGGTCGCGCCAGGTGAACATGGTGTGCCCGCCGCCGGGTGCCAGCACCACCTTCACCTTGGGCTGCCGCTGCAGCAGGAGCTGCTGGAAGGCGTCCGCCTGCAGGACGTCCTCCCGGTCACCCGATCCCGCGCCGATCCAGAACTTCGGCAGGAACGCCCAGCTCGGCACCAGCGGCAGCGCGTCCATCGGCGTGTTCGCCTCCTGCAGCGCGTGGTCGTGCAGGAACGGCGACTCGTACCGGGCGGGCCTGCCGACCAGGACGGGCAACGGGCTGAAGTACCCGCTCATCACGCCGGCGAAGCCGAACAGCTTCCGGTAGCGGATGGCCAGGTTGGCGGCGCAGAAGCCGCCCTCGGAGTAGCCGGCCAGGCCCCAGCCGGCGCCCGGCGGCTGCACCCGGACCGTCCGGAACACGTAGTCCGGCACGTCCTCGGCCAGGTAGGTCGCGTCCTGGATGCCGCCGTTCGGCAGGTTGAGGCACTCCAGATCACGCCGCAACTGGCCCTCGGTATCAGGCATGACCAGCACGGCCGGCCTGGCCAGGTTGTCCCGGACCAGCGTGTTGAGGGTGCTGGTGATCCCCATGACGTTGATCCAGTCCTGCGGCTCGCCCGGATATCCGGGGAACAGCTCGATCGCCGGGAACCGGTAGTTCGCATAGGCCTTCTGGAAATACTGCGGCGGCAGGTATATGTACACCGTCCGCTTGATCTGTGTCTGGGCCCCGGTGATGGTCAGCTGAACCGTATAACCCGACTGCCTGGCACTGGCGTTGTTAACCAGCCCACCCAGAATTTTACTGAACTTTGTACTGGTCATATTTGGGATGAGGATAGGTTTACTCACGTTGGGCGTCTGGTTGGTGAAGTCGGCGACCACTGCACCCCAGGATTGGTAATAATCGTAGTACTTGTTCACCGCCGCCACACCGAACAGCATGGCCGGCACGAAAGCCAGGCACGCGGCAAGCACGCGGAAAACAACCTGCCTGGCGACGACCATCCACCAGACAAAGCCAACAAACACAACCATCAACAGGAGAAACAAACCGGGACTCTGCGGCTCCAGCACTCCCGTCCTCCCTGTCCCACTAGCGGCCAGCGCGGAGGTAGGCGACCGTCACCCAACCACACCCCCCAGCTTCCGGGGGGTCCGGGGGTCGGCCCAAACCCACAACCCCAAGCCACCACCGTGGGGGCGCGGGGCCCCGCCCAACCCACCGCCGCGGGGGTCCGGCCCCAACCCCACAACCCCAAGCCACCACCGCAAGGGCGCGGGGCGGCCCGCCCAACCCCACAACCCAAGCCACCACCGCAAGGGCGCGGGGGCCCGCCCAACCCCACAACCCAAGCCACCACCGTGGGGGTCCGGGGGGCTCGGCCCCCCGGGTAAAAATTGCGGGCCTTCGGCGCAGGTGGGCGAAGCACACCAAGCAGCAGTCGCCGCGCGGTGGAGGTGGGATTTGAACCCACGGAGGGGTTGCCCCCTCACACGCTTTCGAGGCGTGCGCCCTCGGCCACTAGGCGACTCCACCGCGGGTGAGCATACCCGCCCTGCGCTACTGACGTGCTACCTGTGTGAAGGTCCATTGCGGAAACGCTTCACCGCTGGTCATCGTTCCGGCCGCCGGCGGGCGGCGAAGAAGTCCCGCAACAGGGCTCCGCACTCCGCCGCCAGAACGCCCCCGATGACCTCGGGCGTGTGGCCAAGCCGCCGGTCACGAACGACATCCCAGAGCGAGCCGGCCGCCCCGCCCTTCGGATCCACCGCCCCGTAGACGAGCCGGGCGAGCCGGGCGAGCACCATGGCGCCGGCGCACATCGTGCATGGCTCCAGCGTCACAACGATTGTGCAACCATCCAGGCGGCGGCTGCCGATGACCCTGGCCGCCGCCCTGATGGCCTCGATCTCGGCGTGGGCGGTCGGGTCGCCTTCGGCCTCGCGCCGGTTGTGCGCCTTGGCGATCCGCTTCCCCGCCGGGTCGAGCACGACGGCGCCCACCGGCACGTCGGCGTCGTCTCCACCGGCCGCGCTCGCCGCCTCCGCCTCGGCCAGGGCGATCCGCATCGCCGGTTCGAAGCCCGCGACATAGCCGGGAACCTGCGGGGCGGGCTCCTGGCCACGCTGACCTTGTGCGGGCACCGGACTCAGGGGCCGAGCGCGGCGTCGAGGGCGCGGTCCATGGCCTGCCCGAAGCCCATCCGGCCGGCCAGGCTGGCGAGCACCTCATCGGGGTACAGGTCCAGGTCGCCGGACAGCGCACCCAGTTCCATCTCGTCCACGCCGAGGTCGGCGAAGATCGACAGGTCACCGACCGGGAGCACCTGGTCGAGATCCTCGTCGTCGGGTACCGGAATGCCAAGGTAGTTGAGTACCTGCCCGGCCAGTGGCCAGTCCACGGCGGCGGTGACGTCGGACAGGAAGATCGAGGTATGCGCCCCGCGGACCCGGAGCGCCACGAAGAAGTCGTCGCCCACGGCGACGAGACCGATGGTTCCGCCGATGCTCGGCTGCTGCCTGAGCGCCTGAAGCAGGCCGGTCAGATCCTCGGTCAGGGCCACCGGAAGCACTTCCGCCTCCCATGCGTCCTCCTCGCGGTAGACGATGACGGCGAAGTCAGTCGAGCTGGGGTCAGGCATTGTTACCCCACGGGGTGGCTGTCACCACGGAATCGTGTCAGATCGGCGCGGTGTGCGTCCTGTGATCGCGCGCGCCAGTCCGCAGAACTGTGCCTAGGTGACTGTTAGGAGCGGCGCCGGTACGGGTACGAACCAGGAGCAGCTACACACCCAAAATTTACTGTCCGTAGCCACAGGCCGCAAAAGCCGGGTGCGCTAAGCTAAGTTTCACGTTCGACTGGCCCGTGTGGATGTCGTTGGAGGCGAATGGTCATGAAGAAGGCACTCACCTGGGGCGCCATTATCTTCGTGGCGTTCTACCTAGTCACCCAGCCCGCTAACTCCGGGCACCTGCTGAACAGCGGCTTCCATGGACTCCATGACGCAGCCGACTCACTTGCCCGCTTCGTGCGCTCGCTGTCTTTCTAACGTGCATGCGCCTGATCACGCCGGCGGGCAACTCAGCACCAACCACAGTCAACAAGTACCTGTTGCCGCATGAAGAACAGGTCATAACGGTTCGTAAGCACCCGGCGGTGCTGGTCCGGCCTATCTCCTATGTCGTTGGCGGCCTTATCGTCGCCGGTGTGCTCACCGAGTTCATCGGCAGGCACAATGGCCTCGCCTTGCTCGTCATCTGGCTGGCCTGGGCGGTCCTGCTCGGCAATCTCGCCCTCCAGACGATCATCTGGGCGATCAACTACTTCGTGGTCACCTCGCAGCGGATGATGCTGACCAGCGGCCTGATCACCCGCAAGGTCGCGATGATGCCGCTGACCAAGGTGACTGACATGAGCTTCCAGCGGAACTTCCAGGGCCAGATTCTGGGCTATGGCACGTTCATCCTGGAATCCGCCGGCCAGGACCAGGCGTTCCGCGTCGTGGACCACCTCCCCTACCCCGAGCAGCTCTACCTGGAGGTCTGCGGCCTCATCTTCCCCAGCAAGGGCGACGCCAGCGACGACTAGGCGGTGAGCAGGACCACGCCGACGGCGGCCAGGACGAGGCCGGCGCGTTGCACCGAGCGCATGTGCTCGCGGAGCAGCAGGCGGGCCAGCAGGACCGTGACCCCCGGATACAGCGAGGTGATCACCACTGCCAGGCCGAACAGGCCCGCCCTGGTCGCGATCACGTAGCTGATGTTGGCGGTGGCGTCGAGGGCCCCGGACAGCAAGGCCATCGCGAACACGTTCTGGCCGGTGTTCCACCCGATGGGCCTGGTCCTGGTCAGCAAAGCGGCGCCGAGCGCAATCGCCGATCCGGACAGCCTGGACACCGCGACCGGCCAGAGCACGCCGGACGTGCCCGCGTTCTTGAGGAACAGGAAGAACAGCCCGAACGCGATCCCGGCCGCGAGCCCGTAGGCCAGCCCCCGCGCGGATTGGCGCCCGCCGGGCCGATCGCCTCCCGGTGACCTGCCACCTTCCATGCTGACCAGGGTGATCGCGACCAGGCAGAGCACGGCGCCGACCACGACGGCGGGCCCTGGCCGCTCGCCCTGCGCGACCGCCACGCCGACCGGCAGAACGGTGGAGGCCAGCGCGGTGACCGGCGCCACTACGCTCATCGGCCCGGTGGCCAGCCCGGCGTAGAAGGCGATCAGGCCGGCCCCACCGGCCGCGCCCGCGACCAGTCCCCACACGATCCCCGGCAGCTCGATGTGGCCGCCAGCCACCAGGGTCGCGGCCAGAACGATCAGCCCACCGAACGGCGCGGACACGCTCAGCACAGCGATGGCCGAGATTCGGCGGGCCGACAGGCCGCCGAGGAAGTCCGCGGTGCCGTAGAGAACCGCGGCGGCGAGTGCGAAGATCACAACCATGCGTGCCAGGCTCCCCGGAGGCCGTCAGGACCGCCGGGCCGGGCGGTCGGAATAATGTAATACACGGTCTAGTATACCGACCGCCCATCACGGAGCGAAAGCTGATTGATGACCGACTCAACCGACATAACGGGCGCCGTCGCCCGTACCGTCCAGGCCCTGCGCACCGAGCGTGGCTGGTCCCTCGATCAGCTCGCCGCGCGTTCGGGGGTGAGCAAGGGAGTTCTCGTCGCGGTCGAGCAAGCCCGTTCCAACCCGAATCTGGCGACCCTCGTCAGGATCAGCGACGCGTTCGGCGTTCCCGTCACGCGTCTGGTCGAGGTCGGCGCCGAGCCCACGGTCCGGGTGGCAGGCCCCGAGGCAGCGCGCGTGCTGTGGCGCGGCCCGGCTGGCGGCACCGGCACGATCATCGCGGCCACCGAGCCGCCCTGGGCCGCCGAACTCTGGCGCTGGGAGGTGCTCCCTGGCGAGACGTTCGGCGGCTACCCGCACGCACCGGCGACCCGCGAGCTGGTCTGGGTGGAGACCGGGACGCTCACGGTCATCGTCGTCGGCGAGCAGCACCAGGTCGGCCCGGGTGAATCCGCCCGGTTCCCCGGCGGCCTGCCACACTCCTACACGAACAACGCCGCCGGCCCGGTCCACATGACCATGGTCGTCGTCATCCCACCCACCGACGCCTAACCCCCCCACAGGCCCTCTCACCCGCCAACAACCGTGGTGTCGATGTGCCATGGCCTGCCCCGCTGCCATCGACCATCACCTGGCGGTGGGTTGGGTGGGTGCGTAGCGTGGCGGTCGATCCGGGCTTCGTCCGCCACCTGAGGGTGTCGATCCGGGCTTCGTCCGCCTTGGCAGGGAATGGGGCGGGTGGTTCGCCTGGGCTGGCTGCCATGGTGGCCGATCCGGGGGTCGTCCGCCACCTGAGGGTGTCGATCCGGGGGTCGTCCGCCACCTGAGGGTGTCGATCCGGGGGTCGTCCGCCTTCGGGTGGGGTGGGTGGGCAAGTGGTGTCGATGCGCCGTCGGCCAGCTTGGGGCGGGAGCTGGGACAGGGGATCGGTATTGGGGTTTGAGCTTGGGTTCATCTGGGGCTTTGGGGAGGGACCTATCCGGGCTTTGGGGCGGGGTTGGTGGGCTTAGGGGTAAGGATGGGTGGCATGACGACATGGCTGCTTCGGCTCGACACAACGGGAGATGGTCCCCGGCTCGCGGTCAAGGACTGCATCGACATGGCCGGCGTACCGACCACGGTCGGCTGCCAGGTGATCGCCGCTCGCGGCGAGACCGCCACGGCCGACGCACCCGTCGTCACCAGAGCCCGCCAGGCGGGCGCCAGAATCGTCGGCAAGACTAACCTCACCGAGCTGTGCTGGTCCGCCGACGGCGTCAACGAATGGTCGGGCACCCCGGTCAACCCGCTGGACAGCACCCGGGTGCCCGGCGGGTCATCCAGCGGCTCCGCCGTCGCCGTCGCCACCGGCGAGGCGGACACCGGCTACGGCACCGACACCGGCGGCTCGGTCCGCATCCCGGCCGCCTGCTGCGGCGTGGCCGGCCTGAAGACAAGCTGGGGCAGAATCCCCACCGAGGGCGTCTACCCGCTCGCCCCCTCCCTGGACACGGTCGGCCCGCTGGGCCGGGACATCGCCGCAGTGGAACTGGGAATGCGCCTGCTCGAACCCGGCTTCACCGTCAACGGCTACAACGCCCCGATGACCATCGGCAGGCTCCGCCCACTCCACCCGGCCCTGGAGATCTGGCCCCAGATCGACCTGGCCATCGACGGCGCGCTGGCCGCCGCGGGCTTCTCCACCGAAGACGTGACCGGCGTGGACTTCGGCGCCGCGCTGGATACCGTGTCGGTTGTGATCGACCGGGAGGGCTACCTGTCCAACGTTCACCTGCTGCCTGATGTGGACAAGCTCAACGAGCGCAACCGGACCAACATGGCCGAGGGCGCACAACTCGGCGACGAGGACATGGCCGAAGCCCGCGCCCAGCGCAGCGCACTGCGGGAACAGCTCGCGGCCTGGCTACGGCGCTATCCGTTGCTTGCGCTGCCGACGCTCGCGACCCCGCCGCCACCCCTCGGCGAGCGCCGCACCGGTCTGACCAGTCTCACCGCCCCGCTGAACCTGGCCGGCCTCCCGGCACTCGCCCTGCCTGTGGCCGCCCTGTACCCGGACTCAAGAATCCCGGTATCGCTGCAGCTCGTCGGCCCAGACGGGGGTGAAGAACTCCTCATCGCCGCCGGCTACCTCATCGAGGCCTCGAGCTGATCTTCCCGCGGCAGGCGGTTCGCAGTGTGCCGTGTGCCAAGCCACTGGCTGGCAACTGATCCCGCCACGAGAATCAGGGCAATCACGGACCAGCCCGCGCGCCCCCAGTGAACGAGCAGGGCGGTCACCAGTACCGGCCCGATGGCCTGCTGCACTGACATGGACGTCTTATAGACGCTCAGGTAGCGGCCGCGGAAGCGCTCCGGTGCGAGCTCCGTGGACAGGAACTGCTCGCCCGCGGTGACCTCGACCTCCCCGATCGTCAGCGCGCTCACCGCCAGTAGGAGCAGCACTATGGCCAGGACCCGGCCGGATCCGGCGGTTACCGCGAAGCAGACACAGGCGAGGGCGAAGCCGATCGCGGCCGCGCGGTAGCCGCGGGTGATCCCGTTAGACGTGCTGATGCCGCGGGTGACCCGAACTTGCAGCAGGACGACGAGGATGGTGTTCAGGGCGAACAGAAGCCCGGGCATCGGGAGGGGCGCCGCGGTGCGCAGGGAGACCCACAGCGGCATCGCCACGATCAGTACGCTGTCGTGCAGGCAGACCAGCGTGTTCAAGCCCGCCAGACCCAGATAGACCCGGTCACGTGCAACCTGCCGGTAGCCAGGCCGTTGCCGTCTGGTGCCGGGGAGCGCCGCTGGCGGCCTGACCTCGGGCGGCCGAAGGACAAGCAGGCCGGCCGCCAGGTAAGAGGCGGCGTTCGAGACGAGCAGCACGTCAAAAGGCGTCCTGCCAGGGATCAGCAGCGCCAGCCCGGCCAGCATGCCGCCGAGACCGTAGCCGAGGTTGCGAACTGTCTGCTGCCAGGCAAGGGCAACAGCCTGGTCCTGGCTGGAGGCTATGCCCAGCGCGAGGACAGCCGTAGCCGGGCGCTCCACCCGGCCGGCGAACTGAATCACGATCGCCACGGCGAGGAACGCCGGGAACGAGTCGACGGTCAGGTAGGCCAGGAATCCCAGTGCGCTCACCGTAAAGCAGGCCAGCACGATGGTCCGTGCATCGAAACGGTCGAGCAAAGGTCCGGCGGAGGGTGCCGCGAGGACCGCCACCACTCCCGCGATCGTCAGGCCAACGCCGACCCGCGTGGCGGACAGGCCCACGATACGCGTCAGATAGATCACCGAAATAGGCAGGAAAAGGCCGGTTCCCAGCGCGTCGGCGAGCGAGGCGAGCAGGACACGGCGCTGATCGGGATCCCGTGGGGCCATTGCGAGCATCCTGCCGCGCAGCGTCATGGCAGCCCGAAGCCCGGCGAACGAAGGCACCACCGTCTCCCCGCCTCTCTCTGGAACCGGTTTAACTGGTTCCATACCTTACCAGTTAAACCGGTTCTGTGGGTAGGCTGGGCTGGTGACCGAGGCTGACGTTCCCCGTTTCCGGCAGGGAGCCGGCCGGCTGTGCCTGGACTTCATCCGGACCCTGCGCCGCCGGGGTACCCCCAGCCCGGCGGAGCAACTGCCCGATCCGGTGGCGCTCGCCGCGTGGGCCGCCCAGTTCGGGCCGTACGGGCCCGGCTCACCAGACCCGCCCAGTCATGCGCTGCTGCGCGAAGCCCACCAGTTGCGGGAGGCGATCTTCGAGCTACTGACCGCGGCCCGGTCCGGCGCGGGCGCCGGGTCAGTCCGGCCGGCCGCCAGGGAACTGGTCAACCGCGGAGCAGCCCACTCCACCCCTGTGCCACGGCTGGACGAGTCCGGCCGACTCACCTGGCATGCGGATGAGCCGGTGGCGGCCGTCCTCGCGCTGGTCGCCAGGGACGCGCTCGACCTCGCCCTCTCCGATTCCATTGCCCGGGTCCGGAACTGCGCCAACCCGGCCTGCCAGGTCATGTTCCTGGACGCTTCGCGGCCCGGAACGCGGCGCTGGTGCTCAATGAACGCCTGCGGCAACCTCGCCAAGAAGGACGCGCTCCGCGACCGCACCCGGACACGCCCGTCGCGGTGAGAACCAGCGCCTGCTACCACCCGGATCCGGAACTGCGCCAACCCGGCCTGCCCGGTCATGTTCCTGGACTCCTCGCGGCCCGGAACGCGGCGCTGGTGCTCAATGAACGCCTGCGGCAACCTCGCCAAGAAGGACGCGCTCCGCGACCGCACCCGAGCACGCCCGTCGCGGTGAGAACCGGCGCCTGCTACCGCCGGGCGGGCCGCACCGGGGAGTTGACCCGGCCTTTCCACTCGCCGCCCCGGCCGGCCCGGTGGCGGCGGGCCGAGTCGGCTGTCATGGCGGCGTACAGGGCGGCGATCAAGGGGAGGGTGGGTGCGCGCAGCGGGCTGAGACGGTACAGGCGGAGCATGGGCATGAAGCTGACGGACATGATCGCCCAGCCGGTCAGGCCTGCGGCGGTGCACCAGGCTGCGGCGGCGCCAGCGCCGAGGGCCAGGCTGACGGCACCGGCCAGGGCGGCGGCAGGGGGCGCCAGGTAGAGCCAGGTGAGGCCGACGATCGTGCCGGCCAGCAGGAACGCAGAGTAGCGAAGCTGGGTGTAGGCGCTGCGGGCGATCATGTGCCAGAGGCTGGCCAGCCCCGGGTAGGGCCGGACGCTGGTGACGTCGGTGGTCAGGCCCAGCCAGCAGCGGCCAATCGCACGGTGGCGCTTGAGTTGGCGGCCGAGGGCCACATCGTCGATGCGCGCGTTACGGATGCCGGCCAGGCCGCCGGAGGCTTCCAGTGCCTGACGGCGGACCAGCATGCAGCCACCGGCCGCCGCGGCGGTCCGGCCACCGGGGCGGTTCACCCAACGGAAC
>DATGGU010000066.1:0-52447 GCA_035308365.1 Streptosporangiaceae bacterium
GTGGGTGAAGGCGGAGGTGGTCAGGAACCGCATCGGCGGCTCGCCGATGGACAGGTAGTACTCGGCGATGTCCATCATCATCTCGTAGAACCGCTGCCCGTGCCGGACCAGCTTGGACCGCCCCGTCGTCCCCCCGCTGTAGAACAGCGACTCCGGCTCGTCCCCCACGACCAGCGAATCCAGCGGCGGCGCCTGAGCGGGCAGCGCGGCCAGCAGATCCGGGCCGGGACCGTCGCCGCCGCGGCCGGCCTTGAGCACCCGCAGCGCCGGATCGCGGCCGGCCAGCTTGGCCGCCAGGCCCTCGCGCCGCGGCGAGCCCGGGTTGTAGATGAGGGCGTTCGCCTGCGCGAACTCGAAGAACTCGATCTGCATGCGCTCGGGCTCGTAGGCGGCGATCCACAGCGTCCGGCAGCCGAGCAGGTGCAGGGCGAGCTGCATGGCCGGGGTCTGCGGGCTGTTGCGCATCAGCATCGCCACCCCGTCGCCGGCCCGGACTCCGCTGCCGTGCAGAGCCGCGGCCAGCGCCCGCGTCGTCGTTACGAGCTCGGTGTAGCTGACCGTACGGCCATCCTGCACGACCGCCGGGGCGTCGCCGTAGCGGGCCAGCACGTCCAGGGCACGCAGTACGTAGTTGCCGTCCTGCTCGCTCACCGCTGTCCTCCCGGCGGGGCCGCGGCGTAGCTGGCGTCGTCCAGGTCCTTGTCCGGCCAGGTCTGCCGGTGCCACCGCCGCAGGGAGCGCGCGCTCACCCCCGGTGGCACAACGGTCAGCTGCGCGGCGAACCAGTCGCGCAGCTCCGCCATCCGCCGGTACAGCGCATCGGCGTCGGCCGCGGCCACCACCGCCATGCCGACCCGGGTCAGCATGTCTGCGTATGAGCCAGGGATGACCGAGCCGGCCGGCTGCTCCAGCGTGACGTAACGGGTGCCCTCCCTGGCCAGCACCTCGGACGGCGACGGCGAGGAGACCAGGGTGCCGGGCGGGCCCAGCAGATAGGTATTGCCGATGCTGTCCGGCGACACCTTCACATCCAGCCGCGGCGGCAGCCCCAGCGCGCAGCGCACCGCCTCCTCACCGAGATCCACGTTGAACTTGAACCGAATCTCTTCGGGCACCAGTGCGGCGCCGCGGCGCCCGTTGCACTCGCCGAACGTCAGCTCATCGGTGTCCGGGTCGTGGAACAGCTCCATGTGGAAGATGCCATCCTCGAGGCCCAGCGCCGCGATGCACCGGCGGACGAACGGCTCGGCCAGCCGGAACACCCCAGCGTCCACCTCCGGGTCGAACCGCCGGTAGGTCAGCGCCTCCTGCTTCTCCAGGACGGTCAGGCACGGCTCCTGATAGGTCGCCACCGACAGGAACATCAGCTCACCACGGAACATCACCCCATCCGCGGTCCACTCATCACCCCGGCTGAATTCCTCGGCCACATAGCTGCGGTAGGCCGGCGCCTTGCGGGTGAACCGCCGCGCGGCCTCGCGCAGCTCGGCCTGGCTGGACACCAGGGCGGTGAGCTGCGTGCCCACGCCGTACATCGGCTTCAGCACCCGCGGCCAGGTGCCCGGCTCCGGCAGCTCATCGGGATAGGCGATGTCCTCGAGCACCATAGAACGTGCCGCCGGCAGCCCGGCGGCCCGGATGACCTCCTTCTGCAGCCACTTGTCCCGGAACCGGACCGCCAGTTCCGTTGGCATCCCCCGGCAGCCGAACACCTTGGCCAGCACCGCGGCCTGCACCAGCGCGTGCTCGGTGAACGTCAGCACCACGTCGTAGCCGCGCCCGGACGGGCCGTTGGCCAGCCCGGCCCGGTACAGCGCCGTCAGCACCGCTTCGGGCGTGCGCTGATCCTGTACGAATACGGTGCGCACCTGCCCGGGGACCCGGGCGCCGTCGCCGTCCCGCACACCCGGTCCGTAGATCATGACCAGGTCGGCGCCCAGTTCGACGCAGGCCCGCACGATGTACTGATCGGCTCCGATGAGAAGGATGGATGGTGTGGTGGTCATGGCAGTACAGCTCCGCAAGCTAATCGGTGCCGAAGGCCTGGCGGAGCCGGCCCGCTGCCTGCCCGACCGCCTGGACCGCCGCGTCGACGTACCCGGTCATCGTGAAGAACGCGTGCGGCATCCCGTCGTAGCGGGTCACCTCGGCCGGCACCCCGGCCTCGGCCAGCCGGGCCGCGTACTGCTCTCCCTCATCCCGCAGCGGGTCGTACTCCGCCGAGATGAGAGTGGCCGGGGGCAGGCCGCTGAGGTCCTTCTCCCGCAGCGGCGAGACGAGGGGATTGTCCCCGTCCTTCTCCGATGCCAGGTAAAGGCCCCAGTACCACCGTACGGCGTGCGGGTTGAAGAAATGCTCGTCGTTGCACTCGCGCATCGACGGCGTGTCCGAGTGGTAGTCGGTGTTCGGGTACACCAGCAACTGGTGGACGAGGTGCGGTCCGCCGCGCCGCCGGGCCAGCAGCGTGACGGCGATGGCCAGGTTGCCGCCGGAACTGTCGCCGCCCACGGCGATCCGCGCGGGGTCGCCGCCGGCCTCGGCCGCGTGTGCCGCGACCCAGGCGGCACCGGCGTAGGCGTCCTCCACGGCCGCGGGGAACTTGTTCTCTGGTGCCAGCCGGTAGCTGACCGACACCGTCAGGCACCCGGCTGCGTTGGTCAGCCGGCGGCACACATCGTCGGAGGTGTCCAGCGTTCCCAGGCTCCATCCGCCGCCGAAGAAGTAGACGAGCACCGGGAACGGCCCGTCGCCTTCGGGCTTGTAGATCCGCACCCGCAGCGGCCCGGCGGGCCCGGGAATCTCCCGCTCGGTGACCTCGGCCACCGGCACGGCATTGCCCGCACCGGCCACGGTCGCCTTGACGTCGGCCTCGCGGGCCTCCTCTATGGACAGCGTGTAGAGGTTGGGCACCCGGTCGCGTTCGAGCCGGTCACGGATCGCCTGGACCTGCGGGTGGAACGGCATCTCGCCCTCCTGGGCTGGGTCGGTGCTGCCACGGGGACAGGTTGGGAAGCGCGGCGCGCGGCGGCGTCAGGCCGGCACCGCCTCGATCGCACTCTCCACTGACCGGCCGCGCAGCGGCGGCGGGCGAACCGCCGTCACGGCGAACCCCGCCTGGCCGAGCAGGCCGGCGTACTCGGATTCGCTGCGGTCACAACCGGACAGCATGAGCAATATCAGCAGATCCATGACCTCAGCGCCAGGAGTTCCGCTGACCTGGACACTCCCGGCCGGCCCGGCCTCGGGGGCCGCTGGCGGCTGGATGAGATCCTCGATGACGATGACCCGGCCGCCGTCGGCCATGGCCTGCCGGATCCGGCGCAGCAGGGCCGTTGCCTCGCCGTCGGGCCAGTTGTGCAGCACCCGGCACAGCACGTAGACGTCCGCGCCCGCGGGCATCGTGTCGAAGAAGCTCGCCTCGACGATGTCCGCCCGGCCGGCGACGCCGGCCTGGGCCAGCCGCTCCCTGGCCTGCGCCGCGGCGGCCGGCAGGTCGAGCAGGATCCCGCGGGCCTGCGGCTGCGCCCGGAGCACCCGGGCCAGCAGGCCACCGTTCCCGCCGCCGACATCCACCACCGTGCGCACCCCGTCGAGGTCGCAGGCGGACAGCACGGCCGGCACACCGGCCCCGCCCATCGCCGTGCCGAACGTCCGCGCCGCGTCCGGGTTGCCGGCCAGGTAGTCGTAGAACGGCTGGCCGTACACCTTCTCGAAGGCCGGCTTGCCGGTCCGCAGCGTGTAGGTGATCTCCGCGAAGGAGCGGAACACCTCCTCGCCGAACATGATCGCGGCATCCCGGCTCGACCGGGGCACATCCGACCGCAGCGGCTGGGCCAGGGTGGTCAGCTCATAGCTTCCCGGCGTGGTCTCGTGCACCAGCCCGGCCGCGGCCAGCGCCCGCAGCAGCCGGTGCAGCGCCCGCTCGTCCGCGCCCGCCGCGGCCGCCAGTTCGGCCACTGGCCGCGGCCCCGCGGCCATCAGGTCGGGGATGCCGAGCTTGACCAGTGCATAGCAGGACTGCGCGAGCCACGGGCTGGACAGGATGCCGAACAGTCTCATCCGGTCGGCCGCTCCGGGCCTGGCCGCGCCCGGGTTGGCCTGGTCAGCCACGGGCTGCGAGGTGGGCGCCGAGCACCCGGATGGTCTCCGCCGCGGCGATGGCGTGGCCGCGCATCGTGCCATGCCGCGGGTCGCTGCTGTAGATGTTGGCGTCGTGTGAGGCGGGATGCCAGGTCAGCTCGACGTGCAGGGTGCCGAGGTCCTCCGCGACCTTCCTGGTGCGGGCCGCCATCTCGTGAATGCGCATCCGCCGGGAGTTCATGAACAGCTTGGGGATGTTCTGCGCGTACGACCCATCGAATATGCCCACGGTGATCACATCGCATCCCTGGCCGAGGAAGGCGGTGACGATCGCCCGCAGCTCGCGCTCGACCCGGGCCGGATCGTAGCCGGGGAGCAGCATATCCGCGGAGCCGCAGGCGGCGAGCAGCAGATCCGGCGAGAACGCCAGCGCCCCGGGCACCTGGTTCGCCCTGACGTCGGCCGTCCTCGTCATGCTCTTGCCCAGGTTGAGATAGGCCAGGTCCGGCTGCTGCCGCCGCAGCTCGCCCGCTATCCGGTCGCCCCAGGGCTCGTCGCGGTAACCGTCCAGCGGCTCGCCGAGCCCCTCCGCGATGCTGTCGCCGATGACGGCGAACCGCCTCCAGGGATGCCCAGCTAGCAGCCGGTCCGCCTCTCCGTCGCGAAGGCAGTAAGGATCCGCCGCTTCGGCCGGGTATATGCGTTCATCTAGCACTATGGCACACTACGACTGGAATTGATCGCTGGACAACAGGCCGCGCCTCCGCCCACGGCCATTGGCCGCCGGCCGCGCTATTACGGTTACCTGAAGCGGTGATCCGATAGCACAGCGCCGTGCAAGCGTTGGCGAAGCGGCCGTAAAGCCGGCCAGGCGCCGCCGCCCAAGGGAGGCAGCACTGCCCACCGTGGACGGAAATGAGGTCACTGAGGCGGTCGGCGAGCTACCCCCGCTGCGGCGCAACCGCGACTTCAACCTGCTCTGGACCGGGCAGGCGACGTCCATGCTGGGCAGCCAGATCTCGGCGATCGCCTACCCACTGCTCATCCTCGCCACCACCGGGTCGGCGGCCCAGGCCGGGATCGTGGCCAGTGCCGCCCTGGTCGGCACGCTCCTGTTCCTGCTGCCGGCCGGGGTGATCGCCGACCGGTATCCGCGCAAGGTGGTCATGGTGATCGCGTCGCTGATCCAGATGATCACCGGCGCCACAGTGGTGCCCGCGGTGCTGTCGCACCACGTGTACCTGGCCCACCTGGCCGCGGTCGGCCTCATCCAGGGCGTCGCCTCGGCGTACTATGCCGGCGCCAGCCGCGGTGCCGTCCGCCGGATCGTAACCACCGAGCAGTTGCCCCAGGCCATGGCGGCCACCCAGGTGCGGGACCGGGCCGCCACCATGCTCGGGCCGCCACTCGGCGGCGCGCTGCTGGGCTTCGGGAGATCCCTGCCGTTCGCGGTCGACTCGGTCTCGTTCGGCGTGATCGCGCTGGCCGCCGCGGTGCTGCGCAAGCCATTGGATCCGCCCGTCGTGCCAGCCCGCGAGCCGCTGCTGCGCAGCGTCGGCAAGACGATCAAGTTCGTCGCGGGCGAGCCGCTGCTGCGCCTGTTCGCCATCTGGGCGGCCGTGCTCAACGGGGTGGCCTTCGGCGTGCGGCTGACCATCATCGTCCTGGCCCGCAACCGCGGCGCGACGCCGGTCGAAATCGGCACGCTGTTCACGATCAGCGCCGCCTGCGGGCTGGCCGGGGCACTGCTGGCCGTCCGGCTGACCAAGCTGGCCGGCCCACGGCTGCTCATGCTGATCTGCTCCTGGCTCGCCCCGGCCTGCGCCGCCGGGATGATCTTCGCCCCATCGGTCTGGGTGATCGCCGGCCTGGGCGGCGTGACCGGCTTTTCGATCATGCCGGTCAACGTGATCCTGACGGCGCGGGCGACCCGGATCACGCCCGATCACCTGCAGGCACAGGTGGGCAACACCCTGCAGCTCTGTTACCAGAGTTTCTCATCGTTCTCGCCGGCCATCTTCGGCGCACTGACCGACAAGCTCGGCGCGTACCCGGTGATCACCATGGCCACCGTCATCTACGCGGCGATTGCGATCTGGCTTCAGTTCAACCGCCAGGTCCACCAGCTCAACGACACTGGGACGGCAAAAGCCACCGGCGGCAACGGCCGCGAGTGGACCGTCCGGTCTTCATACCGGCCACGGCACGCAACACACAGGAAGGGACGCGCCGCGTGAATATCACGTTCGTAGTCAGCTCGGGCCGGGCAGGGTCGACCCTGCTCTCGCAGATCCTGCACCGGCATCCGGACGTGCTCAGTGTCAGCGAGTTCTACACCGTGCTGCGCGGGTCGCTGCACCGGTCGCCCTACCCAGGACAGGACATGGATGGCGCGGAACTCTGGCGGATCCTCACCGAGCCGGATCTGATCTCGGACGCGCTGGTCCGGCACGGCATGAACGGGCCGGAGATGCTCTACCCGTACGGCAAGGGCCGGTTCGGGCCGGCCGAAGGCATCCCGCCCCTGTGCCACAGCACCCTGCCGATGCTCGCCAGCGACCCCGACGCACTGTTCGACGAGCTCGCGGCCGAGGTGCCACGCTGGCCCGAGCGGCCGGCCGCCGATCAGTACCGGGCCTTCTTCGCGCACCTGGCCTCGCTGCTCGGCCGGCGCGTGGTGGTGGAGCGCTCCGGCGGGACGCTGTTCGCCGTGCCGCTGCTGCATCGCGAGTTCCCCGAGGCACGGTTCGTCCACATGTTCCGCGACGGCCCGGACTGCGCGCTGTCCATGTCCCGGCTGCCGATCTTCCGGGTGAGCGCCGCCGCTTACTCAGCCGCGGCCGAGGCCGGCTTGCCGACCTGGGCGATGTGGAAGGAGATCCAGGAAAACCTGCCGGAGCGCTTCGCCGGCATCCTCTCACCACCGTTCGACCTGTCCAGGCTCGCCGAGCTCGACCCGGGCCTGCCGTTCTTCGGTGAGTGGTGGTCGTCCATGATGACGTTCGGGGCGGCCGCCCTGGGCGAGCTGCCCACAGAGCTGTGGCAGATGCTGGGATACGCGGATCTGCTGACTGACCCCGAGGCCGTTTTGACCCGGCTGGCCGCCTTCATCGGGGTGGATGCCTCACCAGCGTGGCTGGCCGAGGCCAGCGAGCTGATCGACCCGGGCCGGGCGGGCAAGGCGGCCGGCCTCGCCCCGGACGACCTGGCCACGCTGCGCAAGGAGTGCGAACCCGGGGAAGCCGCCCTGGCCCAGGCCAGGCAGCGGGCCGCTGGCGGGTAACCCTCACCGCACGCGGGTGAGGTGTTCCGTCAAAATTCCTGACTAGCTGGCACCCTGCGGAAACGCTGGCCTACCAGGTGACGGGCAGCGTCAGCAGCGCACGCACCAGTGAATCCTGTGAGTACCGGACGTCGGCCGGGTCGATGGCCAGCCGCAGGCCGGGCAGCCGGGAGACCACCTCACCCAGCGCGATCCGCAGTTCCATCCGGGCCAGCGGTGCCCCCGGGCAGAAGTGCGCGCCGGCGCCGAAGGTCAGGTGGGGGTTCCGGGCCCGCTTGATGTCGAAGGTTTCCGGATCGGTGAACTTCTCGCCGCTGCGGTTCGCGGCCGGCAGCGACACCTGAACCGCGGTGCCACGCGGTATCGTGCCCGAGGCGAGTTCGACGTCCTCGGTCGTCACCCGCAGGAACGCTCCCTCGCTGGCCACCTCGTAGCGGAGGATCTCCTCCACCGCGGTTTCGAGCAGGCCGGGATCGGCGCACAGCGCCGCGTAGGACTCCCGGTCGCGCAGCAGGGTGAAGACGCCGCGGGCCAGGATGGCCGAGGTGTTCTCCTGGCCGCCGATGAACAGGGCCAGCACCATCTGGTACAGCTCGGCCGGGGTCAGCGCGTGATCGACGTCGCAGGCCCTGATCAGCGCGTCGATCATCCCGTCGCGCGGGTGCTCGCGGCGGTCTGCGACCAGGTCCTTGACGTAGTTGAAGAAGTAGTAGCTGGCCTCGTCGCGCTCGTTCGCCGAGACCGCGGCGGTGGAGAAGAAGATGCCGGTCCAGCCGATCAGGGCCTCCTGGTCGGCCGTCGGCACGTCGATGAGCTCGCACATCACCCTGATCGGCAGCAGCTTCGCGAAGCCGGCCACCAGGTCGGCGGGTGGGCCCGCCTCGATGACGCGGTCCAGCAGGTCCCTGGTCACCTGCTCGACCTTGGGCCGCCAGGACTCGGCGTTGGCCGGCCGGAAGGCCCACTGGATGGACCGGCGCAGCCGGGTGTGCTCGGGCGGGTCCAGGTTCACGATGGCATCCGGGTTGAGTGACATGTCCTCGGTGAGGACCATCCGCGGCGCGCCCTCGTAGCGGAAGTTGCGGCTGAACCGGCGGTCCTTCAGCACCAGCTCGACCTCGTCGTAGTCGAGCACCATGCGGGCCAGGTCGCCGCTGGGCAGCCTGATCCGGCTCACCGGGCAGGTGCGGTCATACAGCCGCGCCGGCGTGCCGAGGTCCTCGGGCAGCAGGCGGAAAGGAAAACTCTCCGGCTGCGTATCGGTCATGCCAAACCACCTCCGGCCGAATGATCGCCCGTCCGCCATGCCGTGTCTAGTATGACTTCGCGGCTTTGGCCCGTGTTGTCCGGACACGGGCTGACAGGACACCGGCAGGCGCGGGAAAGGGCGGGCACGGCAATGAGCGGACCAGACACCGCCAGCCAGCAGCGGCGGCAGGACGATGCCGAGGCCCTGATCGCAAGCCTGCTGACGCCGGAGGTCATCGCCAACCCCTACCCGGTCTTCGCGCGATTGCGGGAGCTGGGCCGGGTGCACGCCACCGACGGGGTGCTGTTCGCCACCCGGTACGAGGACTGCGCGACGGTGACCAGGGAGACGGCGCTGTTCCGCGCGCAGAGCCCGCAGTGGTGCGACTACGCCACGCCGGGCTGGCGGGAGCGGCCCTCGAAGGTCGCCACGTTCGAGACCATGCTGTTCCAGGATCCGCCGGACCACACCAGGCTCCGGCGGCTGGTGAGCGCGGCGTTCACCCCACGGCAGGCCGAGCGGATGCGGGGCGATGTCGCCCGCCTGACCGACCGCGCGCTGGACGCGCTGGCCGACGCCGGCTCCGGCGGCAGCCCGGTCGACCTGCACGCGTCGCTCGCCGCGACACTGCCGATAGCGGTGATCGCCTCGCTGGTCGGCGTGCCGCCCAGCGACTGGGCCGGGCTGCAGGCCCACATGACGGCACTGCTGCAGGTGGTCGAGTTCGCGGTGACCAAGCAGCAACTCGCCGGCGCCGACCGCGCCGCACTCGAACTGCGCGACTACTTCGCCACGCTGGTGGCCAGCCGCCGGGCGCAACCTCGCGACGACCTGGCCAGCACGCTGGTCTCGGTCAGGGACGCCGCTTCCCCGGGCGCCGGGTTCACCGAGGACGAACTGCTGCAGACGCTCACGTTCCTGTTCATGGCCGGCGTGGACACCATGACCAACCTGCTGGCCAACGGCGCCGCCGCGTTCATCGCCCACCCGGATCAGGCGGACCTGCTGCGGGCCGGCCCCGGGCTCACCTCGCGCGCGGTCGACGAGGTGCTGCGGTTCGACCCGCCGGTCCAGATCGTCGGCCGGGTGGCAGCCGAGCAGACCGTGGTCGGGGGCGCCACGGTGCCGGCGAACGGCCTGGTGATTGCGCTGCTCGGGTCGGCGAACCGGGACCCCGCCAGGTTCCAGCGGCCCGACACCTTCGACATCACCCGGACCGGCACCACGGTGCTGTCCTTCGGCGGCGGCATCCACTACTGCCTGGGCGCGCCGCTGGCCCGGGTGGAGGCGGGCACCTTCCTCACCGCGCTGCTCACCCGGTTCCCCCGCCTGCAACTGGCCGGGACGCCCATCCGGCAAGGTGTGGTATTCCGTGGCTTCAGCAAGCTGCCCGTGACGTTGAGCTAACGGTTTGGCCCAGCCATTACTCATCGCGACCAGCAGACGGAATCGCACCGCGCGAACCCGATACGGGGAACCGTTTTCTCGACGACCGGCCCGCCGATTCCGTAACAGTGCGCTAAGACTTTCACTCTGCTAAACACGCGTTGCAACCATCGACACGGAGAGTAACGGCTTGAAGATCAATTGTAGGCAAACGTTTTACTGCACCTAGAAGCCAATTACATGGCGTTGTAACTTAACGGTCGATGGCCTGCCAAATCACGTATCGCAACCACCGGCGAGAGATCACGATCGCAAATCTCTGACCAGCTTGACCCGATAGCTGTGGGTATGCGACTCTCCAGGCAAACACCCGCTATTGACGAAAAGTCGGTCTTGGCCTGTGATGTTCCGTGTCTGATCGATCTCTCAGCGCGCCCACCGATGCGTCGCAGCTGACTGGCGATTGGGTAGACGCATTCCTCCTTGCCGGTGACGGTGACCAGGTCTGCCTGCGAATGGGCGACCCGGTCGACCGGCAGGACCTTCGTGAGCTGGTTGATCAGCGGCAGCGTGAGCTGGCCGAGGCCGGCCTGGTGCGCGGTGGCACGGTGTCGCTCCGGCTGCCGCCATCGCTGGCCTACGTTTCCTTCCTGCTGGCCGCCTGGCGCATCGGCGCACAGGTGAGCCTGCTGGACCACCGGCTCGCACCCGGTGAGGTCGAGCGGGCGCTCGGCAGGCTCGAACCACAGGTCCTGGTGAGCGCGCAGAAGGCGGCCACGGCACCGATGGCCGGCTATGCGCGCGAGGTCGATGCGATCGCCGGGGCGCGCCCATCCGGGCGGCCGGCCGCCACCGGGCACACCCTCATCCAGCTCAGCTCGGGCTCGACCGGCCCGTCCAAGGTGATCGCCAGGACCGCGGCCGACCTGACCGCCGAACTCGGCCGCTACCGTGAGCTGGCCGGTTCCGGCTACCCGGTCCGCGGCGACCGGATCGTGCTGCTCGCCTCCATCGTTCACGTGCTCGGCCTGGTCGGCGGCCTGCTGCACAGCCTGCACGCCGGAGTCGAGCTGGTCTACCCGGCCCGGCTCACCGCCGACGGCATCACCAGCGCGGTGGCCGCGGGTGACGCGCCCACCATGGTGCTCGGCGTGCCCTTCCACGCCGAGCTGCTCTGCGCCGGAGCGGCCCCGCCGCCGCTCCCCCAGCTCGCCCGGATGGTGGTTGCCGGCGAGCTCACCCGGCCCGGCGTGCCCGAGGCCTTCACCAGCCGCTACGGCGTTCCGCTCGGCAGCATGTACGGGATGACCGAGCTCGGGGTCATCGCCACCGACCTGTCCGGCAGCCTGCGCCCCGCGGTCGCCCCGGCGCCGGGCATGACGCTGCGGGTGGACGCCGGCGAGCTGATGGTCAAGATGGCCGCCTCGCCCTATGTCGGTCTTGTGGACCCCACCCGCTGGTCCGATGGCTGGCTGCGCACCAGGGACGCGGCCACCATGGACCCCGGTACCGGCCTGGTCACCATCCTGGGGCGGCTCGACTCCCAGGTCTCCATCGGCGGGCTCAAGGTCGACCTCACCGAGGTGGAGCAGACCATCTGCGGGCTGCCGCAGGTGAGCACCGCGGTCGTGGTCTACGACAAGCAGATCGACGCCTACCTGGTGCTGGCCGAGGGCTGCTCGCTCGCGGACGCCGAGGCCGCGATGGCCGGCCAGCTGGCCGCCTACAAGCGGCCGCGGCAACTGACCGTCCTGCCCGAGCTTCCGCGCACGGCCACCGGCAAGATCGTCCGTGACCACGCCGTGCTCCGCGCCGCCGCCGCACAGGCGGGCGCCGCCACCGGGCCGGCCGCGCCGGGATAGGCCGCGCCCAAGACCTCGATATTCCTGCTTTTCCTGATGACAAGAAAGGAGTCCCCGGATGGAGGAGGACGAGGTGCGCCAGTTCGTCGTCGACGCGCTGGCCGCCATGAATTACGACGTTAGCGAGGTAACCGGCGACACGGATTTGGGGCCGGCCGGGCTCGACCTGGAATCTCTCGCCGTCGCCGAACTCGCCGTTCAGGTCGAGGACAAGTTCGGGGTGAAGTTCACCGACGACGACACCGAACAGCTCGCTCTCATGACGCTGGATGAATTCTCCGCCGAGGTAGCCAGGCGGATTGGCGTGACCGCTGGAGGAAAGGTCGAATGAGCCAATCTGGAGCGCCCGATCGCGACGAGATCATCGCGATGCTCGCCGCATTTGGCGACCGGGCGCCCG
This sequence comes from Streptosporangiaceae bacterium, assembly GCA_035308365.1. Taxonomy (GTDB): domain Bacteria; phylum Actinomycetota; class Actinomycetes; order Streptosporangiales; family Streptosporangiaceae; genus PALSA-505. The sequence continues at coordinate 12,261 of DATGGU010000066.1, forward strand.
AAGCCGTTCCGGAGCGGATCGGCTCACTGGAGCTCACTTGGCTGATAACCGGGATCGAACAGCAGTACAACGTCATTCTCGACCTCAGCGATGACGACCTGGCCCGGATGACGACGGTGTCTGGTGCGGTGGCCACGTTCCGGGATGCGCTGGCCGGGGCCGGGCGTGGCTAGCCTGGAACGGGGCACACCGGCCCTGGGGCGGGGCACCCCCCGGGCCATATCCGGGCCGGGCACGGCCCGGGGGCCGCAGCAGGTCGTCATCACCGGCATGAGCGCGGTCAGCGCGGCCGGCCGCGGCCTGGACGTAGTACGGGACAGCGTGCTGTCCGGCACGCCCGCGTTCAGCGGGGTCGCACGGTTCGATACCGGACACTGCCGGACCAGCGTCGCCGCGCAACTGCCCGGCGAGCCCGACCTGGCCGGGGAGCTCACGCAGGTGATCGAGGCGGCCTGGACCGGCGCGGCATTAGGCAATGACGTCCGGGCCGGCTGCCCGCTGCTGCTCGCGCTGCACTCCAGCCCGGTCGCCGCCAGGGATCCGGACGCACGGCAGGTTACCGGCGACACCGCGGCCACGGTCGCCGGGCGCTGCGGCCTGCGGCCGGTGCCGCGGACGTACATGACCGCCTGCGTCGCGGCGAGCACAGCGGTGATCGACGCCGCCACGATGATCGTGACCGGGCACGCGAGCCGGGTGGTCGTCGCGGCCGGCTTCCTGGTCGATGCGGACAGCTTCGCGCTGTTCGACGCCGGCCGTGCCCTGGCCGCCGACGGCCAGGTCCGGCCGTTCAGCGCCGGGCGTCAGGGCCTGCTGCTCGGCGACGGGCTGGCCGCCGTGGTGCTCGAATCCGGCGCCGCTGCCGCCGGCCGGGACGCTCCGGTGGCGGCCGTGCTGGCGGGCTGGGGCCGCAGCGGCGACGCCTACCACGTCTGCCAGCCCCGGCCGGACGGCAGTGGGCTGGCCCGGGCGGTCGAGGCGGCGCTGAGCCGCGCCCGGGCGGACCGGGCGGAGATCAGCTACGTGAACGCCAACGGCGCGGGCACGCAGTACGCCGACTCATCGGAGGCCGCGGCGCTGCACACCAGCCTTGGCCCGTACGCGGCGCTGACCCCGGTGAGCTCCACCAAGTCGGTGCACGGTCACGCGCTGGAGGCGTCCGGCCTGCTGGAGCTGGTGGTCACCGTCCTTGCCCTGCAGGCGGGCCGGCTGCCGGTCAACGCCGGCTACCTGGCACCAGACAAGGAGTGCGAGCTCGACCTCGTGCTCGGCCCGGGCCGCGAGCCCCGGGGCAGGTACGCGCTGAACCTCAACGCCGCGTTCGGCGGCGCCAACACCGCTCTCCTTGTCGAGGCCGCATGACCACGGCGCCCGCCTCCACTCCCGCCGCGACCTGGCCACGTGAGCAGCCGCCGCCGGCCGGGGTGGTCATGCTCGCCAGGGCGGAGTGGCCAGCCTCGCCGGGCGACGTGCTGCCCCCCATTCCCGGCTTCATCCTGTCGTCGTTCAGCCCGCTGGTCGTCGAGGTGGCGCGGCGCTGCCTGAGCCTGTATTTCGGTGCCGCCCCGGCCGATCCGGCCCGGGGTGAGCGCACCGCGGTCGTGCTGGCCAGCTCTACCGGCGACATCGCCACCGCGGCAGCGATCGCGAAGGCGGTGGACGAGGGCCGCCGGGTCCAGCCGCTGCTGTTCTTCCAGTCCAACCCGAACGCGTCGGTTGGCTACCTCACCGCGCGCTGGGGGCTGGCCGGCCCGGTGGTCTGCACCGTCCCGGACGGCGACGCCATGTCCGATGCACGGCACTGCGCGAGTCTGCTGATCGAGGGTGGCGACGCCGATGCCGTGCTGATCATCCTGGCCGACCAGGCGCGCGACCCCACCCAGAACGATCATGGCGTCGGGCTGCTCATCGGTCCCCGATCATGGCCGGCCGCGGCCGGCGGCCTGGACTTCCCACCCGGATAGACCCGGCCGGCCACCGGCCGCAAGCACGTCCACGTCCATAACCGGAACACCCGAGAGGGATGAGATACGTGAGCGTCAAGGGCATCAGGGCGCAGCTCGCCGCGAACCAGGACCTGGGTGCGGGGAATGTGCTCACCACCCTGATGGCCGTCGGCGACGGGCTGGACGAGCCCCGGCTGACCTTCGACACCGCCGTTGACGGGTTCCCCGCCTGGCAGGGGCTGACGACCCGCCAGCTCGACCGGCTGGTCAAGGCGCGCGCCACCACGCTGCACGGCCTGGGCATCGGGATGCGCGACCCGGTCGCGGTGGTCGCGCCGACCGCCGCGGACACCGCGCTGACATTCCTGGCGCTCACCCGGCTGGGTGCCATCCCGGCGCTGATCAACCCGTTCCTGCCCACCGATCTGATGGCCGAGTACATCCGGCGGCTGAACGCGACCGGCCTGCTCACCGACGCCGCGCACGCCGACGAGCTGGCGGCGTTCGGGCATGGCGTCCCGTTCCTGGCCGACGTGACGGCCTTGGGCAGCGGCGAACCGGACGACGCCCCGGAGCCGTATGACTACTATCCGGACGACCCGGTCGCGATCACGCATTCGTCCGGCACGACCGGGCTGCCCAAGGCGGTGGTGCACTCGCACCACAGCCTGTTCGCCGCCATCAGGTACCGGCTGACGCTGCCCAGGCCGCAGGGAACCGACCGGATCCTCAGCGCGATGCCCTGCCCGCACGCGGCCGGGGTCATCGTGGTCAACCTGGGCCTGACCTTCGGCGGCGAGGTGGCCATGGTCTCCCGGCAGACCGGGCCGGGCGTGCTGGAGGCGATCGAGCGGTGGCGGCCGCACAGCGTCATCGGGTTCTCCACCACCTGGCCGGACCTGGTCAAGGCGGATCTGCCCAAACATGACCTCAGCTCGGTGGCGCTGTGGTGGAACACCGGCGACACGGCGCACGAGGCGCACATCCGCAGGCTCATCGCCTGCGGCAGCCGCGAGGTGGTGACCTCGCAGGGACGGCAGCGGGTGCCGGGCTCGGTCTTCGTGGACGGGATCGGCTCCAGCGAGATGGGCCACTCGCACTTCTTCATCCAGCACTCGGCGGACACCGACCGGTACAACCGGTGCATCGGCAAACCGCATGGGTTCGCTGAGACGGCCATTTTCGGCCCCGACGGGCAGGAGCTGCCGCCCGGCCAGGTGGGTGAGCTCGGCACCAAGGCGGCGACGCTGTCCCTGGGCTACTGGAACGACTCGGCCAGGACCTACCGGACCCGGGTCCGCGGCTACTTCCTCACCGGCGACCTCGTCTACCGGGACGAGGAAGGTTACTACTACCACCTGGACCGGAAGGTCGACTCGGTCGACCTGGGCAACGGCAACCGGCTCTACACCGCCGCCTCCGAGGAACGGGTACTCAAGGCCCTCCCGGACGTGCTCGACTGCACGGTGGTCGCGGCCCGCGACGGCGACCAGGTGGTCACCGACGTGCTGCTGATCCTGGAGGCCGGCGCCGGCTCAGCCACCGATCGCAGCGAGCGGGTGCGCGCGGCGCTCGATCCGGCGGTGGCCGCCACCCTGCGGCAGGTGCTGGTGGTGGACGACGCCAACCTCCCGCTCACCGCCACCGGCAAGGTCCGCAAGAACCTGCTCCGCGAGCGTCACCTGGAGGTCATGATCCCATGAACGATGCCGCGGGTCGCAGCGCCGCGATCACCGGCATAGGTCTGGTGACGCCGGTCGGCTGCGGCGTCGGGGAGTTCTTCGACGCGCTGTGCACCGGGCGCTCCGGGTTGCGCCGCCCACCAGAGGGCCATCCGGCCAGCGGCGAGATCGATGTCGCCGGGATGTCCCCGCACATTGACCCGGTCAGCGTGCTGCCGCCCAGGGAAACCCGGGCGGTGGACCGGTTCGTCCTGCTCGGGCTGGCCGCCGCCGACCGGGCGATCGCGGACGCCGGGCTGGAGATCGGCGAGAACGCCGATCCGAGCCGGGTGGCCGTGGTGGTGTCCACCGGCGGCGGCGGGCTGGAGACCTTCGAGCAGTACTCGCTGGCCCGGGCCGAGCGCGGCCGTCCAGCGGTCAGCCCGTACCTGCTGCCAGGGATGCTCTCCAACATGGCCTCCGCCCGGGTCGCGATCAAGTACGGTGCCCGCGGCTACAGCTCGTCGATCGTCACCGCCTGCGCGGCCGGTGCCCAGTCCATCGCCGAGGGCTTCCGGCTGATCGTGGCCGGCGACGCCGACGTGGTCATCTGCGGCGGCACCGAGTCGCCCCTGCACCCGACGATCACCGCCGCGTTCGGCAACGCCAGGGCGCTGGCCAGCGGCTGGCAGGACCCGGCCGAGGCAAGCCGCCCGTTCGACAAGCGGCGCAACGGGTTCGTGCTCGGCGAGGGCGCCGGCGTGTTCGTGCTGGAGCGGGCGGCCCACGCGCGGGCCAGGGGCGCGGCGGCCTACGCCGGCGTGATCGGCTGGGGCGCGACGACGGATGCCCACCATCCCACGATGCCGCGGCCCGACGGCGAGGGTGCCGCGGCCTGCATGCGCCAGGCGCTGGCCAGCGCCGGGCTCTCCCCCACCGACGTGGACTACATCAACGCGCACGGCACCAGCACCAAGATCGGTGACCTGGCCGAGACCAAGGCCATCAGGTCGGTGTTCGGCGACCGGTGCCCCGCAGTCAGCTCGATCAAGGCGGTGACCGGGCACATGCTGGGTGCCTCGGGCGCGGTCGAGGCGGCAGCGAGTGCCCTGGCGGTCGGCCGCGGCCTGCTGCCGCCGACCCGCAACCTCGACGACCCCGACCCGGAGTGCGATCTGGATCACGTGCGCGGCGAGGCGCGAAGCGGCCGGATCGGCGTGGCCCTGTCCAACTCGTTCGCGTTCGGTGGGCACAACGTCAGCCTGCTCTTCGGGCCGCCGGCCGGCACAGACTCCCGCCGCCAGCCGTCCCCTGGCCACAGTGGCGGCCTCGGCCAGCACACATTCCATTCACGAGGTGGAGCATGAAGATCCACGGAATTGACCATGTGGAGTTTTGCGTCGGGGACCTGGACGCCGCGACGGCGCAGCTTTGCGATGCCTTCGGTTTCCAGGTGCACGGCCGCGGCGGCGCGGAAGGTGGCCGGGATGGTGAGCGGTCGGTGCTGCTCCGCCAGGGCCGTACCCAGTTGCTGCTCCGGCAGGGCCTGACCGGCCAGAACCCGGCCGCGCAGTATGTGAGCAGGCACGGCGACGGGGTCGCCGCGATCGCCTTCGGCACCGACGACGTGGGCGCCGCGTTCGCCATGGCGGTGGCCGGGGGCGCCATCGCGGTGGCCGCACCGTCGTTCACCAGCCGTGAGGGCACCCGGGTCGGCACCGCGACCGTCGCCGGGTTCGGCGATGTGCTGCACCGGTTCATCGAGCGCAGCGGGCCGGGCGATGAGTTCGCCCCCGGGGTGGTCGACATGGTCCAGCCGCGCCCGGCGGAAGCGGCGGAGCCGCTGCTCGAGGCCATCGACCACTTTGCCGTCTGCCTGCCCGCCGGGGAGCTTGGTCCCACCGTCCGGCTGTATCAGGAGGCCTTTGGCCTGTCGGAGATCTTCGACGAGCGGATCGAGGTCGGCGGCCAGGCGATGATCTCGAAGGTTGTCCAGGATTCGGCCGGTGAGGTGACGTTCACGCTGATCGAGCCCGATCTGACCCGCGACCCGGGGCAGATCGACGAGTTCCTCGAGTCGCACGACGGCCCCGGTGTGCAGCACGTCGCCTTCCGCACCGCCGACATCATCGGCACGGTCGCCACCCTGTCAGGGCGTGGCGTCAGCTTCCTCACCGCGCCCGGCGGCTACTACCGGGCGCTTGAAGGCCGGCTGGGAACGGTCCTGATCCCGGTGGGCCGGTTGCAGGAGCACAACGTGCTCGCCGACCGGGACCGCTGGGGCCAGATGTTCCAGATCTTCACCAGGTCGGTGCACGAGCGGCGCACCTTCTTCTGGGAGTTCATCGAGCGCCGGGGCGCGCTCACCTTCGGCAGCAAGAACATCAAGGCGCTCTACGAGGCACTCGAGGACCAGCGGCAGGCTCAGCACCGAAGCTGAGCCCGCCCTTCGCATCGCAGGAGAAACCATATGACCACGACATACGCGGCCGGGCTGACCGACGATGAGCTCGCGCTGCTCCCCTCGCAGGCCGATGTCGCGTGGTACGCGGAGCACGGCTGGTACCTGTCCAAGAAGCTGCTGACCGACGAGGAGGCGGACGCTCTCACCGCGGCGAGTGAGCGCTTCTACGCCGGCCAGCGCGACCGCACACTGCCCGTGCGGCCGCCCAACCTGGCCTACTGGGAGCCGTCACACGGTGCCGTGCAGCGGCACAACGACTACGTCCACTACGAGAGCGACGAGATCGCGGCCATCTTGCGCAAGCCGCTGATCGGGGCGGTTGCCGCCGCGCTGGCCCAGGTCAGCGAGATCCGGTTGTTCCAGGCGACGCTCATTCTCAAGCCGCCCAGCGAGGCCGAGGTGACCAATCTCGTGCCCTGGCACATGGACCGGCACTACTGGCAGACCTGCACCTCGGAGCGGATGCTGACCGCGTTCATCCCGTTCCACGACTGCGGCCAGGACATGGGCACGATCACCATGATCGACGGCAGCCACCGGTGGCAGGAGATCGACGGCGACGACTCGACCCGGCACTTCGCCAAGCGTGACCGCGCGGAGCTCACGGCCATCCTGGAGAAGACCGCGGAATTCAACGGCACCGAGGTGAACCCGGTCCCGATGATCATTCCAAAGGGTCACATGAGTTTCCACCACTGCCGGATCTACCACGGCAGCAGCCACAACCTCAGCGGCAGGCCGCGCCGGTCGATCTCGCTGCACCTGCAGGACGGGCAGAATGCCTGGCGGGCCTATCACAAACCGGACGGCAGCCTGCTCACCTACAACCACGACGTGCTGCTGCGCAAGACCGGCCAGGGCACCCCGGACTACGCCGACCCCGAGTTCTGCCCCGTGCTGTGGGCTTCGTGAGCACGCGGACCGCGCGATGACCGAGGGACTGCACACGCCGGCCGAGCTGTATCGCAGGATGCGGCTGATCCGCGTCTTCGAGGAAACGGCGCTGCGGCTGGTCAAGTCGGGCGACATCGTGGGCGGCACGCACCCCTACATCGGCGAGGAAGCGGTCGCCGTCGGGGTGTGTGCCGCACTGGCCGATGACGACCTGATCACCAGCACCCACCGTGGCCACGGGCACGTGCTGGCCAAGGGCTCGGACCCGGCCCGGATGCTGGCCGAGCTGGCCGGCCGGGACACCGGGCTCAACCGCGGCCGCGGCGGGTCCATGCACGCCGCCGACGTCAGCGTGGGCATCCTGGGCGCGAACGCGATCGTGGGCGCGGCCGCGCCCATCGCCGTCGGCGCCGCCTGGGCCGCGCAGCGGTCCGGCTCCGGCAAGGTGGTGGCCACCTTCTTCGGTGACGGCGGGCTGAACCAGGGCGTCCTGCTCGAGGCGCTGAACCTGGCCGGGCTGTGGCAGCTCCCGGTGCTGTTCATCTGCGAGAACAACGGTTATGCCACCACGATGCCGACCCGCACCGGGGTGGCAGGCACCGCGGTGGGCCGGGCCGAAGCGTTCGGCATCCCGGCGGCTACCGTGGACGGGATGGACGTCGAGGAAGTGCGGGACGCCGCGGCCGAGGCGGCCGGCCTGGCCCGCCGCGGCGAGGGCCCGTCCCTCATCGAGTGCATGACCTACCGGTTCGGGCCGCATCACACCATGGAGCACCGGATCAAGCTCAGCTACCGGACCCAGGAGGAGATCGACGAGTGGCGCACCCGCGACCCGCTGGACATCCAGGGCCGCAGAATCTCCCCGGCCATCCGTGACCAGCTCGACGCCGAGATTGACGAGCTGATGGCGCGGGCCGAGCGGTTCGCCCTCGACAGCCCGCACCCCGACCCGGCCGGCGCCCTCGACTACCTGTACGCCAGCGGGCTCGTCCCGCGCGGAGGGGTGGTGGACTGATGCCCAGGCTCTCCTACACCAAGGCACTCAACCGGGCGCTCGGCGACGAACTCGAGCGCGACCCGGCGGTGTGCGTGTTCGGCGAGGACATCGGCGCCGGGATCGCGCAGCTCACCCTCGGCCTGCTGAACCGGTTCGGCAGGGACCGGGTGGTGGACACCCCGCTGTCCGAGCAGGCGTTCACCAGCATGGCCACCGGGGCGGCGCTGTGCGGTCTGCGCCCGGTGATCGAGTTCCAGATCCCCTCGCTGCTGTTCCTCACCTTCGAGCAGATCGCCAACCAGGCGCACAAGATGTCGCTGATGACCGGCGGCCAGGTACACGTGCCGGTGACCTACGTGGTGCCGGGCTCGGGTTCCCGCGCAGGCTGGGCCGGCCAGCATTCCGACCACCCGTACAGCCTGTTCGCACACGTCGGGGTCAAGACGGTCGTGCCCGCCACGCCGCCGGACGCCTACGGCCTGCTGGTGTCGGCGATCCGGGACGACGACCCGGTCGTGGTCTTCGCGCCGGCCGGCGCCATGAACGTCAGGGACGACGTCGACTTCGCGGCGCTCGGCCCGGTGCCGATCGGCCAGGCCCGGGTGCACCGGGCCGGGACCGATGTCACCGTGGTGGCGGCCGGCCACCTGGTGCACGACGCGCTGGCCGTGGCCGGTGAGCTGGACGGCGAGATCTCGGTGGAGGTGTTCGACCCGCGGTCGGTGTACCCGTTCGACTGGGCCGCGCTGGCTGAGTCGATCGGCAAGACCGGCCGGCTGGTGGTCATCGACGACTCCAACCGGTCCTGCGGCCTGGGCGCCGAGGTCATCGCCACCGTGTGCGAAGAGATGGCACTGGTCGCGCCGCCCAAGCGGGTGACCAGGCCGGACGGTGCCGTGCTGCCGTTCGCGCTGGCGCTCGACCAGGCCGTGCAGCCCGCCCGCGAACAGCTCGCCGCGGCCATCAGGGCGGTGATGAAGTAACTCTGGCATGGGGCGTGTTAACTCGTTCTTCCGCGGGCACGCCGACCGTTATGCCTGCTTATAGCGGAGTGTGTAACACCAGTTTGGGCACGCTTCGTCAAGCGCGTCACACCCCCCTACCGCGGTCATGTAATTTTGTGCCGCCCCCGGGATTTGCCATAGGCCGGGATGGTGTGATGCTTTGCTCACGGCTTGTTGTTAAAAATGCGAGCGCCGGTCCACGATGTGACTGGGGCACGCACGGCTGACAGGCGTGCTGGACGGAGGCTAGTGCCGGTGGCGGAAGCGGCGGCGGCCAGACGGGCCACCTTCCGTGATGTCTTTGCGATCGGCGAGTTCCGCTGGCTCTGGCTGTCCTACCTGATGTCGATCGCCGGCGACCAGCTCGCCCTGGTGGCGCTCACCGTCCTGGTTTACGCCCGCACCCACTCGCCGCTGGCCACAGCGTCCGCCTACACGGTCGGCTTCCTGCCCTGGCTGATCGGCGGGCCGACGCTGGCCAAACTCGCCGACCGGTTCCCCCGCCGGACCCTGATGATCATCTGTGACGTGACCCGGACCGCCCTGGTCGCGATCATGGCCGTGCCGGCGGTGCCGCTGTGGGCACTCATCGTCCTGCTGTTCGTCGTCACCCTGCTCGGGTCGCCGTTCCGCGCGGCGCGCTCGGCGATGATGCCGGACATCCTGCCCGGCGACCGGTACGTGCTCGGCACGGCCGCCATGCAGACCACCAACCGGACCGGCAGGCTGGTCGGCTTCGCCGCCGGCGGGGCGGTGGTCGGCCTGGTCGGGGCCCGCCCGTCGATGGGCATCGACGCGGCCACGTTCGCCGTCTCGGCCCTGATGCTGTGGGCCGGGGTGCAGCACCGGCCGATGCCGCGGCACCCGGACGGTCACGGGCCGGGTGGCCGGGCCGGGTCAGCGCTGCGTCTAGTCTTCGCCAACCCCACGCTGCGGACCCTGATACTGATGGGCTGGCTGGTGCCCTTCTACGCCGTTCCCGAGGCACTGGCGGTCCCCTATGCCGCGCACTTCCACGGCGGGGCCGCCGTGGCCGGGCTGATCCTCGCCGCCGGGCCGTTCGGCTCGCTGCTGGGGACGATCGCCTTCAGCCGCCTGGCCGATCCGCCCACCCGGCTGCTCTGGATGGGGCCGCTGGCCGTAGCAAGCTGCGCCATCCTCGCCCTGTGTGCGCTAAATCCCACGCTGAGCATCGCCCTGGTGATCATCGCAGCGGCCGGGGCACTGTCAGCCTTTCAACTCGCCACCAATGCCACGTTTGTCATGACCGTGCCAAGCCACCGCCGTGGCCAAGCCTTCGGCCTGGCCAACGGGGGGATAAACGTCGGTCAAGGCTTGTGGTTCGCGCTTGCTGGGCTCGGTGCGGACACCATCGGTCCCGCCAGGGTCATCGCGGTCAGCGGCGCCATCGGGACGGCAGCCGCCATCGCGCTGGCCATCAGTTGGCACCGGCAGACGCAGGCCCCTCGCGCACCGGATACATGATCCCCCTGGAGCGAGTCACTCCCACTCGTTACGCACGTCACGCCTCCAGAGTTCCAGCAAGATTCCGTTTTATACCGATTCTCACGAATTCGTCGATCTGATCGTAGATACTTGCGGGTCCTACTTGCTATACCTTGACCCTACTTAGCAGTTCTTGGCACTATTGGTTGTTGATCGTCTACAGGATGTAGTTCCCACGTGCGGACGTAGCCCATGCGGATTGAGCAGGCTCCGAGGGGTTTCCTGGCACGCCAGCCGTGGCAGGAGCCCGTAGCCAGCGTGCGCCACTGGGGAATCTGGAAGCTGGCGCCGCGGCTGCGCACCTACCTCATCACGGTGGACTGCTGCGCTGCCGTCGCCATCGCCGTTGCCGCGACGCTGAACCACTGGCACGGCTCGGATGTGTTCTTGTTCTGGGCCCTGGTGGCGGCCGGCGCAATCGTGACCGAGGCGACCCGCAAGGTCAAGATCCCGCACGGTGGTGTGTTCCGCGACATGCTCGCGGTCTGGTTCATCGCCGCGGCCGTGCTGCTGCCGCCGTTCTACGCCCTGGTGATGCCGATCCCGCTGACTCTGTTCCGGATGCTGCGCACCCAGCCGGGCGTCGCCCACCGCCGGGTGTTCAGCGCGGCGGCCAACGGCCTAGCCTACGCCGGCGCCAGCGTTCTCTTCCATTCGTTCCCGGCCAGCCTGGCCGGCCATGCCCCCGGCACCGGCCTGCACGTCATCGCCTGGACCGCCATCCTGGGGCTGTGCGGCGCCACCGGCATCAGCGTCAGCAACGCGTTCCTCACTACAGCGGTCGGGCTGTCCGACCCGGCGGCCAACCTGCGCGAGATGGCGTTCGGCCGTGAGGCGGCCCTCAGCGACCTGGTCCAGCTCAGCTACGCGTTCGCGATCACGCTGCCCGCGGCGATCTCCCCGTTCCTGCTGCCAGCCACGCTGCCCATCGTCCTGGTGCAGCGCCGCTTCATGATGCACGCCCAGCTCCAGGCCGAAGCCAGGTTCGACTCCAAGACCGGCCTGCTGAACGCGGCCACCTGGCAGCAGGAAGCACAGATCGAGGTGAGCCGGGCCGCGCGCACCCGCACACCGCTCGCCGTGGCCATGGTCGACATCGATCACTTCAAGCTGGTCAACGACACCTACGGCCACCTCACCGGCGACGCCGTGCTGTCTGCCCTGTCCGCCTCGATGCGGGCCCTGCTGCGCGAGTACGACCTAGTCGGGAGGTTCGGCGGGGAAGAGTTCTGCATCCTGCTGCCGCACACCAGCGAGCACGCCGCCGGCGAGATAGCCGAGCGGCTCAGGGAGAAGCTCTCCCAAATCAGCATCACACCCAACCATGACAGCGGCCCCGACACGACGGTGCGCGTCACGGTCTCGATCGGCGTCGCCTGTATGCACCAGTCCCGCCGCGACCTCGATGATCTGATCGCCGCCGCCGACGCTGCGCTCTACTACGCCAAAGAGACCGGCCGTAACCAGGTCAAGATGGCCATGGACAGCGGGGCGCCGGAGGAGTCCTGAGCGGCCACCAGCCCATCGGAACGCCTTCTCACGCCCAGGCGGCCGTCAGTACCTCCCGATAGCCTGGCGGGTGTGACCTGAGGCCAGCAGAATGATCACAAATTCTGGCGGCGGGGTGGGCATGTCAATGCACGATACCGACGCTGATCAGCAGAATCCCAACGGATTACCGCTGCGGCTGGGCCAGGGGTGTGGGCGAGAGCTCGTCGTCGTCGTATTCGCCGAGGTTGGCGGGCCGGCCAACGAGCTTGGGGTCCGGCTGCCCGGCGATGCTGTGATCCTTGCCTTCATAGTCGAACCCGGCCAGCAGGCTGCGCATCGCCTCCAGCCGGGCGCGCTTCTTGTCGTTGCTCTTCACCACGGTCCAGGGAGCCTCCGGGGTGTCGGTGCAGCGGAAGATCGCGACCTTTGCCGCGGTGTAGGCGTCCCACTTGCCCAGCAGTGCGATGTCGGTCTCGCTCAGCTTCCACTGCCGCACCGGGTCGATCTCCCTGATCGCGAACCTGGTGCGCTGCTCGCCCCGGGTGACCGAGAACCAGAACTTGGTCAGCGAGATGCCGTCGTCCACCAGCATTCGCTCGAAGACCGGGGCCTGCCGCAGGAACTCCTCGGTCTGCTCCGGCGTGCAGAATCCCATCACCGGCTCCACGCTGGCCCGGTTGTACCAGGACCGGTCGAACAGGACGATCTCCCCGGCGGTCGGCAGGTGCGTCACGTAGCGCTGGAAGTACCACTCGCCGCGTTCCCGCTCGGTCGGCACCTCCAGCGCGACGACCCGGGCGCCGCGCGGGTTCAGGTGCTCGGTGAACCGCTTGATCGTGCTGCCTTTGCCGGCCGCGTCCCGGCCCTCGAACAGTACGACGAGCCTGCGCCCGGTGTCCTTGACCCAGTATTGCAATTTGAGCAGCTCGACCTGGAGCAGCCGCTTCTCGTGCTCGTACTCGGGCCGGCCCAGCCGCTCGCCGTACGGGTAGTTCTCCCGCCAGGTATCCACCATTCTGCCGTCGGCGTACCGCAGCACGGGATCGTCGTCCTCGGAATCGTCCACCCACATGCCAGGGAGCAGGACTGTGCCGGTGCTCATGATCTTCTGTTACCCCGGCCGGATTCACCTGAGCACCCTGAACGGGGAGGATTTACCCAGATTTCACTGCTGCCGGCCGCTGTCGGTACCCCCGTCTAGGCTCGCCGGCATGGCGATCGGCCGGCAGACCGGCCGGCCGCACCCGATTATTTCCGCGGCTGAACGACGTCTAAGGTGCAGAAGAGTCTTTCTGGAATCCCACTCGCAGCAGGAGGTTGCGTTGAGTCTTCCCGACGTGGTGTCGCGCGAGCAGTGGCTCGAGGCCAGGATGCGGCTGCTGGCCGAAGAGAAGGAGATGAGCCGCAAGCTGGCCGCACTCGCCGCCGAGCGCCGCAGGCTGCCCATGGTCAAGATCGAGAAGGAGTACGTCTTCGAGGGACCGGACGGGAAAGCCACGCTGGCCGAGCTGTTCGACGGTGCCAGCCAGCTGGTGGTGCAGCACGTCATGTTCGGCCCGGACTGGGAGTCGGTGTGCCCCGGCTGCACGGCCTCGATCGACGAGATGTCCGACGGGCTGCTGCGGCATATCCGCTCCCGCGACACCAGGTTCGTCCTGGTCTCCCGCGCCCCACAGGCCAAGCTGGCGGCGACCCAGGCCAGTAAGGGGTGGACGGTGCCCTGGTATTCCTCCTACGGCAGCGACTTCAACATCGACTTCCAGGTCACGCTGGACGCGTCGGTGGGGCAGATCACCTACAACTTCCGGCCCGAGCCGGATCTGCTGAACGGCCAGCAGTCCACCGAGATGCCCGGCTTCAGCGCCTTCCTGCGGGACGGCGAGGAGGTCTTCCACACCTACTCGTGCTACGCCCGGGGTGGCGAATACATCGGCAACGCCTACACCTACCTCGACATAACCGCGTTCGGCCGGTCGGAGGACTGGGAGGAACCCAAGGGCCGGGCACGGACGCTGCACGGGGCCGACCCGACGTTCACAGACTGATCTTCTTTCGTTACGGAGGCTGGTGGGCCACCGCGGCAACTCCGGCGACATCGGCCGCAACCCGAGCACCGGCTCCGGGTAACCGGGTCTGGCAGGTCACCTGCCGATTTCTGGCCACCATAGATCGATGCCCCGGCCGGTGCTGGCCGGGGCATCGATCTTGCCGCGGGCCGGTTCGGCTCAGCCCGGGTCAGCTCGCCAGGAGCGCCGCCTTGCCGAGCAGCCGCTCGCCCTGGGCGATGAGCGAGCCGGTATCTGACAGGCCGGGCGGGTGGCCGCCGAAGACCGCGCCGAGCAGGATCGCGCGCATCTTGACGGCGAGCGCGTCCCTGGCCGCGCCAAGCTGCGCGAGCTGCCGCTCGATCTGGCTGTATCTCGCGTCGCCGGGCGAGGCGCTGGCCAGCGCCTTGGTGGAAGCCCGCAGCGTGTCCAGGCCGAAGGCGCCGACCGCCGCTTCGAGCTGGGAGTACACCTGGCCGAGCCTGGTCAGCGAGCCGTCGTGGGCGCGCACGGCCCTGGGCAGCGCGGCACCGTCCAGCACCTCGATGAGCACCCGCCCGTCCGGAGCGTAGTCGTCGCGCAGCCCGAGCAGCGCCATCATGGTCGGCTGGATGTCGGTGTGGTCGGACCATACCGCGTTGTCCACACCCAGATGACTCACGCCCGGGCCGGCCAGGCCGAGCCAGGTGGTGTTGATCTGCTCCGCGACCGTGCCGTGGTTCCACGCGTCCCCGCCGGACGGCTCGCTGACGCACGACTTCCCGCAGTTGGTGGGGCCGCTGCTCAGCCAGAAGTCGGGGTTGGCGAACATGGTGAACGTCGGGGTGCGCTTCGGATCCCCGGTGACCATGTGCAGCACCTTCAGCTCCACCGGGTCGGCCAGGAAGTTGGTCAGGTGTGCCGTCCGGCCGGTGGCCAGGTCGAGCGCGCTGAGCCTGGCCGTGGCCCGCTCCAGCGCCCGCACCTGCGGCGCGGTCCGGCCCGGCTGGCCGTGTACGTAGATCACCGGCGCGGAGTCGGCTTCCACGTCGAACGGGGTCGTGATGCCCTTCGCGGCCAGCATGCCGGTCAGGTTCCCGTCCACCTCACCGACCTTCTTGTAGGTGCACAGCACCTTCACCCCGTCGCACCCGGCCGGGGACGCAGGACCGCCCACGAAGTGGTCGCCCTCGTCCGCCGTGATCACGAACAGCGTGTTCGCCGTGGTGATCCCGTGCTTCGCCAGCTCGGTGAAGAACGTGCCGAACGCCGCGTTCTCCCTGCGCAACTGGCTCTCGTAGGTGGCCGACCCGGACCCGAGCCCGGCTCCGGTCGTCCACGAGTCGTGCACATCGCTCAGGTAGGTGAAGGTCACCGG
The DNA here is from genome assembly GCA_035308365.1 of Streptosporangiaceae bacterium. GTDB lineage: Bacteria > Actinomycetota > Actinomycetes > Streptosporangiales > Streptosporangiaceae > PALSA-505. The sequence goes on from DATGGU010000066.1 coordinate 27,626, forward strand.
AACGCCATGGGTCTGCATGTCCAGCGTGTAGGCCAGCGCGTTCGGCCCGATCATCCCGTCATAGCCGGGGAACCCGATATCCCCGCTGGAGTCCTTGATCACCTGCCCGTCCAGGTTCTTCACCGGCCCGCCGGGGCTGATCACCGGCTGCAGGAACTTGTTCCCGTACAGCGCCCGGTACCCCTGGTACCCGCCCGGCTCATCCGGCAGCACATCCGGCCGCCCGCCATGCGCGGCCGAGCACACCGCGCTCCCCCTGGCACAGTGCACGGCCAGCCCCATGAAGTCAGCGGCCGCCTTGCTCTGCAGCTTCGGATTCCGCGCTTCCCTGGCCTCGGCCGAATGCGCCCCGAATACCTTCGGCACATCTGGCAACGTATTCTCCAGCTCGGTATTGGCCGCCGCCACGGTCCCGAAGTCGCACCCGGCCCGCGTATAGGGCACCCACGGTGCGGGTGGGTTCTTCCCGCTCTGGGTGATCATCATGGGTTTCTTGTCGCCGACAGGCTTGCCGGCCAGGCCCGTGTCGTAGTCCACGATCGGGTCGGTCCAGTAGCCGAACGACCCGGCCGTATCGGTAGTCCCGTCCGGCTTGTAGTAGCGGTACTCGTTGGCGATCGGCACCCCGTGGCGATCGCCGTAAAGTCCGCTCTCCGACGTCACGATATCGTCCGCCGTATGCGCTATCAGCGGCGTATGTTCGTGGCTGATCAGCGTTCCCTGACCGGTTATGAACTTCAGCAGGTTGGGCATCTGCTGAAGATCGCTCGGCACATCGGGCGTATTCCTGGTGTAATGCACGTTGTCGAACTGCAGGTAAATCACGTGTTTCACCGCGGACCCGCTGTCCCCGTGCAGCACGCATCCTGCCGTGGCCGCACGTGCCGCGGACTGCACGCCTGCGGCCACCCCGAGCCCGCCACACACCACCGCAGCCACCGCGACGGCCCCCGCCCGTCTACCCAGCCTCGCTGTGCTCATGACCGCCACCTCCATCACGAGAAACTCGTTCGCCGGCCAGCATGGACCCATTCCGGCGTCCAAGACAACCTCCACGGAGCAGCTAATTCCAGGTAGTGGCCTGTCTGCTGAACGCCTGCCGCCGGCTGCGCGAAGTTCCTGTGACCACGAGGTAGCCCGCCACGCGTACACGGCGCGCCGTTGTGCGCGAAGGAGGGGCGTCGTCAGAAGTCCGGGTCGCCGCTCAACTGGTGCCGGCCAACCGGGCGGCGGGAGCGGCGGGTGAGCAGGAACGTCACCACGCCGGCCACGATGGACGGGCCAGCCAGGACGGCAACCAGGAAACCCGCGAACCCCGCGCCGGAACCGGTGCTGCCACCTGCGGCCTCGGCAGGCCTTGTGGGCAGGGCTGGCCGCAGCGAGAGCGCGGACCGTGCGGCGGCGCCGGTTAGTGGCAGCGGGCCGAAGTGCACGAGGGGGCCGTGCGCGGCCGGAGGCAGTACCAGGATCCAGCCGGGGCCGACCGGGCCGGCGTTCTCCAGGCGCTTGCCGTCGGGCTGGAGGCGGCCCACGTTCAGGCTGAAGATCTGCGTGTAAAGGCTGGCGTTGCCCAGCGTCCTGGCCGCGACCAGGCGGAGGAAGTCCGTCTGCAGGTAGTGCCGCTCATGCACGACGTAGTACTTCACCGGCGGCCCGGCCGGCGCGATGGCCGCGCCGGCTCCCTGACCGGGCCACACCGAAAGGGACATCGCGGCGAGGGCGATCGCTCCCGCCAGGGCGCCCATGGTCCTGGCTGGCCCCCGGCGGTTGCGGACGTTCCCGCGGAACTGTTTGCGAACGGTCATCATCTGTCCGGCCTCCGCCTCCAGGTACGTGCGTAACCCGGCGGGGGTTCGGTGCCAGTGAGCCGTTTTAGGGGTTGGTTTTCATCGCGCTAGGCGGCTAGCTGGCGGGCCATCCAGTCGGCTCCGTACGGACGGTGCCGGTAGGTGACGTTCGCGCAGCCGTGGTTTCCGTCTTCGATCAGCATGAGCTCGGCTGTCGGCCCCACCTCGTCGTGCAGCCGCTGCGCGTCCTGCCACGGGAAGATCCGGTCGCGCTTGCCCATGATGATCAGCAGTGGCATGGTCAGCCCGCCGGCCCGCCCGGCCATGCTGAGCTGGCTGGCCGCGGCCCTGGCTTCTTCCTCGGAGGCGGACTTGGACCTGACCCGGAAGGCGTTGCGGCTCAGCTCCGGCAGGCCATCCCAGATGTCACCGAGGCAGTAGGGGCCGCACAGCGAGATGCAGGCCCGCAGCCGGTGCTCGCCGCTGGCCGCCCGGGCGGCGTAGTAGCCGCCCAGGCTGACCCCCCATATGCCGATACGGTCCGGATCGATGGCGGGAAGCCGGGTGACCGCGTCGACGATGGCCGCCGCCGGTACCTCCCAGTCGCCCCGGATCGCCAGCTCGTATTCGGCCTCGCCCTGGCCGGGCCCGTCCACCGACAGCGTGGCCAGCCCCCGGCTCAGGAACGTTTCCTCGGTCGAGCGGAATTCTTCCTTGGCCGAGTCGAGGCCCGGAATCATAATCACGATCGGGTGTGGCCCCGGGCCGGCAGGCCGCCGCAGGATCGCCGCGAGCACCGTACCCTCGAACGGTATTTCTACCCGCTCGGCGGGTGGGTCGAGGTGCGGCAGCGCATCCTGCAAACACGCGACGCCCCGCAGGTGCGCCGCCCGCATCTCGTCAAGGTTCTGCACGAACATGAACTTCCCGAAGTGGAAGTAGACCGCCGCCTGGGCCAGATGCCCGCCGGCCGACCTGCCGTTGCCACGCTCTAGCGCCGCCCGGCCGAGTCCTTCGTGCACCGCCGCCGCCTCGCACCAGCGTTCACACCACTGATCCCAGCCTGCGATCCGCGATGTCACCAGCCTGAAGTCGCTGTAGTCCACGCCGTTGGCAATGAACCTCGGCGCCCAATGGCTGATCGCCGACTCGACCCGCGCGTCCGCCACCGCGCCCGCTGCGCCATCTGCCGCTCTGTCTGCCATCTGGGCAGCATTGCACACGATTGCAGCCGTGGCCATAGCCGCTCAAAGCGGTCAGGCCGAATGAGAACCACCGTCCGCGCGAACCCGCCACGCACTCCGCCCTGTTCCCACCAAGGCGGACGAACCCCGGACCGACCCCCACCCAAGGGGGACGAAACCCGGACCGACCGCCATCGAGGCGGGGAAGAGGATGGCGCCGCAGATTCCCACCAAGGCGGACGAAACCCGGATCGACCCCCACCCAAGGGGGACGAAACCCGGATCGACCGCCATGGCGACCAATCCACGCAAACCGCTGCGGGCGATTGCGCGCGGGGGCATACCCCCTCGAAGCGGGTCAAATTACAAGTTAGGCTCCAGTCCTGGCGAATCCATTGACAACCCCGGGGCCGGTGCGCAACGCTGGGGGTTGCAAACGATTGCATTTGGCACTCCGGTGTTGCCGGCCTGGCGGTGTCCTCCGGCACTATGGTGCTCGTGGCACCGGGGAGCCGCGCACAGATGCTGAGGTCAGGTATGTCCGATGCCCTGAACGGGCGGCGCCTGGGCTGGCTGGGGACCGGGCGGATGGGTATCGCGCTCGCCGGCCGGCTGCTGGCGGCCGGGTGCGACGTGACGGTCTACAACCGGACCAGGGCCAGAGCCGAGCCACTCGCCGAAGCCGGGGCCAAGATCGCGGCAACCGCCGCCGACCTGGGCACGGCCGACATCGTCTTCGTGACGGTGGGCACCTCGGAGGATCTGGCGCAAGCCCTGACCGGCCCGGCCGGCCTGGTGTCGGCCGGGAACGCGCCGTCGATCGTGGTGGACTGCTCGACGGTCTCGCCGGAGACCTCCGAGCGGGTGCGGGCCACGCTCGCCACCCATGGCTGCCACTTCCTCGCGGCGCCGGTCATGGGGAACCCCAAGGTGGCGAGCGTGGGCAGGCTGACCTTCGCGGTCTCCGGCGATCGCTCCGCCTTCGAGGCGACCCGGCCGTTCCTGGATCTGCTCGGCGCCGGCGCCACCTATGTCGGTGAGGGCGAACTGGCCAGGACGGTCAAGCTGTGCCACAACCTCTTCCTCGGAGTCGTCACCCAGTCGCTGGCCGAGGTGACGATCCTGGCGGAGAAGAGCGGCATCAGCAGGCAGGCCCTGCTCGCCTGCCTGAACAACAGCGTGCTCGGCTCAACCTTCTCCAGATACAAGACCCCCGCCTTCGTCAATCTGGACTTCCATCCGACGTTCACCTCGACACTGCTGCGCAAGGATTTCGACCTTGGGCTCGCTGCGGCACGGCAACATGAAGTGCCGCTCCCGGTCGCCTCGGCCGTGCATCAGCTCGTTCAGAGCCTCGTTGGCCACGGATTCGGCGAAGATGATTTCGCCGCCCTGCTCGTCCTGCAGGCCCAGTCGGCAGGACTGACGCTGGTCAGCGAGAACGCCGAGGTATCCGACGGGCTTGAGCCCGAGCAGGCGCAAGCAGCAGAGCCGTCCTGATGACGGTTCCCTAAACTCTCACGTTTGGAAGGGAGGACCGGGGATGTACGCTCACCGCGCCCGGTTCTTGGCAGTTGGAACCAGTGCGGCCATTTTGGCCGCCTCGCTTGCCGCCTGCAGTAATAACAGCAACGGAGGCGGTTCGTCGGCGCCGCTGCTGATCGGCGCATCCCTGTCGCTGACCGGCGGGTTCTCGGCCGACGGGCAGGCGTTCGAGAAGGGCTACGAGCTGTGGGCCAAGGACCAGAACGCCAAGGGCGGGCTGCTTGGCCGGAAGGTGAAGCTGGAAATACTCAACGATGCGAGTTCGCCCACCCAGGTGGTCACGAACTACCAGAGCCTGATCAACGTCAAGCACTGCACCCTGCTGTTCGGGCCGTTCTCCTCGCTGCTGACCGGGCCTGCGGTCCAGGTCGCGCACCGCTACGGGTTCGCGTTCGTGGAGGGCGCCGGCGGGGCGCCGTCGGTGTTCGCGACCGGCCTGAACGACCTGTTCGACGTGAGCCTGCCGGTGAAGGACGCGCTGGTGCCGCTGATCAAGTGGATCACCGCGCTGCCGGCCGGCAAGCGGCCCACCACGGCGGCGTTCCCGACCAGCAATGACCCGTTCACCCAGCCGCAGGTCCAGGTTGCGCAGCAGATGCTGACGGCGGCCGGCATCAAGTCGGTGTACAGCAAGGTCTTCCCGGCCGAGCCGACCCAGTACAAGGGCATCGCCGACCAGGTGGTCGCCAGCAAGGCGCAGATCGTGGTGCTCGGCTCGGTGGACGTGCCGACCGTCGCCGCGTTCACCCAGGCGTTCGTCCAGCAGCACTACAACCCGGAGATCTTCGTGTCCACGGCAGGCCCCGACCAGGGAGCGGCCTATGTCAGCGCGGTCGGCGGCCAGGCCAACACCGAGGGCGTCATGGTGCCGAACGCCTGGTACGGCGGTTCACCGAACCCGGAGAGCCGGAAGATGGTCGCCGAGTACATCGCCAAGTATGGCGGCACCACCTCGGCGGTGAACGCCGACGTGGCCGAGGCCTACTCGGTCGGCCAGGTGGTGACCCAGGCGGTGGAGGCCACCAAGGGGTTCGACAACGCCAAGATCGTCAGCTATCTGCACAGTGGCGTCACGCTGAGCAGTGTGCAGGGCCCGGTGAACTTCAACTCCTCCGGCGAGAATGAGCAGGCGACGGCCTTCATCTTCCAGTGGCAGCACGGCAACCTGATCCAGGTGCTGCCCACCGGCGCCGGGGCGTCCCCCATCCAGTTTCCCAAGGCTGACTGGGGCAAGTGAGCACCAGGTGAGGACATGGAAGCGCGCAGCAACGGCGGACCGGGATAGCCACCCATGACCCAGTACGCCCAGGCAGTCACGGACGGGATACTCGGCGGCGCGGTCTACGCGCTGATGGCGGCGGGCCTGACGCTGATCTTCGGCGTGCTCGACATCATCAACATCGCCCAGGGCATCCTGGTCGTGCTGGCGGCCTACCTGAGCTACGCGCTCTCCGTGCACCTGCACATCGACCTTCTCGTTGGCCTGCTGATCACCATTCCCTCGATGTTCGCGCTCGGCCTGTTCATCGAGTGGGCGTTCATGCGGCGGCTGCGCGGCCGGGAGCGCACCGCGATGTCACTGCTGGTCAGCTATGCGGTCGCGGTCATCATCGAAGGCAGCCTGTACCAGGCCTTCGGCGTCACCCAGGTGTCGCTGAAGGCCTGGTACATCACCTCGAGCGTGCACATCTTCGGCTTCTACCTCGCCGACATCTACCTCATCGGGTTCGGCCTGGCCGCGGTGTCGCTGACCGCGATCTACTTCATGCTCTACCGGACCAAGTTCGGCCGCAGCGTGCGGGCGACCATGCAGGACCGCACGGCGGCGCGGCTTGTCGGGATCAACGTGGACCGGGTGTCCGGGCTCACCTTCGGCATCGGCGTCGCGGTCACGGCGGCCGGCGGGATGGTGTTCGGCGCGACCAATGTCTTCAACGCCGACAGCGGCTACGACCTGATCTCCCGGCTGCTGGCCATCGTCATCCTCGGCGGGCTGGGCAGCATCGGCGGCGCGATGGCCGCCGCGCTGATCATGGTCACCGGTGAGGAGATCGTGAACATCTGGGCCCCGACCTGGTCGACGGCGGTGTTCTATGCCGCCCTGGTCATCGTGCTGGTGATCCGGCCAGAAGGGCTGCTCGGCAAACGGGCGGTGCGAGCGCAATGACTGCCATATGGCGTGGTTCCGGCAAAATAGGCACCGAACACCGCTGGCGGCTGGCGGGTGCCGGTGCGCTGCTCGCCGTCGCGGTGGCGTTCCCGCTGGTTTTCACCAACCCGGCGGTGTCCAACTACGGCGTGCTCACCCTGGTGTTCGTCGCGGCCGCGGTGAGCTGGAACATCTTCTCCGGCTACACCGGCTACATCTCGCTCGGGCACGCCATCTTCTTCGGCACCGGCGCCTACTTCACCGGGGTAGCCACCAAGGACTGGCACGTGACCGGCTCGGATGTTTTCGGGTTGCTGCCGCTGGCCGGGGTGGCCGCCGCGATCATCGCGGTTCCGCTCGGGATCGTTGCCCTGCGGGTCCGCCGCCACACGTTCGTGGTCATCACGATCGCGTTCTTCTTCATCTTCCAGCTCATGGCCTACAACCTGCCGTCGCTGACCCAGGGGACGTCGGGCCTGCTCACGCCCACGATCAACTTCGACCCAACCACGTTCAACAACCCGTTCTACTATGTCGCGCTGGCGGTGGCGGTGTGCATGATCGTCCTGTCCTGGCTGATCCGCCGGTCCAGGTTCGGCCTCCAGTTGCGCGCAATCAAGGACGACGAGGACCGCGCCCGTGGCCTGGGCGTGCGGCCGATGCGGGTCAAGCTCTCCGCGTTCGTGATCTCCGCGGTGCCGATGGCGCTGCTCGGTGGGCTGTGGTGGTACTACATCGGCATTGTCGACCCGTCCTCGGGCTTCGACCCGCTGTTCGACGTGGCCGTCGCGCTGATGGCGTTCCTCGGCGGGCTGGGGACGGTGTCCGGCCCGGTTCTGGGGGCGCTGATCCTCGAGCCGGCACAGCTCTACTTCACCCAGCAGGTCACGTCCGGTTACGTGTATTTGATACTTTACGGAGCACTTTTCCTCGTGGTCATCCTGATGTTGCCGCGCGGCATCATCCCGACCGGCGCCGAGCTGATCACCGGCTGGCGGGAGCGCCGGGCCCGGTCGGCTAACCCGCCGCCACCCGGCCAGCCGGCCAGTAGTGCCGCAGGGCGTCTTTCCGGCCGGGAAAGCGGAGCCACCAGGGAGCTGGCATGACGGCCCTGCTGCGCACCGAGGCGGTGTCCAAGGCGTTCGGCGGCGTGCACGCCCTGAGCGAGGCGAGCATCGAGGTCACCGAGGGCTCGATCACCGGCCTGATCGGCCCCAACGGCTCGGGCAAGACAACCCTGTTCAACGTCATCACCGGGTACGAGCGGGCCGATTCCGGCCAGGTGTACCTCGGCGGCCAGGTCATCACGAACGCGAAGCCGGAGCGGGTGTTCGCCCTGGGCATCGGCCGGACGTTCCAGCTCACCCGCATCTTCCCGAGCATGACCGTGCTGGAGAACATGCTGATCGCGGCCCGGCACCACGAGCGCTCCCGCAACCCGCTGGCCCGGATGGGCGCACCGGCCAGGCGCCACGCCATGGAGTTGCTGGACTTCACCGGCCTGGCCGGGCACGCCGGCGCGCTGGCTCAGTCACTGTCCTACGGGCAGCGCAAGCTGCTGGAACTCGCCTATGTGCTGGTGGCCGACCCGGCGATCGTGCTGCTCGACGAGCCCGCGGGCGGGGTGAACCCGACGCTGATCAACCAGATCGCCGCCCGGGTCAAGGACCTGAACGCCACGGGAAAGACGTTCCTGATCGTCGAGCACAACATGGATTTCGTCATGGGCCTGTGCGGCCAGGTGACCGTGCTGGATCACGGCACGGTCATCGCTTCCGGGCCGCCGGAGGCGATCCGCCGCGACGCGCTGGTGCTCGATGCCTATCTCGGCGTGGCCGAGGATGGGCATGGTGACCAGTGATGACCGAGCCCACCCGGCCCGAGCACGTCACCGCCGCCGCCGCGCCAGCGCCAGGGCCAGGCAGCCCGGCGCTGGTGATCGACCGGCTGGTGGTCGGGTACGGCGGCGGCGATGTGCTGCGCGGCGTCAGCTTCGGCGTCGGGGAAGGCGGGATCACCTGTGTCGTCGGGCCGAACGGCTCGGGTAAGTCGACGCTGATGGCGGCGATCAGCGGGCTGCTGCGCCCCCGGCAGGGCAGCATCACATTCCGCGGCGAGCAACTGGCCGGCAAGACTCCCCGGCAGGTGCTCGACCTCGGCCTGGTGCAGGTACCGCAGAACCACAGCCTGTTCCGGGACATGACGGTGCGGGAGAACATCGACCTCGGCGGCTACACGATCCGCAGTTCCGCGCTGCTGGCCCAGCGGCGCGCCCAGGTCGAGGAGATGTTCCCCGAGGTCGCCGCGTGGGGCAGGCAGCGGGCCGGCAGCCTGTCCGGTGGCCAGCAGCGGCTGGTCGAGTTCGCCAGGTGCCTGATGCTCGACCCTTCGATGATCATCCTGGACGAGCCGTCCATGGGGCTGTCCCCCAAGGTGTTCCGTGCGGTGTTCGACGCCGTCCGGATGATGAACGCCAGCGGCAAGACGATCCTGCTGGTCGAGCAGAACGCCCGGGCCGGCCTGCGGCTGTGCACGCACGGCGTCGTACTGGAGAACGGCCGGGTACGCCTGGAGGGTACCGGGCAGGAGATCCTCGGGCATCCGGAGATCGGCGCTCTGTACCTGGGTGGCCATCCTGGTTCCGTCAAAGAGAAAGACTCGGCGGGGCAGACGGGCACGGCTGGGCAGACCGAACGCGGCAGGTGAGGGGAAAGCGAGGCGGCGGCAGATGGCAGTGCACACCTTCGGGCCTAACGCGGTGGACTGGGAGGAGCGGGCCGACATCGCAAGGCTGCGCCGCGAGCGGCTCGGCCGGCTCAAGGCGCAGCTCGACCGGTCCGAGCTGGGTGGCCTGCTCAGCTTCGACATGGCCAACACCCGGTACATGACCGCCACCCACATCGGCACCTGGGCGATGGACAAGCTGATCAGGTTCGCCCTGCTCCCCCGCGGCGGCGAGCCGGTGATCTGGGACTTCGGCTCGGCGGCCCGTCATCATCAGCTCTACAACCCATGGCTGGACCACGCCGCCACCGGCGCGGCAGCCCGTTCCGGGGCCCGGGCCGGGGTGTCCACGCTGCGCGGCGCGTTCCACCCGGACGCGGGGATCGCCCAGGACGTCGCCAGCAAGGTCGCCGCCGAGCTGCATGAGCACGGCGTGGCCGGCGCGCCACTCGGCGTGGACGTCGCGGAGATGCCGGTCCTGGCCGCGCTCAACGCGGCCGGCATCCAGACCGTCGACGGCCAGCAGATCTTCCTCGAAGCCAGGCGGACCAAGACCAGGGACGAGATCACGCTGCTCACCCAGGCCTGCTCCATGGTGGACGCGGCCTACTCCGAGCTGTATGAGTTCCTGCGCCCCGGCGTGCGGGAGAACGAGTGCGTGGGGCTGGTCAGCAAGGTGCTCTACGACCTGGGCAGCGAGTACGTGGAGGGGGTCAACGCCATCTCCGGCGAGCGCTGCTCACCGCATCCGCACGTGTTCAGCGACCGGCTGCTCCGGCCGGGCGACCCGGCGTTCTTCGACATCCTGCACTCACACATGGGGTACCGCACCTGCTACTACCGCACGCTCGCGGTCGGCAGCGCGTCGCGGGCCCAGCGCGACGCCTACACCCGCTGCCGCGAGTACATGGACATGGCGATCGCCGCGGTCAAGCCGGGCGCCACGACCGGCGACATCGTGTCGCTGTGGCCACGGGCCGCGGAATTCGGCTTCGCCGACGAGATGGCCGCCTTCGCCCTCCAGTACGGGCACGGGGTCGGGCTGTCGATCTGGGAGAAGCCGATCTTCAGCAGGCTCGTCTCCCTCGACCACCCCGAGCCGCTCGAAGAGGGCATGGTGTTCGCGCTGGAGACCTACTGGCCGGCCAGCGACGGCTGGTCGGCGGCGCGGATCGAGGAAGAGGTCGTGGTGACGGCGACCGGCTGCGAGGTCATCACCAAGTTCCCGGCCGAGGAACTGCTGGTGGCGGGCCGGAAGTACTGGACCGTCGGCGGCTCGCTGGACACCCTGCGGGAGAGCCAGTCGCACCTGAACACCGCCGCGGGCCGGGGTGAAACCTCCCCGGGCGGAGGTGCGCACTGATGGCGGCCGGCCTGGACTCCACCGCGCTGGACGCCGGCAGCCTGATCGTGCTGTACGACCAGATGACGCTGATCAGGCAGACCGAGCAGGCCGCGCATGACCTGTTCCTCGCGGGCCTGGTCAAGGGCACGACCCACCTGGCGGCCGGCCACGAGGCGGTGGCCGTCGGCGCGAGCGCCGCGCTGCACCCCGATGACTACGTGTTCGCCACCTACCGCGGCCACCATCACGCCATGGCCCGCGGCGCCACCCCGGCCGAGTGCCTGGGTGAGCTGATGAGCAAGGCGAGCGGCCTGTGCGGCGCCAAGGGCGGTTCCATGCACCTGACCAAGGCGTCGGCCGGGATGCTCGGCTCCTACGCCATCGTCGGTGCCCACCTGCCCATCGCCGCCGGGGCCGCCTGGTCGGCCAAGATCCGCGGCTCCGGCCAGGTCGCCGTGGCCTTCTTCGGCGACGGGGCCACTAACATCGGCGCGTTCCACGAGGCGCTGAACATCGCCGCCGTCTGGGCCCTGCCGGTGCTCTTCATCTGCGAGAACAACCTCTACATGGAGTACACCCCGATCGGCTCGGTCACCGCGGTGCCCAACCCGGCGGCCGACCGGGCCCCCGCCTACTCGATCCCGGCCCAGATCATCGACGGGAACGACGTGCTGGCCGTCGCCGAGGCGGTCGCCCAGGCCGCCCAGCGGGCCAGGAGCGGCGGCGGCCCGGCCATCCTGGAGGCGCAGACCTACCGGCACTTCGGGCACAGCCGCACCGACCCGGCGACCTACCGTCCGGCCGAAGAGGTGCAGGCGTGGCTGAAACGGGATCCGCTGGTCGTGGCGCGGGCCCGGCTCGCCGAACTCGGCGTTCCGGCCGAGACGGCGGACGAGGCGGACGAGCGGGCCGCGCGGATCGTCGCCGAGGCGGTCGCCGCCGCCAAGGCGGCGCCGTATCCGGATCCGGAGCAGGCGCTGACCGATATGTGGGCGGACGGAGGCTCGGCATGGCGGACGTGATCACCTACCGGGAGGCCGTGGCCGAGGGGATCGCCAGGGAACTGCGCCGCGATTCCCGGGTGGTCTGCCTGGGCGAGGACATCGGGGCCGCGGGTGGCGTGTTCAAGACGACCGCCGGGCTGCTGGGTGAGTTCGGCACCGGCCGGATCTGGGACACCCCGATCTCGGAGCAGGCGATCCTGGGCATGGCCATGGGCGCGGCGATGACCGGGCTGCGCCCGGTCGCCGAGATCATGTTCTCCGACTTCTTCGCCTGCTGCTGGGACTACCTGGCCAACGAGATACCCAAGATGCGCTACATGACCGGCGGCCAGGTCACCGTGCCGCTGGTGGTGCGCACCGCCAACGGCGGCGGGCTCGGCTTCGGCGCGCAGCACTCCCAGGCGGTGGAAAACTGGACCCTGGCCGTCCCCGGGCTGAAAATCGTGGCACCGTCCACGCCCAGCGACGTGATCGGCCTGATGGCCGCGGCGGTCCGCAGCGACGACCCGGTGGTCTTCTTCGAGCATAAGGGCCTGTTCGCCAGCAAGGGCCCGGCCGCGCCCGACGGTCACGTGCTCGAACTGGGCCGCGCGGCAGTCGTCCGGCCTGGCAGCGACGTCACCGTGGTGGCGCTGGCCGCGACCGTGCCGGTCGCCCTGGAGGCGGCCGGCGCGATGGCCCGCGAGGGCGTCTCGGCCGAGGTGATCGACCTGCGCTGCCTGGTCCCCCTGGACATGGCCACCGTGCTGGAGTCGGTCGGCCGGACCTCCCGGCTGCTGGTCATCGAGGAGAACCCGTATCAGGGCGGCTGGGGCGCGACCGTCGCGTCCATCGTCGCCGACGAGGGCTTCGAGCTGCTCGACGCGCCAATCCGCCGCATCGCCGCCGCCTGCGTGCCGCTGCCCTTCGCCGACATCCTGGAACAGCAGGTCATCCCGACGGCTTCAACGGCGGCCGCCGCTCTGCGCGAGCTGGCCGCATACTGACCGATTGCGGCCAATTGGCTAAAGCCTAAACAGCAGCTGAATGGCCCGGTACGGCTCGAAAATATGTACGATAGATTTGGTTTCGCCGGCGCTGCGGAGTATCGATGACACGCCGTGTGACCTGGACATCTTCAATTTTCTGGCAATAGAGAGGGACCATTAGCGCAGTGGAGACAATCCAGGTAGAAGGTCACGCCAATGCCCCCGGAGCCGACCATAGCTAAGCCTAAGGCCGCCCCTTCGGCCCATTCTGGGCCCTGGGTGATGACCCCGCTGTTCTGCCCGCCGTCGGCCACCGACTCCAGCGTGATCCCGATCCGGCCGATCGGGCATCGAGCGGGACCGGCGCGGCGAACCACCCGCCGCGGGAATACCCGCCCACCCGGCGGCCAGGGAAACCGCGGCCGCGCGAACGGGAAAGCCGCGCCGGCCAAAGACCCGATGGATCTGCTGGACATCACCACCGAACGGCTCCGCCACGCCTTGGCGCGAAGTTTTCTCCGTTACAGCATTCCCGGCGACCTGGACGCCGCCGTGCACGCCGCGATGAACGTCATCGAACCGGTCCTCGAAGCCAGGGACCGCGAACTGCTCCGCCTGCGCCTGCTCATCACCGCCAAACTCCCCGGCAGATAGGCTCCGGCCAGGCCCGGCGGCCTGGGTTATTTCGCATGCAGTGCCGCGATCGCCGTACTCACCGAATACGGTTGCGCCATCACACCGAGGAGGATCCGATGGCGGCCAGGATTGACCTGACTCTCGACTGCGCGAACCCGCCCAGGCTGGCGGCATTCTGGAAGCTGGCACTGGGATATGAGGACGAGCCTCCGCCCGCCCCGTTCGCCACCAGGGAAGAATGGCTCAAGCAATACGGCGACCCCGGCGACACCGTTGATGACGGTGCATGGTTGCAGGATCCGGCCGGGACCGGCCCCCGGCTGAGCCTGCTGCGGGTGCCGGAGCCAAAGACAGCCAAGAACCGGCTCCACATCGACATCCGGGTAGCCGGGACAGGCAGCGCCGACGAGCGATGGGCCAGGATCACGCAAACCGCCAGCCGGCTGACCGCCGCCGGCGCGACCCGCCTCCAGGAATACCCCGGCCACCACATGGTGATGGCCGACCCCGAAGGCAACGAGTTCTGCGTCTGCTAGCCCGCCACCTTATCCCGGAACCCCACACCCGGCGGCCCGCAACCTGTCCTGCTGTTCCCCGTCACCCCAAACCAGACAAACGGGTCTAATTCAGCGGAGCATGCGTCTTCACGCAGGCATCATGCGCGAAGAAGCGGTATCTCTGCGCAGCCTGGCGGCCGTGGTTCGCGGGGAACCTGAGGTCTGGCAGCCCTGGGGCAGTGCCCGGCCCTGCCTGACGGGACCGGGGCCGGAAAGGAGGGAGCCATGCCGGAAGTGGACCCGGTATTCCCCCGGGAATGGCTGGATATCCCGGATCAGGCCGGCCTCGCGCGGATCTACCGCTGCGATCTGACCTGGCTCACCTCGCACTGGAACTGCATCTACGGCAACGGCTGCCCGGGAACCCGCCAACCGCACCAAGGCTGCTGCACAGTCGGCGCCCACTGGTCAGGCAGCCAGGACCGGCAACGGGTGGAATCATGTGCGCAACGGCTGCCCGGCGAACTGTGGCAGTTCCGCGAAACCGGGCAGGCCGAAGGAATCACCGAAGCCGGCGCCGATGACGATGACGGCCACGGCCGGACCAAAATCGTCGGGGGAGCCTGCATCTTCCTGAACAGAAACGACTTCCCGGCAGGCCCAGGATGCGCCTTGCACCTCCTTGCGCTCAGGGAAGGCAGGCAGCCACTGGAAACAAAACCTGACGTGTGCTGGCAGATTCCCGTATGGTTCAGCTACACCTGGGAGCCGGTCGCGGAGGGAAACACTCTTGTCGTGACCATCGGCGAATTCGGCCGCGCAGCCTGGGGCCCCGGCGGCGCGGACATGAACTGGTGGTGCAGCAGCAACACCCAAGCCCACACCGCCGCCCGGCCGCTCTACCAGACATATGCCGGCGAGCTGACCGCCTTGATCGGCCACGCGAACTACCAGGAACTCGCCCGAATCTGCGGCCAGCGCTCCCAGTCCCCCACCGCACCCCACCGGCACCCCGCCGACCCGCCGTTTCTGAACAGACGTTGAACCCACCCGGCGCAACCCGCACCGCGGGGGTCCGGGGCCTCGGTCAGTAATTGTTAGCCGGTGCTGGTGCTCACCTGGCCCGCCATGATGGTGCCGTTGCCAGAGGGAGGCAGCAGGACCGGCCCGACGCCGGGGATTGCCTGGCTCTGCGCCTCGGCGAGCAGGGCGGCCGCGGCCTGCAGGCCGTTCTCTCCGGTGCGCGACATCCGGGCGGCGATGAGCCCTGTCACGATAGGAGTGGAGAAGGAGGTGCCACTCCACCGGGCCATGCCGTAAAACTCCCTCTCCTTCCCCACGTAGGGCGCGGCATAGCATTCGTACATGCCCGTGGCATATGCATTGATCAAATCCCGGCCTGGCGCATAGACATCGACCCATCCGCCGTGATTACTGAAGTCGGCGCGGCTGCGCCAGTCACCGGCAAGCGCGCCAACCGAAACTACTTCGGGGGAGGCCCCTGGCCAGAATGGCTGGTCAGATCCGCTGTTGCCGGCCGCGACGACGCATGCCACGCCCTTGCGCTTGCTCAGGTGCTGCAGCCATTTTTCCAGGGCGATCAGGGGATGACCTTTCCTGGTCGATGCGGCAATTGACAGATTGAATATATCCGCACCGTGCTTGAGCGCGTTCGCAAGATCTGGGACCAGGTCCTTCTCCAGCACGCTCCCGGCGACCTTGAAAACGTTCGAGACGATCACTTCTGCTTGCGGTGCCATGCATCGCACCAAGCCCGCCACGAACGTGCCGTGCCCGGCGTAAGGAGGTATTGCCGGCAGGCCTTTACTTTTACTGTTTGGCTTGCCAAGAAGCTCCCAGTCCTGCAGCGTCCCATCCGCATCGTGTGCGCGCTGGACGCCACGTAGCCATGGGTGCTCGGCGTCAGCGTCCCGGAGCAGGCCGGTGTCGGCTATATACACCCGCACCCCGGCGCCACCGTTCTGGCACACCGAGGGGAAGGGCTCGATTCCCGCGTAAGTGGTTTGCGGCTCGGTTGCGGGACAGATGCCGGCCGTCCCTCCCGGGCTGCCGTTGGCGACGGTGATGACATGGTTCGGTGTCGCGACACCCTCGCCGAATGCCGCATCGATGCGATCGAGCGCCTCGGGCACGCTGAGCTTGAAGTCAGCTAGCTGGAGAGCGACCACACCCGAGATGACCGATTGCCAAGGGAGACGCTTCGAGGTGAAGGCCTGAGCCAGTTCACCAATGACGTCCTGCGGTGTCCCATGGGACAGGAGCGCCATCACCGGTGCCAGGTATTCAAACTGCACAAGGATTTCACTCCGGTGGTACAGGTAGCCGATGCCGTGGTCGTGGACGGCGGTATCAATGTCGATATCCCGATTTGCCTTGAACTCGCTGACGATGTGCTCGACTTCGTGCTGCTCTCGCAAGAGCCTGGGATGTGACTTAAATACTTCCGGCCAGTTGAAATGCTTGTCTCGGCTGACCACTTTTTCGTGTCCGGACACGATCCCCTCCTTGGTTAGTGCGTGGCACCCCGTTCTCATGCTGAGTCCACGGTCACCCCAGGCCGGCCCGCACAGACTCCCTCGCGCATACGGAGCACCCGGCGTGCCCGCGTGATGCAGTTCGCCGGGAAATAATGCGAGCACGCACAAGCATGCTTACTTCATGTATGCGAGTTCTAACAAAGAGTAGCCCTGGCGGCACCGGCGAATATGAAACCGGCCCGTTGTATTCGCCCGAATCTCGATAGACCACGCGAATACGAGAGATCTACAATTATCTAGTGGCTGAAGTAGCGCAGGCGGCCGGAGCTGATCCGGGGGCAATAGACGGCCTGCCAATGCTGGCCGTGGGGCGCCCCCATGAAGCGTTAGCCAGGGCTCGTGCGGTACTGGCGGGGCACCCGAACAGTTATGAGGCGTCGGTGGCTCATCAGGCCGCCGGAATCGTGGCCCGTGACCTCGGTAATGCCCAGGAAGGCGTCCGGGAGTTGCGGATCGCGCTGCGCCTGGCCCGCCAGACCGGATCGATCACGCGCGAAACCGATGTGCTGGCCACCCTGGGAGCCGCGCTTGTCCACGCTGGCCATACGGCAGACGGATTTGCCGCATTCGACCAGGCCGTGCAGCAGTCCAGCGGCGTTCTGGCGGGGCGGGTGCTGCACCGCCGTGCCATGGCCCTGTGGGCCCTCGGCCGGCACGCCGCGGCCCTGGACGACCTGCGGCACGCGATCGGCATACTGCGGCGCGCCGATGACCGCATCTACACGGCCCGCGCACTGACCGCCCGCGGCCTGGTCTATACGGACCTGGGCTCCCCGGGCCGGGCGGACGCTGACTTCGTGGCGGCCGAGCGATTGTTCGCCGAGACCGGCCAGGACCTCGAGTCGATCTATGTGGTGCATAACCGCGCCATGACCGCCTTCGTGGCAGGCGACCTTCTTGCCGCGCTTTCCTGCCTGGACGAGGCCGCCCGCGGGTACCGGCTGCTGAATGCGCCAAACCCGTCACTCAGCATCGACCGGTGCACCGTGCTGCTCGCCGCCGGGCTGGCCGCCGATGCGCTGGCCGAGGCGGACGCCGCTGTCCGGGATATCGAGCAGAGCCACGGCAGACCAACATGGAAAGCCGTATTGCTGCTGACAGCCGCCCGCTGTGCGCTGGCCGCGAACCAGCCGCAGGCCGCCCAGGATTGGGCTCAGGCCGCATGCCGGCTCTTCCGGTCGCAGCAGAGTGCCTGGTGGCAAGCCCACGCGGCGGGCGTGCTTGCCCAGGCAAAGTACGCCACCGGGCTGGCGTCGGCTAAGTTGCTGCGTGAGTCGGACCGGGCGGCCTTCTCGCTGGAGATGGTCGGCTCCAGCGACGTGGCGCGCGCGCATCTGCTGGCCGGGCGAGTGGCACTGAAACTGGGCCGCCCGGGCGACGCCGGCCGTCATTTCACCAAGGCCGCGCAGAGCAGGCATCGCGGGCCCGCATGGTCCCGGGCCTGCGGCTGGCTCAGCGAGGCACTCCGGGCCGAGATCGACGGCGATCTGCGCCGCATGTTCAGCGCTTGCCGCCAGGGACTCGAGGTGCTCGATGAGCATCAGTTCACCTTGGGTGCGTCGGAACTGCGGGCGCAAGCCACCGCCCATGGCTCCGAACTGGCCGCGCTGGCGCAGCGCCATGCGTCACAGACCCATCGGCCGCGGCTTCTGCTGGCCTGGAGTGAGCGCTGGCGGGCCACCGCGCTCGCCGTCCCCGCGGTGCGGCCGGTTGCCAACGCGGAGCTTGGTGCAGGCCTTGCCGCGTTGCGCGCGGCGGCAAAGCGCGTGGAGACGGCCCGCCAGGCCGCCTCGACAGCATCCGTCCAGCGGGAACAGCGACGGCTTGAGCGGGAACAGCGACAGCTTGAGCGCGTGGTACGTGCGTGTGCGCTCCGGACCCAGGGCCTTACTCACCAAGGGCCTGGCGCCGTCAGGATTCCGGAGTTGCTCGATGAGCTTGGTCCGGCCCGGCTGGTGGAGATCGTCGACGTCGACGGCATCCTGCACGTGCTGGTCTGCGGGACCGGAAGAGTGCGGCAGTTCACCGCTGGCCGGGTGGCAGACGCGTCCCATGCGGCTGACTTCGCCTGCTTTGCCCTTCGCCGCCTGGCCCGCAGCCGGCCCGGGGACGAGGTGGACAGCGCGCTGGCCATCCTGAAGGCAGTCGGGCCGAAGCTCCAGGACACCCTGCTCGGCCCTGCGTGCCGGTACCTGGGCGACGGTCCTGTGATCATCGTCCCGCCCGGGAAGCTGCACGCGATCCCCTGGGCGCTGATCCCCGAACTCCATGACCGGGTGATCAGCGTCACCCCGTCGGCAAGTGCCTGGCTGCGAGTACGGGCCACCCCGCCGCCTGCGCGCCACCATGTCACGCTGGCCCGTGGGCCAGGCCTGCTTACCAACGGTGCGGAGATCCCCCCGGTCACGCAGTTGTATGACGACGTTACGGTACTGACCGACGGTGCGGCCACCGCGGAGAAGGTGCTCTACGCTCTCGACGGAGCCTGGCTGGCACACATCGCCGCCCATGGAATCTTCCGCGCGGACAGCCCCCTGTTCTCGTCACTGCGCATGGCGGATGGGCCGCTGACGGCCTACGACTTCGAGCAGTTGCACCGTGCGCCGTACCGGCTGGTTCTGTCCAGCTGCGAGTCCGGGGCTCTGGCACCAGCCGGGGCCGATGAACTGCTCGGCCTGGTCAGCAGCCTGCTGCCACTGGGCACCGCCGGAGTCGTAGCTGCCATAGCCCCATTGAACGACCATGCCGTAGTGCCCGTGATGCTGGATCTGCACCGGAACCTGCGGGCTGGCCACACTCTTGCGGAATCGGTCCATGCCGTCCGGTGCGGATCGTCCGGCGACCCGATCCATACGGCGACAGCGCTGTCCCTCGTTGCGCTGGGTGCGGCCTGACCGGTTCACAACTTGATCCAGCCGGTGAGGACGTCGATGCCGGCACCGGCCCGGCAGCGCAGCCGGAATGGGCCGCGCGGGACGGGCTGAATCGAGAAGCAGCCGATCTCGTCGCTGGGGATCACGGCGTCCGGGCCGGCACGAGTATGCAACTCGACGGTGGCGGCCTGGGCGGGGACCAATTGACCAAGCAACGAACCGCCCCTTACCTCGAGTTCGATGGTCAGCCGGGCAGAGGTGAAGGTGAGGGCGCGAATAGATGCGGCATCGGTGCGGGTGACCGCGACGGGGTCAGGAGCCTGGGTTGAGTCATAGGTGAGCTGCGCCAGCTCGGCGTCGATGTTGTGCCATGCGAAGGCGTTCTTACCGGCTTCGATGAATTCGGGTGGGACTGCCCGCCGGGCGCGGAGCGCATCGCGAAGCGCCGTGAGAAGTTCGTCGTCGTCCCAGCCCTCAATCATCACGGTTCACCTTGCCTGTCCCGCGCCGTTGCGGCCTGTTCTCAGCGATCGCGGCAACATGCCGGGAACGGCGGAGTTCGCTGAGGCAGCGGGCGCGCATGGAGCCGATACTTCCCACCGCCATGTCCAGCGTTGCGCTGATGTCGGCGTAGGAGCACGGTGGGTCACACATCAACATGGACAACAGCTCGCGGCAGGGACGCCGCAGCTCCGCAAACGCGGCACGCAGCGCGGCATCGCGTTCAGCCGCCAGGATCTCCTCCTCGATCGTCGCCGCACCGGGGCTGGATGACATCTGATCCCCGGATGGCAGTTCCCTGTGATCGTGACGGTGTGCTGCCCGCATCACACGAAAGCATTCACGCTGGGCAGTGGTCGCCAGCCAGCCGGGCAGCGCCGCGGGATCACGGAGGTTTCCGATGTTCTCAACCAGCAGAAGCCAGACGCTCTGACCGACGTCGTCGATGTCCTGCCGGCCTAACTTGTACCGGAGGCACACCGACCAGATCAGCGGGGCGTAACGCTCGACCAGCTCATTCCACGCTCCCTGGTCACCATCAGCAGCGCGGGCGACCAGAGCGACGACCGACGGGTCATCCCGCATAGCGCCTCCTCACCGCCTCCGCAGCCGGATCGTTCCCGTTGCCGGCCGCAAACGCTGCCACCCATACAGAGCGGACTTGCCCGCTGCCTGATGCAGGATCCGGTGACGAGGGTGAGCGACCGTGGATACCGGGCGGGATCCACTCGGTTGCATCACAACATCCCCTGGCGCCTCCGTCCATATAAGGACACAAACTGGAGGTCGTCATGCCTGCGCACCCAACAGGCCCACCCGTCAGAGGCGGTCCCTGGCCGGCCAGGCCACCCACCTATGACCGCGGCGGCGGCCAGGACGCCTTCGAGCAGGCGGTCGCCAAGTTGTGGGAAAAGGACTTCTGGGTCAACCCGCTGACCGGCCAGCGCGAACTGAATGCCGACCTTGTGCTCGAGGGCGGTGGCGTCAGAGGCATCGGGCTGGCCGGAGCGATTCTCGTGCTCGCTGAGGCGGGCTACCGTTTCCCCCGCGCGGCTGGCACCAGCGCTGGCGCGATCGTCGCCGTGCTGGTCGCCGCGGTCGAGAAGGCCGGCAAGGACATGACGGTTCTCAGCGAATACCTGCACGACATCGACTACTCCCAGTTCACGCACACCAACTCCGCTCAGCACGCCGTCAAGCGCATACTGGGGCCGGCCGCCGGTGCATGGGAACTGATGCTCCATTCCGGGCTTTACAGCGGCGGCTACCTGAACACCTGGCTCGGCGCCCGGCTCGCCGAATGCGGAGTCCGCACCTGGAGCGACCTGGCAATCGGGCCGGATGACGATCCGGGCCTGAGCCTGCCACCCGAATGCCGGTACCGCGCGGTCGTCCACGTCTCGGACATCACCCGCGGCATGCTGGCCCGCCTGCCCTGGGACTATGACAACTACTACGGCCTGCCCGCAGGCGTTCAGGAGGTCGTGGCGGCGGTCCGCGCCTCGATGTCAATCCCGTTCTTCTTCGTCCCGGTCCAGACCCATACGGCGCAGGCCAAGACGAAGATGGATGACGGTTCCGTGCTGCCCTGGAGCGGCGGGACCGTGACCTGGGTGGACGGCGG
The DNA here is from genome assembly GCA_035308365.1 of Streptosporangiaceae bacterium. Classification (GTDB taxonomy): domain Bacteria; phylum Actinomycetota; class Actinomycetes; order Streptosporangiales; family Streptosporangiaceae; genus PALSA-505. Next base: position 49,021 of record DATGGU010000066.1, read on the forward strand.
CATGCTGATGAACTTCCCGGTCGATGCCTTCAACCGCACGGACAGCGAATCGGCGCGCTGGCCCACGATCGGCATCAAGCTGTCGGCACAACCCGGAGCGCAGCCCCCCGACCGTCCGGTCAACGGCCCGCTCCAGGAAGGCCTTCGCTGCCTGAAGACCATGACCGGCGAATGGGACCGCTACCACATTGAGCAGTTCACCGCCCAGCGTACGATCTTCGTCCCCAACGCCGGCATCACCGCTACGCAATTCGATCTGACCCCTGCCCAGCAGCAGCAGCTCTTCCTCAATGGTGCCCAGGCCGCCACCCGTTTCCTGATCCGCTGGGCCGATGCGGGCGGTGTACCACGCAGCACCCGCCACGCCACTGCGGCATAGGTGCATCATGAAGGCGAGCGCATGTCCAGCCATCATTTGCCGCATGAGACAAAAGAAGCACTAGAAAACATGAAGACATACCTGTCAGCCGGGAACCGAGGTGGTTCAGTATGCGTTCACCTTCCTGGCCGATCTGGTCATGCAGAATCCAAGCATGATGATTGGCGGGATTGCCGCCGGATCGGTGCCGCCGAACGACGTCGTGACCGATCCGGACGGCCCGGTTTTCCCGGTGAACCCGGGCACTACCGGACCGTTCTCAGGTTCGGTATTCCTGAACCTCAGCACCGGGTGATTCACGGCATCCTGGACAATCCAGCAGACCACCTCCAGCATCACCGGCTACGTACGCTGCGCCGAAGACGCCGGCCCGCCGCCTGGCGATCGGTTCATGTTCGTCATCCCGCAAGATGACGCAGGCTTCTTCGTGCTGACCACGACCAGCATCTGATGCCTGCGGGCCTGACCGCCGGGCACAGGCAGTGAATGCTTGGCGACGCAGCCTCCCGCAACCATGAGCCCGGCGGAGGGGGACGAAGGGGGACCCGTCTCCCTCCGCCGGCCCGCGGCACATCCTCGTAATCTCATGGGGCACGTCACTGCTGGGTGTTCGGTTGCTGATGATGATCCAGCGAGCCGGGACGCCTGGCTGCGGCCGTCCCGCCTGTCGTGAGGCTGCCGTGCCTCAGGTGCTGTAAGTGATCGTGACGGCCGTCTTGGTGCTGGAGATGGCCTTGGCCATGATCGTTCCAGTAGCTCCGGCGAAGCCGCCGGTCCTGCCGGTCACCTTGCCGTTGCTGAACGCGCCAGTCTTGAAGTTGATGGTGCCCGTGCCGTACAGGAAGCCGCCATTGAGGTCACCCGTGATGTTCACGGCGGCAGTGGTGGCCGAGGTGGCCTTAAAGTAGAGCATGTCGAACCCGATGATCTTGCCTGTCGCATTAACATCGGTATCCTGCGAGGCACTGCTCGTCTTGGTGAACATGATCGATTTCTTCGTCACCGAGATGAATTTCAGCGTGTGCGTAGTGCTGTGCGCGCTGGCGGCCGTGGGCGCCAGCAGTGCCCCCGTAATTCCAAGGACCGCCGTCGCGCCAGCCGCTGAGAGAGATGTGCGGAGCTTCATAGCTGCTTCTCCTGTCTGCGGGGCATCACCAAGTACCGGTCTTTGACGATAATCCGCCCAGTGAGCCGGGTAAACCAAGAGGCTAGTGGGAGAAAATAAGCGACGGCCCGTGCTTTACCTACGGCTCAAACTGACCGCCAACCGGAAGCCAGCCGGCCACGCCGGGGCGGCATCCATCAGCCCGTCCCGCCCCCGTCGTAAGGCGCACCTGGATCAACGAGGACCGCTGGAATCACTTTCAAGGCCGTCCGGGCAGTCCGGTCCAAAACCTTCCATGGATTTCCGGACCGGACCAAAATAAGGCAGCTCCGCAATGAACCTATCCAGACCGAAAGTGGATAGCCAACGACGGCGAAGAGCCACCATGTCTCACCCCACCGCAGACGGTGGCCAAGCGCGAGGAACTGGCCACACCCGTCTGCGGGCTCACCGACCCGTACGGTCGGCCACTCCCCCACGACGACCCACTGGCCCGGGAAGTCGCCCAGGGGCCACGACCCCGGCGGCCGGGGCCGCATCCTGGCGGTCGCGGGCATCGCAGCCTACGTGTCTTACTGGCATGCCTTTGACATCATCCGCGCCCACGGTGAGAGCGGCATGACAGCACGGCCGGAACCAGCCACAATCGACGGTCTGGTCTACGCGTCTTCGATGGTGATCCTGGTACGCGGCCCGGCTCGGCTCGCGGTGCCGGGCCTGGCCCGCTGGCTCCTGGCGCTGGGCATCCTGACCACCGCGAACGTGGCCCGCGGCTGGCCCGGCGGTCCCATCGGAGCTGTAGTCGCCACCTGGTGCATGAACCGATCGCGGACCAAACGGTGATTCAGGTAGCCGACCGGATGGATATGAGGCTCGGGTCAGCAGGTAAGGAGCAAGCCGACGCGTCTGCGACTCCTGGTGACACGGCCCTAAGCCAAGCCAGTGACCAGGATGTCAATGAGGCGGCCGTGGCTGCTTACCGCGAGAGCGTGGAAAGCGCCGGGCGGCTGTCCGAACGCAAGCTGGCCGCGATGTTCGGCAAGACCTCCCGCCGCTGGGGCACGTCACCAGGAACTATCTCAATCTGGCTCAGGTCGCCAGCCGCCAACGCCTCCACGAGGTTGATCTCAGCCTCGGCACTGACATACTTGCTCACCAGGTAGCACGCCTCAGTAACGACGTACGGCGTGACCAGCAGGTCATCGGTACGCGACTGAAGCAGGGCAGCACACCGAGCATGATCCGGATCGTTGCGGTTCAGGTAGGCGACGAGCGGACCAGTATCAACGATCAGCATCGCCCTGCCCGAACTCAGCGCGCATTACCTCCCGCGCCCGGGAGCCAAGGTCGGTTTCCGGTCCGTCGAAGGCCCGCAGCACCTTGAACCGATCCTGCTGCGGCGTCACCAGCCGCAGCGCATGCTCCCGCAACTCCTCGGCCTGCTCAGGTTCCAGCCGGTCGATGAGCTCATGCAGGTCGTGGTAGTCATGCGCTGCTGTCACAGTCCCAGCGTACGACAGGACGCACCCGAGGCTCGGCGACGAACCAGCAGATCATCGGTGCATGACTCCAGCAGATCTGCGCAGCGGGCATAATCCCGGTTGTTGCGTTCAGCGCTCAAGTGGGCGAGCGAGCCGCAGGGCCCTGAATCTCTCACGAGCTAATGCCGCCCAGTGTAAGTCGAGCAAGCGGCGGCTCTAATTGGCGTTCACTGTCGCGGCCTTCAAGAGCAGCTCGGTGGTGACGTTCCACAGGACGAGTTCGCGGTCGCGGTAGCCGTCGGTGCCCGAGGGGCACCGGCCAGGCAAGGCCGGCTGGTGGCCCACTCCGAGATGACGTTGAACCACCTACCGCAACCAGCGCCGTGGGGGTCCGGGGGCTCGGCCCCCGGGCAAATACCGCGGCCCTCGGGGAAGGTGCCCGAAGGGCACCGACCAGGCAAG
>DATGGU010000067.1:0-11177 GCA_035308365.1 Streptosporangiaceae bacterium
GCTGCGGAGAGACAGGAAAATGGATCAAGAGCAGGCCAGGGCACGCCTGGAGACAGCGACGCACACTACCAACGCGCAGACGGCGGCCGACATAGCCGACCTGGAGAGGCTCGGCGCGGTAGTAGCGAGACTCGGCCTTCAGGCGACCGTGCGGACGGCGGGGCGGCTGCCCTACCTCGATGTGCGTAACCCGCGCGCCGGCCGGCTGGCCGAAGCGGTGTACGTGCAAGGTTCGTCGTATTGGTGGAGCTGGGCCGAACGGATCGCATCGCGCGAGGATGCAACGGCAACGGCAGCCATCCTCGCCCGTGTCCTGCGCACCGTTGGCGAGGAACCAGCGCAGTGAGCGGGAACCGCAAGCACCGCGCCGACATGCCACTTGACGCCGTGTCCCATCTCAACCCCGGCTGGCGCTGCTGGCGTGAACCCGCGCCGATGAACGGCTGGTATTACGCGGAGCGGGAAGGCTATGGGCGGGTAGATGCTGCCGATCCCGAAGATCTGCATAACGCGATTTTGATCGCTGAGTCCCGCCTAGTTCACTCGGTGCCGCAGCCGGCGGACGGCTTTCGTTCCGAGTAGCCGTCTCTGTGGATTTTGCGATTTCTCCGGACTGGCCACGCGGCCGACTGCCCAGCCCCCGGCCGCGTGGCCTTCACCGTGTCTGGCGACCTCTGGTTATGGATGCCCTGCCAATCCCATTGAACACCTGACTATCGGTGCGGAACCCACTGGATCGCGGCGACCTGGTTCCTAATCAAAATTGTCGGGGATTAGTTCCCAGCTTGTATTACCAGCGTGCTTATACCACAGCACATGACGTTCAGTGCGGGTAACGGTAAGGCCGAAGTCACAGCGGGGCGGCCGGCCCAGAGCTTCCCATTCACCGTGAATAGCTTCTAGTCCATCCCACAGTCGGCGCCGGCCGTGCTGGACGGCAAAGCACTGCCCGTCAGCGTCGGTCCTCTGGCAGGCCCAGGAACCGTCACGGCCCATCAGCCAGAATTCGCTGGGCTTCCCCTGCTTTTGCGCTTTGATGCGGCTGGCTGATATCCGCAGTGCCGCGAAGAAATTGAATTCTGGATCGTCCAGTGCATGGCCGTCAAGGGTGGTTGGCCGGCTGTCGCCCTCTTCGCCTCGCGCGGCCCGGAGTAGTTTCAGTGTGTCGGGCGTGCTCGTGGCACGTGTTGGCATGAATCCGCCGAATTCGGCTAGGAAATTTCCTTCTGCCTGGCCATCGTGTACCGTGAGCAGAACGAGTGCTCCTGCGCCTAGGTCGCGGTACAGGTTTACGAGAATAAGGCCGTTCTCGCGGGTCTGCTCGATCCAGGCACGCGGGACAGTGGGCAGCGACACCGTAGCGAGAATTCTGTCGTAAGGTGCATTCGGCTCGTATCCGAGAGTTCCGTCACCTGTTTTGAGTGTCGGCGTGTAACCGAGTGAGAGAAGCCGCTGACGGGCTGCTTCCACAAGTGACCGGTCAATATCCACGCTCGTTACGTGAGCGCAACCTAGTTTCTCACTCAGCAAGGCAGCATTGTAGCCGGTTCCGGTGCCGATTTCCAGTATGCTCATTTCCTTGTGGATATCGAGCGCCGCGAGCATCAAGGCCATCAGGCTGGGCATGGTGGCTGAGCTGGTTGGGTTGCCCTCGGGTACCCATGCGTCGTCTGTGCCGTCGAGCTGGGTTACCAGTGCCTCATCGCTGTAGACGGCAGCCAGCCATTCGTCGTGTCTGCTGGGGTCACTTCCCTCGATCTGCTCGTACCGGCCGTTGTGCTCCCGGTCCACGAAGAACCGGGGTACGAACACGTGACGGGGTACGCGCTCGAATACGTCTCGCCATGACGGCGCGCATCCCCCACCTAGCAGATTCGCCGCGAGCGCTCGGCGGAGCCGGCGCGTCTGATCGGTGTCGGCAACCGTGGTGTCGCGTGTATTCATGCAGCCTCCCCCGTCAGGGTGTCTGCGATCGCGCTTGCGATCGGCAGGCCGGTGTTTTCCTCGATCCAAGCCCATTGCCCGTTAGGGTTAATCTCCAGGAACACCCATTCGCCTTCTGGCGTGACCAGGAAATCCAGAGCGCCAAAACGGAGGTCCAGGGTGTTCATTAGGGTGGTGACAGCGCATTTAACCGGCTCCGGTGTCTCTGTGACCGCGTAGGACAATGACTCATAGTCAGAACGCCAGTCAACGTAACTAGCGGGGGAGCTGCTGTAAATGGCTGACGCAAAGAACCGGCCATCGACAACGGTGAGCCGTACCGCGTGGTCGTGTTCAATCCATTCCTGGAACAGGTGCGCTGTCAGCCGGATAGACGGATCATCGCAGTCGTCCTTGGAGACAATAGCCGCATAGATCATCCTGTGCCCTCCAGCCTCCGATATCCCTCCAGCCGAGAAAGGTTTATAGATCACCTTACCCACTGATCCCGCAAAATTACGAACAGCACCCGGATCATTCGTTACTATCGTTTCTGGCACGCGGAGCCCTGCACGCTGCGCCATGCGGAGCTGAGTTGGCTTGAACCCTGCTTGGGCGATACGAAAGGGATGGTTCATCCAACGCGGAAGAGCAGACAGCAGACCACCGAAACCCAATCGGGCCTCAGAATTAGCCCACCGTCGTTCTGCATCTGACATTCCCTCGGGGAAAACAAAGGACGTTGGGCGCCGGTAATAGATTCCGCATACGTCCGCTAGAGACAGCCGTCGGCGTGACGTGCGCAAGACGCCACACCAACCATCGTCGGTCAGTGCGGCTGCGAACGTCAGTTGTTGCGGGAACTCTGCGGCATCCACACGGAACAGTTCCACATCGCGGCGGTTCAGCTCTTCGACCACATAGTCCGCCGTGGGATCAAACCACTGGGTGATTATCAGGACAGCGCGATTCGCCATGCCGCCTCAGTCGGAGTCCACATCGGTATCGGTGTCCGGAGCATTGCGGTCAGAACTGGCCGTTTCCGTAGAAGTGCTGCCGCTAGTGTGCTTGAACGCGGGCAGCACCGATCCGCCGTCCCGCATGATCGCAATCTGCCTGTCCGAGTCATAATCGAGCGCGGTGAGGTCTAGCTCGCCGCGACTTGAGGGATTCGAGTCGGCAACGTACCTAAGCCCAAAGGGCCTTGTGTCCCGGCTGCTTGGTTCCTCGTCATTGACTTCACATAGCCCGCCCATTCTTCCAAGCGGAAACTGATCAGCCGGACGCCAGAGATCATCTGCCATCTTACGATTTCCCTTCCTAGAGATCTAGTTCGTGAACTTTCATTCTAACTTCACTTTCGGCCGATGAGCGTATGTTACTGGCGCGGTTATCTGTCATGGATACTCGTCGCGTCCCTTTTGCCCGCACAGGGGCATGGCTCGCCTGCGGACCAGCGCCACCGGCGCGGCCGGGGGCTCGGTCACCGAGATCGTTGCCGGCGCCTGCCAGATCATGTCCTGGACAGAGCGGGAAACATTTTCGCGCTTGCGGACAACTTGGTATGTATGCGGATCGTCTCTGACGTAGCCAAAAGTGGGGGAGCCAGGCCCTGGCTTTGCCTCCCGCACTTGCGACCTTCCGGCCCGGTGCACCGCCCGTACCAGGTACAACCCTCGGAAGGCACGCGTGCGTCATCACATGTTCAGCCCGGCCGTGGTCGCGGCCGGGCTCGCGATAGCCGTCGGCGCTGGACGTCTCGATGGTGGCCGCCGCCTGCCCGCTGTGCAAGATCATCGTGGTGGAGGGCAAGGCGCCCACCTTCGCGGACCTGGCCGCGGCCGAGAACACCGCGGCCAGGCTCGGTGCCCAGGTGATCTCCAACAGCTACGGCGCTAGGGAGAGCGGGTTCACCCAGGCGGTCGCCAAGGCCTACGACCACCCGGGACACACCCTCGTGGCGTCCTCGGGTGACCAGGGTGACAGCGCGGCCAGCTTTCCGGCAAATTTGACGAGGGTAACCTCAGCCGGCGGCACCGAGCTGGCCAAGGCGTCCAACCCTCGTGGCTGGTCCGAGGTGGTCTGGAATGCGCCGGACGGCGCGTCCAGCAGCGGCTGCTCGGCCTATGTGGCCAAGCCGGCCTGGCAGAAGGATCCGCACTGCCCGGGCCGGATGGCCGCCGACGTGTCGGCCCTGGCCGACAACGTCCCGATCTACGACAGTTCCATCCCCAAGAGCGCCGGCGGCCCGTGGCTGACCGTGGCCGGTACCAGCGCCGCGTCCCCGATCATCGCCGGGGTCTACGCGCTGGCCGGGAACGCGGCCACGGTCGCGCCCGGCTATGAGTACGCCCACGCCGCTTCGCTCTTCGACATCACCAAGGGAAACAACGACTGGTTCGCCGGGACGCACGGCAAAGCCTGCGGCTATGACTACCAGTGCGTCGCGAAGAAGGGCTACGACGGGCCGGCCGGGCTCGGCACCCCGGACGGAACCGGGGCCTTCTGAGAGATCCGCCCAGGGTGGGGCACCCCTCCGTCCCACCCCGGGTCCCCCGGGCGTGATAGGGGTTAGACCATCGAACCGAACCGCAGACGGCGCAGCCACTGGGCGTGGGGTTACGAGGACGAGACGCCCACGGGCACCGAACTGCGCGACACGGCCGCGGTCATCGCCGCCGTTCTCGGGTTCGGCGACCCAGGCCGGCTCGAAGAGCCCGTTCCGCTGGAGCGGGTCCAGCTTCCTGAGCCCCGGATCGCGCCGCCCGCCAGCCTGGCCGGCATCTGCTCGCAGACCAGCCACGACCGGGCCACCCACGCACACGGCCAGTCCTACCGCGACCTGATCAGGGCGTTCCGCGGCCGGTTCGATCACATGCCGGACGTGGTGGCCAGGCCGCGCGGTGAGCAGGACATCGAGGAACTGCTCGGCTGGTGTGAGACCGCCGGGGCGGCCGTCATCCCGTTCGGCGGCGGAACCAGCGTGACCGGGGGAGTGGAACCCGATGTCGGCGCCGGATACGCCGGATCGGTATCCCTCGACCTCGGCCTGATGGACCGGGTCCTGGAGGTCGACGAGACGTCAGGAGCCGCCCTGGCCGAGGCGGGGGTGAGCGGCCCGGAGCTGAACGCCCAGCTCGCCACCCGCGGCCGCACGCTGCGGCACTTCCCGCAGTCGTGGCAGTTCTCCACCCTGGGCGGATGGGTGGCCACCCGCGCCGGTGGGCACTATGCCACCCTGCACACCCGGATCGACGACTTCGTGGAGTCCATCCGGGCCATCACCCCCCGTGGCACCTGGGAGTCCCGGCGGCTGCCCGGATCGGGTGCCGGGGTGTCACCGGACCGGATGCTGCTCGGCTCCGAGGGCATCCTCGGCGTCATCACCCGGGTGTGGCTGCGGGTGCAACGGCGGCCCACTTACCGCGCGTCCGCGGCGGTCAGGTTCCCGTCCTTCGGCGCGGGTGCCGCCGCCACGGCGCAGATCGTGGGGTCGGGCCTGTACCCGGCGGCGTGCCGCCTGCTGGATCCGGCCGAGGCCCGGCTCACCGCGGGCGGCGATGGCACGCACGCGCTGCTGGTCCTTGGCTTCGAGTCGGCCAGCCACCCGGCCACAGCCCCGCTGGACCAGGCCCTCGCGATCGCCAGGGACCATGGCGGCCAGTGGGACGGGATCCGGAGCAGCAGCGGCGCCGGCCAGCCGGGCCAGGCGGCGGGGGACTGGCGCCAGACGTTCATCCGGATGCCGTACCTGCGCAACACCTACCCGGCCATGGGCGTGCTGGCCGAGACGTTCGAGACGGCCATCACCTGGGACGCGTTCCCCGCATTCCATGAGCGGGTGCTGGCCGCGACCAAGGACGCGGCGCAGCGCGAGTGCGGCCGGGCCGTGGTGATGTGCAGGCTCGCCTACGTCTACCCGGATGGCCCGGCGCCGTATTACACGGTGCTCGCCCCGGTCCGCCGTGGCGAGGAGACCGGGCAGTGGGACGCGATCAAACGGCCGGCCTCGGACGCGATCATCGCGGCCGGCGGCACGATCACCCACCACCACGCGGTCGGCCGCGACCACCGGCCATGGTACGAACGGCAACGGCCCGCACCGTTCGGCCTGGCACTGCGCGGCGCCAAGGCAGCGGTGGATCCGGCCGGGATACTCAACCCTGGGGTCCTGCTGCCACCGTTGCGCTAGTTTCCCCGCGTCCGTACCTGCGTAACATCCTGGAGGCAGGAGTGCGTCAATCCTCCGCTGAGATGGGCCGGCACCGTGGCTATGCCGCCGCTGGCGCTGCTTTACGGCGTGGTAGAACGTGGCCGCTATGGGAGGGTGCGGGCGGCTTCAGCCCGCGCCGGGCTCCAGCAGGCCCCGGATTCCATCCGCGTCGGGGATGACATGGGGTATATACGCGATGGCGGAGAAACCGGCGTCTGCGGACACCAGCGCCCCGGCCCCGGCGGCATGTGCGGCAGCGGCCAGGATCGCATCGAATGCCCCGATGCCGGTGGTCTCCCCGAACAGGCGCAGCCCCTCGCGCAGGTCGTTTTCTTCGACGATGAGCAGCGGTGAGAGCAGTTCGATGTAGTCACTGGCCAGCAGCGCGGCGTCTTTGCGGTCCCGGCGCCGGGCGCGGACGTGCGTGAACTCCTGGATGACCTCGATGGTGGTGGTGGCGAGGATCTCGCCGTCAGCTATGCCGCTGACCAGCCGCTGGCATGGCGCCCGTAGCGGATGGTCAGCGCCGACGGCGTAGGCCAGGACGGTGGTGTCCAGCACGATCATGCGTGACGGCTCCGCAGTTCCTCCAGCTCAGCGGATATATCACCGACGTCCATGGGCTCAGCTGCGAGTATCCGGCGGGCTGCCGCTGACCGGCGCGGCTGCGTCGCAGGCAGCCCGCGGTCCAGGGCCTCCCGGATCACGGCGGCGACGGAGATTCCGCGCTGACGGGCGAGCGCGTGCACGCGCTCGTAACGCTCGTCATCGAGCAGCAGTTGCAGCCGATGAGTCAACATACACATACATTAGCATGTGCATATCCGGGTCAGGCTCCGGACATGAGCCGGCCATTCCGTGCCGGGCCACTGGCCCGCTACGGGAGCGTGAGGATCTCGTGTCCGCTGTCGGTTACCAGGATCGTGTGCTCGAACTGGGCAGTGCGGCGGCGGTCCTTGGTGACCACGGTCCAGCCGTCCGGCCAGATGTCGTAGGCGATCGTGCCGAGGGTCAGCATCGGCTCGATGGTGAACGTCATCCCCGGCTCCATGACGGTGGTGGCGCCGGGGTCGTCGAAGTGCGGGACCACCAGGCCCGAGTGGAAGGTGGTGCCGATGCCGTGGCCTGTGAAGTCGCGGACCACGCCGTAGCCGAACCGCCGGGCGTAGGACTCGATGACCCGGCCTATCACGTTCAGCTGGCGGCCGGGGGCGACGGCCCTGATGCCGCGCATCATCGCTTCGTGGGTGCGTTCTGCCAGCAGCCGGGATTCCTCGTCCACGTCGCCGGCCAGGAAGGTGGCGTTGGTGTCGCCATGGACGCCGCCGATGTAGGCGGTGATGTCGATGTTCACGATGTCGCCGTCGGCGATGACCGTGTCGTCCGGGATGCCGTGGCAGATGACCTCGTTCAGCGAGGTACACAGCGACTTGGGGAAGCCGCGGTAGCCCAGGGTGCTCGGGTAGGCGCCGTGGGCCACCATGAAGTCGTGGCCGACCCGGTCGAGTTCGTCGGTGGTGACGCCGGGAACCACGTGCCGGCCCACCTCGGCCAGCGCCTGCGCCGCTATCCTGCCCGCCACCCGCATCTTCTCGATGGTCGCGGCGTCTTTCACATCGGGTTCACCAAGCGCCGGCCGCTTCTTCCCGACATACTCGGGCCGCGCGATGCCGGCCGGAACCTGGCGCTCGGGGGAGAGCCGGCCGGGCTGGAGAACGGTTGTCATGATCTGAAATTCTACTTGGCATGAACACACAGCAACGCTGGTGGTTTTGCCTCAAGCACAACACGGTGGAGCCCGACGACGGCGAATGTGCGGGCAAGAACAAGCTCGGGCCATATCCGACGAGGGAGGCGGCCGAACACGCGCTGGAGACCGTGCACGAGCGCAACGAAGCCTGGGACGCTGCCGACGACGAGTGACTCACCGGTAGGGTGGTGATCACAAAGCCTGCGCGGAAAGGGGCTGGCGTTGGCGCAACAGCAACCGGCGGACCCGGGAGGGGGTGCGCGGCCCGGATCCGGGCTCCCCGCCACCGCCGAGGCGCGGATGGCGGAGATCCGACGCAGCGGCACCTGGGGCTCAGCGCTGTCGGCCGACGAGTTCGCGGCAATCCGCAGTGTCGGCTTCGAGCCCGTAGGCCAGGTGCTCGGCGCGGCCGTCTACAACGTCGGTTATACCGGCGGTTACGGCTGTCCGGGTGCCTGGGCAGGGTACGGCGGCTGGGCAACGCCCTACCGCAGCGTCACCCAGGTGTCCAGCCAGGGCGGCTACGGCTCGTTCGGCGCGCTGGTGCAGACCATGTACGAGGCGCGCCGCGCCGCGATCGGCCGGATGTCGGCCGAATGCGCCGAGCTCGGCGGCCACGGCGTGGTCGGCGTCTCGCTCACCATCGGCGGCTTCCCGGCCGGTGGCCTGGAGTTCAAGGCGATCGGCACGGCCGTCCGGGCGCCCGGCGCGCCGCCGCCCAAGGCACCGTTCACCTCCGACCTGACCGGCCAGGACTTCGCCAAGCTGATCATGGCAGGCTGGGCGCCGGCCGGGCTGGTGCTCGGCATCTCCATCGGCGCCAGGCACGACGACTGGCTGACCACCGGGCAGACCCGCTGGGGAGCGGGCAACGCCGAGGTGACCGGCTACACCGAACTGGTGAACAGCGCGCGGCACGACGCCCGGATCCAGCTCGAGAGGGACGTGCGCAGCCGCGGTGCGGATGGCGTCGTGATCAGGGACATCGGCATACGGGTCCGGGAACGGGAATGCCCGTCCCAGCAGCATGGCAGGGACCATATCGCGGAAGTGACGATCATCGGCACGGCCATCGCCCGGTTCGCCAAGAGCGAGCGGCACGAGGCCGAGCCCAGCCTGGCCATTCTCTCGCTCGACCCGCAGCGCCGCCAGGCCGCCCGGGTCAAGCTGGGACCGTGACGGCGGGCGTGAGTACCGACTAGGGAGAGGCAATGACCGACCAGCAGGAGAGCACGCAGACCGGTGCCGTGCAGGCGCACGCGCCCAGCGGGGTGCCGCAGGACGCGATGCGCCGCCTGGCCGAGCTGCAGCCGGGGAAGGCCGGGTCCATCTTCACCTCCGACCTGTCGGTGAACGAGTTCCTGCTGGTCCGCGAGGCCGGCTTCAGGCCGCTCGGCCTGGTGCTGGGCAGCTCGATCTACCACGTCGGCCTGCAGATCGGCCGGTGGAGCAGGAACCAGGAGCTCGACGTCCTGTCCCAGGCGATGTACCACGCCCGCGAGCTGGCCATGAGCCGGATGGAGGCCGAGGCCGACGAACTGCACGCGGACGGCATCGTTGGCGTCCGGCTGGACGTGGAAATGAAGGAGTTCGGCAGCGACATCGCCGAGTTCATCGCGGTCGGCACGGCGGTCAAGGCCGAGGAGGGCGCAGGCGGCGGCGGCGTGGCCCAGTGGCGCAACAACAAGAACCAGCCGTTCACCTCGGACCTGTCCGGGCAGGACTTCTGGACGCTGATCCGGGCAGGCTACGCGCCGCTTGGCATGGTGATGGGCTCATGCGTCTACCACGTCGCGCACCAGCGCCTCGGCGGCGTGCTCAGCAACATCGGCAAGAACGTGGAGCTGGAGCAGTTCACCCAGGCCCTGTACGACGCGCGCGAACTGGCGATGAGCCGGATGCAGGCCGAGGCCGAAGCGCTGCACGCCGAGGGCATCGTCGGCGTCCAGCTCCGCCAGCACAGCCACACCTGGGGCTCACACACCACGGAGTTCTTCGCCATCGGTACCGCGGTGCGCCCGTTGCGCCCCGACCACATCATCGAGCGCCCCACGATGGTGCTCAGCCTCGACGCCTAGGCAGTCCCGGCATCTGACCCCGGGCTGATCGCCGAGCCTGGCACTGTGCAGGACAGCGACGGACGGCGGGAGCCCGGGGCTGGTCCCGCCGTCCGGTGGGTCGCTGATTCCGGCTGGCTGCCGGACGTGCCAGAGGGTGCCTCCTTCCGGTGCGCGAAGCTGCGTCTAGCGTGTGGTCCCGGCGGTGGCCGGGAAGATACGCGGAGGTGAGCGCTGCCGCCGCAGGCCACTGCCGGGATGGGTGAAAACGGCCTGCGAGCCTGACCCTGGAACCCACGGCGGGGCCGGTGCCTGGCGGCGGGGCGGGAGCGGGGGAGTGCGCGCAGGCGCGGGCAGTGGCGGGCTGGGCGGCTGGTAGTTCGCCGCGATCAGGGCCTCGAACTCCTCGCGCAGCCACTGGTCGTCGGCGCAGATCAGCTCCGCGAACGCTGCGTCCGCCTGCCGGGTGCCCATGCCGGTCAATGTCGATCACTCCCCGGAAATCTGTGGTAGCACTGCCAGGGTCATGGCCGATACACTTTTTATATACTCACCATTGCAGATATCTGTCAACCCCCAGTGAGAGGACAGCGGCCCGGGAAGGAGCCGAGAGGTGCCGGCCGAACAGCTCGATGACCCGGACTACCCGGCCTACACCACCGGGCAGGCCGCCCAGGTGCTCGGCGTGCGGCAGGCGTTCCTGCGCGGGCTGGATGCCGCCGGGGCGGTGCGGCCGGGCCGGTCGGATGGCGGGCACCGCCGCTACAGCCGCCGCCAGCTGGTGCTGGCCTCCCGGATCCGGGAGCTGTTCGACCAGGGCCACAACCTGGCCGCCGCGCTGCGGATCGTGGCCCTGGAAGACGAGCTGGCAACCGCCCACGCGCTGATCAGCAGGCTCCGCAGGCGCCCGGGCAGACCCGGGCCAGGCAGCCCGGGCCCCTGACCCGGTGGCCGGGCTTTCCGGCCGAGGTCAGTTGCTGCTGCGGGTGGTGAGACTGCGCAGCCGGTCGACCTCGGCTTGCAGACGGCGGGTTTCTTCCTGCAGTTCGAGTACCCGGCGGATCCCGGCGATGTTGAGCCCGCCGGTGGCCAGGGTGCAGATCTCCTGCAGCCGGGCGATGTCACGCTGGCTGTAGCGGCGGGTGCCGCCCGCGGTTCGGGCCGGGTCGAGCAGGCCTTCCCGCTCGTAGATGCGCAGGGTCTGCGGGTGCAGCCCGGCCAGTTCGGCGGCCAC
>DATGGU010000068.1:0-11731 GCA_035308365.1 Streptosporangiaceae bacterium
GCCTCCAGGGCGCACACGGCGGGAAGCACCGGCATCCCGTCGATCTGATGATCCGCGAGATACGGATCATCGCTAGCCCGCAGGTCAGCCTCGGTGACGAGCTCGACACCGGCCATCCGGACCGGTGTCCGCTGCACGAACGTCCTCGAGGTCGACTGGGAGCCGGCAGACGAAGCCTGTTCTTCGCTGCGGTTCGAGCTGACCCCGCAGAGCGGCGGCACTAGATTCAACCTCACTCACCGCGCACTGACCCCGGTGGCCGCGACGCAGTACGGCGCGGGCTGGCACACTTACCTTGAGCAGCTAGCGGCCAGCTTGACCACCGGCTCCGGCCGGGGTCCCCAGTGGGACACCCGCTACGAAGAACTCCTTCAGGCCTATCAGACCCGGCGCCCCTGACATGATGGCGGGCGGTTAGCCGCTTGCCATGACCGGGCGGTGAGGTCTACCTTCTTCAGGCACGTCAGCCGTCTCGGATGGGAGCCGCGGGAGTGAGACTGATCAACCACCAGGTGCGGCTGGCCGCCCGCCCCTCCGGGCTGCCCAAGGACACCGACTGGGAGCTCACCACCGAGCCGGTGCCGGCCCCCGGGCCTGGCGAGTTCGTGGTGGCCATCTCGCACCTGTCCGTCGACCCGGCGATGCGCGGCTGGATGGACGACCGGCCCTCCTACGTCCCGCCGGTGAAGCTGGGCGCGGTCATGCGGGCCGGGGCGGCCGGGCGCGTGGTGGACTCCGCCCACCCCGGTTACGCGGTAGGCGACGGTGTGTACGGCATCTTCGGCGTCCAGGAGTACGCGTGCTCCGACGGCAGGGGCGTGACCAAACTGGATCCCTCCCTGGATCCGACGGCCTACCTGGGCGTGCTCGGCATGACCGGGCTGACCGCGTACTTCGGCCTGCTCGATACCGGGCGGGCCAGGGAAGGTGACACGGTGGTCGTGTCCGGTGCCGCCGGGGCGGTGGGCAGTGTGGCCGGCCAGATCGCCAAGCTCAAGGGGTGCCGGGTCATCGGCATCGCCGGTGGCCAGGAGAAGTGCCGGCTGCTGACCGGGGAGTTCGGTTTCGACGCCGCCATCGACTACAAGAGCGACGACCTGCGGTCCGCGCTGCGCGAGTACGCCCCGAAGGGAGTCGACGTCTATTTCGACAACGTCGGTGGCGAGATCCTGGACGCGGTCCTTGGCCGGCTGGCCCGCGGAGCCAGGATCGTCATTTGCGGGGCGATCTCGCAGTACAACGCCGGCCAGGTGCGCGGCCCGGCCAACTACCTGGCGCTGCTGGTCGCCCGGGCGTCCATGACCGGCATGCTGGTGTTCGACTATGAGGACAGGTATCCCCAGGCCAGAGCCGAGCTCGCGGAGTGGCTACGGGACGGCCGGATCGTCTCCCGCGAGCACATCGTGCACGGCAGCGTCGCTGACTTCCCCGAAACCCTGCTGATGCTGTTCAACGGCGCGAACACCGGCAAGCTCATCCTCGCCGTCGGCTAGGCCGCCGCGCGGGGGCGGGTGCGCCAGACCTCGAACGCCATGATCAGCGCGATGCCCGCGCATGAGCTGCCGAACGTCTCGAACGTCACGTCCAGCCCGAGGTGGGTGACCACGACACCGGCGATGACGGCGGGGATGGACAGCGAGGTGTAGGCGACCACATAGAACGCGGACATCACGGCGGCCCGGTGCTCGGCCGGGATCACACTGGTGAGCTGGCGCAGGCCACCGAGGAAGGCCACTCCGAACCCGGCGCCGGCGACGAACGCGCCGGCCATGAACAGTGCGCTGGAACCGGTCGCCGCCGCAATGACGATCGCCGCCATGCCCACGGCGAGCCCGGCCGAGCCCAGGCTGGCGCCGATCCACGGAGCGGACCGGTGGAACACGAGCTGGGCCAGCGCCGCCGCCAGGGTGAGCGTGATGCCGCCGAGCCCGGCGACGATGACGTTGGCCGAACCGAACAGCTGGGACGACAACTGAGCGCCGATGGAGAAGAACAGCCCGGCGATGGACCAGGAGCCGAGCACGGCGAGCGCCGCGATCAGGAACGGATGCCGGATTCCGGCAGGCACGCTGGGGCGCGCAGGCGTCAGCCGGAACCGCGAGCGGTTTTCCACCGGCTCGGGCATCCAGAAGGCGCCGGCCAGGGCAGCGGCGAACAGCACCAGCAGCAGCACGTACGGCAGCACCCGGGGTGCCACTCCGGTCTGCACCAGGGCCGCGGAGGTCAGTGCGCCCAGGCCGAGGCCACCGGCGCTGGCGACCCCGTTGGCCAGCCCGACACCGACCGGATCCCGGCGCGGGTGCAGGTCGAGCAGGGCGGCGCTGGCCGCGCTCAGCGCGGCGCCGGTGGCCAGGCCCTGCAGCCCACGGGCGGCGAACAGCCAGGGTGTCGAGCTGGCGGCGATGAACACCAGCCAGGAGACCATCAGCGCCGGGATCGCCACCAGCAGGACCGGACGGCGGCCGGCCTGGTCGGACACCCGCCCGGCGAGCAAGAGAGCGGTCAGCACGCCGAACGCGTAGGTCGCGTAGATCAGGGTCAGCGTGAGCGGCGAGAAGTGCCACGCCGCGGCGTAGAGGTGGTAGAGCGGCGACGGCACGACCGAGGCGAACAGGCACAGCGCGATCACGGCGGCGGCGAGCCAGTACGCGACGCGCTGCGGCAGCACCCGGCGGCGCTGCTGGATGCCGGCCCGGGGCGCCGAGTTCGTGACGGCGCCACCGCGGGCCGCCGCGGCGGTTACCGCCCGGCGCAGCACGCCGCGGGATTGCGGACTCAGCAGAGCCTGGTCCCTCATGACCACTCCTCATCGTGGGTGAGCCTCTTGGTTCGGTCAATGAACCATGAGGCACGATCATAGAGGTTCACTCACTGAACTTTCAACCGATATACTGACCGCATGACGCTGCCGCGTGAGTACCTGGGCCAGGACTGCCCGATCGCCCGGGCGCTGGAGATCGTCGGCGAGCGGTGGACGCTGCTGATCGTGCGGGACGCCTTCTACGGTGTCCGCAGGTTCAGCGACTTCCGCGACCACCTGGAGCTCCCGCGGGCGGTGCTGACCGACCGGCTGAACCTGCTCACCGAGCACGGCATCCTGGCCAGGGCCACCGCCGCCAGCGGCCGCGACGAGTACTCGCTCACCGCCAAGGGGCTGCGGCTGTGGCCGGTGATCTGGTCGCTCATCATCTGGGGGAACGAGTATTACCCCAGCGAGCGGCCCTGCCGGACCTACGAGCACGACGGCTGCGGCGGCGTCCTGGCCGCCGACGGCCGCTGCGGTGCCTGCGGGGCGATCCCGGAGCCGGCCAGCCTCATCGCGCATCCCGTGCCGGGGAACCCCAAAACCGACCTGGTCAGCCAGGCCCTGTCGGTGCCGCATAGGCTGCTGACACCCATTGCGGAGGTGGCGGCGTCATGAGGTTCGGGCTGGTTGGCACCGGTTACTGGGCACGGATCACGCACGCGCCCGCGCTCGCATCCACCGAGGGCATCGAGTTCGCCGCGGTCTGGGGCCGGGACCCGTGGGCGGCCAGTGGCCTCGCCGAGCCCTACGGCGCCAAGGTCCATGCCGGCATCGAGGATTTTCTCGCCGACGTCGACGCGGTCACCTTCTCGGTGCCACCTGACGTGCAGGCCGCGATCGCGACCAGGGCGGCCAGGGCCGGCAAGCACCTCCTGCTGGAGAAGCCGATCGCCATCTCCGAGGCGGCGGCCGGTGAGCTGGTCCAGGCGGTGCAGGACGCGCGGGTCGCCTCCGTGGTCTTCTTCACCTCGCGTTTCCAGGAAAACATGCGCGCCTGGCTGGCCGACGTCACCGCCCGCACCGGCTGGGCCGGCGGTTTCGCGGTCTGGCTCGGCACGGCACTGCGGGAGCCGAGCCCGTTCAACACGCCCTGGCGGCGGGACAAGGGCGGCCTGTGGGATCTCGGCCCGCACGCGGTCTCGCTGCTTTGGGCCTGCCTCGGCCCGGTGACCGGGGTGACCGCCGACGGCGGGCCGGCCGATGTGAGTCACCTCATCCTGCACCACGAGGGCGGCGCGACCAGCACGGTCACCGTCACGCTCAGCGCACCCGCGAGCGCCGGGGAGTTCGGCCTGCTGGTCTGGGGCGAGCCGGGGGTGACCGAGGCGCCCAGCGAGACCGGGAATCCGGTGGCCGCGCTGCGGACCGCGCTGGCCGAACTGGCCGAGGGCGCCAGGGCGGGCCGGACCGATCACCCCTGCGACGTCCGGTTCGGCCACGCGGTAGGCCGGGTCCTGGCCGGTGCCCAGGCTCAGATCGACGCGCGCCGCACGCCCTGAAAGCGAAATCTCTATTTTCTCGTTACGGTGCACCAGCCCTGGCTGCGGCACGGACCGGGAATACACGCTGACCGGAAATTGTTAATTCCCCTCGCCGGTGGCTCTTTTGCCTTGCCCGCCGGGCTGTTCGTCATGGGTTCTCCCGGGCCAATCTGGCCGTTCGGCATGCGCCAAGTCAGGTCGGCTGAGAGCGAACACAACCGAGGAAGCAACCCCGGCTTTCCGGCGTTTGAATCCACCAACACGAACAACGAGCTTCACAAACCCCTTCACTTCGGGAAGTGACTTGATGAGCGAGACGCTTTCGCTGCCGGTGCTGCCGCTCGACGACACCGTGATATTGCCGAGCATGGTGGTCCCGGTGGACATGTCGGACACAGAGGTCCGCGGGGCGATCGAGGCAGCGCAGATGGCGGCAAGCGCACCTGGCGTCACCCGGCTGGCCAGCGCCAAGCCCCAGGTGGTGCTGGTGCCCAGGCTGAGCGGGAAATACTCGGCGGTCGGCACGCTCGGCGCCGTCGAGCAGACCGGACGGCTGCCCAGCGGCGAGCCCGCCGCGGTGATCCGGGGCCTGTCCCGGGTACGCATCGGCACCGGCACGGTAGGCCCAGGCGCGGCCCTGTGGGTCGAAGGCACCGTCGAGGTGGAGCCGCCGGCCAGCGCCCGTGCCCAGGAACTGGCCCGCGAGTACCGCGGGGTCGCCGCGACGATCCTGCAGAAGCGCGGCGCCTGGCAGGTCATCGACGCCCTGCAGCGCATCGAGGAGCCGTCGGCCCTGGCCGACAGCGCCGGCTACGCCCCGTACCTGACGCTGGAGCAGCGCGTCGAGCTGCTCGAAACCATCGACCCCGAGCAGCGCCTGGAGAAGCTGACGAGCTGGGCGCGGGACGCGCTCGCCGAGCTGGACGTGGCCGAGACCATCCAGAACGACGTGCGCGAGGGGATGGAGAAGCAGCAGCGCGAGTTCCTGCTCCGCCAGCAGCTCGCCGCCATCCGCAAGGAGCTGGCCGAGCTGGATGGTCAGCCGGCCTCCGAGGAAGAGGACTACAGGTCCAGGATCGAGGCCGCGGACCTGCCGGAGAAGGTCAGGGAAGCAGCGCTCAAGGAAGCGGACAAGCTGGAGCGCAGCCCGGACAACTCCCCGGAGGGAAGCTGGATCCGGACCTGGCTGGACACGGTGCTCGAGATCCCGTGGAACACCAGGACCGAGGACTCCTACGACATCGGCGCGGCGCGGGCGGTGCTCGATGCCGACCACGCCGGGCTGGACGATGTGAAGGACCGGATCATCGAGTACCTGGCCGTCCGCAAGCGCCGGGCCGACAAGGGCCTGGCCCTGGTCGGTGGCCGCCGCAGCGGTGCCGTGCTCGCCCTGACCGGGCCGCCTGGCGTCGGCAAGACCTCGCTGGGCGAGTCGGTGGCGCGGGCGATGGGCCGCAAGTTCGCCCGGGTGGCGCTGGGCGGCGTCCGCGACGAGGCCGAGATCCGTGGCCACCGCCGGACCTACGTCGGCGCGCTGCCGGGCCGGATCGTCCGGGCCATCAAAGAGGCCGGTGCGATGAACCCGGTCATCCTGCTGGACGAGGTGGACAAGCTGGGCAGCGACTACCGCGGCGACCCGACGGCGGCACTGCTCGAGGTGCTCGACCCGGCGCAGAACCACACGTTCCGCGACCACTACCTGGAGGTCGAGCTCGACCTGTCCGACGTGCTGTTCATCGCCACCGCGAACGTCGCCGAGGCGATACCCGAGCCGCTGATGGACAGAATGGAGCCGATCCCGCTGGACGGCTACACCGAAGATGAGAAGGTGACGATCGCCTCCGGCCACCTGCTGCCCCGGCAGCTCGAACGGGCCGGCCTGGGCGCCGGCGACGTGACGTTCACCGGCGCGGCACTGCGCAAGCTGGCCACCGAGTACACCAGGGAGGCCGGCGTGCGCGGGCTCGAGCGGGCCATCGCCCGGGTGCTGCGCAAGATCGCGGCCAGCCTGGCCAGCGGTAAGGCCGAGCTGCCGGTGACCGTCGGCCCGGACGGCCTGCACGGCTACCTCGGCCACCCGCGGCATCTCCCCGAGTCCGCCGAGCGGACCGCGGTGCCCGGCGTGGCCACCGGGCTCGCCGTCACCGGGACGGGCGGCGATGTGCTGTTCATCGAGGCCTCACTGGCCGACCCGGAGACCGGGGACACCGGCGTCACGCTCACCGGCCAGCTCGGCGACGTGATGAAGGAGTCGGCCCAGATCGCACTGTCCTACCTGCGCTCGCACGGGGCCGAGCTCGAACTCCCGGTGGGCGACCTGAAGGACCGCGGCGTGCACGTGCACGTGCCGGCCGGGGCGGTGCCCAAGGACGGCCCGAGCGCCGGGGTGACGATGACCACCGCGCTGGCCTCGCTGCTGTCCGGCCGGCTCGTCCGGTCCGACGTGGCCATGACCGGTGAGGTATCGCTGACCGGCCGGGTACTGCCGATCGGCGGGCTGAAGCAGAAGCTGCTCGCCGCCCACCGGGCCGGGATCACCACCGTGCTGATCCCCAAGCGGAACGAGCCGGACCTGGAGGACGTGCCGGAGACGGTGCGGGAGCAACTCGACATCCACCCGGTCAGCGACGTCCGCGAGGTACTCGACCTGGCTATCGAGCCCGCCACAACCCACCCGCAGGCTCAGCCGGCGGTCGCCGCCTGAGCCTGTGGGGCTCCTTGGCCGGCCCGCGCTCCGGTAGCAATTCGGTCCAGGGCGAAAGGGATTGAGACCTGGCCGCAGTATCGGCAATGCTTGCCGGAAGGAGGCGCTGCCGGCTCGGTGCCGTCGGCGGCCCCCGGGACCAGGAGGGGGTCAGCGATGTCCCGCCCTACGGGCCGGACCACCGCCGGATCGAGCGTGGTTTATCTGTCCGGCTCGCAATCTCGTGATCATGAGCCGGAGCTGGAGTTCCGCCAGTTGCGCTACTTCGTGGGGCTGGCGGAGGAACTGCACTTCGGGCGGGCGGCGACCCGGCTGTTCATCACCCAGCCCGGGCTGTCCCAGTCGATCGCCAAGCTGGAACGCGCGCTCGATGCGCGGCTGCTGCGACGTTCCCGCCAGGGGGTGGAGCTCACCGACGCCGGCCTGGAGTTTCTCGGCTATGCCCGGCGCACGCTGGCGGAGATGGAAAGCACGCTGGAGCGGATCCGCAATGTCGGCAAGGGCCAGGCCGGGGTGCTGCGCACCGGGGTGGCCCTGCTGGCGGACCAGGCGATCGCACCGGCCCTGGCCGCTTTCGGCGCCGGACACCCGGACGTCGTGCTGGACCGGACGGCAGCGGTGAGCGAACGGCTGCTCACCCAGGTGAGTGACAGCAGCCTGCACGTGGCGATCGTGCACCAGATACCGGCGCTGACCACGCTGCCGCGGGTGGAGTGGGAGGTCGTCCGGCGGGGCAGGCTGGCGGTCCTGATGGGCGGACGGCACCCGCTGGCCGGCCGCGCCGAGGTCGCGCTGAGCCAGCTCAGCGATGAGACGTTCCTGGTGAACCCGCGCGAACTCGCCCCCAGCGCGCTGCAGGGCCTGAAGCTGATGTGCGCCGAGTTCGGCGGCTTCGACCCGAAGGTGGCCGAGTCGGGCAGCACCTCCACACCCACGCTGGACACCGACTGGAAGCCCATCCGGCAGGGGACGGTCATCGCGGTGATGGCCGAGGACACCGCGCGCCGGATCTGCCCGGACGGCGTCACGGTGGTCGCGCTCCGGCCGCCGCCGCTGTTCGTGCTCGCCGCCGCCTGGCGGCAGGGCGACCGGTCGCCGCTGCTCGACCGCTTCCTCGGCTTCCTGCGCGGGTACCGGGACGCGAACGAGTGGACGGTTGATAAGTCGCAGTTCTCAACCGCGCACAAAGACCTATTGGACGGCTCCTGAGCCGGCCGGTTTGCTTGACATGCTGCCTCGGCCGAACCAGGAAAACCGGTGATGGCTCGCTTCGTTCTCGTGCACGGATGGTGGTCTGACGCCGAGGCGTGGACGATGACCGCCATCCGGCTGCGGGCCGCTGGACACGAGGTGGCCACACCCGAACTGCCCGCTCACGGCACTGACCCGATGCCCGCGGTGCAGGTCAGCCTGGACAATTACGCGGACACCACGGCCAAGGCCGCGGCCGGGCTGGGCGGCCCGGTGGTGCTCGTCGGCCACTCGATGGCGGGCCCGGTCATCTCGGCCGTCGCCGAGCAGGATCCCAATCTCATCGAGCACCTCGTCTACCTGGCCGGGTTTCTGCTGCCGTCGGGGCAGACCGTGGTCGGGTTCATCCAGTCCTCCCCCGGCTTCGCGGCCGGCCTGCTCGGCCCCATCCTGCGCCCGGCCGATGGGCTTCTTGGCGTCGACCGCAACCGGGCCAGGGAGGTGTTCATGGCCGACGCTCCCGGCGGGGTCGCCGATGTGGCGCTCGCCCGGCTGCGCCCGGCCCCGGCCGCCCCGCTGCTGACGCCGGTCTGGGTCACCAGGGACCGGTGGGGCCGGGTTCCGCGCAGCTACGTCCACACCACTGCCGACCTGGCGCTGCCGCTTGCGTCGCAGCTCGAAATGGTGGCCTGCGCCCCGCGGCTGACCGGCGCCCGGCGGCTGGCGACCGGCCACCTTCCCATGCTGTCCGACCCGGATGGAACGGCTACGGCGCTGATCGAGCTGACTCGGCCAGGTGCAGCCGGATGATCGAGCCGAAGTCCGGGTCGGGGACCAGGCCCAGCCGGCCTGCGCGGTCGGCACGGATTCTGGCCGGCCAGCCGGTCACGATGCCGGCTATGGCCGGGTCGGGTTCCCAGTCGATCAGCGCGGTCACGGCGGCCCCGGCCAACTGCTCCAGCGCGGCGACCATGCCGCCGACGGTGACGGTGAGGGCGGGCATGGTGACGGCGGTCCGGCCGCCCCAGGCCTGCTCGGGCGCGGTGGCCGCCCGTAGCAGGCCGTCGATGGCGCGGGCCGGGGAGACGAGAGCCACTTCGGTCTGCGGTGGAACCGGGCAGACGGCACGCTGGCCGGCCAGCGGTTCGCGGATGATCCCGGACAGGAAGCCGGACGCGGCCCGGTTCGGGCGCCCCGGGCGCACGCTGACCGTCATCAGCCGGACTGCGCGGCCACGCAGGAACCCCTTGCGCGTGTAGTCGGCCAGCAACTGCTCGCCGATGAACTTCTGTATCCCGTAGCTGGACTGCGGGTTCGGCAGGGTGTGATCGTCCACGACCGCCGGGAGCGGGTGCTCGGCGGAGCCGCCAAACACGGCCAGGGAACTGGCGAACACCACGACCGGGGCGGTGCCGGTCGCCCGGCAGGCGGCGAGCAGCGCCTGCGTGGCGGCCAGGTTCGCGCGCAGGCCCAGGTCGAAGTCGGCCTCGCACTCGGCGCTGACCGCCGCCGCCAGGTGGAACACGACGTCGGCGCCGGTGAGCGGGCTGTGGTCGATGTCCAGCAGGTCGGCGCGGATCACCGTCACCCGCTCGTCGGCGGCGAGATCGGCCGGGACCGGCGCCTGGTCGATCAGGGTCAGCCGGGCGAGCGGGGCTGGCTCCCTTCCGGCAACCCCGATCGAGCCGGCCGCCAGCAGCTCCCGCGCCAGCCGCGAGCCCAGGAATCCGGCCGCGCCGGTCACCACAACGTTCGCCACCACGTCTCCCATCCGCCCACACCGGCGCTCATGTACGAGGATCATGCCTTATGAGACTTGTTCAGCCGGCCACCACATCTCACAACCGGGGGGTCAAGCCCGCTGGGCTGGTTTTGAATAAGTCTCGACGTTGTCCGGGATAAGTCTCACTGGGGGTAGATGTGCAGCCAGGGCAGCGGCCGCAATGGCGGCCGCTCAAGCGCCAGGAAAGCGATGCGGCGCAGCAGATGGTAGAGCGCGCCGCGGAGCTGGCGCGCGATTCTCATGCGCGGACCCGGCACGCAGCGGAGCTGGTGACCGGCGGCAGCCTGCTGGCCTGGGGGACCAACGGGGTGCCTTTCCCGGGCGAGGACCACTGCTACTGCAAGTTCGCGACGTTCGGCCATCATGACAACTGCCGGACCCACGCCGAGCAGCGAGCCATCACGCTGGCCCGGGAGGGCGACGGCTGGCGGATGCTGCAGGGGTCGAAACTGATCTACGTGCGGCTGGAAGCCGACGACTCGGTACGGCTGGAGGAACCGCACTTCTGCGCGCGGTGCAGCCGGCTGGCGCTGTCCATGGGCGTCGCGGAGTGGATCTTCGCCCTGTCCGAGGGCCTGGTCGGCTATTCCGCGGCCGACTACGACGAGATCGCCCAGCTCAGGTGGTTATCCCGGCCGCCCAGTCCGGTTAGCGCCCGGGGCGTCGAGCGCGCCGAACAGCAGGCCGCCGATCATGGCCATGTTCTTGTGGAACTGGATGCGCTGAACCTTGCGCACGTCTGGATCCTCGATCTTCCAGTACGAGTGCCCGGCCAGCGTGGTTGGAACCAGCGAGCCGGCCAGGGCCAGTGCGGACAGCCGCGGTGCGACGCCAAGGGCCAGCATCGCACCGGCCGCGACCTGCACCGCGGCATTGCCCCGGACCACCAGCTCATCGTCATCGGGGAGCGGAACCGTCTTGCGGATCGTGGCGAGCAGCGGCGCGGCCTGATCCACGCGGCCGCCTGGTTCCCGCACGGCATCGAGGCCGAGCAGTACGTAGGTGGACCCGGTCAGGACGCGGGCGGCCGGGCGCAGCGGGGACAGCACGCGCGAGATCTTGGTCATGGCAGGACTGTACGCTCGTCAGGGCTTGCGCCCTACGGCTCCCCAGACGCTGCCGGGTGCCCTGGCGACGAGTTCGCTGTCAGGCCGCCAGGCCGAGATCCTGACCACGCCCGGGTCGACCAGTTCCAGGCCGTCGAACAGCCGGGTGACCTCATCACGGTCGCGGAACGTGACGTGCCCGGCCACCATCTCGTTCAGCCGCTTCGCCACCACCGCCCCCCGTTCGTCCAGGTCCGAGGATGGGTGGGAGATCGCCAGATAGCTGCCCGGCGGCACGGCATCCATCAGCGTCGCCACCAGCGCTGCCGGGTTCTCGCTGTCCTCGATCAGGTGCAGGATCGCGATCAGCATCACCGCGACCGGCTGGCTGAAGTCGAGCGACTGGCGGGCGGCGGTGAGTATCTTCTCCGGGTCGCGCAGGTCCGCCTCGATGTAGGTGGTGCTTCCCTTCGGGTCGCTGACCAGCAGGGCGTGCGCATGGGCCAGCACGATCGGGTCGTAGGCTATCGGGTAGTGTGCACGTTGTAGGGTGAAGCACGCGGCAACGGGAGCCACGGTGACAGATTACGGGTTCATCAGGATCAGCACGGGCAGCCAGGATGCCCAGACGCAAGAGCGGGACATCCTCAAGGCGTCTCCGGGCGCGGTGCTCATCCGTCCGGACAGCAAGGCCGCCAGCGCGAGCAAGGGTGAGCAGCT
>DATGGU010000069.1:0-41866 GCA_035308365.1 Streptosporangiaceae bacterium
ACCGCCCTCCCCCCACCCCAACCCACCCGGACGGATGACGCGGTCTTCGTGGAGCCGGCCAGCCCGGAGGAACGAGCGGTCGCAACGACGTTCCGGGAGGTTCTGGGCGGCGGGCGGATTGGCGCGCAGGATGAGTTCTTCGCCCTCGGCGGTGACTCGATCCGCACCCTCAAGGTGATAGCCCTCCTGCGGGAGGCCGGCTATGCCGCCACGCTGGAGCAGATATTCCTGTACCCGACGGTGCGGGCCCTCGCCGCCGCGCTGACCGCGGCCATATCGCCCGGCCAGAGCCCGAGCACCGGCCCGGCCGCGCCGGCCGAGCCGTTCAGCCTGATCGATCCCGCCACCGCTGACCAGGTTCGGGCGAAGCACCAGGCCGAAGATGCCTACCCGATCACCGCGCTGCAGGCCGGCATGATCTTCCACGGTGAGTACGGACCCGACCGTTCCACCTATCACGACGTGTTCACGATGCTGGTCACCGGCGCCTGTGACGCGGGCGCGCTGCGGGCGGCGGCCGGTGAGGTGGTGGCACGGCATCCGGTGCTGCGCACTTCCTTCCACATCGCCGAGTTCGGTGAGCCGCTGCAGGTCGTGCACCAGGCCGCTGCCGCGCCGGTCATCGAAGCCGACCTGACCGGGATCGACCCTGACCTGGTGCCGGCGGCGCTCGCCGAGTTCCACGAAACGGAGAAAGCCCACCCGTTCGATCCCGCGACCCCGCCGCTGCTGCGGATCTACGTGCACTGGCTGCCCGCGGGCAGGTTCGCGCTGACGCTGAGCTTCCACCACGCCATCCTGGACGGCTGGAGCGTTGCCGTGCTCACCACCGAGCTGCTCAGGCGCTATGTCGCGCACCTCGCGGGCACCCCGCTGCCGGCCGGCCCGCTGCCCATCACCTATCGCGAGTTCGCCGCCGAGCAGCAATCCCTGCTGGCGGACCCGGCACACGCACAGTTCTGGGAGCAATCACTGACCGGCGCACCGGACACGCGGGTGCCATCCCTGCCCGGGCGGGACAGCCGCGGCACCGGGCCTGCCGAAACGGTGTCCGCCAACCTGCCGGGCCTGCTTCTCGCCGGGCTCGAAGCGGCCGCGCGAACCAGCAAGGTGCCGCTGCGCACCGTGCTGCTGGCCGTCCACCTGCGCGTCCTCGCGCTGGTCAGCGGCGGTCCCGACGTTGTCAGCGGAGTCGTGACACACGGGCGGCCCCAGCACCAGGCCGCCGAACAGGTACTGGGGCTCTACCTGAACTCGGTGCCGCTGCGGGTGCACACCAGCCAGCGGAGCTGGTCGGCGCTCATCCGGGTGGTCTTCGACGCAGAGCTGGAAGTTCTTCCGCACCGGCTCTACCCGCTCCCGCAAATCCAGCGCCTCACCGGCCGGAACCCGGCGTTCCAGGTGCTGTTCGACTACCGGGACTTCCACATCTACGGGTCCTTGCCCGATGGGGACCGGCTGCAGGTTGCCGGATACCGGTTCTTCGAGCAGACCAACGTGCCGTTCGCGGCCAACTTCATCCGCTCGCCCGCTGATGGCTCGGTGGCGCTCCAGCTCAAGTACGACTCCGCGCGCTTCGCCCGTGACCAGGCAGAAAACATACGGGAGCGGTACCTGCGGGCGCTCGCCGCGGTGGCGGCCGACCCGGCGGCCGACCCGCGGGCCGCCGCGCTGCTCGGGCCGGATGGCGCCCGGATCGACGGCTGGAACCAGACACGGCACGACTACCCGGCAGGCATCATTCCCGGCCTCGTCGCCGCCCAGGTGCACCGGTCTCCGCAGGCCCCCGCCGTCTGGTCCGGCGGGAGCTGGCTCAGCTATGCCGAGTTCGGCCAGCGGGTGAACCGGCTGGCGAACTACCTCGTCACCTGCGGGGTCGCGCCTGGCGATGTCGTCGGCATCTGCCTGGAACGTGGCGCGGAGCTCGTGACGGCGGTACATGCCGTGCTCACCGCCGGGGCCGCATACCTGCCACTGGAGCCCGCCTACCCGGCGGAGCGGCTCGCCTTCATGGCGGCCGACGCCGCAGTGTCCGCCGTCGTCACGACATCCGCGCTGGCCGGGCGGGTGCCCGGCCAGCGCGCCATCTGCCTGGATGCCGAGGCCGGCCGGATCGCGGCCCAGCCGCCCAACGGGCCGGCCGTGCCCATCCCGCCCACAGCGCTCGCCTACGTGATCTTCACGTCGGGCTCCACGGGGACGCCCAAGGGCGTCGGGGTCAGCCACGCCGCGATCGTGAACCGCCTGCGCTGGATGCAGCAGGCGTTCCCGCTGACCGCCGCCGACCGGGTCGCACACAAGACGCCGTTCGGTTTCGACGTGTCCGTCTGGGAGCTGTGCTGGCCGCTGATGACCGGCGCCGGCCTTGTCGTCGCGGATCCCGAAGGCCACCGCAACCCCGGGTACCTGGGCCGCCTGGCACACGAGCAGCGGGTCACGGTCATGCACTTCGTCCCATCGATGCTGGAGGCGGTGCTGGAAGACTCCGGCGCGGTGGCCGGGCTCACCGGCCTGCGGTGGCTGCTGTGCTCCGGTGAGGCGCTGAGCGCCGGCCTCGCCATGCGCTTCCGCCGCGCGCTGCCCGGGGTGGCGCTGGAGAATCTCTACGGCCCGACCGAGGCGGCCGTCGATGTCACCTGGCACTCCTGCACGGACGACGAGCCCCTGGTACCCATCGGCCGCCCCATCGCCAACACGCGCATCGAGGTTCTCGACGAGACCGGCGAACGAGTGCCCATCGGCACCCCCGGTGAGGTGTGCATCGGGGGCGTCCAGCTCGCCCACGGCTATGTCGGCCGGCCTTCGCTCACCGCCGAGCGGTTCGTCCCCGACCCGGCCGGCCAACCGCCGGGCGGGCGGCTCTACCGCACCGGCGACCTGGGCCGGTGGCTGGCAGACGGGGAACTGGAGTACCTGGGCCGCCTGGACCTGCAGGTGAAGGTTCGCGGCTTCCGGGTCGAGCCCGGAGAGATCGAGGCGGCACTTACCGCCCAGCCGGGGATCCGCGCCGCCGTGGTGGTGGCCCGGGAGGACCCGGCAGGCGGGCGGACCCTGATCGCCTACGTGGTCCCCACTGCCGCGCCCATTGACGGTGCCGGGCTCGCCGAACGGCTGCGCCAGCGGCTGCCGGGTCAGCTGATCCCGGCTGCGTTTGTGGAGCTCGGCGAGCTCCCGTTGACCCGCAACGGCAAGCTGGACCGGGCCGCGCTGCCTCCCCCTGGCCACAGCAGCGAGGTGCCGTTCGAAGAGCCCGCGCCCGGTGCGCAGGCGGCCGTCGCGGCGGTATGGGCGGAAGTGCTGGGGATCGGCGAGGTCAGCGCGCACGACAACTTCTTCGCGCTGGGCGGCGACTCCATCCGCAGCCTCAGGGTGGTCGCCCGGCTGCAGGACCGCGGCTACAGGCTCTCGGTGGAGCAGCTCTTCGCCAATCCGACCGTTCGCAGCCTGGGCGAGGTCATCGAGGCAGCCCCCGCCACCGGCGCACAGGCACCGCCCGGGCCGGCGCACGCCGCGTTCGGCCTTGTCAGCGAAGCCGACCTGGCATTGCTGCGGCAGCAATTCGGAGGTGATCCGCAGTGACGAGCGTCACGGATACCACCCGGGCCGGCTACCAGGCCCGGGGGGCCGGCGGGCTGGAGGACGCTTACCCGCTCACGGCCATGCAGGCGGGGATGCTGTTTCACAGCGAGCTTGAACCCAACTCGGCCACCTATCACGACGTGTTCACGCTCACCCTGCGCGGACCTTGCGACCTGCGGGCCCTGACTGCCGCGTTCGGTGAGGTCACGGCCCGCCATCCGGTGCTGCGGACATCGTTCAACCTCACCGACTTCAGCGAGCCGCTCCAGCTCGTCCACACCGAGGCCAGCCCGCCCATCTTCCAGCACGACCTGTCCGGGGTACCCGCGGAGCAGGCCAGGCAGGATCTGCTGGACTGGCGGGAGCAGGAGAAGCGCAGCAGCCTTGACTGGAGCTCCGCGCCGCTGCTGCGGGTCTTTGTGCACCGGCTTCCAGCGGGCCTGTTCGCCGTGACGATGAGCTTCCACCACGCCATCCTCGACGGCTGGAGCGTGGCCACGCTCACCACCGAGGTGCTCCGCCGGTACGCCGCGCACCTGGCCGGCCAGCCGGAGCCGGTCGTGAAGCTGCCCGTCAGCTACCGGGATTTCGCCGCCGCTGAGCGTGCTCTGGTCGCTTCGCCGGAAGCGGCCGGCTTCTGGCGCGCCGCGACCTCGGAAGCACCGGCCACCCTGCTGCCCAGGCTGCCTGGGTATCCGGCCGGCGCTGGCGAGGATACCGAGGTGGCCGCTTGCGTGATCGGCGCGGATGTGACCGCGGCGCTGACCGGTGTCGCGCGGCGGCTGCGCGTCCCGCTGCGCACCGTCCTGCTCGCCGTCCATCTCAGGATTCTTGGCCTGATCACCGGTGAGGTGGACGTGACCACGGGGATGGTCACCCATGGCCGGCCCGAGCACGAGGCCGGTGAGCAGGTGCTCGGGCTGTTCCTGAACAGCATCCCCGTCCGGGTCACGGTGGCTCAGCCAAGCTGGGTGGAGCTGATCCGTGCTGTCTTCAACCGCGAGCTGGCCTGCCTGGCCTACCGGGCCTACCCGCTGTTCGAGATCCAGCGGGTAGCGGAGCGGTCGCCGTTGTTCGAGGCCCTCTTCGACTATCGCGACTTCCACGTCTACGGCGGCCTGGCCGGTGAAGCGCCGGTACAAGTCGTACAGCAGGACTTCTTCGAGCAGACCAACCTGCCTTTCGGTGCCGCGTTCGCACGGTCACCCGCGACGGGCGAGCTCAGCCTGACGCTCACCTACAACCGTCATCAGTTCCCGCCAGCCCAGATCGACCAGGCCATGGGCTTCTACCAGCAGGCGCTGACGGCGGTCGCCGCCGATCCGGACGGCGACCCGCGCCCCACGGACGCCATGCTCGCGGCTGAGGTGGGGTTGCTGGGTGGGTGGAATGCGACGGGGGTGGTGTGGCCGGGGGTGGGGCCGGGTGAGGGGGTGGTGCCGGGGTGGCTGGCGGCGGCGGCGCGGCGGTGGCCGGGGGCGGCGGGGGTGTGGGCTGGTGGTGAGTGGGTGGGGCTGGGTGCGCTGGTGGAGCGGGTGAACCGGTGGGCGTGGTGGCTGGCGGGGCAGGGGGTGCGGGCGGGGGATGTGGTGGGGGTGCTGCTGGAGCGGGGGGTGGATTTGGTGGTGGCGGTGCATGCGGTGCAGGCGGCGGGTGGGGCGTATCTGCCGCTGGATCCGGCTGATCCGCCGGCCCGGCTGGCGTTCATGTGCGCCGATGCCGGGGTGCGGGTGGTGATCACCACCGCCGCCCTGGCCAGCCTGCTCCCCACCGGCGGCACGGCCCCCACCCGCGGCACGGCCCCCACCGGCGGCACGGCTGCCACCGGCGGCACGGCTGGCACCGGCACCGGCGGCGGCGCGGCTGCCGCCGCGGTGGGCGGGGGTGGGGTGCGGGTGGTGCTGGCCGAGCAGGCGGCGGCCGCGCTGGCCAGCCAGCCGGCCGGGCCGGTGCCGGTGGCGGTGCACCCGCAGATGCTGGCCTATGTCCTGTACACCTCGGGCTCGACCGGGCAGCCCAAGGCGGTCGCGGTCAGCCACGCCGCGATCGTGAACCGGCTGCGCTGGATGCAGCACACCTTCCCGCTCGGCCCCACCGACCGGGTCCTGCACAAAACCCCGGCCACCTTCGACGTGTCGGTCTGGGAACTGTGCTGGCCCCTGCTGGCCGGCGCCGGCCTGATCATCGCCGACCCCGGCGGCCACCGCGACACCAGCTACCTGATCACCCTGGCCGCCCGCCAGCACGTCAGCACCGCCCACTTCGTCCCCTCGATGCTGGCCGCCTTCCTCGACGAAGACCACACCCGCCCCGGCGGGCTCGCCGCCGCACTGCCCACCTTGCGCCAGGTGTTCAGCTCCGGCGAACCCCTGCCCCCCGCCCTGGCCACCCGGTTCACCCACACCCTGCCCACCACCGCCCTGCACAACCTCTACGGCCCCACCGAAGCCGCCATCGACGTCACCTGGCACCCCTGCACCGGCCACGACGACCCCCTGCCCATCGGCACCCCCATCGCCAACACCCACATCCGCATCCTGGACCCCACCGGCCAGCAAACCCCCATCGGCGTCCCCGGCGAACTGTGCATCGCCGGCCCCCAGCTCGCCCACGGCTACCTGCACCGGCCCGCGCTGACCGCCGCCGCCTTCACCCCCGACCCGCACGGCCCCCCCGGCACCCGCCTCTACCACACCGGCGACCACGCCCGCTGGCTGCCCACCGGCACCCTGCAATACCTCGGCCGCCGCGACCACCAAATCAAAATCCGCGGCATGCGCGCCGAACTCGGCGAAATCGAAGCCGCCCTGACCAGCCACCCCCACATCGCCGCCGCCGCCGCCACCACCCACCCCACCCCCACCGGCCCCACCCTCACCGGCTACCTCGTCCCCACCAACCCAGACCACCCCCCCACCCCCACCGACCTGCACGACCACCTCGCCACCACCCTGCCCCCCCACATGATCCCCACCACCTACCAAATCCTCCCCCACCTCCCCACCACCCCCTCCGGCAAACTCCACCGCACCGCCCTCCCCCCACCCCAACCCACCCGGACGGCCGGCTACTCGCCACCGCGCGACCAGGTGGAGGCGCGGCTCGCGTCGATATGGGAGGAACTGCTCGGGCGGCCAGCGGTTGGCATCACCGACGACTTCTTCGCCCTCGGCGGGCACTCACTGCTGGCGCTGCGCCTCGCCGTGCGCATCCGCCAGGAACTCGGCAGGGAACTGCCGGTGGCCACCGTGCTGATGTCGCCAACCATCGGGCAGCTCGCCAGCGAACTCCGGCGGCCCGAGGACATGGGCTCGGCCAGCCTGGTGGTGCCGCTGCGGGCCAGCGGCACCCGGCCCGCGCTGATCCTGTCGCACGCGCTGGGCGGTCAGGTGTTCCGCTACCGGCCGCTGGCGGCGCGGCTCGGCGAGGACCAGCCCGTCTACACGATCCCGGCCCGTGGTCTCCTGCCGGGACAGGACCCACACGAGACCCTGGACGAGATGGCGGACGACTACGTCCGCTACATCCGTTCCGTACGGCCACACGGCCCCTACATACTCGGCGGCTTCTGCATCGGCGGAAACATCGCGCTGGAGGTGGCCCGGCGGCTGCGCGCCGGGGGGGAACAGGTGCCGCTGGTCTTCCCGGTCTGGTCATCGGCGACGGAGCCCGTGGTGCGATCCTCGCTCAACGACGAGACCATGCTGATGATCCATGCCCTGGCCGGGGGCGTGAACGCCCTGCGCACGATAGACCTGGACAAGTTGCGCGAGTTGCCCACCGAAGAGCGGCTGATCTCGATCATCAACGCCTCCGAGCGTGAGCAGCGGCTCCGGCCGGACACCGCCGACCTGGAGCAGGCCCGCCGCTACGTGCGGGTGTTCAAGGCCAATGCCAACGCCGTGGGCTACTACCAGCACGAGCCCTACGACGGCGACGTCGTTCTGCTCCAGCCAGTGGACGATCCCGAGATCACACCAGGAGACGACTTCGGCTGGCGCGACGTCGTCACCGGCAACTTCGCCGTCGCACCGATCCCGGGTACCCGCTTCACCTCTGTATACGAACCGCTGGTCGCCGAGATGGCCGCGCAGATGAGGAGATGGATGGACCGTGGCTTCACAAACGACACCGCAGAGTGAGTCTCCCCAGCCGGCTTCGGGCGCACCGGCCACGACCACGGAGCCAGCCGAGCCCACCGCCACCGCGGAGCCAGCCGAGCCCACCGCGGCCGCGCAGCCGGCCGGGCCCGCCGCGGCCGCCGCGTCCGGCGGCACCGGGCCGGATGCCACGGCCGGTAAGACCCCCCAGCCGAGCTTGTGGCACCACCCGGACTTCCTGAAGCTGTGGGGCGGCCAGAGCATCTCCCTCATCGGCACGCAGGTGACCGTGGTCGCCCTGCCGCTGACGGCGGTGCTCCTGCTGCACGCCACGGCGGGTCAGATGGGCCTGCTGGGCGCGCTGGCCCGGGCCCCGTTCGCGCTGTTCCTGTTCGCCGGGGTCTGGGCCGACCGGTTCCGCCGCCGGCCAACCATGATCGTCACCGACCTCGGCCGCGGGCTGCTGATCGCGCTGATCCCCGCGCTGTTCCTGGCCGGTGCGCTGAACATGACCGCGCTCTACCCGATCGTGTTCATCGTCGGGGCGCTCGGGGTCCTCTTCGAGACCGCCAACCAGTCCTTCATCCCCTCGCTGGTCGACCGGGAACTGGTACCGGAGGCGAACGCCAAATTCCAGATCAGCCAGTCGGTCGCCCAGGTGGGTGGCCCTGGGCTGGCCGGCCTGCTGGTCACGGTGTTCTCCGCGGCCAGCATCATCGTGATCGATGCCGTCTCCTACTTCGTCGGGGCGGTGGCCAGCTTCATGATCCGCAAGCCCGAGGCACGGCCCGGTGGCACCAGCAAGCCGCCGAAGGTGTTCGCCGCCATCGGCGCCGGGCTCAAGTGGGTCTGGGTCCAGCCGGTCATCCGGCCGATGATGTTCGCGACCGCCTTCTACATGACGTTCGCGGCCGGTATCCAGGCGCTGTACGCGCTGTACCTGCGGGACAGCCTGCACCTCAGCGGCACGTGGATCGGCCTGACGTTCGCCTTCCTCGGTGTCGGCGCCATCGCCGGATCCCTGCTCTCGCTCCGGATCCTGCGGCGGACCGGTCCCGGGCCCGCCGCCTTCTGGGCGACCGTGATCGGCAATGCGGCGTTCCTGCTCATTCCGTTCGCGGCCGGGCCGACCTGGGTCAAGGTCGCGATGCTCGCCGCGGCCCAGATATTCATCGGGATGTCGGGGCCGATCGCCCAGGTCGGCATGGGTTCGCTGCGGATGGTCCTGACGCCCAACGAAATGCAGGGCCGGGTGGTCGCGACGTTCCGTGGCCTGTCCCTTGGGCTCGCGCCGGTGGGTGCGCTGTTCGGCGGCCTGCTCGCCGAGGCGGTGGGCCTGCGCCCGACCTTGATCGTCTTCGCCGTGGGGGTGCTGGTGCCGATCTTCGTCATGCTCTTCTCCCCGATCCCGGGGACCCGGAGCTTCCCCCAGCCCGCGGGCAAGTAAGGACGGCTGTGATGAACATCGAGACCCTGACATCAGGGCCCACCACGATCGCCATGATCAGTGCTTCGGATGAACGCACACCCGCCACCGGCGCTACCCGGCGCGAGCTGGCGGAAGAAGTGGCCGGGCAGGCTAACGACCTGGTGCTCAAGCACGGGGCCGTGGCATTTCGCGGGTTCGGGGTGGAGTCGGCGGCCGATTTCCACGACCTGGTCTGTGTCTTCGGCGACCCGCACAGCGAATACCTGCACGGGAACTCACCGCGCCAGGCCGTGCACCAGGGGGTGTGGACGTCCACCGAGTACCCGGCCGAATACGACATCTCACTGCACAATGAGCTTTCCCAGTCCTACCGGTGGCCGGACCGGCTGTTCTTCTGCTGCCTGGTGCCGCCGCAAACCGGAGGTGAGACACCGGTCGGCGATGGCCGCGCGATGCTGGCCAAGATGGACCCCGCCGTCCTGCGCAGGTTCCAGGCACATGGCGTCGCCTACCTGCAGAACATGCACGGCGGCTATGGGCTCGGCCGGTCCTGGCAGGAGACCTACGAAAGCGACGATCCGGCCAAGGTGACGGAATACCTCCGCGCGGCCGATGTCAGCTTCACCTGGACCGAAGACGAGGATCTACGGATCCGGCAGGTACGCCCGGCGACCCGCACGCATCCGGTCACCGGCGAGGAGGTCTGGTTCAACCAGGCGGACCAGTTCCACGTGTCAAGCCTGCCGAAGCAGGACGCGGAGTCTCTGTTCGCTCTGGTCGAGTCGGAAGAGGAACTGCCGCTGTCGGCCACGTTCGGCGACGGCAGCCCGATACCGCTTGACGACCTGGAGCACGTCCGGTCGCTGGCCCGCAGCACCGAGTGCGCTTTCGGCTGGCAGCGGGGCGACGTCCTAATGATCGACAACATGTTGGTGATGCACGGCCGGCATGCCTTCACCGGCCCCCGTCAAGTGCTCGTCGCCATGATCTGACCACGGCAGCCAGGAGAGGGACCGGCGAGATGAGCCACCCGCTGACCGCGTCGCTTGACGGCGCGCTTGAGGAGATCGCCCAGGCATACGCCAGCGTGCCGTTCTTCCGGAAGCTGATGGACGACGCCGGGCTGCACCCGCGCGACATCCATACGGCTTCGGACGTCCGCCGGATTCCCTCGACAAGCAAGGCCGACTACCGCAGGAACTTCCCGGCCGGGGTGCTGATGGCGGGAACCACGCTGAATGACCCGTTCGCGTACCGCAGCCGTAGCTCGGGGACGACCGGTGAGCGGTTACTGACGATCGTGCACAGCTATGCGCTGGCCGAGCGGATGACCGTCACCTCCGCGGCGAACCCCCGGCTCTCGGCCGTGTTCGCGGCGGCCAAACAGCAGCGGATCTGCCGTTACGCGGCACCGAACTGCTCGGATGTCGAGTGCGCCACCCCGGCGACCACCCCGGAGAGCCGGACGCTGCCGGACGGGACGCGGGTGCTTCCGGTGGCCCACGACCTGCTCGCCACGCCGAGCGCGATGATCGACCAGGCCGTGTCGGAGATTGCCGGCTACCAGCCGCACTGGCTTTACACCGACCCGATGCACCTTGCCTTCCTGGCCGGGAACCTGCTGGCCCGCGGCATCACACCGCCGCCGGCCGGCGGGATCGTGCTGACCTACAACGTCGTCACGCAGAGCGCGCGGCGGCAGGTCACCGACGTCTTCGGCGCCGGGGCCGTGATCGTGGAAGTGGTCTCGATGTCGGAACTCGGCTGGATGGGCATGGAATGCCCGCAGGGCCACGTGCACATGAACACCGAGTGCTTCTACCTGGAGCTGCTCGCAGACGGCAGGCCTGCGGAACCGGGCCAGCTCGCGGAACTGTATGTCACCAGCATCGGCGATCAGATGTCACCCCATCTCCGCTACCGGACCGGAGACCTGTACACGCTCACCGATGGCACGTGCCCGTGCGGTCACCCGTCCCCGCGGCTGGAGTTCCACGGCCGGCTCAGCCACGTCGTCACCCGGGATGGCCGGCCCGTGCTCACCCCGAGGCAGCTTGACCGCCTGGTGGGCCCGGCGCCGTGGCTGACCTTCTACAAGCTGCGCCAGCTTGACGAGCACCGGGCCGTCTTCCGCTACATACCCGCCGATGGGCAGGCCGATCACGCCAGCTACGCCGCCAGCCTCGCGCGGCACCTGCAGCCGGTGCTCGGCGAGGACATGAAGATCACCGTCGAGGCGGTCGGCTACATCGAGTGCGAACGATCCGGCAAGTTCCTTCCCTGCGTCAGCGAGGTACCGCGATGAGAACCGCCTTCCGCGACGGCGTAGTGGCAGCGATGCCGGACATCCGGCCGGACTTCCCGGTGCTCGCCCGGACCGTCGACGGTGTTCCGGTCGTCTATCTCGACAGCGCGGCAACCAGCCTCAAGCCACGCTCCGTGACCGACGCCGTGGTGCGCTACTACACCGAGGTCAGCGCCAACATTCACCGGGGCAAGCACATGCTGTCGGAAGAAGCTTCCGACGCCTACGAGCGGGCACGCCAGCGGGTCGCCGAATTCGTGGGCGCCCGCTGCGACCAGGTGGTGTTCACGGCCGGCACCACCGCCGGGATCAACCTGCTCGCCTCCGGGCTCGGCCTCGGCCCCGATGACACGGTGCTGATCAGCGCGGATGCTCACCATTCACAGCAGCTTCCGTGGCGCCGCCAGGCCCGGGCCGGATTCTTCCCGGTTGCCGCCGATGGCACCGTAGATCTCGAGGCCTACGCCGGGCTGCTCCGCAACCGCCCCGCCGTGGTCGCGCTCACCCACTGTTCGAACGTGACCGGCCGCTATGCGCCGGTGGACGTGATGTCCCGGATGGCCAGCGAGCAGGGAGCGCTGACCGTGCTGGATGCCGCCCAGTCGGTACCGCACCGCCGGGTGAACATGGCCGATCTCGGCGTAGACGCGCTCGTGTTCTCGGCACACAAGATGATGGGCCCGACCGGCATCGGTGTGCTCGTCCTGGCTGACCGGATGTCCGCCACCCTGTCCCCGCCCGCGACCGGCGGCGGGACGGTCGACTGGGTCGACCAGGACAACATCGTGCTGCGCCGGCCGCCACACCGGTTCGAGGCGGGTACCCCGCACATCGCCGGCGCGTACGGGCTGCACGCCGCCGTGGACTACCTGGACCGCCTCGGCCTCGACGAGCTCGCCGCGCACGATGTGTCGCTGGGCGAGACGCTGCAGCGCCATGCCGTGGCGCGCGACTACCTGACGGTGATCGGCGCCGGCCCCGGCGACCGGGGCGGCATCGTGAGCGTGGCCGTGCGCGGATGCCCGGATCTGACCGAGCTGGCCAGGATCCTGAGCGATTGCTATGGGGTCATGTGCCGGAGCGGCCACCACTGTGCCCAGCCCTTCGTGGACTCCCGCAGCAACGGCCAGGTGCTGCGGCTGTCCGCCTATGCCTACACCACCGACGACGACATCAAGACGGCGTTCGCCGCCCTCGACGAGGCCTTCCCCCTCGTCAGCAGTTGACCGATCCCCGGCAGACCGGGCCTTGTGGCACTCCGCCAGTGCGCCGGCCCGCCTAGTTAAGGAGTGGCAATGTCCAACAAGAAGAACGATGCGAGCACAGCCGCCGCGGAGCAGATGCTGGACATGATCGACCGCCGCAAGCTGCTGCGCACAGGCCTGGCCGCCGGCGCCGCCGGTGCCGCGCTGCCCTTGCTCGGCGCCGCCGTGCCCGCGTCTGCCAGCACCCGCAAGCGGGCCCCGGCGCACGGCTTCACGCAGGTCTTCGACGTCGCCATGCTGGGCGACACGTTCTCCCTCATCCCCGGGCCCAACGTCAACAACTTCGACCTGCGCGGAACGACGTTCTACGTCGAGGGCCCGATCTACCCGGGGTACACGATCCCCAACGAGCAGACCACCTGGGACCCCTCCCAGCACACCAGCGAGGAAATCGGGCGCTGGTTCGACATCGGCTCGTTCATGTCCTACCCGGGCCGCCCCAACCCGCATCTTTACGGGACGCAGACGCACATTTTCGGCCTCATCACCGCCGAGAACAACTTCCCGCCGGATCAGGTGAGCTCGATCGGCACCGAGTCGTCAGCAACCCAGGACACCAACCCGTCCATCCGGTCCATCGTCGGTGGCGCCGGCCGGTACCTGGGCGCGAGCGGCCAGATCACGCAGTTCGGCAACGGCACGAACGTCACCTTCACGAACGTGCTCGGCATATCCCGGCCCGCTCCCAACTTCCGCTTCTTCTTCGAGTTCGTTCAGAACCAGCAGTGACGCGCGCAGGGCCAGCGCAGGCAAGCCGCGCCGGAGCGAGCCGCCCGGGGCGGGCGGACACCATCGCCGTCATCGGCAGCGGCTCGCTGGCGCGTGCTGTCTGCCGCTGGTTCGCTGCCGCTGCCGGCGCTGACCTGCCAGCCGGGGAGGCGGCCGAGGTGGTCATGATGGCGCGCAGCGCCAGCGCCGCACGGGACGCCTGCCTGATCGCTGGCGGGCTGGCCGGCCTGGCGAGCCGGCCGGTCCGCTTCCGGCACGTGCCTGCCGACCTGGCCAGCCCGTCAGGCCTGGCGGAGGCGCTGCGGGCGGCCCACCCGGCCGGAGTCGTGCTGTGCGCCTCGTATCAGTCCCCGTGGGAGGGGCAGCGTGCCCCCTCCGCATGGACCGAGGCGCTCAGCCGCGCCGGATTCGGGCTGTCGCTGCCGCTGCAGGTGGTGCCCGCGCTGCGGGCCGGCCGGGCCATCGCCGAGGTGTGCCCGCAAGCCTGGCTGGTCAACTCCTGCTTCCCCGACGCGGTCAATCCGGTGCTGGCCCAGCTCGGTGTGCCGGTGACGTGCGGCGGCGGAAACGTCGCCATGCTCGGTGCCGCGCTCCAGCATTCCCTCGGCGTGACCAGAGCGGCGCGGCTCAAGGTCGTGGCACACCACGCCCACCTGCACGCGCCGCCCGATCCGGCCGGCGAGGCCCTGGCGTGGCTGGATGACACGCCGGTCGCCGACGTCACGGCGGCGCTGCGCGAGTTCCGCGCCGCGCCGCGGGAGCAACTGGCCGATCTGGCCGGGGCGAGCACCGCGCAACTGGCGTGGGCGCTGCTGACCGGGACCGAGGTGGAGACGCACGCGCCGGGGCCGCTCGGGCTGCCGGGAGGGTATCCGGTGCGGATCGCGGACCGGATGCTCAGCCTCCGGCTGCCGTCCGGCCTCACGCAGGCGCAGGCGGTCGACATCAACCAGGACGCGGCGCTGCGCGACGGCGTCATGGTGACCGACGGCATGGTGACCTTCGGCCCGGCCGCACGCGCCGTGCTGGAGAAGGAACTGCCTTGCCTGGCCGGTGGCGTCAAGGCCAGCGACATCACGAGCGCGTGCGACCGCCTGCTCGAGCTGCGTAACCGGCTGCGGAGGCAGCCCCGATTGGAGGTAGACCGTGACCGGTAGTCCAGCGCCCACTGCGGCCTCCGGCAACCTGCTCGCCGACTACTACGAGATGCTGCCGCGGGCGATCGCGCACTGCGTGCCCGACCCGGCACCGGTGACCGAGCCGGCCTCGTTCTCCCCGGGATTCAGCCTGCCGGAACTGACCGGTGAGGTCCGCGAATTCCTCGCCGCCGCCACGGTGGCATGGCAGCCACTAGGCGAGTACGCCGGCCACCCGGTCACGCTGCTTGACCTGTCCGGCAACCCTGGCACCAACACGACCAAGACCTTTGCCTCGCTGCTGATCGTCGCCCGGGCGGTGGAGTTCATCAACCGCACCGGCGAACCAATCATGATCTTCTCGCCGACATCGGCGAACAAGGGAGTGGCCCTGCGCGACGCCGTACTCCGCGCGATCCAGGCCGGGCTGGCCCGGCCGGACCAGCTCAGAGTCGCCATACTCGTGCCCGAAGGCTCCTGGCCCAAGCTCCGGTCGAGCCCGCTCGCCACCGACCGGCGGCTACGGGCGCTCAATCCGGTCTTTCGTTACGCGGGCCCCGGCCCCGAGCACGTGAAGCAGCTCGGCAAGGACTTCGTCCGCAGCCACGCCGAGGAGCTGTGGCGGACGCTCGGCCTGCACGTCTGGTACACGCTGGAACTCCCCAACTACCTGGTGGCCGACACCGCGCGGGCGTTCTTCGAGCATGCCATCGCACCGGCCGGCCTGGCCGGCCGGCCACGGACGCACGCGCACGCGGTGTCGAGCGCATTCGGGCTGCTCGGATATCACACCGGCCGGGAGGTGCTGGAGCAGGCCGGCCTGGCCAGCGCGACCACCCGCCCGGGCAGCCTGCTCGTCCAGCACCTCGCCACCCCGGACATGGTGCTGCACCTGCTGCACGGGTCGTTCGACCGGGACAACATGCCGGCCTTCGAGCTGGACCGGTCCTCCGGAACCTACCGGCAGTCGGCGGATCCGCACTTCCCGCAGGTGGCAAGCGACCCGGGCGAGGTGCTCGACGCCACGTTCTACAGCCACTGCCCGGCGACCTCACCGGCCATGGACGAGATCATCGGCCGCTACGGTGGCGACGGGGTCGTGGTGTCACGGCACGAATGCCTGGAGCGCTATCCGCTGCTGCGCGACTGGTTCGGCCACACCCAGCGCCCGCTGCCCGCCGCACCCGGCGAGGTGCGGGAGTGGTCGGCGATGATGGCCGTCACCGGCGCCCTGGCCGCCATCGACCGAGATCTCATCAAACCCGATCACGACATCGTGGTGCACGGCTCCGGCTGGTACACGGCCGCGGACTTCACCGAGCTCGATCCGGCCGTGGCCGTCACGGTCGCTGCACCCGGCGACATCATGGCCACGGTGACGGCGTGACCGGTGCGCGCGCCACCAGCATCGCGGAGTGCTTCAGGGACGCGGCCCGCGAGCACCCCGGGCGGGTCGCCGTGCTCGATGATGACGGCCCCCTCCGTTACGGCGAGCTCGCCAGGGCAGCCGGCGGCGTGGCAGCGGCGCTCGTCGCCGCCGGGCTGCGGCCCGGTGAGCGGGCCGGGCTGTTGCTCGGGCACGGCAGGTCGATGATCGCCGCCATCCTGGGGACCCTCGCCGCGGGTGGCTGCTACGTTCCGCTCGACCCGGAGTACCCGGCGCAGCGGCTGGCCGTCATGGCCGCCGACGCGGCGGTGAGCGTCCTGCTGACCGCTCCCGGCCATGCCAGCCTGGCCCGCACCCTGGCCGGTGCCCGGGTGCCCGTGCTGTTCCCGGCCGGCATCCCGCCCGGTGAGCTGGCCCCGGCCGGGGCCGGCCCGGACGGCCTGGCCTACCTGCTGTACACCTCCGGCTCCACCGGCCAGCCCAAGGGCGTCGCCCAGACCCACCGCAACGTGCTGCACGGCATCCGCAACCACCTGGCGAACTTCGCAATCACCCCGGCCGACCGGCTCAGCCTGCTCTCCTCGTTCTGCTTTGACATGGCCGTGACCGACTTGTTCGCCGCGGTGCTGAGCGGTGCGGCCGTGGTCCCGATCGACGTCCGGAGCCGTGGCCTGAGCTACCTCGCGCGGGAACTG
Source organism: Streptosporangiaceae bacterium (assembly GCA_035308365.1). Classification (GTDB taxonomy): domain Bacteria; phylum Actinomycetota; class Actinomycetes; order Streptosporangiales; family Streptosporangiaceae; genus PALSA-505. The sequence goes on from DATGGU010000069.1 coordinate 16,626, forward strand.
GCCGTCCGCGGCGTAACGATCTACCACTCGACGCCCACGCTGTACCAGCATCTGGTGGCGGCGCTGGACGGCCGGCGGCTGACCCGGATAAGGGCGGTGCTGCTGGGCGGCGAGCAGGTCACCCGGGCTCACCTGCGAGCGGCCCGCAGCCACTTCGCGCCGGACTGCGTGTTCGTCAATGGCTACGGGGCCACCGAGGTGAGCTTCGCGGTGCAGTGCTGGATCAGGCCCGGTGAGGATATCGGCGACGCGATCGTGCCGATCGGCCACCCGCTGCCCGGATATGAGGTGCTGCTGCTCGACGACACCGGACGGGCAGCGCAGCGGCGCGGTGAGATAGCGATCAAGAGCAGCTACCTGGCTCCCGGCTACTGGAACGACGCGGCCCTGACCGCTGGGCGGTTCACCACCTGCCCCGACGGCACGCGGCTGTACCGCACCGGGGACCAGGGAATGCTGCTGGCCGATGGCCGCCTCGCCTGTCTTGGCCGGACCGACCGGCAGGTGAAGATCCGCGGCTACCGCGTGGATCTCGGTGAGGTCGAGGCACACCTGGCCGCCCTGCCCGGCGTTACGCAGGCGGTGGTGGTCCCCGGCCGCAACCGGGAGCGGCTCACCGGCTACGTCGTACCGGTCCCTGGCGCCCGGCCTGACCCTGGTGAACTGATCCGTGCGCTGGCCGGACGGCTGCCCGGCTACCTGGTGCCCGCGGCAATCGTCATCATCGGCAACCTGCCGCTCACGCCGACCGGCAAAGTCGACCTGCGCGCACTGCCGGCGGCCCCGGTGCGGATGACGGCCAGCCAGCCGCCGGTCACCGCCACCGAGCGGCTGATCGCGACGGCCTGGTGCGAGCTGACCGGGCTGCCCGAGGTCTGCGCGGACGCCAGCTTCTTCGACACCGGCGGGCACTCACTACTGCTGGGAAGGTTGCAGCAGCGACTGGAGTCGGCACTGGGCCGGGAGGTTCCGCTCAGCGTGATCCTGACCCACCCCACCGCGGGTGGGCTGGCGCGCTGGCTGGACAGTGGGGCCACCGCAGGGGAGGAACTGGACCGCGTCACCGGACGCATGGAGCGCAGGCGCACGGCGCAGGCGACGCGGGGGCGGCGGTGACCACCGGGCCCGGCGGCGTGGCCACGGCCGCCACCGGAGCCGGCGGCGCAGGTCAGGGGGACGCGATCGCGGTTGTCGGCCTGGCCTGCCGGTTCCCGGCAGCGCCGTCGGTGGCCGCGTTCTGGCAGAACCTGCTGAACGCCGTTGATGCGGTCCATGACTACAGTGACGCCGAACTCGCCGCTGCCGGCATCGAGCCCGGACTGCGCGGCGACCCGGCGCACGTCAAGGCCGCGGGGCGGCTGGAGGGCATCGAGGAGTTCGACGCGGATTTCTTCGGCTTCGCCCCGGACGAGGCCGCCCGCACCGACCCACAGCACCGCCTCTTCCTGGAGACCGCCTGGGAGGCCCTGGAGGACGCCGGCTGTGACCCAGTGCGCTACCCCGGCACCATCGGCCTGTTCGCGGGCGCGTCCGTCAACCGCTACTTCCTGTTCCACCTGCTGGGCCGGCAGCAGGCAGGGCCGGGCGACTGGGAGGACGGGCTCATCCCCTACCAGTCGAGCGACTATCTCCCGGCGCAGGCCGCCTACCGGATCGGCCTGACCGGCCCCGCGGTGGCGGTGCAGGCCGCGTGCGCCACGTCGCTGGTGTCGGTGTGCCTGGCCGCGCAGAGCCTGGCCGACTACCGCTGCGACCTCGCCCTGGCGGGCGGGGTGAGCATCTCCTGGCCGCGGCATCGCTGCCTGGCGGGCGGCCTGGTGTCACCGGACGGCCGCTGCCGCGCCTTCGACGCCGCCGCACAGGGGTCCGGGTTCGGCAGCGGCTCCGGCACGGTGGCGCTCAAGCGGCTGGCGGACGCCGAGGCCGACCGCGACCACATCTACGCGGTGCTGCGCGGCTGGGCGGTGACCAACGACGGCAGCGCCCGGGGCGGGTTTTCGGTTCCCGGTGTCGCGGGCCAGGCTGCCGCGGTGACCGAGGCGCTGGCCGCGGCCGGGAGCGGGCCGGAGGAAGTGGGCTTCGTCGAAGCGCACGGAAGCGGCACGCCGCTCGGCGATGCGATCGAGGTGGCCGCGCTCACCCGCGCCTACCGGACGGCCGGTGACCGGCGGCAGGAGGAGTGCGCGCTCGGGGCGGTCAAGACGAACGTCGGCAACCTGGATGCCGCGGCCGGCGTGGCCGGGTTCATCAAGGCCGCCCTCGCCTGCTCCACCGGCATGATCCCGGCGAACCTGCACTTCACTCAGCCGCACCCGGACGTGCCGCTGCCGGGGTCGCCGTTCTTCGTCCCGGCCAAGACCCTGTCCTGGCGTGGGGCGGCCAAGCTGGCGGGGGTCAGTTCGTTCGGGCTCGGCGGCACCAACGCACACGCGATACTGGGTCCACCACCGCCGCGGCACGACGTGCCCGGCCCCGGCCCATGGACGCTGCGGCTGTCGGCCCGGACGCCGGAGGATCTGCGGGCGCTGGCCGGCCTGCTCCGCCGCTGGCTTGCCGGCCACCCCGCTGCCTCCCTGGCCGACGTGGCGTACACGCTGGCCGAGGGCAGGCGGCGGTTCCCCTGTGCCGCCGAGGCCGGCTGCCGGACGCTGGCCGACGCGCTCGGCGCCCTGGCCGGGATCGAGGCCGGGCGCACGGCGGGCGGCCACGGTGGCGAGCCGGCCGGCCAGACGACGGCCCAGCCCGCGCAAGGCCGGCGGATCCCGCTGCCCACCTACCCGTTCCACCGCCGCAGGCACTGGATCGAGCGGTCATGAGCGACGCGGCGGCGGCCCAGCCCGGCCGCGGTGAGCACTGCGTGCCGCTCGGCGGCACCGGGTGGGACGTGTGGCGGGAGGCGGTGCTGCGCACGGCCGGATTCCCCGCCGACGGCCTGTTGCTGTTCGCCAGCCCGGCGCTGGCGGCGCTGGCCGATTCCTGCCTGGCCGGTGATGGCGCTGACACCGGGCGGCTGGCGGACATGCTGGCCGCCCAGTGGGAGGCATGCTTGCGGCAGGCCGCCGATCTGGGCCGGCAGCCACGCTTCCGGGAGGCCGTCACCTGGCAGAACCCGTCCGTCCTCGCCGCACTGGACGGCCTGGGCGAGCAAACCGGGGACGGCCGCAGGCGCCGGGGTGCCAGGCGGCGGGAGCGGGCCCGGGTGGTTGCCCGGTACTGGCAGCGGTACTGCGGCAAGAACGAGACCATCGGGTTCTTCGGCCCCGCCGCGTGGGTGACGCTGGATCCGGCCGGGCCGCCGGTCACGCTGCGTCTCGGCCCGGACGTGCTTCGCGGACGGCGGGTCTACCTGGAGCACTGGGCGCTGGCCGCGCTCGCGGCCCGGCTCGCGGCCGACCCGGCCATCCGCCGCTGGCTGCCGGTCATGCTTGCGCCACAGCTCACTGTCTCCGGCGGGCGCCTGCTGCGCCCCGCGCAGCCCCCGGCGGCGCTGTCACCGGTGGAGCTGGCGGCGCTGCGGCTGTGTGATGGGCGCCCGGCCGCCGAAGTCGTCGACGGCATCGTTCCGGCTGTGGTGCGCAACTCCGCCGACGGGTACCTGCTGCTCGGCAGGCTCGCCGAGCGGGGGATCGTCGACTGGGGTGCCTCGCTGCCGCAGCATCCCGGTGCCGAGCGCGTGCTGCGCCGGCAACTCGAGGCGATCGCGGACGCCGGGGCCCGGGCGCACGCCGAAGCCGCGCTCGGCCGGCTGACCGAGGCGCGGGACAAGGTCGCCGCGGCCGCGGGCGACCCCGGCGGGCTGCTGACCGCTCTGCGTACCCTCGACGAAGAATTCACCGAGACCACGGGCGTGCCGCCGCGCCGCCGGGCCGGCGAGATGTACGCCGGGCGGGCGCTGTGCTACGAGGAAGCGTCCCGCGACCTGGACGTGGTGTTCGGCGGGGCCGTGCTGGATGCGCTCGCCGCCCCGCTGGCGGTGCTGCTCCCGGCGGCACGGTGGCTCACGGCCGCGCTCGCCAGCGCCTACGGCACGGCACTCGAGCGCCTGTTCGGCGAGCTGGCCGGCGGTCCGGGCACCGCGAACGGGCCCGCGGGGGCGGCGAGCCCCCGCGGCGAGGTGCCGCTCAGCGAGCTGTGGTACCTCGCCCAGGGCCTGCTGTTCGGGTCGGGCGAGCGCCCGGTGGACGCGGTTGCCGGCGAGTTCGCCGCCCGCTGGAGCACACTGTTCGGGCTTGACCGCATCCCGGCCGGCACCGCACGGGTCGAGCTGCGGTCGGCCGACCTGGCCGGGCCGGTCGCCGAGGCGTTCCCGGCCAGTGCGCCCGGGTTCGCCGCGGGCCGGCTGCACAGCCCCGACGTGCACATCTGCGCCACCGATCTGGCAGCGCTCCGGGCGGGCGACTTCTTCTGTGTGCTCGGCGAGATGCACGTGGCCTGGCCGACGTTCGACTGTGCCGTCTTCACCGAGGCACACCCCGATCCGGGGAGGCTGCGCGATGCGCTCGCCGCCGACGTGGGCCACAGCCGGATTCGGCCACTGTACCCAGCGAACTGGCCGCGCTACACCGCGCGCATCGCGCATTCCCTCGACCACCCGGCCGACCGCCAGCTCGGGTTCGCGCCCGCGCCTGGCGCCGACCCCGCACGGCTGCTTCCCGTTACGGCTGTCACCGTGGCACGGCGCGACGGCAGGCTGTTCGCCACCGCGCCCGGCGGCAGTAGCTGGCCGCTGATCGAGGTGTTCGCGGCGCTGGTGTCCATGCACGCGGTGGACGGGTTCAAGCTGGTCGCGGGGCCGCCGCACAGCCCGAGGATCACGGTGGACCGGCTGGTGGTGACGCGGGAAACCTGGCGCACCACGGTGGCGCGCACCGGCCTGGCCCAGTCCGGCGGTGAGCAGGCCAGATACCTGGCGGCCCGCAGGCTGCGCCGCGACCTGGGACTGCCGGACCGGGTGTTCGTGAAGTTCGGCACCGAAACCAAGCCGGTGTTCGCGGACCTGACCAGCCCGCTGCTCATCAGCGCGCTGTGCACGATGGCGCTGCGGGCGCTGGAGCACGGCGGCGGCGAGACATCCGTCGTGTTCACCGAGATGCTGCCCGGGCCCGAGCACGCCTGGCTCACCGACGCCGCTGGCCGGCGTTATTTCAGCGAGCTCAGGTTCCAGATCCGGGATCCCGTGCCGGGAGGAGCCGCATGATTCGCGGGCCGTCATATCCGATTCCTGAGGCCACACTGACAGATCTGATCGGCGAGCAGGCGCGCAGCAGGCCGGACGCCATCGCGGTGCGCCAGTGGGACAGCCGGCTCAGCTACCGGGAGCTGTGGTCCGCCGCCGGGCGCCTCGCCGCGGCACTGCACACCGCCGGCGTGCTGCCTGAGGCGCCGGTGTGCGTGTGCCTGCGACGGCGGCCGATCGCGGTGGCCGCGCTGCTCGGGGTGCAGCTGGCGGGCGCCGCGTACCTGCCGCTCGACCCGGATGACCCGCCGGCCCGGCACATCGCCGTCGCCGGTGACGCCGGGGCGCGGTTCGCCGTGGCGGATGAGCAGACGGCGGCAGCGGTGCAGGCGGCGGGGCTGACGGTCGTGCCCGTACCCGGGCCGGGCGGCACACAAGGACCAGTCCCCCGGCCGGCCGGCCGGCGCGGCCGACCGGACAACGCCGCCTACGTCCTTTACACCTCCGGCTCCACCGGCCAGCCGAAGGGCGTGGTGATCAGTCACCGCAGCGCGGTCTCGTTCGTCCGGGCGTTCGGCGCTTTTACCGGCGCGGGGCCGGCCACCCGGTCGTTCGGGTTCGCGTCGTTCGGGTTCGACGTGTCGGTCCTTGACCTGTTCGTGCCGCTGGCAGCGGGCGGAGAGGTGGAGCTGCTGGGAGAGGCCGACCGGGCCGACCCGGAACGGCTGCAGCGGTTTTGCGAGCTGCACGCGATCACCTGGGGGTGCGTCCCGGTGTCGCTGCTGCCGATCCTCGACCCGGCCCGGCTGCCCGCCTGGGTCACGCTGATAACCGGCGCGGAGGCCCCAGGCCCGGAACAGGTGGAGCGGTGGTCCGGCGCCGGCGACCCGCCCGCGCGCCGCTTCCTCAACTGCTACGGCCCGACCGAGGCGACCGTGTGCGTGACCTCGTTCGAGGCGAGCGGCCGCTGGACCCAGCCGCTGCCGATCGGGACGCCGCTGGCCAACCACCGGATCTGCCTGGTCGGTGAAGATCTGCGCCCGGTGCCGGACGGCACGCCGGGCGAGCTGCTCATCGGCGGCGCCGGGCTGGCCCGCGGGTACCTGGGCCAGCCCGGTCTCACCGCGGCCCGGTTCATCCCCGACCCGTTCGGCGGGAAGCCCGCGGCGAGGCTGTACCGGACCGGCGACATCGCGGTCTGCCGGGATGGCATCCTGCACTTCCTGGGACGCCGGGACAGCCAGGTGAAGATCCGTGGCCGCCGGGTGGAGCTCGCCGAGGTGGAGGCGGTGCTGCGCGGGCTGCCCGCGGTGCTCCACGCGGTGGTGGACGCGCCGCCGGACTCCGGCGGCCGCCGCCTCGTCGCGTTCTGCACCCTCGCCGGCGGCGCGGACGAGGATACGGTGCGGCGGGCGTGCGCGCGGCTGCTCCCGTCCGCGCTGGTGCCCTCGGCGGTCATCCGGCTGGAACGGTTCCCGCTCAACACCGCCGGCAAGGTCGACATGGACGCGCTGCGCGGCTATGCGGCCCGGGTGGCCGCCGCCCAGGCGGAAACCGGCGATGGCCGCTGCCCGGCCGGCCCGGCCGAGGAGGCGGTCGCGGCCGCCTGGCGCCGGGTGCTCGACCGCCGCACGGTGGCCGCGGACGACGACTTCTTCGCCTCCGGCGGTCACTCGGTCGCGGCCATGCGGCTGGTCGCAGACCTGCGGTCGGCGCTGCACCGCGCCGTGTCAGTTGAGGACGTCTTCACCGGGCGGACCCTCGCCGGGGTCGCCGAGCGCGCCGCCGCCGCGCCGCCACTCGACGGCGCGGACCTCACCACGGGCAACCCGCCCGCGCTGTCGCCGGCCCAGCGCCGGCTGTGGTTCCTGGACAAGCTCGCCCCCGGCTCGGCCGCGTACAACATCGCGCTCGCCGAGCGGATCACCGGGCCCTTGGACATCACGGCGCTGCGGGCGGCGCTGACGGCGGTCGCCCGGCGGCACGATGTGCTGCGGTTGCGCATCAGGGACGGCATCTGCGGGCCGGTGGCCGAGGTGGCACCACCGGAGCCGGCCCCGCTGGCCGTCATCGACGCGGCAGCGGACGCGGTGCCCGCGCTGCTGGCCGCGCAGGCCGGTGCCGGGTTCGATCTCGGCCGGGGCCCGCTGTGGCGGGCCGCGTTGCTGCGGCTGGGCCCCGCCGACCACGTACTCGCGCTCTGCTTCCATCACGCGGTGTTCGACGGCTGGTCGCAGCGCCCGTTCTACACCGATCTCGCGGCCGCCTACCGCACCGCCCGCGGCGGCGCGGGGGACGGTGGGCTCGGCCCCCTGACCGCCCGGTTCAGCGACTACGTCGCCTGGCGGGCGGAGCGGGACAGCCAGCGCGGCGCCGCCGACCTGGCCTGGTGGGTGCGGCACCTGGCCGGGGTTCCGCCCGTGATCGACCTGCCGCGCGATGCCGCCCGGCCGCCGGTGCAGACCTATCGTGGCGCGCTCACCGCCGCCGGCCTTCCCCCGGCCACCTCGGCCGCGGCCGGGAAACTGTCGGAGCAGCTGGGCGTCACGGTCCCGGCGGTTCTGCTGGCCGGCTTCGGGGTGCTGCTGCACCGGCTCACCGGCCGCCGTGACCTGGTGATCGGAACCCCGGCCGCGGACCGCAGGCACCCGGCGTTCAGCGATCTCGTCGGGTTCTTCATCGAGGTGATGCCGCTGCGGATCCGGATCGATCCGGCCGGCAGCTTCGCTGACCTGGCCCGGGCCTGTTCCGACGAGCTGCTCGCCGCGCTTGCCCACCCGGCGGCACCGCTGGACCGGATCGTGGAGGCGCTCGCCGTGCCCCGTGACCCCACCCGGCCGCCGCTCGTCCAGGTGCTGTTCAACGTCTACAACTTCCCCGAGCCCCGGCTGTCGCTGGACGGGCTGCACACGCGGCGGCTGGCGGCACCGCTGCCGGGATCCCCGTTCGACCTCACGGTCTACATAGCCAGGCAGGACCAGGGTTACGCGGCAGAGCTGGCGTACAACCCGGACCTGTTCAGCGCCGAGCGCGGGCGCGCGTTCCTGGCTGGTTTTCTCGCGCTGCTCGGCGCGCTCGCCGGCGCGCCGTCCCGCCCGGTCGGCGAGGCGCCGCTGCCACCGGAGGCCGCCGCCTGGGCCGGGCCGCCGCCCGCGCCCGGGGCCGGAGAGCCGCGGCCACACCCGCCTGCCGTCGCGGCACCGGCTGGCGCGGCACCGGCCGTCGCGGCCCCGGCTGGCGCGGCCCCGGCTGGCGCCGAACCGGCTGGCGCGGCACCGGCCGGCCCGTCGGAACTGGCCATCGCGGCGATCTGGCGGGACGTGCTCGGGCGCCCGGAGGTCGGCGCGACCGTGAACTTCTTCGACGCGGGCGGCTCCTCGCTGGCCCTCGTCACCGTGCGGGAGCGGATCGCCGATCAGTTCGGGCGCGAGCTTCCGGTCGCCGAGCTCTTCCAGTTCCCATCCATACGCGCACTGGCCAGGCACCTCGACGGTGTGCATGCCGCACCCGAACTCGCGCGGGCGCAGGCCCGCGCGGCGGCGCGCCGCGGGCGGTCCAGGCGGTCCGAGACAGTGCCAGGCCGTGAGCGCGGCCTGGGCGATGCCGATTGAGGAGGCCGACGTTGACCCATTCCCAGCCCACCGGAGTCGAGCCGATCGCGATCGTCGGGATGGCGGCGCGGGTCCCCGGCGCCGGCGACCTCAGCCAGTTCTGGAACAACCTGCTCGACGGCGTGGAGTCGGTGACCTTCTTCGACGACGGCGAACAGCGGGCCCGCGGCGCGAGCGAGGCCGAGCTGGCCGACCCGGAATTCGTCCGCGCCGCGCCGGTACTCGCCCAGATGGAGTACTTCGACGCGGGGCTGTTCGGGATGACCGCACGGGAGGCGGAGCTGGCCGACCCGCAGCTCCGGATCTTCCTGGAGCTGGCGCACACCGTGCTCGGCGACGCGGCGTGCGACCCCGCCCGGTACCCCGGCGAGATCGCGGTGTACGCGGGCTCCGGCGCCGACGAGTACAAGTGGCTGAACCTGCGGCGCAACAGCAGGATCGCACCCGCCGCGGGCACCCTGAGCGTCTCGGTCGGGAACCATCCCGACTACATCGCGACGACCGTGTCGTACCGGCTGAACCTGCGCGGGCCGAGCATGACGCTGCATACCGCCTGCTCCACCTCGCTGGTGGCGGTGCACGTGGCGTGCGAGGCACTGCGGGCCGGCGAGTGTGACATGGCGCTCGCGGGCGGGGTGTGCGTGGAACTTCCGCACGGCAAGGGGTACTTCTCCGCCGATGGGTTCACCTCATCGGACGGTCATTGCCGGCCATTCGACGCCAAGGCGGACGGCACGATCTGGGGCAGCGGGGCAGGGGTGGTCGCGCTCAAGCGCCTGGACGGCGCCCGGGCGGACGGCGACCACATCCGTGCCGTGATCTTGGGCAACGCCGTCAACAACGACGGCGCGGCCAAGGTCGGCTTCTCCGCCCCCAGCGTAGAGGGGCAGGCGGAGGTGATCGCCCAGGCGCTTGGCGTGGCCGGGATCGAGCCCCGCTCGATCGGTTACGTCGAGGCGCATGGCACCGGCACCGCGCTCGGTGACCCGATCGAGGTCGCGGCCCTGACCCGGGTGTACGCCGCGGGCACGGCGGACCGGCACTGGTGCGGGATCGGCTCGGTCAAGTCCAACTTCGGGCATCTCAGCCAGGCCGCCGGGGTGGTGAGCCTGATCAAGGCGGCGCTCGCCGTCGAGCACGGTCTCATCCCGCCCACCATCAACTTCACGCAGCTCAATCCGGCGATCGAGTTCGACTCGGGCCCGTTCTACGTGGTCACCTCCTTGTCCGGCTGGGATGCCGCCCAGGAGCCGCGCCGGGCCGCGGTGAGCTCGTTCGGTATCGGCGGGACCAACGCCCACGTGATCCTCGAGCAGGCGCCCGGCGGGCAGCGGAACGGCGAACGGCCGCGCCGGGCCGAGGTGCTGCGGGTGTCAGCCAACACCGGCGAGGCGCTCGCGGCGTCGGTGGCCCGGCTGGCCGGCCACCTGACCGCTCAGCCGGGGCTGGAGCTTGGACCGGTGGCCCACACTCTGCGGGTGGGCCGCCCGCAGTACCCCTGCCGCGCCTTCGTGGTAGCGGACAGCATCCCGGATGCGGCCAGCGCGCTGCGGGACGCCAAACGGCTGGCGACCGCCCGGGTGGCCGACCCCGCGCCGGGCTTCGGCCTGCTGTTCTCCGGGCAAGGCTCGCAATACCCGGGGATGGGGGCGGAACTTTACCGGGAGGAACCGGTGTTCGCCGCCGCCGTTGACGAGTGCTGCGAACTCCTTCGCGGCGACGGGGTGGACATCCGGGCGGTGATGTGGCCGCCAGCGGCCACGGAGGCAGGCGGCGGGGAAACGGCGGGAACCGCGGCGGATGCGGCTGCCCGGCTTGACGACACCCGGCTCGCCCAGCCCGCGCTGTTCGTGATCGAACATGCCCTGGCCACGCTGTGGCAGTCGTGGGAAGCCCGCCCGGCCGCGATGATCGGCCACTCGATCGGCGAGTACGTGGCCGCCACCGTCGCGGGAGTGTTCACGCTGCCTGACGCGCTGCGCCTGGTGACGCTGCGGGGCCGGCTGATGTCGTCCATGCCCGCCGGCTCCATGCTCGCGGTCCAGTTGGACGAGGACGACCTCACCCCCCGGCTGGCCGGCGGCGTCTGTCTGGCCGCGGTCAACGCGCCGGGGATGTGTGTGGTCGCGGGGCCGACGGCGGAGGTCACCTCCCTCGCGAAGGCGCTCAGGGCGGACGGCATCAAGGCAAAGATGCTGCGCACCTCGCACGCCTTCCATTCTCCGATGATGGAGCCGATCGTGGCCGAGTTCACCGCCGCGGTCGCCGCGACGCCGCGCGCCGCACCACAGATCCCGTTCGTCTCCAACCTGACCGGCGACTGGATCACCGGCGAGCAGGCGACCGACCCCCGGTACTGGGCCGCGCAACTGCGCCAGCCGGTACGGTTCGGCCGCTGCGTCGCCACGCTGGCAGCGTCCGGGAGCTGGGTGCTGGTGGAGTGCGGGCCGGGCCGCCAGCTCGCTGGCCTGGCCGGGATGCAGTTGCCGGGCGGCGGGCTGCGGCCACTCCCGAGCCTGCCTGGCCCGGGTGAGAAGCTTGGTGACGCGCAGGTCCTGTGCCGGACGGTGGGCCGGCTGTGGCTGGCCGGGGTGCCGGTGAACGAAGGCACGCGAGCTGCCGGCCGCCGCGTCCCGCTGCCGGGTTACCCGTACGAGCGGACGCGGTACTGGATCGAACCCGACCTGACGGCTGAGGTGGACGCCGGGGATGGGGATGACCGGGCCGCCGGGCCCGCCACGGCCCGGCCGGTCGGGGAATGGTTCGCGGTGCCTGCGTGGCGGCAGGAGCCGCCGCTCCCCGTCGCCACACCAGCCGGCAGGTTCGCGGTATTCGCCGCCGGCCCCTCCGGCGAGCAGATCGCTTCAGCGCTGCGGGACGCGGGCGCAAGCGTGGTCACGATCCGGCCGGGCAGCCACTTCACCGAGGACGCGGACGGCTGGCGGATCAGGGCCTCGCAACGGGAGGACTACGACGCGCTGCTGGCTGCCTTGGCGTCTGCCGGCGGCCTCCCCGGCCGGTTCGTGCACGCCTGGGCGCTGGCCGGCGACCCGGCCGGCCTTGACGTGTCCGCCGCGTGGGAGGCGCAGGAGCACGGGTTCCTCAGCCTGTTGCGGCTTGCCCAGGCCATCGCCGCGGCCCGGTCCACAACACCCTGGGCGCCATCGCTGGATGTGCTCGTCACCGGGACCGAGGACGTCCGCGGCGATGATCTGACCCGCCCGGAGCACGCCACCACCGCCGGGATCACCCGGGTGGTGCCGTTGGAGCTGCGCGAGCTCACCGCGCGCCGCATCGACCTCGACCCCAGCGGTACCCCGATGCCGGATCTGCTCAGTGAGCTGGCCGCCCCGGCGGAGCACGAGACGACGGCGCTGCGCGGCGGCCGCAGGTGGGTGCGCGAGTTCTCCCCCATGCCGCTCCCGGCCGCTGAAGACGCCGTTGGCCTGCGGCACCGCGGCCGGTACCTGATCACCGGCGGTCTCGGCGGCATCGGCCTTACCCTGGCCGCCGAGTTCGCGCGGCGGGTCCAGCCGCGGCTGGTGCTGCTGTCCCGGACCTTGCTTCCGCCACGCGAAGAGTGGGACTCGGCCGTCGCGGCGGAGGCGGGCGGCCGGGCCGCCCGGGTGATCAACGCCATCAGGCAGATGGAACGCGACGGTGCCGAGGTGACGGTCATCGCCGCCGACGTCGCCGACCCCGAGGCCATGCACCGCGCCGCGGGCCTGGTGGCGGCGCGGCTGGGTGGGCTGGATGGGCTGATCCACGCCGCAGGCGTGCCCGGCGCCGGCCTGGCCGAGGTCAAACAGGAGCAGGCGGCCAGGTCGGTGCTCGCGCCCAAGCTCACCGGGACGCTGACGGTGCTGGCGGAGTTCGGCGGCATGACCGAGGACTTCGTCGCACTGTGCTCGTCGGTGACCGCCCTGGCGGGCGGAGTGGGGCAGGCGGATTACTGCGCCGCGAACGCGTTTCTCGATGCCTGTGCCCGCTCTGCTTCCGTTGCCGGAACCGGCAGTGGGCTGCGGGCCCGGGTCGTGTCGCTCAACTGGGGCGGCTGGGACGAGGTCGGCATGCTGGCGGAGGCGGTCGCGTGGCCGGCGTCACAGCCGGAACGGCGGTCGCGACTGGACCACCCACTGCTCACGGCCTGCGTCAGTAGCGGCGGCTCGCACCGCTGCTACGGCAAGGTCTCGGCGAGCAGCCACTGGGTGCTCGACGAGCACCGGATCGGCGGCGTGCCCGTGCTGCCGGGAACGGCGCACCTGGAGGCGGTCCGGGCGGCGGTCAGCCACGCAGACCAGGCGGCCTCCGCGGGCAGCGGGGTGGTGCTGCGGGACGTGGTCTTCCTCGAACCGCTGAGGGTGCCGGATGCCGCTGAACTGTCGGTGCAGTTCGACGGCGAGGACTTCCGGCTGACCAGCGGCGGGCGGACCTTCTCTGTGGGCAGCGCGTCCACCGGCGAGCCAGGGCCAGGGCAGACCGTGGACCTTGCCGCCATCCGCGCCCGCTGCCGGCCGGCCGCCGCGGCCTGGCGGACCGGCCGCACCAGCGTGGTCACGTTCGGCGGGCGATGGGACTGCCTGCGGCAGGTGTGGGTGGGCGACGGCGAGGAACTTGCGCTGATCGAGGCGCCCACGCAGGTGGCGGCCGAGCTGGGCCGCTGGGGGCTGCACCCGGCGCTGCTCGACGTCGCGACCGCGTTCGGCATGAACAACCGGGAAGGCGCGTACCTGCCGTTGAGCTACGGCCGGGTGGTGGTGCGCGCGCCGCTGCCCGCTCGCTGCTACAGCTACCTGCGCCAGGAGGCGTCCGGCGGCGGAGTGCTGTCGGCCAGCATCACGATCTGCGACGAGGACGGCCGCGAGATCGTGGGCATCTCCGACTTCACCATGCGCTTGGTGGACCCGGCTGCGGCCGGGGAACCGGCGGATGCCAGCGCCGTGCCCGCCTCCCGGCCCGGCCGGCCCGCGCCTGAGCCGGGTCAGTCAACCACTGCGCCCGGGCAGCCGATACCAGGGCTGGCCCGGCCGTCCCGCGGGCTGATCCGGCCCAGCGACGGTGCCGATGCGTTCCGCCGGGTGATAGCGGCACACCTGGGCCCGCAGGTTGCGATCACGACCGTCCCGGTACCACAGATGGCCGCCAGGATCCGGCGGGATGCGGCCGCCGGACCGGACCCGGCCACCGCCGCCGGGACCTCGTCAACTCCGGCGCGGACCGTCCCGCCGGACGCCAGCCTGGAAGACGTGCTGGCCGGCGTGTGGGCCGATGTGCTCGGGACCGGGCCGGTCGGCCCGGACGACGACTTCTTCGACCTCGGCGGCAACTCACTGGTCGCCGTCTCGCTGATCGAGAAGGTGCGGAAGGCGATCGGTGTCCGGCTGCCAATGCGGATCCTGTTCCAGGAGCCGACGGTGGCCGGCATGGCCTCGCACGCCCGGGGCCTGCTCGGCGACACGGCGCAGTCGCGGCAGGAAACCGGCGCAGCGTCCGAGGGCACGATCCCGGTGATCCCGCGGGTCACCCGTTGACCGCCGCTCACCCGGTCGTGGCCGGGGCGCCGGCTCCGGGAGCCCGGCCGGCCAGCACGGGCCCGCCCGCCGAGTCACACCTCGTCCCGGTGGCCGGGACGGGCTGGCACGCCTGGCGCTGGGCACTGCTCCGGTCGGCCGGCTTCCCCGCCGACGGGGTCGGCCGCCTCGGGGCGCCCGGGTGCGCCCAGGCGGCCGACGGCTTCCTGGCCGGTGCGGCGGATGAGGCGGTGTTCGGCGAACAGTTCGCCGGTGCGACCGCCGCGATCGCCCAAGCGGTACACGACATCGCCTGCGACCCCTCCTTCCGTACCGCGGTGACCTGGCAGAACCCAGGTGCCGCCGCGGCCGTGGCGGCCACCGCGGCAACCGGCCCAGGGCCGCGGCGCACGGCCGGGGTCCGGCGCCGCGAGGAACTCATCGGGAAGTACTGGCAGCGTTACTGCGCCAAGAACGACACGATTGGGTTCTTCGGCCCGGTCTGCTGGGTCAGTCTCGACCCGGCCGGCCCGCCCGTGCGCGGCCACCATGGTCCATCCCTGGTGCGCCAGGCGCACGTGTTCTTTGAGCGCTGGGCGCTGGCCGCCTTCGCCGAGCAGATCGCCGCCGACCCGGCCGCCAGGCCGTCGCTCCCGCTGTCGCTTTACCCCGGCGACAGCCTGGCCGGCGGCCGGCTGATGCGACCGTCCGGGCCACCGGAAACGCTCTCCGGCGCCGAGCGCGAACTGCTCGCCCACGCCGACGGGAGGCGTCCCGCATGGGAGGTGGCGCGCCAGCTCACCGGCGCGCAGCCCGGCTGGTTCCGGCGCGAAGCCGACGTCTACGCGCTGGCCGGGCGCGCCGCCGAACGGGGCATGCTGCGCTGGGGCATCGATCTCCCGATGAACCTGACCGCCGAGGCGGCGCTGCGCGAGCATATCGAGCGCATCGCCGACCCGGCGGCCAGGGCCCGCTTCGGTGCCGCGTTCGGGCGGCTGCAAGCGGCGCGGGACGCGGTGGCCGCGGCCACGGCACCGGAGGAACTCGGCACCGCCCTGGCCCGCCTGGACGAAGAGTTCAGCAGCATTGCCGCCCACTCGCCGCGACGGAATCCAGGTGCCGCCTTCGGCGGGCGCACACCGTGCTACCTGGACACCACCCGGGATCTCGACTTGACGTTGGGCGGGGCGGTCCTCGCCAAGCTGGCACCGCTCGAGCCGCTGCTGTTGTCCGCGCGCTGGCTCACAGCCGAGGTCGCATCGGCCGCGCAGGAGGTGATCGCGGAGATCTACCGCGACCTGGCGGCCGGTGCGGGCACCGCCGAAGTCCCGTTCTCGCAACTGTGGTTCCTCGCGCTGGGCCCCCTGCTGGGCGAGGACGCGGTGCCGGAAAGAGTGATATCGGAGTTCACCAGCCGCTGGTCCGCCGTGCTCGGCCTGGCCGAGGTCCCCGCCGCGACCAGCAAGCTCAGCTTCAGCGCGGCCGAACTCCTTGCCGTGGTGCGGCAGACGTTCCCGGCCACCGGCCCCGGCTGGGCGGCGGCCCGCATCCACAGCCCCGACCTGCATATCTGCGCGCCGTCGTGGGACGCGGTGCAGCGGGGCGAGTTCACGGTCGTGCTCGGTGAGCTGCACATCGGCCTCGCCGCGTTCGACACTCATTTCTTCACGCTCGGCCACCCGTCGCCCGGCGAGCTCACGGCCGCGATGCTGGCCGACGTTCCTGGCAGCCGGGTGCGGTTGCTCACCCCCGACGACTGGCCGCGATTGAGCGCACGTTACGCCGAGTGGATGATCGGCGCCGGCGACATCCAGCTCGGCTTCGCCGGCGGCCCTGGCGCAGAGCCCGCCCGGCTCGTTCCGGTGACCGCGCTCACGGCCGTCCCCGGCGACGGCGGGCTGGAGGTGCGGGCCGGCGACGGTCGCCGGTGGCCGGTCATCGACCTGTTCGCCGGCCTGCTGAGCATGCGTGTGTTCGACGCGTGGAAGCTCGCCGGGAGCCGGCCGCACACTCCCCGCGTCGACATCGACGGCCTGGTGGTCATCCGGGAAACCTGGCGGACCACCGTGGCCGGGACCGGGCTCGCCGCCGTCAGCGGCGAGCGGGAACGCTACCTGGCGGTGCGCGAATGGCGGCAACGCCTCGGGCTCGGCGACCGGGTCTTCGTCCTCATCGGCACCGAGTCCAAGCCCTGCTACTTCGACCTGACAAGCCCGCTGTATGCCCGGATCCTGTGCGGGATGATCCGCTCCGCTCACCACCGTGGCGGGCCGGCGACTCCGGTGACCATTACCGAGGTGCTGCCCGGCCCCGAGCACGCCTGGCTCACCGACGGTAACGGCACCCGTTACAGTTCCGAGCTCCGGCTGCACCTTCGTGATCCGCGGCGCGCCGGTTCCGGGTGAGCCAGGCTGGCTGCTCCCGGTTGGTGCCGCCGGGTTCGTGGGGTTAATGGCCGGACGGCAGATCGGGGTCCAGGTCGGCCTCGGCGAGCAGGCGGGTAGCCTCGCCGGGATCCCGCAGCAGAGCGGCGAGCAGATGCCGGAGTGGCCATCTGCCCGAGGCCCAGGCCAGCCCGCGAGCCAGGCCGCCGGGCCCGGCCGCGTGCACGGCTCCACCGGTGTAACGCCACGGCACGGAGATCCCATCCACGACGAGCCTGTCATGGGCTTCGTAGGTCGCGGGAGCGCCGGGCAGCACCGCGGACACGATCGCGGGAACCGGGCGGCGCTGCGGTGACGATTCGACCAGGCCGCTGACTTCCTCCGAGACCAGCGGCAGATCCAGCAGGTCAGCGAGCCGCTCGGCCCGGTCGTAGGGTGCCAGCACCAGGGGGCGGGCGGACACCAGCGGCCAGAGATCGGGGGTGTCGAGGACCAGCGCGTCCCCGGCGCCGGCCACGACGACCTTCTCTCCCTGTACCGCGCGGACCTGGTCCGGCGCAGTGGCCTGTGGGACGGCTGCGAGCGCGGCCCACAGGAGCCGCAACTGCGCCCGGGTCACCGTCCGCGCCGGGTCGGCCAGACGGTCGAGCAGCTCGTCAGCCCCGCCCGGCTCGTCGAGCAGTACGGCAACCGAGGTCCGCACGCCAAGTGCGCGGGCCACCGCCGGGTCCACGGTGAGAACGACCTCGTCGTACAGGCCCGCGAGCAGCGGATCCGCGTCGGCGGCCCGCACGTCGGCGGCCCGGTGACCACCGAGGACCGGATGGTGCCGGAGCCACCAGGCGGTATAGGACGGCACGTCGGCGTGGCGGCCGTCGGCGAGCAGCACCCGGGTGGGCTCGACGATCGCCGCCCGCAAGGCTGGCTCGGCGAGCATGTCCAGCGCCCGCGGCCAGCGCGCCGGGTCGACAAGCTCGAGGTCGCGGACTGCCAGAACTTCGGCCGCCACCGGCGGTACGCCACCGGCCGGCAGCCGGGCGCAGGTGTCGGCCGCCCAGTCCTCGGCGCCGTCCAGGTCGAGGCCGGGATCATCGAGGGCAACGTCTTCGGCGGCCAGCAGGCCGAATGAGGACAGCACGCCAACCGCTTCGAGCGTCGCGGCGCTGTGCCGGCCGAGCACCGCCGGGCTGAGGATGCCGAACGGCGTGTCAGCGGCGACCACCCCGGCCAGCGGCCCGTCCGGGAACAGCAGCTCACCCGCCGGATACCAGTCGCCGTCGGCGCCCGGCAGCGCCAGGCCGGCCAGCCAGGGCAGCTCCCCCGGCCGCAGGTGCGCGGCCGCGACCAGGCTGAGCACCGCTTCGGCAATCGGGCCGGGATCGTCCTCGTCGTACGATGCCTCGACCGCCGCGCGCACGGCCGGGTCGGCGAGGACACCCCGCGGCGTAGCCTCAATCGCGCCCAGCCGGGCAAGCAGCGGGTGCACCGCGCCGGGATGTACGACGCGCACGCCCAGCGGCCGCAGCCGGCCGGCCTGCTCCACCCCCGGCCCCGGCAGCAGCAGTCCACGCGGCCCCCGTACCAGCCGCCCGTCGGCGAGCGGCACCGGCAGCGCCCCGAGTTCACTCAGCTCGCCCGGATCCGCCCCGCCCAGCGCGTCGTACAGCCGCCGCCACCAGGCCGGGTCCCGGTCGAGCGAGGCGAGCATGTCGGCAAGCTCGGCCAGCCGGAGCTGCCTGACGCCGAGCACCGCGAAGGCGGGATGCCGGGCCGGACCGGTGACCAGGCCGTCCAGAACCGGCGCGAGGCAGCCGTCGAGGCCAGGGAGGTTCGCGTCCAGGATGACCGCGTCCCGCGGCCTGACCCGCGGGCCGCCAGGCCCGGCGGCGGGCAGGAACGCCGTATCCCGCAGCCGCGCCAGTATCGCGCGGCGCACCCGCGCGTCCAGCTCGCCCGAGGCGACCGGACCCGGAACCAGATCGAGCAGGCCGGGTCCCGGCGCGAGGCCGGGCATCAGGCGGGCGTAGACCTCGGCGGCCCGGTCAACGAGGAAGTCGGTGAGCGGCCCGGGCGCGACGTGACGGCGGTCAGGACTGAGCGGAAACGAGGCGAGCAGCAGCGCCGGGAGACCCAGCGGCTCATCCGTCGGCGTCGGCGCATGCACCACGCCACCCACCCCATCCGGCAGACGGCCGGCCGGCGTATCAAGACCAGGCCCGCCCGCCGGCCCGCCCCCGGCTGCACCAGGCAAACCAGCAGCCGGCGGGTCGAGAGCAGACGGCCCGTCCACCGGCGCCAGCGGGCCACCAAGCCCGTTAGGCAGACGGCCGGCCGGCGTATCGAGACCAGGCGGCTCATCCGGCGGCAACGGCGCGGGCGCGACCTCATCGGGCAGGCGGCGGGCCGGCGTACCGGCTGGCTCGCCACCCGGAGCGACCGGGACCGCCCAGCGGACGGACCAGGAGGGGCGGGCGCGTTCCTCGGCGGGGCGGTCGGCCAGGAGCCGCGGATCGGCCTGGCCGGCGGCGGCTGCGGTGCGCCAGCGGGCCGCCGCGCCGTCGACGGTTATCGTGACGCCGTTTCCGTCGCGCGCCGCGGTGAGTATCCGGGGCGCGCCGTCGGCCTCGATCTCGATGGTGGCGAGGGCAGGCAGCGCGATCAGGAGCGCGGGGCCGGTCTCGGCGAGCAGCCGCCGGATGAGCTGGCCGGCGGCATCGTCCCGCAGGGGCAGCGTGACGGCTGTCGCGAAACCCTCGGGAGGCGCGCCGTCGGCGGCGAACGGCAGCCGCAGCACCGGGACGTGTCCCGACCGAAGGCCGAACTCGCCGGCCAGCTCGGGAATCCGCCGGACCAGGTCAGCGGCGGCACGGCGGGACCAGGTCACCGCGCCGGTGAGCGAGCAGATGCGAGGCTCGTCGCTGACCGCGACCGCGGCAGCGAAACCCACACCGAACCTGCCGACCATCTCGCGCGCCTGCCTCCCGGCCGTCTCTACCCCGGACCCATGGGCGCCGGGCGCGCGGGTGCCGGGCGCCCCCACCCCGGCCACCTCAGCACCGGGCACCTCAGCACCTGCCACCTCAGCACCGGGCACCTCAGCACCTGCCACCTCAGCACCGGGCACCTCAGCACCTGCCACCTCAGCACCTGCCACCTCAGCACCTGCCACCTCGACACCGGGCACCCCTGCCCCGGGCGCCTCAACACCGGGCACCGCCGCCCCGGGCGCCTCAGCACCGGATGCCCCCGGCCCGAATGCCTCTGCCCTGGGCGCCCGAGCCTGCGTCTGCTGCGCCCCGGGGCCTCTTTTGCTTGACGCGCGCAGGGTGGACAATGCCGCGACGCCCGCCGCGGTCAGGGGTGCTCCGGTGTTCGCCGCCTCCAGGGTTCCGGAGCGCAGGGTCAGGCGCAGCCGGCCTGGCACCCCGGCGCGCGCGGCCGCGTCGGCGGCGTTCTGCGCCAGTTCCACGATGACGCGATCACGGTAGCCGCCGAGAGCGTAATCTTCCTCCGCGTTGGCGTCCTCACGGAACCGCGCGGGCGACGCCGTCCAGGCGTCGAGCACCCGGCGGCGCAGATCCGCGGTACCGAACGGGTCGGGCTGGCTGCCTTGCACGCGTGGATCCGTCCTTCTCATTGTCTGCGACGGCGAGGTATCTCATGTTCTTGCCGAGCAGCTTATGGCGAGGCGCCCTGGCCGCGTCATGCGTCCCGGCGGTCCAGCAGAGTCCAGGCGATGGCGTACACGATGGCGGCGAACAGGCACATCACGCCGAAGCCGAGCCAGGGCTGGAGGCTGTGGGCGGCCGGGTGGACGCTGGTGAGCTGGCCCCCGGCCTGGGTCGGCCAGAACTCGTTGACCGGGTTCCGCCACGAGTCCGGCAGCGCCTGGGCGATCCCGGGCAGGACGAACAGGACGCCCACCATGGCGGCGATGGCGGCGGCCGGGCGCCGGAGCAAGGTCCCGGCGGTGACGGCGAGCACCGCCAGGGCGGTCAGGTACAGCCCCGCTCCGGCCACCGCCCGGGCTACCCCGGGATCGCCGAGCGCCGCATGGGGGGCATGACCGCTGATGAGGGCCTGGCCACGCCCTCCAGACCGGCAGTGCGGAGCACCTCGTCCACCCGGCTGCGGGGGATGCCGTTACTGTGGGCCAGGCACAGCAGGTGGTCAAAGGCCCGGCGGCCACCGTGCAGCGCCCTGGCGTCGAGGACGGCGCCCACCTCGCGCATGGGTGCCGGCAGGTCGCGGTAGCTGCGCCCGCCGACGGTTACCGAGCCCTGCGTCGGGGCGTCCAGGCCCAGGATCATCCGCATGGTGGTGGTCTTCCCGGCGCCGTTCGGGCCGAGGAAGCCGGTGACCATGCCGGGCCGGATGGAGAAGGACAGGTCGTTGACGGCCGTGGTGGAGCCGTAGCGCTTGACCAGGTTGCGGGCTTCGATCATCGCTCTACGGCGAACGGGACGGCGACGTCGCAGTCGGGGGCGGTGACGGGCCCGGTCGCGAGATAGGTGATGCGCAGGCCGAGGTCTTCGGGCGTGCGGGCAAGACGCTCATCCTCGTGCTCCTGCTCCTGCTCTTGCACCCAGGCCTGCAGTGACTCCATAGCGAGCTGCCAGTGCACCGCTGAATCCGGCCCGGACCAGTCTGGCAGCGCGACGAACGCCTCCCGGTGCGCCGGCTCGGTTCGCAACGTCAGCTCGGGATAGTGCTCTGCGAGGGCATGCGCCTCCGCTTGCGGAACCGGCTTGCACCATTCGACCGGGCCGTCGCTGTCAGCGCTCACCCAGCCCCACTGGATGGAGAAGGCCGCGCCTTCTCGTCCTTCGATCCTCGGGAGCGGGCGCTCGCGCAAGATCGCGATGAACTCCTTGCCGAACGCCCATTGCCCCTGCTCGTCGACGTTGCGCTTCAGGCAGAGCAGGCTCCGCTCGGGCATCTCCCGGGTGGCGACCTCGTACATGACAGGCCTCATTCCGCTCAGTCGGCTGACGAGGTAGTCGGCTAGCTCGCGCCGCGCGCCGTGTGCCGCTTCGGCGTCGCGCCAGTGCTCAGCGATGCGTTTCGCCGCGTCGGCCGGATCGCACGCGAGCAGCTCCTTGACCGCCTTAAGCGGCAACTGCAACTGACGCATCATCACGACAAGGCGTGCCTGGCCGAGCTGGGCTGTGTCGTAGTAGCGATAACCAGACGCATGATCGACGCGCGAAGGCACCAGCACCCCGCGCTCGTCGTACAGGCGGAGTGCCTTCAGCGAAAGGCGCGACCGTCGGGCGAACTCTCCGATGCTGATTTCTTTCACGCTGACTCCCTCGCCGCCGGGCCGGTCGGGCCCGGCAAAGTGAGTGTGCGGGCTCCCCCAAGGTGAGAGTCAAGGCCGCCGCCCGCCAGCCATCTCCCGGTAGCGGAGGGGGTTCTGCAACGGCGGGAACGCTACGCGCCCAGCGACGTCCCGGGACGCTCAACTCAGCTCAGCGGTGGCGAGGCCGGGCTTCGGGTGGACCGTGCGTGTCCGTAACGAAGGAAATCTCGTTACTTTTTGGAATTGTCGCCGCCACCCAGGCCGGCCCGGCGCAGCGCGTCGGCCATGGCGCCGCTGGGGGGTGGATCGCCTCGCCTGCGGTTCTGCTTGGCCGGTGTGTCGCGTGGCGCGCGTGGCTCGCCCCCCGCCTCGTCGTCGAGGCGCAGGGTGAGCGAAATTCTCTTGCGGGCGGTGTCCACGCTGAGGACCTTCACCCGGACAACGTCGCCGGATTTGACCACTTCGCGCGGATCGGAGACGAAGTTCCGCGACATCGCGGACACGTGCACCAGGCCATCTTGATGCACGCCGACGTCGACGAAGGCGCCGAAGGCCGCGACGTTGGTGACCACGCCTTCCAGGATCATGCCGGGCGCCAGGTCGGCCAGTGTCTCCACCCCGTCGGCGAACGAGGCGGTGGTGAAAGCCGGCCGCGGGTCACGGCCCGGCTTCTCCAGTTCCTTGAGGATGTCGCTGACCGTCAGCACGCCGAACTGTTCGTCAGCAAACTGTCCCGGCCGGAGGGCATGCAGCACGGCCGTGTTCCCGATCAGCTCCGGCATGGTGGTCCCGGCGGCGGTCAGGATGCGCCGGACCACTGGGTATGCCTCCGGGTGAACGGCGGAGGCGTCCAGCGGGTCGTCGCCATCGGTGATGCGCAGGAACCCGGCGCACTGCTCGAACGCCTTGGGGCCAAGGCGCGGGACCTTCCGCAGGGCCTGGCGGTTACGGAACGGGCCGGCCGAGTCCCGCTGCGCCACGATGGCGCCGGCCAGTCCCTCGCTGATGCCGGACACGCGGGCCAGCAGCGGGACGGACGCGGTGTTCACGTCCACGCCGACCGCGTTCACGCAGTCCTCGACCACCGCATCCAGCGAACGGGACAGCTGCACGCCGGACAGGTCGTGCTGGTACTGGCCGACCCCGATGGACTTGGGATCGATCTTGACCAGCTCGGCGAGCGGATCCTGCAGGCGGCGGGCGATGGACACCGCGCCGCGCAGTGACACGTCCATGCCGGGCAGTTCCTGCGAGGCGTATTCGGACGCCGAATATACCGACGCTCCCGCCTCGGAGACCACGATCTTGGTGAGCTTCAGTTCGGGGTGCGCCTTCATCAGCGCGGCGGCCAGCCGGTCGGTCTCGCGTGACGCGGTGCCGTTGCCGATGGCGATCAGCTCGACCCGGTGGGCCGCGGCCAGCCGGGCCAGCACGGCGATCGACGCCTCCCAGCCGGCGCCGGGCTTCGATGTCGCGGGCCACTTCAGGTCGTGCGCCTCCCGGCCCGCGCCGGGCTTCGATGTCGCGGGCCGCTTCAGGTCGTGCGGGTAGATGGTGTCCGTCGCGACCGGCTTGCCCGTCGCATCGACCACGGCGACCTTCACGCCGGTGCGGAACCCTGGATCAAGTCCCATGGTCGTGCGAGCGCCCGCGGGGGCGGCCAGCAGCAGATCGCGCAGGTTGGCGGCGAAGACAGCAACGGCATCCTGCTCGGCGCTCTGCCACAGCCGCATCCGCAGATCCACGCTGAGCCGGACCAGGAAGCGGGTCCGCCACGCCCAGTGGACCGTTTCGGTGAGCCAGCGATCCCCCGGCCGGCCCTGGTCGGCGATGCCGAAATGGGCCGCGATCAGCTCTTCGTAATCGTTGAGCCCGTCGGGGGTGTCCGGGGCCGACCCGGCGGGGTCCAGCTCGAGGCAGAGGAACTCTTCCTTCTCCCCGCGCAGCATGGCCAGGATCCGGTGCGATGGCAGCTTGGTCAGCGGCTCGGAGAAGTCGAAGTAGTCCGCGAACTTCGCGCCGGCTTCCTGCTGGCCGTCCCGTACTCGCGACACGAGCCGGCCACGCGACCACATCCGCTCCCTGAGCACCCCGATCAGGTCGGCATCCTCAGCGAAACGCTCGCCGAGGATCGCCCGCGCGCCGTCCAGGGCGGCGGTGACGTCCGGCACCCCCCTCGCCTCGTCCACGTAGCCGCTGGCCGCCCGCCGCGGATCGGCGCCCGGGTTGGCGAGCAGTTCGCCGGCGAGCGGCTCAAGGCCGGCTTCCCGCGCTATCTGCGCCTTCGTCCGGCGCTTCGGCTTGTAGGGGAGATAGATGTCCTCCAGGCGCGCCTTGGAATCGGCCGCCATGATCTGCGCTTCGAGCGCCTCGTCAAGCTTGCCCTGGGAGCGGATCGACTCGAGGATCGCGGCGCGCCGCTCCGCCAGTTCGCGCAGGTACCGCAGCCGCTCCTCGAGGGTGCGCAACTGGGCGTCGTCGAGCGCCCCGGTCGCCTCCTTGCGGTAGCGGGCGATGAACGGCACGGTCGCCCCACCGTCGAGCAGTTCGACCGCCGCCGCCACCTGCCCCGGACGGACGCCGAGTTCCCTGGCGATCGTGGCGGTGACGGACTGGTCAGGTGCCTGGGAGGGCGCTGTCACGGCTTCTGTCCACTCTTTCGATCGGGTGCGGCTGGCCCGGGACCCGCAGCGCGCAAGGCCCACCGGATGAATTGTGCCCCCTGCCCCGGGGTGGGCGGCACGAACCGGGCTGGCGTTACCCGGGTGCCGCCGACGAGGCCCGCACGACGAGCAACCAGGCCGTGTGCTCTCCGTAGCACCGCGGTAGTCCGGCCCGGCAGGCGTTGGCCTGCCGGGCACCTGCTCCAGGTCACCGGGATCCGGCCGTCTGCTACGGTCGCGGCATGTCCGCAGTCGATGCCTGCCGCCTGCCGGTCGACGGCGGGGATGCCGTCTTCTGCGAAGTGACAGGTCACGGCCGGCCGCTGGTGCTGACACACGACGGTTTCTTGCACCGGGAATCCTGGGACGCCCAGTTCGAGTCGCTGTCGCGGTCTTACCGGGTGGTGCGCTGGGACCGGCGGGGATACGGGCGGTCGGACGAGCCGCGTGCACCCTATGCCAGTGACGACGACCTCGCCCGGGTCGTTGCTTCGCTGACCGAGCCGCCCGCGGTCCTCATGGGATGCTCCAACGGCGGCCTGCTGTCGTTGCAGTGCGCGCTGAAGCACCCGGAACTGGTTGCCGCGCTGGTGCT